>NZ_JBWKEY010000002.1:0-821811 GCF_056435225.1 Streptomyces sp. NPDC043996 | reverse complement strand
GCGGGGCTGTCGAGCATGAGTTCCAGGCCCTGGTTGAGTTTCTCGCGGTTGGAGAGCAGGTCGTCCAGGTCGCTCTTGCCGATGATGGAGCGCAGGGAGGTCTGGGCCATCTGGGAGACCGCGAAGCGGTAGTCCTCGACCTGGACGATGGCGTTGGCGGCGTCCATGACCTTGAAGTAGACGACCGCGTCGACCCGCACGGTGACGTTGTCCCGGGTGATGCCCTCCTGCGCGGGCACCGGCAGCGTCACGATCTGCATGTTGACCTTACGCATCCGGTCCACGCCAGGAACGATCATCGTGAACCCCGGCGGACGCGGCTCGCCCGAAAGCCGCCCGAGCCGGAAGACGACACCGCGCTCGTACTGCTTGACGACGCGGGCCGCCGCCGACACGTACACGAGACCGGCGGAGAGGGTCGCCACACCGGCCGCGAGCAGCTCCTGCACCATGACGACCCCCTGTCGCTCCGAGCCGTCCGTTATTTAACGATACGCCCGAGTAGGGGAGGGAGGCGAGCCTCCGGCCGAGGCGGGAACCCCGTCACGCGCCGGGGTTCCACACCATGGTCAGCTGGTGCGGACGGCGTCCCGCGTGGCGCAGCCCGGGGACCACGGGGGTCAGGCCGTGCGGGACGAAGCCCTTGCGGAGGAAGAAGCGGACGGCGCGGGTGTTCTCGGAGAGCGTCTGCAGATGGCAGCCGGGGACGCCGCGGTCGGCGACCCGCTCCAGCCAGCGGTCCATCAGCAGGTCCGCGGCCCCGGTGCCACGGGCCTCTGGGGCCACGTTGATGTGCAGGTGGGCCGGCCACCGCGGATCGGTGAACTCCTTGGCGGTCGGCTGCCGCCGGGCCGCCGCCCACGCCAGGTCGGTGAGGGCCCGGGCGAAGAACCGGGCAGGGCCCGCCCGCAGGTAGAGCCGGTGCTCCCGGACGGCGCGCCCGAGCCGCTCGTCCTCGCCGGGGAACGCCGCGCTGTCCAGGCACCCGGCGAGATAGCCGATGGGTCGCCCCTCGGCGACGGCCAGCAGGAGCGCGGCGGGCTCCGGCCCCAGGTAGGGGTCCAGGTAGACGGCGGCCTCCGAGGCCTGGTGTCCCCACAGCCCGGCCCCGGGCGCGCCCTGCCCGGCGCGGCCGAACAGCTCCCGCAGCCCCGGGCGGTCGCCCTCGGTGAACGCACGGACCTCCACGGTGCCCCCGCTCTCGTACGACGCCCCTCACACCAGCGACGCCAAGCGTGCCGCCCCGCGCCGCCCCGGTCCAGCCGCCGGGCGCGCTACCGGCGCCCGCCTGCGTTGCGGGGATGGCCGCGGGCGGCCCGCTCATTGCCCCGCCGGTAGTTTCCCGTCCACCGGGCCATGACCAGCTGGGCGTCGCCCGTCGTCGCCTCCCGCACGAACCGTGCCGCGCGCCCGCCCCGCAGCACGGTCGCCGACCGCCCGTGGTGACGGATCTCCACGGACCCGTCGCCGCGTTCCTCGTACGTGAAGCCGTGTGCCTCCGCCATTCGCCCGCTCCCTGGGGTGCGCCCCGCACGAATGCCCAATCAGATTCCTTTCGAGGGGACCACCGGCTTTAGCCGGTGGGGGAACGAATCGTTCGGTGCGTACCGGAGGTGCGCGGCATCGTAGGGTCGAAGGCCCCAACACGTCTGATATCTGCGATCCTTGGGGCATGATGCGCGCCTACAAGTTCCTGCTGCGCCCCACGGGGCGTCAGGAAGGCGCGCTCGCGGACATGCTGCGGGATCACTGCTCGCTCTACAACGGGGCCTTGCAGGAACGCCGGGACGCCTGGCGGCATGACTCGAAGACGACGATCCGCTACGGGCAGCAGTCGGCGCAGCTCAAGGAGATCCGGGCGTTCGATTCCGAGCGGCAGGGCCGCTGGTCCTTCAGCTCGCAGCAGGCGACCTTGCGCCGCCTGGACAAGGCGTTCACCGCGTTCTTCCGCCGCGTCAGATCCGGAGACAAGCCCGGGTACCCGAGGTTTCGCGGTGTTGGCCGGTTCGACACGGTGGAGTTTCCCAAGGACGGCGACGGCTGCCGGTGGGACTCCACGCCCAACGCGTCTCAGACTCGTGTCCGGTTTCAGGGCGTTGGGCATGTCAAGGTCAAGCAGCACCGGCCGGTGGAAGGCCGGGTCAAGACCGTCAGCGTGAAGCGGGAGGGACGACGCTGGTACGTCGTCCTCACAGCCGAGCAGGCCCGGCCCGAACCGCTTCCCGCGACCGGTGCCGTGGTCGGGATTGATCTCGGGATCGCCTCGTTCCTGACCACCTCGGACGGCACGCATGTCGACAACCCGCGCCACGGCCGCAAAGCCGCCGCGAGGCTGGAGACGGCACAGCAGGCTCTGTCCCGGTGCAAGCGCGGCTCGAAGCGCCGCCGCAAGGCCGTCGAACGTGTCGCGACGGTGCACCGCAAGGTCCGCCGTCAGCGTCTGGACCACGCGCACAAGACCGCGCGCAGCCTGGTGGTCGAACACGACGTGATCGCGCACGAAGACCTCAAGATCCGCAACATGTCGGCCACGCCCGCGCCGCGCCCCAGCCCAGACGGCACCTACGCCCCCAATGGTGCGGCGGCCAAAGCCGGGCTCAACCGAAGCATTGCCGATGCCGGATGGGGGGTGTTCCTCGCGATCCTGCACGCCAAGGCTGAAAGCGCCGGACGAGTCGTGATCGCCGTGGACCCCCGCAACACCTCCCGCACCTGCCCCGAATGCGGGCACATAGCGGCGGAGAACCGGCCCACTCAGGAGAAGTTCCACTGCGTCGCCTGCGGCCACACCGCGCACGCCGACGTCGTGGGGGCTTCCAACGTTCTGCGGGCCGGGCTGGCCCGTCGCGAAGCCCAACCGGCCTAGCGAGAAGCCCCCTCGTTCACGAGGGGGAGTAGTCACAGTGGGTGCGTCACGTCCCGGACCGCGAGCGAATATCTCCCGCCATTCGAAGATCCGGGGGAACCGACGGGACCGGCGGGGCGTGATCTGGTTACGGTCACCGACGGGGAGGAAGCCTCATGTCGTTCACGTTCCGCAAATCGTTCCGGATCTTGCCCGGGGTGCGGGTGCACATCAACGGGCGCAAGTGGTCGATCACGGTCGGCGGCCGCCGCGGCCACACCACCATCAACTCCGACGGGCGCCGTACGACGTCCGTCGACGCGGGCCCCTTCGGCTGGCACTCGGACTCGAGCCGCCGCCACTGACACGTGCTCAGATCCCGTCATCGGGCCGCTTGTTGACCTTCAGGCTCTTGGGGATGGCGGGCAGAAGGCGCTGCTTGGAGGAGACTTCGCGGATCGCGCGGGGGTCGGTGAACGTCTCCTGGCGCGCGGGGCGGAAGGTGACGGACGGTCCGCCCCGGCGCAGATTGCCGCCCTTGGGCGCGATCTTGCCGACGGCGGGCAGGCGGTACGAGGGGGCCTTGCGCAGCGCCTGGGCCAGGAACGACGCGGTCAGCTGAGCGGTCTGGGCGCGGGCGGCGGCCGGTGTGGCCACCTTGGCGGGCCGGCAGGGGCCGATCCCGCCGCCCTTGTCGGTGGGGGCGAGATTGGTGTTGATCATCCGGTGCCCGGTCCCGGCGAGGAGGACGTCGGCCGCGACCTTGGTCCTGCCGGACGCCGCGAGGGCCTTCATCGTCCGCCGCCCGGCGTCCGGCTGCACGTCCTCGTCGCAGGCGCCGCGGATGTTGAGGACGGGCACCTTGTGCGGCGCGGGCTCGGCGTTCTCCGCGGGCTGGACGGCCACCGCGCCGAAGAGCCCGGCGCGCCGGGCCGCCTGGGGCGACAGGACGTAGCCCCCGCCGCGGCTGTGCCCGACCAGACCCACCCGGGAGGTGTCGACGCGGCCCTTGACGCCGGGGATCCTCAGGCCGTGGGTCACGCCCTTGTTGAGGTCGGAGAGCAGCCGCAGATGGGCGCTGACCAGATCCGTGTAGCCCTTGACCGGGTCGGTCTCGCCGCCCCACCAGTTCTCCGGCGAGACGACGTCGATCGACACGGCCACGAACCCCTTGCGCGTGAGCGCCTGCACGAGGTGCGACAGGCCCACGTCGTGGCGCAGATAGTCCGGACCGAGACCGCGCTCGGGCTTGCCCGGCTTGGCGCAGACCAGCGGCCAGTGGGCCTTGACGGGCTGGCGGGCTACGACGTCCGACGCGTCCTTGGTGACCACGCAGTTGTGGTGCGTGCCGTGCAGGACGACGACCACCGGGTGCGGGCCCTTGCCCTTGGGCATGCCGAGCACGCCGTGCACCTGGGACGGGTTGCCCGCCGTCCGGCCGCCGGTGATCTTGAGGAGCCCCGGGGCGAGCCGGTAGCTGGTGAGGCTCGCCCCGGCGCTCGCCGGTCCTGCGGCCCGCTGCCGGTCGGCGGTCCCGCTCGTCCCGCCCGTCCCGGCCGCCTCGGCGGTGGCGGTGCCCGCGAGGGTCGTGACCAGGGCGAGGGCGGTGGTGGCCGCCGCGAGGCGCGCGGACCGGAGAGGTGCAGTCGTCATGGCTGGGAGGACGGGCGGACGGAGGGAAGGGTTCCCTTTGGGGCCCGCTAGCTCTTCGGGCGGCTCTTCGGACGGTTCTTCGGGTGGTTCTTCGGGTGGTTCTTCGGCTAGGTCTTCGGGTGGTTCCTCGGAAGGCTCTTGGGGTCGTTCAGATACGCGTCGATCACCCGCATCGCCGCCACCGTCGCGCCCCTGCGGTACAGCCAGTGGCCCACCACGTCCAGCGTGAACAGGGTCGCCTTCGGGAAGCTCCGGGCCATGCGGCGCGCGCCCGCCAGCGGGGTCGCCGTGTCGTGGGTGGCGTTGACCACGAGCACGGGCGGCAGCGGCCCTTCGGCCCGCGCGGGCCGCGGCGCCGGGGGCACGGACCAGCCCTGGCAGCCGAGGATCTCGTCAAGGCGCTGGGAGCTGTAGCGGACGTGCGGGGCGGCCTTCGCGACCCGCTCGCGGATGGCCCGGTAGTGGGCGTAGTCGCGGACGCGCAGGTCGTAGTCCCGGCACAGCACGAGCCGCGTGGGGAGTTCCGAGCCGCGTTCGGGCCAGCTGATCCTCTTGCCCTCGCCGGTGTGCAGGGCGAGCAGCCGGCGCGAGGTGTCCACGGCGGAGTAGCCGCGCAGTTCGAAGGTCAGCAGGTCGGACAGCTGGTCGGCGGTCACCTTCGTACGGGTCGGGCCCTGCGGGCTCGGCGCGCGGAGCGTGCCCGCGTCGGCGCGGGCGAACAGCTTGGCGACGAAGGCGCCGACGCTCCGGCCGTTCAGCGCGCAGTCCGTGTCCCTCGCGCACCAGGCGGCGAACCGCTTGAAGGTGCCGTTGACCGAGAGGCTGCCGGTCCTGAGATAGCCCTCGGCGCCCGGAGTGCCCGGGTCCATGGCGCTGTCGAGCGCCAGCGCGCGGAGCCTGCCGGGGAACAGGCGCGCGTAGCGCTCACCGAGGGAGGTGCCCCAGGAGTGGCCGAGGAAGCTGATGCGGCGCTCGCCCAGGGCGGCGCGGATCGCGTCCATGTCGCGGGCGACGCTCACGGCGTCCATGTGCGCGGCCAGCGGCCCCGTCCGCTCCAGGCAACTGCGCGCGAGCCGCCCGTTGAGGGTGCGCAGGCGGGTGAACTCGGCCTCGCTGCGCGGGCGGGTCGGGATCGAGCGGAGGAGCCGCTCGTCGCAGCGGGCGCCCTGGCTGCGGCCGACGCCGCGCGGATCGAAGCCGACCACGTCGAAGCGCCGGAGCATGGCCCGGGTGTAGCCGGAGACGGGGTCGTCCGCGTACAGCGCGTCGTCGGCTCCCGGATTCCCCGGGCCGCCCGGGTTGGACAGGAGGACGCCGACCCGCCGCCCGGGGTCGGTGGCCTGCTGGCGGGCCACGAAGAGGTCGAGCGTGGGGCCGTGGGGCTTCGACCAGTCCACCGGCACCGCGACCGTCCCGCACCGCGCCTTCGGGCTCGGCTCGGGGTCCGGCGGCTCAGCCTTCGGGCAGGCGCCCCAACGGATCGGCGGGACAGGGGCGCTGGCGTCGGGCGGCCCGGGGGCGGCGGTCGCCGCGGGAGCCGCCAGGGCGGCCGCCGCGGACAGGGCCAGGAGGACGGCCGTGATCCGCCGTCCCGCAGGGGGCGCCGGGTGCGCGCGCAAGCTGGTGTTCATGCGGCGTCACTGTGGCGGCCGGGCATGATGACGCCTCTACGGGATCATGATGAGGACGTAACACCGGCGGCCCCCGCGGCCGTTCCGTGCCCGTCGCACCGCTCCCGTTATGCTGCCCCGATGGTTGCAGTGGACATGAAGAAAACGCAGGGCCCGGCCGTGACCAAGGGGACGTACTTCCTGTTCACCCTCGGTCTTGTGGTGATCGGCTGGATCATCGCCGCGGCCAACACCGGGATCTCGTACCTCGCGGTCGGCACCGTCGCCGTGCCGATCAGCACCGGCGTCGTCGCCTGTCTCGTCCATGTGCTCCTGGTGTGCTTCCTCCACCGCGCCTGGTGGCTCGGCGTGCTGTCCGTGCTTCCGGCGGTGTTCGTGCTGGTGGGCTCGGTCCAGTACGCCCCCGAGGCCGCGCTGGAGCACCGCGGCGAGCGCCACAGCGTCCGCGTCGTGGCCGACAGCGCCGCCGACGGCGGGAACAACCACCGCTTCACCGTCGTCGGCCGCTCCGGCGAACTCGACGAGACGCTGAACTACGACGGCAGCGACCCGGACTGGGAGATCGGCGACCGCCTCGACGTCATCAC
This sequence comes from Streptomyces sp. NPDC043996, assembly GCF_056435225.1. Taxonomy (NCBI): domain Bacteria; kingdom Bacillati; phylum Actinomycetota; class Actinomycetes; order Kitasatosporales; family Streptomycetaceae; genus Streptomyces; species Streptomyces sp. NPDC043996. The sequence goes on along the minus strand of NZ_JBWKEY010000002.1, from coordinate 815,095 downwards.
CGACCCGGAGGGCGTCGTCCCCATGGAGGCGGCCGCCGACGTCGACCCGGGCGGCCAGCTCGGCACGCTCGCCATGGGAGCCGCCGGGTGGACGGCCATCACCCTGCTGGCCGGGCGGCGCGGCTACGTCCGCCTGCTGGCCGGGCGGGAGTTGGCCGACATCAGCTGAGGCTGTAGCGACGGCCGAAGGCCCGTACCGCCGACTGAAGGCCGTACCCCCGACGCCCGGCACGTCGGCGGTATGGCCCTCGCGACCCCCGGCCTCGCCTCAACCGCGCGGTCCCGCTACTTCCACGGGGCGCTGAACGAACGGCCGGGCACCGGCTTGGCGATGAGTGCCACCGGGATGAAGAAGTTGACCTGCCCGATCGCGAACATCAACGTGGCGAACGCCTTGTCCTCGTAGTGCCCGGCCACCTCGGCGTACAGCGCGTCGGAGACCCGCTCGCCCTGCGCGGACGGCTGGAGCACCGCCTCCACCAGGGCCAGCGCGGCCCGCTCGGCACCGCTGAAGTACGGCGAGTCCTGCCAGGACGCCACCGACGTGATCCGCTCCTCGGACTCCCCGGCCTTGCGCAGGAACCCCGCGTGCAGCACGGTCAGATAGGTGCTCCCGACGATCTGCCCCGCCCGCAGCTGGACCAGGCTGATCGTGGAGCGCGGCACCGAGCCGTTGCCGGTGACCTTGAACAGGGCGGCCGACACCGCGGCCAGCTCGGGCACGAGCTGCGCGGGGTCCTCCGCCATCCGCGGAGCCATCGGGATCTCGGCCGTGATCGAACGCGTTTCCATCGCCATCTCCTTGGTGCGTGTTTCGCTGTCACTCTCCTGACGGATGGCTCCGCGGAAGTGTGACCGGCACTCGGCGCTGGACGTCGTCCCACAGGTCGTGCATCGCCGTGCGGAAGATCTCGTCCTGGTGCTCCCCGAGGAACTCGGTGTGCCCGAACACCTCCAGGACGACGAGCCCGTGCATGCACCCCCACGCGCTCAGCAGCAGCGCGGCCGCGGGCGGCGGCAGTTCGCCGAGGCCTTCCCCCGGCAGCGACGCGATCCGCGCCCCGAACGCGGACGACAGCGGCCGGGCGTCGATCCCCGCGAGCTGCTCCGGGTTGAACCCGCCGAACATCTCCCGCTGGAAGATCGCGCTGATCCGCCGCTGCGCCTGGGTGGTCGGTCCTTCGACGGGCGCCCGGTAGTGCCGCAACGGCGTGCCGTACAGGAGCTGGAACTGCTCGGGGTTGGCCACGGCCCAGCCGCGGTAGCCCTCGGCGGCGACGACCAGGCGCGGGCGTTCCGGGCCGTGCGGCGCGGTGTCGACGGCGGCGCGCACCGCCTCGGCCAGGTCGTTGTACGCCTTGGTGATCAGCGCCGTGACCAGGTCGTCCCGGCTCGGGAAGTAGTGGTAGAGCGCCTGCACGGTCATGCCGAGATCGCGGGCGACCGCGCGAAGGGACAGGGCGGCGGGCCCGTGCGCGGTGACCTGGCTCTCGGCGGCGCTCAGGATCTCCCGCACGGCGACGGCCCGGCGCCGCTGTCGCAGGGAAGGCCTGGCGGTGACGGATTCCTCGGTGGACATGCGGTGACCGTACGGCAGTTGGAAGCAGGCGGCAGCGGAGAAGTCCAAGGTGTGAAGAAAATCTAACACTGCCAAATCCTCTTGTAGCCCACTAGCGTCGGCGGCCCGAGTGAGAACCCGAAGGAGACAGGGCGTGTTTGAACGCATAGCCGAACTGGCCATCCGCCGTTCCCGGTTGGTCCTGGTGGTCGCCGCCCTGGCCGTGGCCCTCATGGGCGTCGTGGGCGCGGGCGCCTTCGGCAAGCTCGTCGACGGCGGCCACGCCGACCCGAACGCCGAGTCCACCAGGGCCGGGAAGGTCATCGAGGACGCCTTCGGCGGGGAGACCAACCTGGTCCTGCTGGTCCGCGGCCCCGAGGGCGGCGCCGACGCTCCCCGCACCGAGCGGGCGGGCCGGGCCCTGGTCGCCGACCTCAAGAAGGAACGGCACCTGGAGAACGTGCTCTCGTACTGGGACACGGGCAGTGCCGACCTGCGCTCCGAGGACGGCCGCGAGGCGATGGTCCTCGCCCATGTGAAGGGCGGCGAGAGCGAACAGGGCAAGAACGTCAAAGGCGTCCTCGACGACTACACCGGCACCTACGACGGCGGGCTCGACATCAGGGCCGGAGGCGGCACCGCCGTCATCAACGACCTGGCGACACAGACACCCAAGGACCTCCTCCTCGCCGAGGCCATCGCCGTCCCCCTGACGCTCGCCCTGCTCCTGGTCGTCTTCGGCAGCGTCGTCGCGGCCCTGCTGCCGCTGGTCATCGGCACCGTCGCGATCGCGGGCACGTTCGCCGAACTGGCCCTGCTCGGAGGCGTCACCGACGTCTCCATCTTCGCGACCAACCTCACCACGGCCCTCGGCCTCGGCCTCGGCATCGACTACGCCCTGCTGATGATCAGCCGGTTCCGTGAGCAGCTCGCGGCGGGCGCCGACGTGCCCGACGCCGTCCGGCGCACCGTCGCCACCGCGGGCCGCACGGTCGCGTTCTCCGCCGCCACGGTGGCCGTCGCGCTCGCGGCGCTCCTGGTGTTCCCGCAGTTCTTCCTGCGCTCCTTCGCCTACGCCGGAGTCGGCGTCGTGGCCATCGCCGCCCTCGGCACCCTGTTCGTGATGCCCGCCCTGCTCGCGGTCCTCGGGCACCGGGTCAACAGCGGACGGCTGCCCTGGGCGAAGCCGGGGCGCGCGAGCGCCCGCACGCCCTTCTGGGGGCGCCTGGCCGCGACCGTCATGCGCCGCCCCGCCCGCACCGCGCTGCCGGTGCTGGCGGTGCTGCTCGTGGCCGCGAGCCCGTTGCTCGGCATCGGCTTCGGAACGCCGGACGAGCGGGTACTGCCCGAGGACGCGCAGAGCCGTCAGGTCGCCGAGGTGCTGCGGAAGGACTTCGACGGCAGCGACGACGCGGCCCTCCACGTCGTGATCGACGAAGCCGTGGCCAAGGGCCCGCTCGCGGCGTACGCGACCGATCTTTCACGGCTCGACGGCGTCGTCCGCGTCGAGGCCGCCACCGGCACCTACACCGAAGGCCGGGCCAAGGCGGCGGGCCCCGCGGCCGCCGCGCTCGGCCGCCCCGACGCCCAGCGCGTCAACGTGGTGAGCGCCCTCACGCCGAAGTCGGCGGCGGCCGAGCGCCTGGTCGAGCGGGTCCGGGAGGCCGAACCGCCCGCCGGGGCCCAGCCGTTGGTGGGTGGTACCGACGCCGAGCTTGTGGACTCCAAGGACTCCATCGGCGGCCGCCTGCCCGCCGCCGTCGCCCTGGTCGCCGTCACCACGTTCCTGCTCCTCTTCCTGTTCACCGGCAGCGTCGTACAGCCGCTGCGGGCCCTCGCGCTCAACGCGGTCAGCCTGGGCGCGGCCCTCGGCGTGGTGACGTGGACCTTCCAGGACGGCCACCTCACCTCCCTGCTCGGCGTCACGCCGCAGCCGATGGACACCTCGATGACCGTGCTGATGTTCTGCATCGCCTTCGGCCTCTCGATGGACTACGAGGTGTTCGTCACCAGCCGCATCAAGGAGCTCCACGACCTGGGCGAGGGCACCCGGACCGCCGTGGTCGACGGCCTCGGCCACACGGGACGCGTCGTGAGCGCGGCGGCCTGCCTCCTCGCGGTGAGCTTCTTCGCCTTCGGGACGGCCGAGGTCAGCTTCATGCAGATGTTCGGCCTGGGCACCGGCCTCGCCATCCTCATCGACGCCGTCGCCGTACGCGGTGTCCTGCTGCCCGCCGCGATGCGCCTGCTCGGCCGGTCGGCCTGGTACGCGCCGGGCTTCCTGCGCGCGGCGCACGCGCGCTTCGGCCTCAGCGAGGGCGGCCCCGCGCCCGCGCCGGTGCCGGTGGCGGCCGCGGCGCGCGAACGGGACGCGGCGGACGCCTGAGCGGGCCTGGCCCCGCCCGTCCGGTGGGCGGGGCCCGGGGTTCGCGGCATGCCCCGCGTTGCGGGTATTCCCGCGATGCGCGTGGAGCGGGGCGGGGGTGCCCGGGGGCTCCGTTACGCGCACCCCGCGCACGACCTCGCTGGTCACCGCCCAGTAGAGTGCGCCCGTTGCCCCCTAAGCCCCGAGGTACCGAGCAGTGACCCCCGCGCGACCAGGACCCCCCGCCACCGTGACCGTCGTCGGGGTCGGGGCCGACGGCTGGGAGGGGCTTCCCGAGGCCTCCCGGGCCGCCTTGCGCGCGGCCGAGGTGATCGTGGGAGGCCCGCGACAGCTGGACCTCGTCGGAGTGGAGTGCCCCGGCGAGCGGATCGCCTGGCCCACGCCGCTGCGGCCCGCCGTGCCCCGGCTGCTCGCCGCGCACGCCGGCCGCCGGATCGCCGTCCTGGCCAGCGGCGACCCGATGTTCTACGGCATCGGGCGCGCCCTCGCCGAGGAGACCGACGCCCTGCGGGTGCTGCCCCACCCCTCCTCCGTCTCCTACGCCGCCGCCCGTCTGCGCTGGCCCTTGGAGGACGTCGAGGTCGTCACGCTCGTCGGACGGCCCGCCGCCCGCCTCGCCGCGGCCCTGCACCACGGCCGCCGCCTCCTCGTGCTCAGCGCGGACGCCACCACGCCCGGCGAGATCGCCGCCCTGCTGCGCGACCGCGGCTTCGGCCCGAGCCGCATGCGGCTCCTGGAGCGGCTCGGCGCGGCCGAGGAGCGTGTGAGCGGCTGCGTCACCGCCGACGACTGGGCGCAGCCGCCCGGCGACCGCCTCAACATCGTCGCCGTGGAGTGCCGCCGCGCCCTGGGCGCCCTCCGGCTCGGCGCGGTCCCCGGCCTCCCGGACACGGCGTACGAGCACGACGGGCAGCTCACCAAGCGGCACGTCCGCGCCGCCACGCTCGGCGCGCTCGCCCCCGCCCCCGGCGAACTCCTGTGGGACGTCGGCGGCGGCTCGGGCTCCATCGCCGTCGAGTGGATGCGCGCCCACCCCTCGTGCCGGGCGATCACCGTCGAACGCGACCCGGAGCGCGCCGCCCGCATCACCCGCAACGCCGACCGGCTCGGCGTGCCAGGGCTGCGCGTCGTCACCGGCGCCGCACCCGCCGCCCTGGCCGAACTCCCGCCCCCCGACGCCGTGTTCATCGGCGGCGGCCTCACCGCGCCCGGCCTCCTCGACGCCTGCTGGCGGGCGCTTCCGCCCGGCGGCAGGCTGGTGGCCAACACCGTCACCCTGGAGTCCGAGGCGCTCCTCGCCGACGCCTACCGCCGCCACGGCGGCGACCTCGTGCGGCTCGCGGTCGCGCACGCCGTGCCCGTGGGCGGCTTCACCGGGTGGCGCCAGGCGATGCCGGTGACCCAGTGGGCCGCGCAGAAGCCGCCCCACCCGCACGACGACCCCGCAGGAGCAGACAGATGACCGTGTACTTCATCGGCGCCGGGCCCGGCGCCGCCGACCTGATCACGGTCCGCGGCGCCCGGACGCTCGCCGCCTGCCAGGTCTGCCTGTACGCGGGCAGCCTGGTCCCGCGCGAACTCCTCGCGGAGTGCCCGCCAGACGCCCGGCTCGTGGACACCGCCCGGCTCGACCTGGACGAGATCACCGCCGAGCTCGTCCGCGCCCACCGGGACGGCCACGACGTGGCCCGGCTGCACTCCGGCGACCCCTCCGTGTTCAGCGCGGTCGCCGAGCAGATGCGGCGCCTGGACGCGGCGGGCGTGCCCTACGAGGTCGTGCCCGGCGTGCCCGCCTTCGCCGCGGCGGCCGCGGCCCTGAAGCGGGAGCTGACCGTGCCGACCGTCGGCCAGACGGTGATCCTCACCCGCGTCGCCCAGCGGGCGACCCCCATGCCCGAGGGCGAGGACCTCGCCACCCTCGGCCGCTCCGGCGCCCTGATCGTGCTGCACCTCGCGGCCGGTTACGTGGACCGCGTGGTCGACGAGCTCCGCCCGCACTACGGCGGCGACTGCCCCGCCGCGGTCGTCGCCTACGCCTCGCGCCCCGACGAGATCGTCATCCGCGCCACGCTCGACGAGATCGCCGCGCGGGTGAAGGAGGCCGGTGTGGTCCGCACCGCCGTGATCATGGTGGGGCGGACGCTGGGCGCCGAGCAGTTCCGCGACAGCCACCTGTACTCGCCCGAGCGTGACCGCCATGTCTGCTGAGCGGCGGCGGCGCCGCCCCGCCCGGCGCCGTTGAACGAGCGAGGTCAGGCCACCGTGCTGCGGCCCACGACCGTCCCCGCCCGGTCGATGCAGACCACGTCGACCGCGACCGGCGCCCCGCGCAGCACGGCGAGGGCCTCGTCGCGGGCCACGGTCGCGACCAGGTCGCCGAGCGGCACCCCCGCGGCCTGGCACAGCTGGAGCGCGGCGAGCCCCGTGTTCGCCCCCGCCACCTCGGCGGCGAGCGCCTCGTCCGCCCCGCCGCGCCGGGCCAGTTCGGCCAGGAAGGCCTTGTCGACCTGGGAGCGCGCGGAGTGCAGGTCGAGGTGGCCCGCGGCCAGCTTGGACAGCTTGGCGAAGCCGCCGCAGACGGTCAGGCGGTCCACGGGGTGGCGCCGGACGTACTTGAGGACCGCGCCCGCGAAATCGCCCATGTCGAGCAGCGCGTCCTCGGGCAGGCCGTACAGCGCGGTGACCGTCCGCTCCGACGTCGAACCGGTGCACCCCGCCACGTGCGTGCGCCCGGCCGCCCGCGCCACGTCCACGCCCCGCCTGATCGAGTCGATCCACGCCGAGCAGGAGTACGGCACCACGATCCCGGTCGTGCCGAGGATGGAAAGACCGCCGAGGATGCCGAGCCGCGGGTTCCACGTCGAGCGGGCGATCTCCTCGCCGTGGTCGACGGACACGGTGATCTCCACGTCGCCGCTGCCGCCGTGCGCGGCGGCCACCCGGGCGACGTGCTCGCGCATCATCTGCCGGGGCACGGGGTTGACCGCCGGTTCGCCGACGGCCAGCGGCAGGCCCGGGCGGGTGACCGTGCCGACGCCAGGACCGGCCAGGAAGACCACGCCGGACCCGGCGGGCAGCCGCCGCACCGTGGCCCGCACCAGCGCCCCGTGCGTGACGTCCGGGTCGTCGCCCGCGTCCTTCACGATGCCCGCCATCGCGCTCGCGCCCGTCAGCTCCTCGGCCGCGAGCGCGAAGGACGGCGTCTGCCCCTTGGGCAGCGTGATCGTCACCGGGTCGGGAAACTCCCCGGTCAGCAGGGCGGTGTACGCGGCGGTCGTGGCCGCGGTCGCGCAGGCGCCCGTGGTCCAGCCGGGCCGCAGACCGGTGTGCTTGAGTTGGGCGCCGCGGCCGCCCTTCGCCCCGCCGACGCCTTGCGCTTCGCTGCTCATGAACGGACCCGGACTTCCATGCGCGTACTGATACTCGGCGGCACCACCGAAGCCCGCCGCCTGGCCGAACTGCTGCACGCCACGCCGGGCGTGCGCCCGACCAGCTCCCTCGCCGGGCGCGTCACGAGCCCCCGGCTGCCCCCCGGCGAGATCCGCGTCGGCGGCTTCGGCGGCACCGAAGGCCTCACCGCCTGGCTGCGCGAGCACCGGGTGGACGCGCTCATCGACGCCACCCACCCCTTCGCTGGGACGATCAGTTTCCACGCGGCGCGGGCCGCCGCCACCGCCCATGTTCCCCTGCTCGCGCTGCGCCGCCCGGGCTGGGCCCCCGTCGAGGGCGACGACTGGCACGAGGCCGCGAGCCTCGAGGAGGCCGCCGCGCTGCTGCCCGGGCTCGGCCGCCGGGTGTTCCTCACCACCGGACGCATGGGGCTTGCCGCGTTCGCCGCCCTCGACTCGCTGTGGTTCCTCGTACGGTCCGTGGACGCGCCCGAGGCCCCGCACCCGGCCCGCATGGAGGTCCTGCTCGACCGCGGCCCCTTCACCCTGGACGGCGAGCGCGCGCTGCTGCGCCGCCACCGCCCGGACGTCGTGGTGACCAAGGACAGCGGGGGAGCGGCTACCGCGCCGAAGCTGACGGCCGCCCGCGAGGCGGGCCTTCCGGTGGTCGTGGTGCGGCGCCCGCCGGTGCCCGATGACGTGCCCGTGGTGGCCGACCCGGAGGCGGCGGTCCGCTGGGTCACCGCGCGCCTCGGCCGCTGACCCGCTCCGGCGCCGGAACGGTGGGGCGCCGGGCGCCCCACCGGCTCACGCCTCCGGATACCGGCGCGGCGTCCACACGACGTGCTCGCCCGCGCCGCCCGCTCCGGCGCCGCGCCGCACGGCCCGCGTCTGCGAGGACCCCACGAGCAGGATCGTGCGCATGTCGACCTCGGCCGGGTCCAGGTCGATGAGGCGCACGATCCGCACGCGCTCGCCGGAGCCGCCCACGTCCCGCGCGACCACGACCGGGGTGTCCGGCGCCCGGTGCTCGAGGAGCAGCTCACGGGCCTTGCCGACCTGCCAGGTCCGGCTCCGCGAACCGGGGTTGTACAGCGCGAGCACCAGGTCAGCCGAGGCTGCCGCGCGCAGCCGCTCGGCGATCACGTCCCACGGCTTGAGCCGGTCGGACAGGGAGATCGTCGCGTAGTCGTGGCCGAGCGGGGCGCCCGCGCGGGCGGCGGCCGCGTTCGCGGCGGTCACCCCCGGCAGGACCCGCACCGCGACGTCCGCGTACTCCTCGCGCGAGGCCGCCTCCAGGACGGCGGTGGCCATGGCGAAAACGCCCGGGTCGCCGCCGGAGACGACCGCGACCCGCCGCCCGCGCCGGGCCAGGTCCAGGGCGAACTCCGCGCGCTCCGACTCCACGCGGTTGTCCGAGCCGTGCCGCCGCTGCCCCGCGCGCCGCGGCACCCGGTCCAGATACGTGGTGTAGCCGACGAGGTCGTCGGCGGCGGCGAGCGCGCCCCGCGTCTGAGGCGTCAGCCACAGCGGCCCCGCGGGCCCGGTGCCCACCACGACGACCTCGCCCCGCTCGCGCACAGGCCGCTCGGCGTCCACCCGGCTCGGCAGCACCGCCACCGAGAAGTACGGCACCGAATCCGCGTCCACGTCGGCGAGTTCGGCGACCCGCTCCCCGGCCATGGTGGCCCGCTCCACGTACCGGGCGTCGGCGAGGCGCCCCGCGTCCTCAAGGGCGCGCCGCACCTTGGGGAAGGTGCGCCCCAGCTTCATCACCACGGCGACGTCCGTCGCGGCGAGCCGGGCCGTCAGCTCCTCCTCCGGCAGCGTGCCCGGCAGGATCGTCAGGACCTCCTCGCCCTCGGCGAGCGGCGCGCCGAGGCGGGCCGCGGCGGCGGACACGGAGGTGACACCGGGGATGACCTCGGTGTCGTAGCGGTCGGCGAGCCGCTTGTGCATGTGCATGTAGGAGCCGTAGAACATCGGGTCGCCCTCGGCGAGGACCGCGACGGTGCGGCCCGCGTCGAGATGCACGGCGAGCCGCGCCGCCGACGCGGCGTAGAACTCCTCCATCGCGCCCTGGTAGCCGCCCGGATGGTCGGTGGTCTCCGTCGTCACCGGATAGACCAGCGGCTCCTCGACGTGGTCGGCGCGCAGGTGCTTCGCCGCGATCGAGCGGGCGATGGACCGGCCGTGCCGGGCGCTGTGGTACGCGACCACATCGGCCTCGGCGATGACCTCGACGGCCCGCACGGTCATCAGGGACGGGTCGCCGGGGCCGAGCCCGACCCCGTACAGCTTGCCGCTCACTCTTCCTCACTCGCGATCGCGTTGAGCGCGGCGGCGGCAAGGGCGCTGCCGCCGCGGCGGCCGCGCACGACCAGGTGCTCCAGGCCCAACGGGTGGGCGGCGAGCGCCTCCTTGGACTCGGCGGCGCCGACGAACCCGACCGGGACGCCGATGATGGCGGCGGGTCGGGGCGCGCCGTCCTCGATCATCTCCAGGAGCCGGAACAGCGCGGTCGGCGCGTTGCCGACGGCGACCACGGAGCCTTCGAGGCGGTCGCGCCACAGTTCGAGCGCGGCCGCGCTGCGCGTGGTGCCGAGCCGCGCCGCGAGGTCGGGAACGGCGGGGTCGGAGAGCGTGCACAGCACGTCGTTGTCGGCGGGCAGGCGCTTGCGCGTCACCCCGCTGGCCACCATCTGGACGTCGCAGAAGATCGGCGCGCCCGCGCGCAGGGCCGCGCGGGCCCGGGAGACCACGGCGGGCGTGTGGGCCAAGTCCCGTACCAGGTCGACCATTCCGCAGGCGTGGATCATCCGGACCGCGACCTGGCTGACGTCGGCGGGCAGGCCCGCGAGGTCCGCCTCCGCGCGGATGGTGGCGAAGGACTCGCGGTAGATCGCCGCGCCGTCCTTCTCGTAGTCGTAGGTGGTCACGGTGTCGTTCTCGCTGCTCTCGGTCGTCGTACGGGTCATGCGGTGATCGCCGCCAGGGCGGCGGCGAGCTGGGAGGGGTGGTCCATGGCCGTGCCGCGCGGCTCCGCGCCGTCCGCGGCGGTGGTGAGGCGGTAGCCGCCGCCCGGGGCGGCGACGACGTCGATCCGGGCGCCCCGGGGGTGGCCGCAGCGGCGCTCGCAGCCCGACCAGTACAGGGGCAGGCCGTGGTGGGGCAGTGCGGTGAGGGCGTCCGTGGCGTCCGCCCGCACGTCCGCGAGGGACTTGGCGCAGCCGGGGCGGCCGACGCAGGCGCCCACGCGCAGCCAGGGCGAATCGGGTTCGGTGACCAGGCCGGTGGCGGCGAGCAGGGCGAGGCGCTCCGCCGCCCGCACGGCGCTCACGCCCGGCGCGGGCACGACGACACCGCGCCACGGGGTCAGACGCAGCTCACCGGCGGCGGCGACCTGGGTCACCGCACGCCACTGGGCGGCGGTCAGGCGCCCGAGGGGCACGTGCGCGGACAGCGCGCCGCCGACCACGCCCGGCAGTGGTCCCGCCGTACGCGAGGCGTCCCGTGCCCGCGCCCGGTGGCCGATGCCCGCCGCCGTCAGCGCGCGGCCGACAAGAGCGGTCAACTCCTCGTCGGTGAGCGCGAGTTCGTCCACGCGCCAGGCCCGCGCCCCGCTCGCCCGCGCCGCGTCGAGGAACGCCTCGGCGGCCGCGAGCGCGGCCCGGGGCGCGTCCTCGCCGGACACGTGCAGCGCCGCTCCCGACGTGCCGAGGCCGAGCTCCGCGCCGCCGTCGGCGACCGCCCGCAGCGTCACGTCGGCGTCGAGCCCGGCGACATCGCCCCGGCCGTCGTCGAGCGCGAACAGGAACCGGCCCGAGAGGGCCCGCGCCGACGCCCGCGCGCACAGCAGCGCGTCCAGCGCCGACAGCCAGGGCCGCACGTCGAGCAGCCCCCGCCCGTCGAGGCCCGACAGGGGCGATGCCACGACGTTGCGCACCCGCTCGTGCCCGCGCGAGGGCAGCAGCCCGGCCGCGTCGAGCGACGCGGCGAGCTCCGCGCCGCAGCCGCCGTTCCCGTCTCCGCCGCCGTTCCCGGCGTTTACGTCGTTTCCGCTGTTTCCGGTGCTTGTGTCGTTTCCGGTGTTTCCGTCGCGAAGTCCCCGCAGCTGCACATTGCCGCGCGAGGTCAGATGCAGTTCCCCGTCGCCCAGGCGCAGCGCCGCGTCCGCGAGCGCCTCCGCCTGCCGCACGGTCAGGACACCGCCGGGAATCCGGACGCGGGCCAGCGCCCCGTCGTCCGCCGCGTGCAGCCGCAGCGACCCCGGGCACGCGTCACCGCGATCCCGCACGGCCGCTGTGGCCTGGGGCGATGAGCGAGGGGAAGCCGAGGACATGGCGGCGAGCATACCTATGATCACACCGCGACCACGCTCCCCCTGGGCACGCGACCCTTACTATGCTCCCCAGTGGATCATCCCGATCCGCCATCGCCACGACGGCGACAGGGGAGGAAGCCCGGTGCGATTCCGGCGCGGTCCCGCCACTGTGAACCCGACCCCAGGGGCCGGGTGAGTCAGGAACTCCCTTCCCCACGCCCGGCCCTGCCCGGACGGGGGGAGAACTCACTCCGACCACCGCCCGGGGCGCGGACCCCGAGGAAGGCCTGACGCCGCATGATCCTCCTGCTGTCGACGTCCGACACCGACCTGCTCAGCGCGCGCGCTGCCACCGGTCCGGTGCCCTACCGCTTCGCCAACCCCGCCCGGCTCGCCCTCGACGAGCTGCCCGCGCTCCTCGACGGCGCCGACCTCGTCGTCGTACGCCTCCTCGGCGGCCTGCGCGCCTGGCAGGACGGCCTCGACCTGCTCCTCGCCGACGGCCGCCCCGTGGTCGTCCTCACCGGCGAACAGGCCCCCGACGCCCAGCTGATGGCCGCCTCCACCGTCCCCGTCGGCATCGCCGCCGAGGCCCACGCCTATCTCGCCCACGGCGGCCCTGGCAACCTGGAGCAGCTCGCCCGCTTCCTCTCCGACACCGTCCTGCTCACCGGCCACGGCTTCGACGCCCCCGCCGCCGCCCCGACCTGGGGCCCGCTGGAGCGCACCCCCCGCGACGGCGTCGAGGGACCGACCGTCGCCGTGCTCTACTACCGAGCCCACCACATGAGCGGCAACACCGCCTTCGTCGGGGCCCTGTGCGACGCCGTGGAGGACGCGGGCGGCCGCCCCCTGCCCCTGTACGTCGCGTCCCTGCGCGCCCCCGAGCCCGAGCTGATCGACGAGTTGCGCGCCGCCGACGCCATCGTCACCACCGTCCTCGCGGCGGGCGGCACCAAGCCCGCCGAGGCGTCCGCGGGCGGCGACGACGAGTCCTGGGACGCGGGCGCGCTCACCTCCCTGGACGTGCCGATCCTCCAGGCGCTGTGCCTGACCGGATCGCGCGCCGCGTGGGAGGAGAACGACGAGGGCGTGTCCCCGCTGGACGCCGCGAGCCAGATCGCCGTGCCCGAGTTCGACGGCCGCCTGATCACCGTGCCCTTCTCCTTCAAGGAGATCGACGCCGACGGCCTGCCCGCCTACGTCGCCGACCCCGAGCGCGCCGCCCGCGTCGCCGGGATCGCCGTGCGCCACGCCCGCCTCAAGCACATCCCGGCCGCCGACAAGCGCCTCGCGCTCGTCCTGTCCGCCTACCCCACCAAGCACTCCCGCATCGGCAACGCGGTCGGCCTGGACACGCCCGCCAGCGCCGTGGCCCTGCTGCGCCGCCTGCGCGAGGAGGGCTACGACTTCGGCGACGGCGCCGAGGTGCCGGGGCTCGCCTCCGGCGACGGCGACGAACTGATCCGCGCGCTGATCGAGGCGGGCGGCCACGACCAGGACTGGCTCACCGAGGAGCAGCTGGCCCGCAACCCGGTGCGCATCCCCGCCGCCGACTACCGCCGCTGGTACGCCACGCTCCCCGAGGAGCTGCGCGAGGGCGTCGAGCAGCACTGGGGCCCGCCGCCCGGCGAGATGTTCGTCGACCGCAGCCGCAACCCCGAGGGCGACATCGTCCTCGCCGCCCTGCGCTTCGGCAATCTCCTCATCGTCATCCAGCCGCCGCGCGGCTTCGGCGAGAACCCGATCGCGATCTACCACGACCCGGACCTGCCGCCCTCGCACCACTACCTGGCCGCCTACCGCTGGATCGCCGCCCGCGCCGAGGACGGCGGCTTCGGCGCCGACGCCATGATCCACCTCGGCAAGCACGGCAACCTGGAGTGGCTGCCCGGCAAGAACGCGGGCCTCTCGGCCGCCTGCGGCCCCGACGCCGCCCTCGGCGACCTGCCCCTCATCTACCCCTTCCTGGTCAACGACCCGGGCGAGGGCACCCAGGCCAAGCGCCGCGTCCACGCCACGCTCATCGACCACCTGGTCCCGCCGATGGCCCGCGCCGACTCCTACGGCGACATCGCGCGCCTGGAGCAGCTTCTGGACGAATACGCCCAGATCTCCTCGATGGACCCGGCGAAGCTCCCGGCGATCCGCGCCCAGATCTGGACCCTCATCCAGGCCGCCAAGCTCGACCACGACCTCGGCCTCGCCGACCGGCCCGACGACGACGGCTTCGACGACTTCCTGCTGCACGTCGACGGCTGGCTCTGCGAGGTCAAGGACGCCCAGATCCGCGACGGCCTGCACGTCCTCGGCAACCCGCCCACCGGCGGCGACCACGTCAACCTGGTCCTCGCCATCCTGCGCGCCCGCCAGATCTGGGGCGGCGCCGCGGCGCTGCCAGGGCTGCGCGAGGCGCTCGGCCTGGACGAGTCCGCCGCGACCCGCACCAGCGCCGACGCGGCCGAGGAACAGGCCCGCGCCCTGGTCCAGGCCATGGAGGACGCGGGCTGGGACCCGGCCGCCGTGCCCACCGAGCACGGCGAACAGGTCGCCGCCATCCTGGAGTTCGCCGCCCGCGAGGTCGTGCCCCGGCTCGCCGCGACCACCGCCGAACTCGACCACACCGTGCACGCCCTCGCCGGCGGCTTCGTGCCCGCAGGACCCTCGGGGTCCCCGCTCCGCGGCCTGGTCAACGTCCTGCCGACCGGCCGGAACTTCTACTCCGTCGACCCCAAGGCCGTCCCCTCGCGCCTGGCGTGGGAGACAGGGCAGGCCCTCGCGGACTCCCTCCTGGAGCGCTACCGCGCGGACAACGGCGAGTGGCCCACCTCGGTCGGCCTCTCCCTGTGGGGCACCAGCGCCATGCGCACCGCGGGCGACGACGTCGCCGAGGCCCTCGCCCTGCTCGGCGTCCGCCCCGTCTGGGACGACGCGTCGCGCCGCGTGACCGGCCTGGAGGCCATCCCGCACGACGAGCTCGGCCGCCCCCGCATCGACGTGACCCTGCGCATCTCGGGCTTCTTCCGCGACGCGTTCCCGCACACCATCGGCCTGCTCGACGACGCGGTGCGGCTCGCGGCCGCGCTCGACGAACCGGCCGACGTCAACCACGTGCGCGCCCACGTCCAGGCGGACCTCGCGGACCACGGCGACGAGCGCCGCGCCACCACCCGCATCTTCGGCTCGCGCCCCGGCACCTACGGCGCGGGTCTGCTCCAGCTCATCGACTCCCGCGACTGGCGCACCGACGCCGACCTCGCCGAGGTCTACACGGTCTGGGGCGGCTACGCCTACGGCCGCGAACTCGAGGGGCGACCGGCCCGCGAGGACATGGAGACGGCGTACAAGCGCATCGCGGTCGCGGCGAAGAACACCGACACCCGCGAGCACGACATCGCCGACTCCGACGACTACTTCCAGTACCACGGCGGCATGGTCGCCACCGTGCGCGCCCTGCGCGGCACCGCCCCCGAGGCGTACATCGGCGACTCGACGCGCCCCGAGACGGTCCGCACCCGCACCCTCGTCGAGGAGACCTCCCGCGTCTTCCGCGCCCGCGTGGTCAACCCCAAGTGGATCGAGGCGATGCGCCGCCACGGCTACAAGGGCGCCTTCGAACTCGCCGCGACCGTGGACTACCTGTTCGGCTACGACGCCACCACCGGCGTGGTCGCCGACTGGATGTACGACAAGCTCACCGAGACCTACGTCCTGGACCCGGCCAACCGCGAGTTCCTCCAGGAGGCCAACCCCTGGGCCCTGCACGGCATCGCCGAGCGGCTCCTGGAGGCGGAGTCGCGCGGCATGTGGGAGAAGCCCGACCCGGCCGTCCTGGAACAGCTGCGGCAGGTCTACCTGGAGACGGAGGGCAACCTCGAGGGCGACGGCTGACCGCCCCGCCCCGGCGGGCGCTCGCCGTGCCCCGGCGAGCGCCCCCCGGCCAGGGCCGCCGCGTCAGACGGCGCGCGGCCGCGACTCGTACAGCCGCGTGTAATAGCGCCCCGCCGCCTCCAGGCCCGCCGGGTCGTCGCCCGCGGCGGTCACCCGCTCGATGGCGTCGCGCTGCTCTTCGGGGCCCGTGAACAGGCGCTGCGGGTAGAGGTGCGCGGGGTCCGTCGTCGTGTCCAGACCGTGGGCGGCGAGGCTCTCGGCGATGCGGTCGTAGGGGACCGTGCGCAGGACGAACGCGCTGACCCACAGGGGCAGCCGGGCGTGTGCCAGGAGCGCGTCGAAGGTGCGGTACGAGACGTAGCCGATGCCCCCGGTGACGGTGAGCAGGCCGACGCGGCCCATCGCGCGGGCGAGGGCCGGGCTGGGCGGGACGCGCTCCAGGTTCTCGGCGTACGCCTCGTCGAGCAGCCCGACCGCCAGGGCGTACGCGGTGGCCTGCGCGGCGGTGTCCACGCCGACGGTCCACACCGCGTCCGGGCGGCGGCGCGCGGCGAAGAACTCCTTGTCCCGGTCGATGAGCTCGCTCACCGTGAGCCGCGCCGTGTCCTCGCCCGTGTAGTGCGTGTACAGGTCGGTCAGGGTGAGGTCGTGGTTGAGCAGGGCCGCGTTGATGCCGTACGAGCAGCACAGGTCGAGCACCGCGACGCGCTCGCCCTCCGGTCCGGGCGGCCCGCTCCGCTCGCGGTCGGCGAGCGCCCGCCGGAAGACGCCCTGGGCGTGTTGCGGGATCTCGTACGCGAACGGGGCCAGACGGCGGAAATAGGCCCTCGGGTCGGGCTGGTCGTAGATGTCGTCGAAGCGCGTCTTGCCCGCCATCTCCCTCATCGCGGGACCTTGGCCGTCGGGTGTCCTGCGTGCGCGCATGAGCTGCCTCCGTGGAGTGGGATCGGGTGTGCGGCAGTGGAAGCTCTACCCGACGGCTTTCCTGGGCCGATAGACCGCGCGGCGGTTCCCGGCCACGCTGACTCATTAGGCTGTGCCGGTGTTCACCTCCCAGGGCCCCTCGCTCCGCGAACTCGCCGCGCAGGCGCTGTCCTCCACCGAGCGCGGCTATGACCTGCTGGCTCCCAAGTTCGACCGCACGCCGTTCCGCACGCCCGACCGGGTCCTGGACGCGACCGCCGCCGCCCTGCGGCCACTTGGCCCGTTCCCCATGGGTCTCGATGTGTGCTGTGGCACCGGTGCGGGCGTCGAGACGCTGCTGCCGCTGTGCCGGGAGCGGGTGACGGGCGTCGACTTCAGCGCCGGGATGCTGAGCGTGGCGGCAGCGACCGTCGCCGCGGCGACGACGGGGCCCGCGGTGGACTGGGTGCGGGCCGACGCCCGCGCGCTGCCGTTCACCGACGCGTTCGACCTGGCCGTCAGCTTCGGGGCCTTCGGGCACTTCCTGCCCGCCGAGCGGCCCGGACTCTTCGCCCAGGTGCACCGGGCGCTGCGCCCCGGCGGCCTGTTCGCCTTTCCCCTCGGCGCACCACAGCCACTCACGTCACCATGGTACTGGGCCATGCTCGGCTTCGACGGGGCGATGCGGGTGCGCAACGCGCTGTGGCGGCCGCCCTTCGTCATGTACTACCGCACGTTTCCGCTGGCCGGAGTGCGGGCCGACCTGGAGCGCGCCGGATTCGCGGTGGAGCTTGTGCCGCTCGGGGAGTTCGGGCGCCGGGGCGACGGCAGCCCGCGCTGCCGCCTCGTGCTCGCGCGCAAGGCCTGACCGCCTCAGGTCCGGACGCCGCCGAAGGCCCTGCGGTACGCCTGCGGGCTGACCCCGGCGATCCGCTTGAAACGGTCGCGGAACGCCGTGGGGGAGCCGAAGCCGACCTGCGCGGCGATGCGCTCCACCGGGTGCTCGGTGGTCTCCAGGAGGTGCTGGGCCCTGCGCACCCGGGCCCGGTGCAGCCACTGCAGCGGTGTCGTGCCGGTCTGCTCGCGAAAGCGCCGCAGCAGGGTGCGGGTGCTCAGGCCCGCGTGCCCGGCGATGTCGTCCAGGGTGAGGTCCCG
This sequence comes from Streptomyces sp. NPDC043996, assembly GCF_056435225.1. Classification (NCBI taxonomy): domain Bacteria; kingdom Bacillati; phylum Actinomycetota; class Actinomycetes; order Kitasatosporales; family Streptomycetaceae; genus Streptomyces; species Streptomyces sp. NPDC043996. The sequence continues at coordinate 797,489 of NZ_JBWKEY010000002.1, read as the reverse complement.
GGCCGCGTTCTCCTGGAGCCAGCCGAGGAGGGGTTCGAGCGCGGAGCCGCGCGGTGTCGCCGGGGGCAGGCTCGCGATGAACTGGGCCTGGCCGCCCTCGCGTTCCAGCGGGACGACGGAGGCGCGCGCGGCCTCGGCGGCGACCGCGGAGCCGTAGTCGCGGCGGATCATGTGCAGACACAGGTCGAGCCCGGCGGCGGCGCCCGCCGAGGTGAGGATCTGGCCGTTGTCCACGTACAGGACGTCGGGGTCGACGTCCACGTCCGGGTAGGCGGCGGCGAGCTCGGCCGTCGCGTACCAGTGCGTGGTGGCCCGCAGGCCCTTGAGCAGGCCCGCCTGGGCGAGCACGAACGTGCCCACGCAGATCGAGGCGATCCGCGTGCCCGCGTCCGCCGCGTCGCACAAAGCCGCCAGGACGTCCTCGCGCACCGGCGCCAGCGGGTCGTGGACGCCCGGCACGATCACCGTGTCCGCGTCCCGCAGGACGGTCAGGTCGTGGTGCGCCCGCAGCGCGAACGCGCCCGCGCTCACCTCGGGCTCGGCGGCGCACACCCGCACCCGGTAGCCGTCGAGGCCGCCGGGCAGCTGGGTGCGGGCGAAGGCGTCGACGGGCGTCGCCAGGTCGGAGGGGATGACGTCGTCCAGGGCGATGACCGCGACCGTGTGCATGACGGCAACGTACGACATCGGCGCCAGGCCCGGTGGCGATATCCCGTTGGAAGCTGTCATTCGTGCCACTGTCGGCGCGTGCGGGGCGCTCACTAGCCTCGGCCAGGGGCCCGGCGGGAGCGGTGCCGCCGCCCGGGCCCCGGCGACGCCCCACCACCCATGGAAACGGAACCCGCATGCACGCGCAGGCAGTCCTCTTCGACGGCTTCGACCCCCTCGACCTCATCGGTCCCCTGGAAATCCTGTACGCGGGAGGCGCCGCCAGCGGTGGCGCGGTCACGGTGGAGCTGGTCTCGGTGGACGGCGCGCGCGAGGTGCGCAGCGGCCTGGAGACGGTCACGCTCAGGGCCACCGGCGCCCTCGACCCCGCCCGCGCCGACCTGGTCCTGGTGCCCGGCGCCGCGGGCGCCACCGAGCAGGGCGACCCCGGCGACGACAGCATCCCCTCGCGGCTGCGGCGCGCCCTGGACGGCGAGCTGCCGCGGCTGCTCGGCGCCGCCCTCGACCGCGAGGGCGTGACCGTGGCCACCGTCTGCGGCGGCTCCCTGCTCCTGGCCATGGCGGGCCTCATCGAGGGGCGCCACGCCACCGGGCACCACCAGGCCCTGCCGGGCATGGCGGACCTGGGCGTGCGCACGGTCGCCGCGCGCGTCGTCGACGACGGTGACCTGGTGACGGGGGCCGGGGTCACCTCCGGCCTCGACCTCGGCCTGCACCTGCTGGAGCGGGAGACGGGGCCGCGCGTGGCGCACGCCGTGGAGGAGCTGTTCGCGTACGAGCGCCGCGGGGTCGTGTGGCGGGCGGCCGGCGCCGAAGCCGTCGCGGTCTGAGCGGCCGGTCCCCACGATGACGAAACTCTTCCTGGTCCTGCACGTGCTCGCCGCGATCATCGCAGTCGGCCCCGTCACCGTCGCCGCCAGCATGTTCCCGAAGGTCCTGCGCGAGGCCCTGGCCGAGCCCGGCGCCGTCCGGCCGGTGACGACGCTGCGCACGCTGCACCGCATCAGCCGGGTCTACGGCGGCCTCGGCATCGCGGTGGTGGCCTTCGGCTTCGCCACCGCGAGCAGCATGGACGTCCTCGGCAGCCCCTGGCTGATCACGTCGATCGCCCTGACGTTCGCGGCCGCCGCGGTGCTGATCGTGCTCGTCCTGCCCCGCCAGGAGACGGCCCTTGAGGCGGTGGGCGGCGCGGAGCCGGAGCGGTCCGGTGGCGCCGACGAAGGCGGCGCGGACGGTGGCGCCGACGGCGGCGTCTCCGTGACGGTCGACGCGCGCACCAGCGCCCAGCTCGCCATGTTCACCGGCGTCTTCAACGTCCTGTGGGCGGTCGTCACCATCCTGATGATCGTCAGGCCGGGCTCCACGACCGGAGCCTGAGCGGGGCCCCGCGCCCGGCCGGGGTCAGGCCAGGAACGGCGCCCGCTCGGCGGTGACCGGGTGGGCGAAGCCGACGCCCGCCGCCCAGCGGGCCACCTCGCTCACCGCCAGATCGCTCAGGCGGCACCACTCGTTGCCCTGCGACCCGGCGAGGTGCGGGGTGAGCAGCACGTTCTCGCAGTCCCACAAGGGGTGCCCGGGCGGCAGGACCTCGGGCTCGGTGACGTCGAGGACCGCCCGGATACGCCCCGCCGTCACGGCCTCGGTGAGCGCGTCCTGGTCGACGACGCCGCCGCGCGCGGTGTTGATGAGCACCGCGTCCCGCCGCATGGCGGCCAGGAGTTCACGGCTGACGAGCCCGCGCGTGGCGGGCAGCAGCGGCGTGTGCACGCTCACGGTGTCGCTGTCCGTGAAGAGGTCCTGGAGGCCGACGGCCCGCACGCCGAGCGCGGCCGCCTCCCGCGCGTCCACGTACGGATCGTGCAGCAGCACCTCCATGTCGTACGGGCGCAGGCGCTCGATGACGCATCTGCCGATGTGCGATGCGGACAGGATGCCCACGGTGCGGCCGTAGTTGCCGATCGCGCGGGGCGTGCGCATCGGGTCCTCGCGGCGCCGCTCGGCGGTGAAGGCGCGGGCCCGCTCGAGGACCCGCTTGCCGGTGAGCAGGATCATGGCGACCGTGTACTCGGCCACCGGCAGGGCGTTGGCGGCGGCCGCCGATGACACCGCGACGCCGCGCCGCCAGCACGCGTCCGTGATGTGCTCCCGCACGGACCCCGCGGTGTGCACGACCGCCCGCAGGCGGGGCGCGGCGGCGAGCACGGACGCGTCGAGCGGTGGGCAGCCCCACCCGGTGACCAGGAGCTCGACCCGGGCGAGCACCGCGCGGGCCCGCGCGGTGGTGAAGTCGTCGAGCGGCAGCGGATGTTCGAGGGCGCACACGTCGTCGAGCGCGGCCAGGGCCTCCTCGTCGAGGACGGCGGCCGCGGCGTCGGGGGACATGGCGAGCGCGGCGCGGGGGCGGGAGCGGTGGCGGGGCGAGAGGGCCATGCGGGGCTTCTGCTCCTTAGGGCACGTCAGGGCACGTCGGTGGGCTGCCCTGTGTGGGCTTCCATGTATAGGCCGCGGGGCGGGGGCCGCACAGGGGGAGGCCGGACAGCCTCACCCGTCCGTGGCGGGCACGCGGAGCGTCACCCGGTAGCCGCCCTGCGGCGTGGGGCCCGAGGCGAACGTGCCGTGCAGGAGCTCCGCGCGCTCGCGCAGGCCGATGAGGCCCTGGTGGGAGCCGGGCAGGGGCAGCGAGGGGCGGGTCGGCGGGGTGTTGGTGACACTCACGCCGAACGCGTCGCCTTCGTCCCAGAGGTGGACGGTGGCGCGGGCGCCGGGCGCGTGCTTGCGCACGTTGGTGAGGGCTTCCTGGACGGTGCGGTAGACGGTGCGCTGGGCGGGGGTCGCGATGTCGGGCGGGAGCGCGCCGGTCAGCTCCGCGTCGATGCCGCTGGAGGCGACCAGGGCCCGGAGGTCGGCGAGGGTGGGCTGCGGGGTGAGCTCGGTGGCCCGGCCGCCGGAGGCGCGAAGGAGCGTGACCATGTGCCGCAGTTCGTCGAGGGTGGCCACGCTCAGGGAGCGGATCGTGCGGGCGGCCTCGCGTGAGTCCGCGTCCGCGGCGGCGACCTGCCAGGCGCCCGCCCGCACCGCGATCAGGGAGACCTGGTGCGAGACGACGTCGTGCATCTCGCGGGCGAGCTGGGCGCGCTCCTGGGCGAGGGCGGCCTGCGCGTGCAGCGCCCGCTCGTGCTCGCGCGCCTCGCCGATCTCGGCGAGGCGGCGCGAGAGGTCCCTGCGGGCCTGCGTCAGCTGGCCGAGGAGCACGGGGGCGACGGCTGTCGCAAGCGTGTAGACGAAGTAGATCAGCGTCCACGTCTGGTCCTCGGCCGCGATGTCGGTCAGCGGCCAGGGCAGCGTCATCGCCAGGGCGGCGAGGACCGCGCACCCCCCGAGCACCCTGCGGTCACGGGTCCGGTCGGCCAGCGTGAACAGGGCGGTGACCGGGGCGACCAGGACGTCCATGGTCAGCGTGGCCGGAACCGTGAGCAGGAACACCGCGAGCGGGAAGCGGCGGCGCAGCACGAGCGCGGCGCAGGCGAGGGCGGCGAAGGCGAGGACGAGCGGAGAGGTGTCGTTGAGGTTGAGGCCGATGTCGACAGCCGCGCAGAGCACGACGAGCACGTCCGCGAGCCAGGGCCGCGCGCGCCACGGCCGCGGCCGCCGGGGTGCGTGATGCGCGGCCGCGCCCCCGGTGGCGGCGGGGTCCGCCGCGGTGGCGCGCGGGGCCTGTGCCGGGTCCTGACCGCCGTCGTCCGCGGCCGGTCCCGTCCGGGTGCCCGGTCCCGGAGCCGCGCTCACCGCGTCTCCCTCGGCCCGGCACCCACGTCGTCCGCCGCCCCCGGACCTCCCGGGTCCAGGAGCCCGGCGCGCTCAGCCAGCAGGGCCGCCTGGACGCGGCTGCCGACCCTCAGCTTGGTGAGGATGGCGCTCACGTGGTCCTTGACGGTGCCCGCGCTCAGGTGCAGCCGGGTGCCGATGTCGGCGTTGGTGAGGCCCTCGGCGATCAGCACGAGCACGTCCCGCTCGCGGCCGGTGAGACGGCCCACGCGGGCGGTGTCCTCGGAGGCCGCGCCGCCGCCGGGCCCCGGGTGGGCCCGCAGCATGGAGCGGGACGCCTTGGGGGACATCACCACGCCGCCCGCGGCGAGGGTGCGCACGAGCTGGGCGAGCTGGTCGGGCTCGGTGTCCTTGAGCAGGAACCCGGCGGCACCGGAGCGCAGCGCGGTCACGATGTACTCGTCGGTGTCGAACGTGGTCAGCATCGCCACGACCGGCGGCTTCGGCAGCGACCGCAGCTCCCGCAGCACGGTGAGCCCGTCGACGTCGGGCATGCGGATGTCGAGCAGGACGACGTCCGGGTCCTCGCCGCGGACGGTGTCCACGGCGTCGGCACCGGCGGCCGTCGCGACGACGCGCAGATCACCGGCCGCGTTCAGGATCATCTCGAACCCCGAGCGCACCAGGGCCTCGTCGTCCACCACCACTACCCGGATCACGCCTGTCCCGCCTCGCCGTCGTCGTCCCGCGGCGCTGCCGCCCGCGAGGGGGACCGCCCTCGTGATCGCCGTGATCGTCCCCCTACGACTGTAGGCCGCGCGCCCCGCCCGCCGCGCCGGGGCGGCCTCGGACAGCAGCCACCCGGCGTGGCGGTTCCAGCCGCTCGGGGGGAGACACGGGACATGCGGCGGGGCGGCGGTGGCCGACTGCCGGATACGCCGCGGCGCGCCCGCCGCCGAGGCTGAGCCGCATGACACAGAACGCAGTGGCCACGGCGCCCGCACCGGCTGCGGCGCCGGTGGGCGGCGCGCGGTCGACCGGCCGGCTCATCGGCGTCGACCTCGCCCGCGGCCTCGCCGTCTTCGGCATGTACGCCGCCCACGTGGGCCCCGACCCGGCCACCACGGGCGGGGCGCTCGGCTTCCTGATGGAGCTCGCCCACGGCAGGTCGTCCGCGCTGTTCGCGTTCCTCGCGGGCTTCTCCCTCGCCCTGATGACCGGCCGCCGCGTGCCGAAGACCGGCCGCGCCGGGCGCCAGGCCGTCGCCAAGGTCGTGATCCGCGCGGTCGTCCTGCTCGCGCTCGGCACGGCGCTCACCATGAGCGGCACGCCGGTCGAGGTGATCCTCGCCTTCTACGGCCTGTACTTCCTGCTCGCGCTGCCGCTGTACCGCCTCTCCGCGCGCACGCTCGCCGAGATCGCCGTGGTCGCGGCCCTCGTCCTGCCGCAGCTGCTGTTCCTGCTGCTGCGGGCGGTGTACTACGACGGCGCCCTCGGCGGCGGCTCCACCGGCCCCCTGGCCTGGCCCCGCACGGCGGACGGCCCCGTCTCGCTGCTGCTTACCGGCTCCTACCCGGCCCTGTCCTGGCTGCCGTTCGTCATCGCGGGCATGGCCGTGGCGCGGCTCGACCTGGCCGACGCGGCCGTGCGCGTCCGGCTCGCCGTCACCGGCGTCGGTCTGGCCGTGCTCGGCTACGGCGGGTCCTGGCTGGCGCTGCACCACCTGCCGGGCGTCGCGCACGCGCTGGGCGGCGCGGGCTGGCCGGACGGGAACGGGATGCGCACGGCGTGGTGGTCCGACGTCGCGGGCTGGCCCGAGAAGGACACCTGGGGCTGGCTGTTCGTGGCCTCGCCGCACAGCGAGACGACCCTCTCGATCGTGGCGAACACGGGCGTGGCCATCGCCGTCCTCGCCCTGTGCCTGATCGCCGTCGACGCGCTGCCCCGGCTCCGGCGCCTGGCCACTCCCGTGATCGCCGTCGGCACGATGTCCCTGACCGCGTACGTGCTGCACATCCTCGCCATCCGCTTCCTCGGCGTGGAGGAGCTGCCGGGGCCGACGGCGTACACGCTGCTCGGCTTCGTCGTGGGCGTCACCGCGTTCGCGGCGCTCTGGTCGCGGCTCTTCCGCCGCGGCCCGCTGGAGTGGCTCCTGTGGCGCGCGACCAAAGTCGCGGACCGCGTCCCCTGAGGGCCCTTTTGACCCCCGCCGACCGGCGGGGGTCGCTCCCGCCGTTCGGCGCCCCGGGTTCAGACCCCGGCGGGATGCCTCCGACACCCTCCGACGGGGAGGGTGTAAGGACCACGGACATCTCGGGCGAGGCGCCATCTACGGCACCAACCACACCACCCGCGGAACGACACGAAACGAAGGGTCAGGGGACAGCCCCCTCATGAAGATCACCTTCCTGCTCTACAACGCGTACGGCATCGGCGGCACCATCCGGGCGACGGCCAACCTCGCCTCCGCGCTCGCCGAGCGCCACGAGGTCGAGATCGTCTCGTACTACCGCACCGCCGACCGCCCGAGCCTGCCCTTCGGCCCCGGTGTCACCCTGCGCTCCCTGGTCGACCTGCGCCCCGGCTCCCGCCACCCCGACGGCCGCGACTCCTACCAGGCCACGCCCGGCACGGTGTGCCCGCACGACCTGATGTACAAGGGCAAGACGCCGCCCAGCAGGCTCGGCGAGGAGCGGCTCGCCGACCTGCTGCGCCGCACGGACGCGGACGTCGTCGTCGCCACCCGCCCCTACCTGGTGTGCTTCCTCGCCGAGCACGGCCGCGCCGACTATCTGCGCGTTGGCCAGGAACACGTCACACACGACTTCCACGGCGAGGGCCTGCGCCGCGACCAGGACGCCGCCGTCGCGCGCCTCGACGCGTTCGTGACCGTCTCGCACGGCGACGAACGCGCCTACCGGCAGGCGCTCCCGGACGTCGCCACCCGCCTCACCCACATCCCCAACTGCTGCCCCGCCCCCGACGCGGAGGCCTCGTCGGGCGACACCAGGACGATCGTCGCCGCGGGCCGGCTCGTCCCCGTGAAGCGCTACGACCGGCTGATCCGGGCCTACGCCAGGGTCGCCGAACAGCACCCGGACTGGACCCTGCGGATCTACGGCCGCGGCCGCGAGAAGGACAAGCTGCGCCGCCTCGTCGCCGACCTCGCCCTGCACGACCGCGTGCTGCTGCTCGACGCGCACAGCCCCATCGACACCGAGTGGGCCAAGGGCGCCATCGCGGCGGTCTCCAGCGCCACCGAGTCCTTCGGCATGACCATCGTGGAGGCCATGCGCCTGGGCGTGCCGGTGGTGAGCACGGACTGCGACTTCGGGCCGCGCGAGATCATCACGCACGGCCAGGACGGCCTGCTCGTCCCCGCGGGCGGCTCGGACGAGGACGTCGAGAAGGGCCTCGCTGACGCGCTGTGCCGTCTCATCGAGAACGACGCCGAGCGCTTCCGGATGGGCCAGGCCGCGATCCAGTCGGCCCGCCGCTTCCTGCCGGACCACACGGCCGCCCAGTTCGAGGCCCTGCTCGACGACCTCAAGCCGGGCGTCACCGGCGGCCGCAAGGCCCGCGCCCGGCGCGCCGCGCCCGCCCGCACCCCGCGCCAGCGCCTCGGCGCGCTCAGCGAGCGGCTCGGCGTGGCCGCCTGGCTCGGCAAGGCGCTGCCGCCCGTCGCCGTGGGCTGCCGCGTGGCCGCCGACGGCTCGCTCTACTTCCGGGTGCCGACAGCCGAACTCGCCCACGGGGACTGGCAGTTGGTGCTCAGGCCGCGCATGGACACCGACGACGAGGAGGTGCCGCTGCCGTTCCGGGTCACCGCCGACGACGGCCGTTACGTCAAGCTCATGCTGCACCGCAGCGGCCGCCCCATGGCCGAGGGCTACTGGAACGTCCATCTGCGGCAGGGGCGCAAGGGCCGCCGCCACCGCCGGGTGCGGGCGGGCCTGGTGGAGACCGGCCGCCTGCTCGCCGCCGTGCCCCCGCACCCCTCTGGCGCGGGCTTCGCGACCGCCGTCCCCTACCGCACCAAGGACGGCTACCTCTCCCTGCGCACCTGGAGCCGGACGGGCCACGCCGAGCTGGAGTCCCTGGCCGTGGACGGCGACGCGATCGCGCTGACCGGCACGGTCCGCGGCGAGGGGGTCCACGGCCACCACTACCGCCTCACGGCACGGCTGCGCGGCGGCGAGGCCGCGCTGTCCGCCCGCTGCCAGATCGACGCGGCGGGCTGCTTCGCCACCGCGCTCCCGCTCGCGGACCTGGCCGAGGGCCACCCCGGCGGCGACGCGGTGTGGGAGCTCCGCCTGGACCCGTACGACACGGACGGCGACAGCATCCCCGTCGCGCGGCTGCGCGGCGACATCGTGGACCGGCGCCGCACCGACGTCTTCCCGAGCGCGCGCACCGCCGACGGCGGCATCGAGCTGCGCCCCCACCTCACCGTCGACAACAACCTCGCGGTGCGGGCGGCGCCGAAGGCGCTGGCGGCGGCGCCGGAGCGCGTCGTATGATCGTCGGCGTACCGCATCGGGTGGCGGCCTCCGTGATCAGCAAGGCCTGACCGGCCCTGAACTGTGAGGACCGCGCATGTCCGCCCTTGAGGTACGCCCCTTCCGCCGCGCCGACCGCGACCAGCTCACCGAGCTCGTGAACGCCCACGTGGCCGCCGTCGTGCCCGGTGTCTCCGTCTCCGTGAACACCGTGCTCGGCCAGCTGGAGCGCCAGCCGGACGAATTCATCACCGACCCCTGGGTGGCCGAGCGGGTCACGCTCGTGGCCGAGCAGCGGTCGTTCGTGGTGGCCGCCGCGCATCTGCTGCGCTACCGCGACGACGACGAGGTCGGCGCCGACTTCCGCGGCGCCGGCGTGATCGACTGGTTCGTGGCGCACCCGCCCGCGTCCTTCTGGCCCGACGCGGATGCCGCCGCCGACCTGCTGATGAGCGCCTGTCTGGCCCAGCTGACCCGCTGGCGCGTCCGGGTGCGGCAGGCCGACGGCGCCCTGCCCGCCCCCGCCGTCTACGGACTGCCCCGGGCCTGGCCGCACGTGCGCGCCGCCTATGAGCGCGCCGGGTTCCGGCACACCGGCGACACGGAGGTGATCCTCATCGCCGCCGTCGCGGACCTGGCGAGCCCGAAGGCCCCGGTCCCCGGGCTCGCCGTCCGCCGCACCCTCGGTGAGTGCGGCACCCGCTTCACGGCGCACCTGGACGGCCGCGACCTCGGCTTCATCGAGGTCGACACCGCGCTCGGCCGCCCCGAACGCCAGGCCCGCGACGGCTCCCTGGCGGACGTCGGCAACTTCCACGTCGAGCCGGGCCCCGGCGGCGGTGGCCTCGATGGCATCGACGGGCTCAGCGGGCGCACCGGGCTCGATGGCTGGCTCCTCGGCGAGGCCGCGCGCTGGCTGCGCCTGGCCGGGGCCGACCGGCTGCTCGCCTATGAGTCGGCCGATGACGCGGCCGCCCTCGCCCGGATGACGGACCTTGGCTTCACGGAGCTGGTGCGCACCGACCGGGGCTGGAGCCACCGGGCCTGACGCGCGCCCGCGCGGCGCGGCCTCAGCCGAACTGCACCGACCGCTTGGAGAGCCCGAGCCAGGTGCCCTCGATGACGCTGCGCTGCGCGCGCACGTCGTCCACCGCCGTGCCGAGCGTGACCGCGAGCGGCACGAAGTGCTCCTCGCGGGGGTGGGCGTAGCGGGCGCCGGGCGCCTTGTGCGCGAAGTCGAGCAGGGCGTCCACGTCGCCCGCCGCCAGGGCCCGCCCGCCCCAGTCGTCGAACTCGGCGAGGACGGCGGGCACCTGGTTGTCGGGGTTGATGGCCCGCAGGTTGTGCGTGAAGTGCCCGCTGCCGACGATCAGGACGCCCTCGTCGCGCAGCGGCGCCAGCTTGCGGCCGATGTCCATCAGCTTGCGCGGGTCCAGGGTCGGCAGGGAGACCTGGAGGACCGGGACGTCCGCGTCCGGGTACATCTCGCGCAGCGGTACGTACGCGCCGTGGTCCAGGCCCCGGTCGGGCAGGTCCTGCACCGGCGTGCCAGGCCCGCGCAGCAGCTTGCGGACCTTCTCGGCGAGCTCGGGGGCGCCCGGGGCGGCGTACCGCACGGAGTAGTAGTGCTCGGGGAAGCCCCAGAAGTCGTAGACGAGGGGGACCACGGTGGTCGCGCCGAGGGCGAGCGGGGCCTCCTCCCAGTGCGCGGAGACCATCAGGATCGCCGTCGGCCGGGGCAGGTCCGCGCCCCAGCGGGCCAGCTGGTCCGGCCAGACGGCGTCCTCGGCGAGGGTGGGGGCACCGTGGCTCAGGAACAGGGACGGCATGCGCTCGGGGGGTGCGGTGGTCATGGTCGCTCCTTGCGGGTGCGGCGCGCGCCGGGCGCGGACGGGGCGGGCGCGAACAGGTGGGTTCAAATTTGAACCACACCTCGAAGGTAGTTGATGATTTGAATTTGAACAACAGGGCGTACGCTGGCCCCATGCCCGACACACGATGGCTCGACGACGACGAGATGGCCGCCTGGCAGGCCTTCCTGACCGCGGGCGCGCTCCTCAACCGGCGGATCGAGGAACAGCTGAAGGACGAGTCGGGCCTGTCCCACCTGCAGTACGAGGTGCTGGTGCGGCTGTCCGCGGCCGCGGGCGGCGAGCTGCGCATGACCGAGCTCGCGGCGGTGGTCCTGACCAGCAAGAGCGGGCTCACGTACCAGGTCACGCAGCTGGAGAAGGCGGGTCTGGTGCGGCGGCGCTCCTGCGCCGCCGACGTGCGCGGCGTCTACGCCGTCCTGACCGACGAGGGCCGCGCGCGCCTGGCGGCGGCGGCCCCTGGCCACGTCGATGTGGTCCGGGCCCACCTGATCGACGTACTCGACCGCGAGCAGCTCGCGGCCCTGAAGGAGGGCCTGGGCGAGGTCGCGCGGCGGCTCGCCGGAGCGTGAGCGCGCCCGGCGCGGCCCTACTCCACCGCGATCCCGTAGTCCGGAAGGAGCTGCTCCAAGCCGCCGGTGTACCCCTTCCCGCCCAGGACGAAGTCCCAGTCGCCGCTCGCCCGGCGGCGGAAGGAGCCGAGGACCAGGGCGGTCTCGCGCGGGCGGCCTTCGGAGACCTCAAGGCGGCCGAGCTCGGCGAGGCGCGGGTCGAGGAGGCGGATGCGGGCGTCGGTGAAGCCCGACAGGTCCGCGTGCGGATCGGCCTCGGGGTCGATCGCGGCCACCAGGGCGAGCCGGTCCGCCGCCGCGGGCAGGGCGTCGAAGCAGACGAGCAGCGCGGCCCGGTCGGGCGCGGTGGCGGGCTGCGCCCGGACCGCGCCGTCGGGCGTGCGGGGGTTGTTGAAGAACACGAAGTGCTCGTCGCTCAGGACGCGGTCGCCGGAGCACACCAGGGCGCAGACGTCGAGCGCGACGGAGCCGGACCAGGACAGGCCGAGGACGCTGTAGTCGGCCGGTTCGGGAGCGGGCCGCGGGGGAGCGGCGGCGGGCGCGCCCCGGCCGTCGCCGAGGCGGCCGCGGAGCCCGTGCCGGTGCAGCAGGTCCACGAGCTCGGGGCCCGAGACGAGCTCCAGGGGCTTGCCGCTGGCGAACGTGTACGAGCCGGGCCCGAACCCGGACGTGGTGACCAGGACGCCCTTGTTGGCGCCCCGGTCCTGGACCGTGCCGTACAGGTCGCGCACGGCCGTGGGGGGAACCGTGTTGCGGTAGCGCTTGACCTGCACGACGATCCGGCCGCCGCGGATCGGCGTGGGATCGGTGGCGTCGACGTCCACGCCGCCGTCGTTGGAGCGCTCCGTCATCACCGCCCGCATGCCCATGGCGCGGAAGAGGTCGGCGACGAGCGACTCGAAGGCGATCGGGTCCATGGCGTGCAGATCGGGCTCCTCGCCCGCGCCCGCGGCGCCGCCGTCCCCGCCGGTGGTGCCGCCGTCCGCGCCCGGCGCGCCGCCGTGGCCGCCATGGGTGACGACGTGGGCGCCGACGTCCTCGGGGCGCTGCGCCGGGCGCACGGCGGTCAGCTGGTCCGGCCGCGCCGCGAGGCGTCCGCGCAGCCCGTCGGTCAGGCAGCTCACCGCGTCCACCTGCTCCAGGCGCAGGTCGAGGAACGCGGCGCGCGGGGCGAGGACGGTGACCAGGAAGATCTGGCCGCGCCTGCCCGTCGCCGGGTCGTGGTCGTCCACGAAGCCGTTCAGGGACACCGAACGCAGCGCCTCGTGCTCGTCCGCCGCGAAGAGGTCGCGCAGGACGAGCAGCGCGCACTGCGCGATGACGTCGCGGTACAGCGCCCGGCGCTGGGTGACCGGGCGCGCGGTCTCCTTGTCCTCGTCGGTGCTGGGCAGATACCGCACGGACCGTGCCCGCGGGACGACGTCGTGGCCCGGCAGCTCCCAGTCGATGACCAGGCGCCGCGCCGCCCGGTCGTAGGCCGCGGTGACCTGGCGCGGAAAGCCCTCGGGCCAGACGCCGGAGGCGTACAGCGCGGCGGAGAAGTACTCCACCACGGCCTCCGCGTCGCCGCGCCTGACGCCCGCCACGACCTCGGCGACCCCCGCGTTGTGGGCGCGGACCTCCGCCAGCTGGCCGTCGGCCCACCGCCGGTAGCGCCCCTGGAGCTCCGCGAGCTGCCGCCCGCGCCGCTCCTCCGCGTCCCGCGCCGCGTACCAGTCGCGCTCGTACCGGGCGTGGGCCTCGGCCTGCGCCTGGGCCCTGCCGCGCGCCGTCCAGCCTCCTTGCGCCTGGTAGTGCCGCTGGTCGGGCAGGGGTACCGGCACCGCGAGCGCCCCCGGCGCGAACGGCTCCACGACCTCGGGGCGCAGCAGCTCCGCCGCGCTGAACGCCGGGGCCAGGCACCCGGCGGCGAGCAGCCCCGTCAGCGCCTCGACCCGGGCCTCGAGCTCCTCGGTCCGGCGGCGGGCCTCCGCCTGGCGGTAGGCGCGGTAGTCCCGGTCCTGCTGGCGTTGGTGCGCGCGAGCTTGCCGTTCCCGCTCCCTGCGCGCTCTGGCCTCGGCCTCCAACTGGCGCTGGTGCTGACGCTGCACCTCGGCCCAGACTCCGACCAGACCGCTAGAGCGACGACTCATGTACTGCACGCCCTCCCCAGGACTTCCGCCTCGCGCCGACCGCGATCGCCCCCTCGACCAGCGGTGATAGAACGACTTTAACCACCCGTCGGCGCCTGGCCCACCTGCGGGCCAGGGGTGGCGCGAGGCCTTCGGCGGTCGCGGGGAGCGCCCGCCGTTCGAACGGTGACGTGGCGTCAGCGACACTGAGGGCGGGCCGGGTTCACGTCGTGGGCGGACGGGTGTCCGCCGCCGAGGGGCCCGGCCGCCGCGGTCCGGTCAGACCAGCGCGTCGCGCTCGGCCCGCGCCTGCTCGTCCTGGTCGGCCAAGTGCCAGTGCAGGTCGCGGACGCCGGGCTCCAGGGAGAGCCGGGTCACCAGGTGCTCCATGTCGGCGCCCGGGGCGCCGTCGAGGGTGACGGCGGCTTCGAGCGCCGTGGTGCCCTCGTCCTCGCCGCGGCGGATGCGCAGCCCGTCGAGGCGCGGGGCGGTGCTGCTCAGGAGCTGGATGAGCAGCGCGCGGACATGGGCCTCGTCGCGGCGGTCGCAGGTGACGTGGAAGGTGACCTGGGTGGTGGCGTCGGCGTTCCCCCGCGGGGCGCGGTCGATCAGGCGGCTGGTGGGCCGCAGGACCAGGTGGACGACGACGACCGCGGCCGCGCCGAGCAGCGCGAGGGCCAGGCGCCCGGACGCGGCCAGGACGCCCGCGGCCGCCGAACACCACAGCGTGGCGGCCGTGTTGAGGCCGCTGATCGAGGCGCCCTCGCGCATGATGACGCCGCCGCCGAGGAAGCCGACGCCGGAGACGACGTAGGAGGCGACGCGGGTGGGGCTGGTGGGGTCGGCCATCGCCTCGCTGTAGAGCACGAACAGGGTGGCCCCCGCGGCGACGAGCGCGTTGGTGCGCAGGCCCGCCATGCGGGCGCGCCACTGGCGTTCCACGCCGATGAGGGCGCCGCAGCCGACGCCCGTCCCCAGGCGGACGGCGAAGTCGAGTGTGGTCAGGGTCTGCATGGCGGCACCTCCCGGTGGCGCGGTCGTACGTGTCGTCGGGACGTGCCCATAGTTGCATAGTTGCGCAACTATGCACAAAGGAGTGGATGCCGAGGGTGCCCGTCCGTGGCGGGGGTGAGTGCTTATTTGCGTATCGACGCAAAGAGGCGCACACTTCCGGAGGCGCCCCGGCCGTGACCGGACCGGGGCTCGCCCTTCCCTGCTCGCGTCGCGGCCCCCGGCCGCCCGGCATCACTGAAGGAGGCGGCCATGAGCGCGGAACCTCCCAGTAGCGACCGCCGCCTCCGCGGCGGCTTCTGATCCCGCTTGCCATTCCCTAACGCACACTGAGGCCCGCGCGGCACCCCCACGCGGCCGTGCCCGCCCTGCGGTCGCGGCCCGGGGTCCGCTGTGCCCACAGTGTGGTCGGAGGTTGTTGTGATGACGTTCCGGACCCCTGGCGGCGCCCCCCGCGCCCCGCTCGCCTCCCGGTTCGCAGGGCGCCTTTCCCGTATGACTTGGGTGGACGTGGCCGTCGCCGCGGCCGTCCTGGTGCTGCTCTACCTCGTCCTGCGGGTCGGCCAGGGCACCACCGTCCGCTTCTCCGCCGAGCGGTCGGTGGCCGTGGACACCGACCCGGCGCGGCTGCCCTACGACGCCGCGCGCTCGCTGCTCCGCATGTTCGTGGCGCTCGCCGCCTCGACCGTCTTCACCTTCGTGTACGCCTACGCGGCCGCCAAGAGCCGCCGCCTCGAGCGCATCCTCATCCCCGCCCTCGACATCCTGCAGTCCGTGCCCGTGCTCGGCTTCCTGACGGTCGCGGTGACCGGGTTCCTCGCGCTGTTCCCCGGCTCGATGCTCGGCCTGGAGTGCGCGTCGATCTTCGCGATCTTCACCTCGCAGGCGTGGAACATGACGTTCGGCTTCTACCAGTCCCTCACCTCGCTGCCCCGTGAACTCGACGAGCTCTCACGGTCGTTCCGCTTCACCAAGTGGATGCGGTTCTGGAAGGTCGAGGTCCCGGCCGGGATGATCGGCCTGGTCTGGAACGGCATGATGAGCTTCGGCGGCGGCTGGTTCTTCCTCGTCGCGTCCGAGGCCATCAGCGTCAACAACAAGGAGTACGCGCTGCCCGGCGTCGGCTCCTACGCGGGCGCCGCCGTCACCGACGGCGACCTCGGCAAGGTCGGCTTGGCCATCCTCACCATGGCCGTCATGGTCATCGGCGTGAACTTCCTGTTCTGGCGGCCGCTGACCGCCTGGGCCGAGCGGTTCAAGAACGAGCAGTCCGAGGCGAGCGAGGTGCAGCGCTCCTTCGTGCTCGACCTCCTGCGCCGCTCCCACTGGCCCCGCCTGCTCGGCGCCGCCCTGCGCCCGGTGGGCCGCGCCCTCGGCCGGGCCGCCCGCGTCCTCGGCACCGACGACCGGCCGCTGTCCCACGACCCGGTGCGGCGCCGCACCGGCGACATCGCCTTCGCCCTCGTAGCGGGCGGCCTCATCGTGTGGGGCCTGGCCGACCTCGGCGGCTATCTGCACGACCGCACCGGGCTCGGCGTGTTCGGCGAGCCGCTGCTGCTCGGCCTCGCCACCCTCGCCCGCGTCGTCGTGCTCGTCGCCGCCGCCACCGTCGTCTGGGTGCCCATCGGGGTACGGATCGGCCTCTCGCCGCGCCTGACCCGGATCGCCCAGCCCGTCGTCCAGGTCCTGGCGTCCTTCCCCGCCAACTTCCTCTTCCCGCTGGCCGTCTGGTTCTTCCTGAAGACCGGCCTGTCCATCGACGTCGGCGGCATCCTCCTGATGGCGCTCGGCGCCCAGTGGTACATCCTCTTCAACACCATCGCCGGGGCCATGTCGATCCCCACTGACCTGCGCGAGGCCATGGACGACCTCGGCGTGCGCGGCTGGCAGCGCTGGCAGCGGCTGATCCTGCCGGGGGTCTTCCCCGCGTACGTCACCGGCGGCATCACCGCGTCCGGCGGCGCCTGGAACGCCTCCATCGTCTCCGAGGTCGTCACCTTCGGCGGCACCACGCTCACCGCCACCGGGCTCGGCGCGTACATCGCGCGGGCCACCGCCGACGGGGACTTCCCGCACCTCATCGCGGGCGTCGCCGTGATGAGCCTGTACGTCGTGGCGCTCAACCGCCTTGTGTGGCGCCGCCTGTACCGCCTGGCCGACCACCGCTACGCGCTCTGACCGCCGCCCCCGCACACCCACAGACCTCCGCTTCCCACGGCCCTCCGGAGAGGGAAGCGCCCCGAAGAACTGGAGCCCCCCTCATGGCACTCAAGGCCCTGCGCGCCCTGCGCCCCACCGCCCCCACCCCGCCCGCCGCCCGGCCCCCGCGCGCCGCCGACGGCGAGGTCCTCATCGAGGCCGCGGGACTCACCAAGTCGTACGCGGGCGCCGACGGCGAACTGCCCGTCCTCGCGGGCATCGACCTCCAGATCCGCGCCGGGGAGATCGTCGCGCTGCTCGGCAAGTCCGGCTCGGGCAAGTCCACGCTGCTGCGCTGCCTGGCCGGGCTCGTCCCGGCGAGCTCCGGCTCCGTCGCCTACCGCGGCGAGCCGCTCACCGGCGCCAACCCGGGCACCGCCATGGTGTTCCAGACCTTCGCGCTGCTGCCCTGGCTGACGGTGCAGCAGAACGTCGAACTCGGCCTGGAGGCGCGCGGCGTGCCCGCCGCCGACCGGGCCCGCGCCGCCGTCCAGGCCATCGACCTGATCGGCCTCGACGGCTTCGAGTCCGCGTATCCGAAGGAGCTGTCGGGCGGCATGCGCCAGCGCGTCGGCTTCGCCCGCGCCCTCGTCGTCGAGCCGGACGTGCTGATGATGGACGAGCCGTTCTCCGCGCTCGACGTCCTCACCGCCGAGAACCTGCGCGGCGAGCTGATGGAGCTGTGGGAGTCCGGGCAGTTCCCCACCCGGGCCGTGGTCCTCGTGACCCACAACATCGAGGAGGCCGTCCTGATGGCCGACCGCGTCGTCATCCTCGGCTCCCGCCCCTACGGCACCCTCCGCGAAACCATCGAGGTGGGCCTGGAGCGGCCGCGCGACCGCAACGCGCCCGCGTTCGAGGAGCTCATCGACCGGGTCTACCGCGTCATGACCGGCCGCGCCCGCGAGACCCGCATCCCCGGCCGCACCGAGGCCCCCGGCCTCGACAAGCGGACCGTCGCCAACGCCCCGCTGCCCGCGGCCACCGTCGACGGCCTGTCAGGGCTCGCGGAGCTGGTCGCCCACCGCGGCGGCCGCTGCGACCTCGCCGACCTCGCCGACGACCTCGGCCTCGACGTGGACGACCTGCTGCCCCAGGTCGACGCCCTGGACCTGCTCGGCTTCGCCGGAGTCGACGGCGACGACCTGGTCCTGACCGAGACGGGCGCCGCGTTCGCCGGGGCGGACGTGCAGGCCTCCAAGCCGCTGTTCGCCCGCGCCGCCCTGGAAGTCCCGCTGGTGAAGCTGATCGCGGGCAGCCTGCGCCGCCGCCCCGAGGGCACGGTCCGCGCCGGGTTCTTCCGCGATCTGCTCGCCCACCACTTCACGAGCGAGCAGGTGGAACGCCAACTGGAGACGGCCACCGACTGGGGCCGGTACGGGGAGCTGTACGCGTACGACGCCGACCCCGAGGAGTACCGTCTGGACGCGGACAGCGCGCCCCCGGCCGCTTCCTAGTGCCCGGCCGCCGGGCGCCGTCGTGGCGTCCGGACCGCGCGGGCGGCCGTCTTCGGGGTGCGGGCCGGGGCTTCTTCGGCGACCGCGGGGGGCTCGGCGCCGGGGGCGGGCCGCGCGCCGTCCGCGGCGGTGGCGGCCGCCGCCAGGGCCGCCTCCTCCAGCAGGCCCCGCACCTCCGCGGCGCGGTAGTAGATCCGCGTCCCCTCGCGGCGCGGCACCACGAGACCGGCCGCGCGCAGCTTCGCCAGGTGCTGGGACGTCGCGGCCACATGGGCGCCGAGCAGTTCGGCCAGCGCGCTGACCGGGAGCTCCCGCTGGCTGAGCGCCCACAGCAGGCGGTAGCGGGAGGGGTCGGCCACGGCCTTGAGCACGGTCACGGCGCGGTCCGCGGCCTCGGCGTCCCACGACAGTTCTTGCGCGTCCATGCAAATAGGGTACCCGGGCGGGGGGACGGCGCCGAAGGTTCGTGAGGGGTCCCGAAGGGGCCCGGTCTCGCCGCGCGCCCCTGACGCGGCGTCGCCCCGCGGGCCGTCAGCCCCGCCGTCCCGAAGCCGTCGAGCCCCGGACCACCAGCTCCGGCAGGAACACGAACTCGCTGTGCGGGGCGGGGGTGCCGCCCACCTCCTCCAGGAGGGTGCGCACGGCCGCCTGGCCCATGGCCTGGACGGGCTGGCGGACGGTCGTCAGCGGGGGGTCGGTGAAGGCGATGAGCGGGGAGTCGTCGAAGCCGACCACCGAGACGTCGCCCGGCACGTCCAGGCCCTGGTGACGCGCGGCCCGGATGGCGCCGAGGGCCATCATGTCGCTGGCGCAGACGATGCCGGTGCAGCCGCGGGCGATGAGCGCGGCGGCCGCGGCCTGCCCGCCCTCCAGGGTGTACAGGGAGTGCTCGACGAGCTTCTCGGCCTCCTCGGGGCCGAGGCCGAAGCGCTCGCGCATCCCCGCGTGGAAGCCCTCGATCTTCCGGACCACCGGCACGAAGCGCCTGGGGCCCACCGCGAGGCCGACGCGGGTGTGGCCGAGCGAGGCCAGGTGCCGCACGGCCAGCTGGACCGCCGCCCGGTCGTCGGTGGAGACGAAGGGCGCGTCGACGCCGGGCGCGAAGCCGTTGACCAGGACATGGGGGACGCCCTGGGCGCGCAGCGCCGCGTAGCGCCCCATGTCGGCGGTGGTGTCGGCGTGCAGGCCCGAGACGAAGATGATCCCGGCGACGCCCCGGTCCACCAGCATCTCGGTGAGCTCGTCCTCCGTGGAGCCGCCCGGGGTCTGGGTGGCGAGCACCGGCGTATACCCCTGGCGGGTCAGGGCCTGCCCGATGACCTGGGCGAGCGCGGGGAAGATGGGGTTGTCCAGCTCGGGCGTGATCAGGCCGACCAGGCCCGCGCTGCCGCGTCGGCGCAGCCGGACGGGCCGTTCGTAGCCGAGCACGTCGAGCGCGGCGAGGACGGCCTCGCGGGTGGCCGCGGCCACCCCGGGCTTGCCGTTGAGCACACGGCTGACGGTGGCTTCGCTGACCCCTGCCTGAGCTGCGATGTCGACGAGCCGTGCGGTCATGCACGGGACTGTACCGGCCGGGCCGCCTCTTGCCCATCGCTTGCGCAAGCTTGCGGCAAGCCCTGCCGGGCGGTGCCCGCAACCCGCAGGACACACGGCGGTAACGATCGTCATCTCTTGCAGAAAATCGCCGCAAGGTCTTTCGAGACGTTTTCAAGCCTGTTACGTTCCTGCCAACCCGGCGCCGCGTCGAGTGCGGCCCTCAGGAGGCACCCCTTTCGTCTCCCCTCATTCCGGGATCGTTCCGGACCCTTCCGGGCCCAGTTGAAGGAGTTCACATGCGGCGTGGCATAGCGGCCACCGCACTGGTCGCCGCCCTGACGATGACGGCGGCGGCGTGCGGCGGCGACGACGGCGACGGCGGCAAGAAGAGCGGCGGCAAGCTGTCCGGAACCGTCACGTTCTGGGACACCTCGAACGACGCCGAGAAGGCCACGTACGAGAAGCTCGCCAAGGGCTTCGAGGACCTGCACCCCGGGGTGAAGGTCAACTACGTGAACGTGCCGTTCGGCGAGGCCAACGCCAAGTTCAAGAACGCCGCGGGCGGCAACTCCGGTGCCCCCGACGTGATGCGCACCGAGGTCGCCTGGGTCGCCGACTTCGCCAACCTCGGCTACCTGGCCCCGCTGGAGGGCACCCCCGCCCTCGACAAGCCGGGCGACTTCCTGCCGCAGGCCGCCGCCAGCACCAAGTTCAAGGGCAAGACCTACGCGGCCCCGCAGACCATCGACACCCTCGCGCTCTTCTACAACAAGAAGATGCTCAGGGACGCGGGCGTCGAGGTCCCCAAGACCTTCGCCGACGTGAAGTCCGCCGCCAAGAAGATCAAGTCGAAGTCCGGCAAGACCGGTCTCTACCTGCGCGGCGACGACCCCTACTTCTACCTGCCCTACCTCTACGGCGAGGGCGGTGACCTCCTCGACACCAAGAAGAAGGAGGTCACCGTCGACGACGCCGAGGGCGGCAAGGCCTTCGAGGTCATGAAGGACCTCGTCGACTCCAAGGCCGCCGTCACCGACGCGAGCGACGGCTACAACAACCAGCTGAACGCCTTCAAGGACGGCGACGTCGCCATGGCGCTCGACGGTCCCTGGTCCATCGAAGGCGCCCTGCAGGGCAAGCAGTTCAAGGACGACAAGGCCAACCTCGGCGTCGCCCCCGTGCCCGGCGGCAGCGCCCGGCAGGCCTCGCCGCAGGGCGGCTGGAACCTCGCCGCGTACGCCGGTTCCAAGAACCTCGACGCCAGCTACGAGTTCATCAAGTACATGAGCTCGGCGAAGGTGCAGCAGCAGACCACCGAGAAGCTCAGCCTGCTGCCCACCCGCTCTTCCGTCTACGCGGCGAAGTCCGTCAAGGGCAACCAGATGGTGCAGTTCTTCAAGCCGGCCGTCGACAAGTCCGTGCAGCGGCCCTGGATCCCCGAGGCCAACTCGCTGTTCGAGCCCATCCGCCTGGAGATGCAGAAGGTGCTCAGCGGCAAGACCTCGCCCGACGACGGCGCCGGGAACATCGGCGACGCCTACCGCAAGCTCCTCAAGGACTACAAGTAGCGATGGCTGTCGAGAGCGGCCCCCGGGCCGCCGCGGCCGCGGACGCCAAGCGCGTCCGCGGCCGCGGCCCCCGCGCGGACAAGAACCCCGGACGCCTGCGCAGGGCGCTGAGCACGCACTGGTACGCCTGGGCCATGGTCGCCCCCGTGGTCGCCGTCATCGGCGTCATCGTCGGCTACCCGCTGCTCCGCGGCGTCTATCTGTCGACGACGAACGCCAACGAGGCCAACGTCGAGCGCACCATCGGCGTCAACCACATCCCGGCGACGTACGAATCGGTCGGCCTGGACAACTACAAGACGATCCTCGACGACGGCGTCTTCTGGGACCGCCTCACCTGGACCGTGGTGTGGACGGTGTCCTGCGTCGCCCTGTCGTTCGCGCTCGGCCTGGTCCTCGCCAACCTGCTCAACCGCAAGCTCAAGGGCCGCTCCCTCTACCGGATGGCGCTCATCCTGCCCTGGGCGGTGCCCGCCTTCGTCTCCGTCTTCACCTGGCGGCTGCTCTTCAACGAGAAGAACGGCGTCCTCAACAAGGTCCTCGAAGGCGGCGGCTTCGACGCCGTCCCGTGGCTCAACGACCCCACCTGGGCGAAGCTCTCGGTGATCGCCGTCAACGTCTGGCTCGGCGTGCCGTTCATGCTCGTCGCCATGCTCGGCGGCCTCCAGTCCATCCCCGGCGAGCTCTACGAGGCCGCCGAGATGGACGGCGCGAACGCCTGGCAGCGCTTCCGCCACATCACCCTGCCCGGCCTCAGGCCCGTCGCCACGACCGTGGTCCTGATCAGCGCCATCTGGACCTTCAACATGTTCCCGGTGATCTTCCTGCTCACCCGGGGCGGCCCGGGCGACGCCACCGAGATCCTGGTGACGTACGCCTACCGCCTGTCCTTCGTCGTCAGCCCCCGCGACTTCGCCGGGTCCGCTGCCTGGGGCGTGCTCATCCTGCTGCTCCTGACGCTCTTCGCGGTGGTCTACCGCCGCGCGCTCCGCAAGCAAGGAGACGTGTGGTGACCCTGCGCAACAGCAAGCCGCGGCCGCGCGGCGAGCGCGGACCGCTCGCCTCCGTCGCCCTGCACACCACCCTGCTGATCGCCAGCCTCATCGCGGTCCTGCCGCCGCTGTGGCTGGTCGTCACCTCCTTCAAGCCGCAGAGCGAGGCGTTCTCCACGGCCCTGGTGAAGGACTTCACGTTCGGCAACTACGACCACGTCCTGAACGACACCAAGTTCCTCGACTGGGTCGGCAACTCCCTGTTCGTCGTCGGCCTGACCACGGTCATCGGCGTGTTCATCTCCGCGACCACCGGGTACGCGGTCAGCCGGTTCAAGTTCCCCGGCATGCGACCCCTGATGTGGCTGCTGCTCATCACGCAGATGTTCCCGGTCGCCGTGCTCATCGTGCCGCTGTACAACCTGCTCGCGCGCCTGGAACTCCTCAACCAGCCCATGGGCCTGGTCCTCACCTATCTGACGATCGCCGTGCCGTTCAGCGCGTGGATGATGAAGGGGTACTTCGACACCATCCCGGTGGAGATCGACGAGGCGGGCCGCGTCGACGGACTCAACCCGTTCGGCACCTTCTGGCGGCTCATCCTGCCCCTGGCCAAGCCCGGCCTCGCCGTCACCGGCTTCTACAGCTTCATCACCGGCTGGGCCGAGGTCGCCTACGCCTCCGCGTTCATGACGGGCGAGGAGAACCTCACCCTCGCGGGCGGCCTGCAGACCTTCGTCAACCAGTACACCAGCGACTGGGGCTCGCTCACGGCCGCCGCCGTGATCGTGGCCGTGCCCGCCGCCGTCATCTTCGGCCTGGTGCAGCGCCACCTCGTCTCCGGCCTGACCGCCGGTGCCACGAAGTCCTGACCCCCGCCCCGCCCCTTCGCCTCCACCTCACAGGGAAGACATGACCCAGCATCTCGCTGCCTCTGCCGCCCCCGCCTCCGGTACGCGCACGGACTGGTGGCGCGGCGCGGTGATCTACCAGGTCTATCCGCGCAGCTTCGCCGACGGCGACGGCGACGGCATGGGCGACCTGGCGGGCATCCGCGCCCGCCTGCCGTATCTGAAAGACCTCGGCGTCGACGCCGTCTGGCTCAGCCCGTTCTACGCGTCGCCGCAGGCCGACGCGGGCTACGACGTCGCCGACTACCGCGCCATCGACCCCGTGTTCGGCACCCTCCACGACGCCGACGCCGTGATCCGCGACGCGCACGGCCTCGGCCTGCGCGTCATCGTCGATCTCGTGCCGAACCACTCCTCCGACCGGCACGACTGGTTCCAGCGCGCCCTGCGCGAGGGCCCGGGGTCGCCGCTGCGGGAGCGCTACCACTTCCGTACCGGCAAGGGCGAGCACGGCGAACTGCCGCCCAACGACTGGGAGTCCATCTTCGGCGGACCCGCCTGGACCCGCACCGACGACGGCGCCTGGTACCTCCACCTGTTCGCCCCCGAGCAGCCCGACTTCAACTGGGACCACCCCGCCGTACGCGACGAGTTCCGCTCCATCCTGCGGTTCTGGCTCGACATGGGCGTCGACGGCTTCCGCGTCGACGTCGCGCACGGCCTGGTCAAGGCCCCGGGGCTGCCCGACATCGGCCGCGCCGACCAGCTGAAGCTGCTCGGCAACGACCGCATGCCGTTCTTCGACCAGGACGGCGTGCACGAGATCTACCGCAGCTGGCGGCGCATCCTCGCCGAGTACGGCGACGAGCGCGTCCTCGTCGCCGAGGCCTGGACGCCCACCGTCGAGCGCACCGCCCTGTACGTGCGGCCCGACGAAATGCACCAGGCCTTCAACTTCCAGTACCTGGGCACCCACTGGGACGCCGCCGAGCTGCGCGCCGTCATCGACTCCTCGCTCGCCGCGATGCGCCCCGTCGCCGCCCCCGCCACCTGGGTGCTCTCCAACCACGACGTCACCCGGCACGCCACGCGCTTCGCCAACCCCGCCGGGCTCGGCACCCAGCTGCGCACCCCCGGCGACCGCGCGCTCGGCCTGCGCCGCGCCCGCGCCGCCAGCCTCCTGATGCTGGCCCTTCCCGGCTCCGCCTACCTCTACCAGGGCGAGGAGCTCGGCCTGCCCGACGTCACCGACCTGCCCGACGAGGCCCGCCAGGACCCCTCCTTCCACCGGGCCCAGGGCCAGGACGGCTTCCGCGACGGCTGCCGGGTGCCGATCCCCTGGACCAAGGACGGCTCCTCGTACGGCTTCGGCGACGGCGGCAGCTGGCTGCCGCAGCCCGAGGGCTGGGGCGAGCTGAGCGTGCAGGCGCAGACCGGCGACCCCGCATCGACCCTGGAGCTGTACCGCGAGGCCCTGCGCGTGCGCCGCACGCGCCCCGAGCTCGGAGCGGGCGACGCGATCGAGTGGCTCGACGCGCCCGAGGGCGTCCTCGCCTTCGGCCGCCCCGGGTTCGTGTGCACCGCGAACACCACCGGCGCGCCCGTGCGCCTGGCCGCCCCCGGCCGACTGCTCCTGGCCAGCGGCGACATCGAGGCGGCTGGCGCCGACGTCGAGCTGCCGGCGGACACCACCGCCTGGTGGGCGGTGTGACCCACGCCCCGCCGCGGGACGCCGACCGAGGCGCCCCGCGGCTCGCGGACATCGCCGCGCAGGCCGAGGTCAGCGAGGCCACCGCGAGCCGGGTGCTCAACGGCAAGGCGGGGGTGGCCGCCGCCACCCGGCGGCGCGTCCTCGCCGCGCTCGACGTCCTCGGCTATGAGCGTCCCGTGCGCCTGAAGCGCCGCAGCGCGGGCCTGGTGGGCCTGGTGATCCCCGAGCTCACCAACCCGATCTTCCCGGCGTTCGCGCAGGTCGTCGAGCAGGTACTCGCCGGGCACGGCTACACGCCGATGCTCTGCACCCAGCTGCCCGGCGGCGCCACCGAGGACGAGCTGGTCGAGCAGCTGGAGGCGCGCGGCGTCAGCGGCATCGTGTTCCTCTCCGGGCTGCACGCCGACACCACGGCCGACCCCGGGCGCTATCTCGAACTCGCGGGCCGCGGCGTGCCGTTCGTCCTCATCAACGGCTACAACCCGCACCTGCCCGTCTCCTTCGTCTCGCCCGACGACCGGGCCGCGGTGCGGATGGCGGTGCGCCACCTCGCCGACCTCGGCCACGAACGGATCGGCCTCGCCATCGGACCGAGCAGGTACGTGCCCTCGCGGCGCAAGGCGGAGGGGTTCGCGGCGGCGCTGCACGAGCGCTTCGGCCTGGCCCGGGAGGAGGCCGAAGCGCTTGTGCGCAACACGCTGTTCACCGTCGAGGGCGGGCACGCCGCCGCCAGCGCGCTGCTCGACGCCGGCTGCACGGCGGTGGTGTGCGGCAGCGACATGATGGCGCTCGGCGCGGTCCGCGCGGCCCGCCAGCGCGGCCTCTCGGTGCCCGGTGACGTATCGGTGGTCGGCTTCGACGACTCACCGCTGATCGCGTTCACCGACCCGCCGCTGACCACGGTCCGCCAGCCGGTGCAGGCGATGGCGTCGGCGGCCGTGGGCGCCCTCCTGGAGGAGATCGACGGAAACCCCGTGCAGCGCACGGAGTTCGTCTTCCAGCCCGAGCTCGTCGTGCGCGGCTCCACGGCGGCGCCGCCGCGCGCGTGAGGGATGTCAGCCGTGTGACGTGAGTGTGTCCGAAGGGTTGACCGGGGTTGTTGAGCGCCGTACGGTCACGGCGCAAACAGCGTTGCAAGTTTTCTGCAACAACATTCAACTCCTCGGGAGGCCCCGTGACATCCCCACGCAGCGGTGCGCGCAGCGGACGGACAGGCGCCGCGGCGGCGGCCCTGCTGATGGCCGTCGGCGGCGGCGTGGTCCTCACGGGCCCGCCCGCGCAGGCCGCGCCGCCCGGAGCCAAGGACGTCACGGCCGTCCTCTTCGAGTGGAAGTTCACCGCCGTGGCCAAGGAGTGCGCAAGCCGCCTGGGCCCGGACGGCTACGGCTACGTCCAGGTGTCGCCGCCGCAGGAGCACATCCAGGGCCCCCAGTGGTGGACCTCGTACCAGCCCGTCAGCTACAAGATCGGTGGACGGCTCGGTGACCGGACCGCGTTCACGAACATGGTGAACACCTGCCACAAGGCGGGCGTGAAGGTCGTCGTCGACACCGTCATCAACCACATGGCGGCCGGTGACGGCACCGGAACCGCCGGCTCGGCGTATACGAAGTACGGCTACCCGGGTATCTACTCGCGCCCCGACTTCGACAACTGCACCTCGGCGATCGGGGATTACCGCAACCGCTTCGACGTCCAGGAGTGCGAGCTCGTCGGCCTCGCCGACCTCGACACCGGCGAGGAGTACGTGCGCGGCCGCATCGCCGCGTACCTGAACGACCTGCTGAAGCTCGGTGTGGACGGCTTCCGCGTGGACGCGGCCAAGCACATGGCCGCCGACGACCTGAAGAACATCAAGGCGCGGCTCACCGACCCGAACGCGTACTGGAAGCAGGAGGCCATCTTCGGCGCGGGGGAGGCCGTCTCGCCGAACGAGTACCTGGGCAACGGCGACGTCCAGGAGTTCCGCTACGCCCGCGACCTCAAGCGGGTCTTCCAGAGCGAGAAGCTCGCCTATCTGAAGAACTACGGCGAGGGCTGGGCCTACATGCCCTCCGACAAGTCCGCGGTGTTCGTCGCCAACCACGACACCGAGCGCGGCGGCGACACCCTCACCTACAAGGACGGCGCCGACCACACGCTGGCGCACGTGTTCATGCTCGCCTGGCCCTACGGCTCCCCGGACGTCCACTCGGGCTACGAGTTCACCGACCGCGACGCCGGTCCGCCCGGCGGCGGCCAGGTGAACGCCTGCTACACCGAAGGCTGGAAGTGCCAGCACGCCTGGCCGGAGGTCCGGTCCATGGTCAAGCTGCGCAGCACCGCGCGGGGCACCGGCGTGACCAACTGGTGGGACGACGGCGACGACGCGATCGCCTTCGGCCGTGGCGACAAGGCGTACGTCGTCCTCAACCACGAGGCGGCGGCGCTGAACCGCACCTTCCAGACCTCGCTCCCCGCGGGCGGCTACTGCGACGTGCAGAGCGGCCGGAACGTCACCGTCGACGGCTCGGGCCGGTTCACCGCGTCCGTCGCCCCGAACACCGCCCTGGCCCTGCACACCGGGGCGAGGAGCTGCTGATGTCCCGCTTCCCGCTGGCGGCCTCCCTGACGCTCGCCCTGCTCGCGGCCGCCGTCCCCCTGTCGTCCGGGGCGTCGGCGGCGCCCGGCGACGCGGCCCTTGACCTCACGAAGTCCCGGGCACAGTGGATAGATCGTTCTACTCTGGCGTGGGACATCTCCGGCCAGGACGCCGAGGTCTTGTACGCCCGCGACGGCGGCCTCACCACGGACGGCGGCGAGGTGCGCGGCCCGGCCCGCCGCATCCGCCTCGATCCCGTCCCCGGCGGCCTCAACCCCGCGCAGCGCGCGGCGTACCCGCAGCTGAAGGAGTACGCCGCCTACCGCGTCGACCCGCGCGACCAGGGCCGTGTCCGCACCGCGCTGACCGGCCAGCTCGCGGCGGTCGCGCGCGCCGCCGACGGCAGCGTGCGCGCCGCGAGCGGCGTGCAGACCCAGGGCGTCCTCGACGACCTCTACGGCCGCGCCGCCGCCAAGGCGCGCCTCGGCCCGGTGTTCCGCGACGGCCGCCCGACGCTCGCCGTCTGGGCGCCGACCGCGCACGACGTACGGCTCGAACTCGGCGGCCGCACCGTGCCGATGCGCCGCAACCAGGCCACCGGCGTGTGGTCGGCGGCCGGGGAGCGCGACTGGCGGGGCAAGGCGTACCGGTACGTGGTCAAGGTGTGGGCGCCCAGCGTCCAGAAGGTCGTCACGAACAAGGTCACCGATCCGTACGCGACCGCCCTGACCACCGACTCGCGGCGGAGCCTCGTCGTCGACCTGCGCGACCCCGCGCTCGCGCCCAAGGGCTGGAAGACCTTGCGCAAGCCGTCAGCTGTCCCGCTGCGCGACGCCCGCGTCCAGGAGCTGCACATCCGCGACTTCTCCATCGCGGACCGCACCGCCCGACACCCGGGCCAGTACCGGGCGTTCACCGACACCCGCTCCGCGGGCATGCGGCACCTGCGCGCGCTGGCCGACGCCGGGACGTCGTACGTCCATCTGCTGCCCGCCTTCGACTTCGGCACCGTCCCCGAGCGCCGCGCCGACCAGGCGCGTCCCGGCTGCGACCTGCCGTCCGCGCCGCCCGACTCCGAGGCGCAGCAGGAGTGCGTTGGCGAGACCGCCGCGAAGGACGGCTACAACTGGGGCTACGACCCGCTGCACTACACCGTCCCCGAGGGCTCCTACGCCAGCGACCCCGAGGGCACCCGGCGCACCGTCGAGTTCCGCGAGATGGTCCAGGGCCTTGCCCGCGCGGGCCTGCGCACCGTCATGGACGTCGTCTACAACCACACGGTGGCCGCGGGTCAGGACGACAAGTCGGTCCTCGACCGGATCGTGCCGGGCTACTACCAGCGCCTGCTCGCCGACGGGTCCGTGGCCACGTCCACGTGCTGCGCGAACACCGCGCCCGAGAACACCATGATGGGCAAGCTCGTCGTCGACTCGGTCGTCACCTGGGCCCGCGCCTACAAGGTCGACGGCTTCCGCTTCGACCTCATGGGCCACCACCCCAAGGCGAACATCCTGGCCGTCCGCGAGGCGCTTGACGCCCTGACCCCGGCCGCGGACGGCGTCGACGGCAAGAAGGTCATCCTGTATGGAGAGGGCTGGAACTTCGGCGAGGTCGCCGACGACGCCCGCTTCGTCCAGGCCACGCAGCGGAACATGGCGGGCACGGGCGTCGCCACGTTCTCCGACCGGGCGCGCGACGCGGTGCGCGGCGGCGGCCCCTTCGACGCGGACCCGCGCGCGCAGGGCTTCGCGAGCGGCCTGTACACCGACCCCAACTCCGCGCCCGGACAAGGCGACCGCGCGCAGCAGCGGGCCCGCCTCCTGCGCTACCAGGACCTCATCAAGGTCGGCCTCACCGGGAACCTGGCGGGTTACTCCTTCACGGACTCCTCGGGCCGCCGGGTCACGGGCGCGGACGTCGACTACAACGGCGCCCCCGCGGGCTACGCGGCCGCCCCCGGCGACGCGCTCGCCTACGTCGACGCCCACGACAACGAGACGCTGTACGACGCCCTCGCCTTCAAGCTCCCGGCGGCCACGTCCACAGCCGACCGGGCCCGGGCGCAGGTCCTCGCCATGGCGACCGCCACGCTCTCCCAGGGCCCCGAGCTCTCCCAGGCGGGCAGCGACCTGCTCCGTTCCAAGTCGCTCGACCGGAACTCCTACGACAGCGGCGACTGGTTCAACGCCCTCCACTGGGACTGCCGTAAGGGCAACGGCTTCGGCCGGGGCCTGCCCCCGGCCGCCGACAACAAGGACAAGTGGCCCTACGCCAAGCCCCTGCTGTCCGACCGTGCCCTCGTCCCCGGCTGCGCGGACATCAGGGGCGCGGCGGGCGCGTACCGGGACCTGCTGACGGTGCGCGCCACCGAGCCCGCGTTCTCCCTCGCGACGAGCGAGCGGGTCCAGGCGCGCCTTTCCTTCCCGCTGTCCGGCACCCCGGGCGAGACCCCCGGCGTGATCACGATGCGCGTCGATGACCTCGTGGTGGTCTTCAACGCCACCCCGAGCGCACAGGCGCAGCGCGTCGCGGACCTGGAGCGCACCCCCTACCGCCTGCACCCCGTCCAGGCCCGTGGCGCGGACGACGTGGTCAGGTCGGCGTCCTACGCCCGCGGCTCCGGCACCTTCCACGTGCCCGCCCGCACGGTGGCCGTCTTCCGGCGCGGCTGAGGACGCCGGGAGGGGCGCGCGGGGGAAAGGAGCGCGCCAACGTCGGCCGCCCGGGGCGTCGGAAATACCCCCCTGGGTATGCGATCCCTACCGCCGGGAAACCGCTGGGATACCGCTGGGAAGGAGGCGCTGTCGTGTACTTCGTCGACACCCTGGAGTTCACGGGCCTGGGCAACCGCGGCTACCTCGCCGGAGGCGCCCACGCGGCCGTCGCGGTGGACCCGCAGCGCGACATCGACCGGGTCATCGCGGCCGCCGCCCGGCGCGGCGTGCGGATCGCGTACGTGGCCGAGACCCACGTCCACAACGACTACGTCAGCGGCGGCCTTCAGCTCGCCCGCGTCTGCGGCGCCGCCTACCTGGTACCCGCGGGCGCCGCGGTGTCCTTCGCGCGGACCCCGGTCGCCGACGGCGACACCGCGGCCGTGGACGAGGACCTGGCCCTGCGGGCGGTCGCGACCCCCGGGCACACCCCGCACCACACGGCGTACGTCCTGGAGGAACGCGGCCGGGCGGTGGCGGCGTTCACCGGCGGGTCCCTGCTCATCGGCACGGTGGGGCGGCCCGACCTGGTCGAGCCCCGGCTCACCGAGCGGCTCGCCCGCGCCCAGCACGCCTCCGCGCGCCGCCTCGCCGAGGGCCTCGACGACGCCGTCGCGCTGCTGCCCACCCACGGCTTCGGCAGCTTCTGCGCGTCGGGGCGGGCCACCGCGGGAACGGCCACGATCGGCTCCGAGCGCACCCGCAACGACGCGCTCACCCAGGACGTGGACGCCTTCGTCGCCGCCCTGCTCGCCGGGCTCGACGACGTGCCCGCGTACTACGCCCACATGGGGCCCGCCAACGCCGCCGGGCCCGCGCCCGTCGACCTGACCCCGCCGCGCGCCACCGACGCCGCCGGGATCGCCGCCCGGCTCGCGGCCGGGGAGTGGGTCGTGGACCTGCGCGGGCGCGTCGCCTTCGCCGCCGGGCACGTCGCGGGGTCGTTCAACTTCGAGGGCGACGGGCAGCTCGCTACTTATCTCGCCTGGCTGATCCCCTGGGGCAAGCCCGTCACGCTCCTTGCCGAGACGCCGGGTCGCATCGCCGCCGCGCAACGGGAGTTGACCCGCGTGGGCATCGACCGCCCGGCCGCCGCGGCGACCGGTGACCCGCGCGCCTGGATCGGCGCGGGCGAGCGGCTCGCCGCCTTCCCGCACGGCTCGTTCACCGCGCTCGCGGCCGCGCTCGCCGACGCGCGCGCACACCACGGCGAGCCGGTCGTCCTGGACGTCCGCCGCGCCGCCGAACGCGCGGACGCGTTCATCGAGGGCTCGGTCCACGTCCCCGTCCACGAACTCCCCGGCCGCCTCGGCGACGTGCCCCCGGGCCCGGCCTGGGTGCACTGCGCCAGCGGCCTGCGCGCGACGATCGCCGCGTCGCTCCTGGACGCGGCGGGGCGCCAAGTGGTCCTGGTCGACGACGCGTTCGAGGCGGCTCAGGCGGCGGGTCTGCGGGTGGTGAGGGGCGGTGGCGGGCGGTGAGCACGCTGGTGGTCGCCCTGTGCGCGGGGGCCGTGGTCGGGCTCGCCCTCGGCGCGCTCGGGGGCGGCGGCAGCATGCTCGCCGTGCCCGCGCTGCTGTACGGCCTCGGCTTCACCCCGGCCGCCGCGACCACCGCCGGGCTCCTGATCGTCGCCGCCACGTCCGCCACCGCGCTGTACGCCCACGCCCGTGCGGGCCGGGTGCGATGGCGCGCGGGCGCCCTGTTCGCCGCCGCCGGAATCCCGACCGCCGCCGTGGCGGGGGCCGTGGCGGGGCGGCTTCCGCAGGCGGCCCTGACGGGGTCGTTCGCCGCCGTCGCCGCGCTCGCGGGGACCCGGATGCTGCGCCCGCCCGCGCCGCCCCGCGCCGAGCCCGCCGCCGTGCGCCCGGTCCGGGCGGCCGCCGCCGGTGCGGGGCTCGGCGCGCTCACCGGACTGCTCGGCGTGGGCGGGGGATTCCTCGTGGTGCCCGCGCTTGTGACCGTGCTCGCCTTCGGGATGCGGGCCGCGACCGGCACCAGCCTCCTCGTCATCACCGCGAACTCCCTCGCCTCCCTCGCCACCCGGGGCGGCACCGTGGGCGGCCTCGACTGGGCGGTCATCGCGCCGTTCACCGGCGCGGCGATCCTCGGCGCCTGGGACGGCCAACGCCTCGCCGCCCGCCTCTCCGGCGACACCCTGCGACGCGCGTTCGCGGGGGTGCTCCTGGCGGTGGCGGCGGCCATGGTCACGGACACGGCGACGCGACTGCTGTGACCGGTGCGGCACGCCGGGGGCGGGTGCCGTTCTGTGCGCTCGTGGGGCCTTGTCGCACCGGTGGCGCGTTCTGCGCGCGTCAGCCGCTCGCCGTCACGCCAGCGACAGGAACAGCTTCTCCAGGCGGGCCCGCATCTGGTCGCGGTCGGGCCCCTCCTGGTGTTCGGGGGCGGTGAGGCAGTGCTGGAGGCCCGTGGCGATGACGGCGAATCCGGCGCGGTCAAGCGCGCGGGACGCGGCGGCGATCTGGGTGACGACGTCCTCGCAGTCGCGGCCCTCCTCGATCATCCTGATCACGCCGGCGATCTGGCCCTGCGCCCGGCGCAGCCGGTTCACGACCGCCTTGAGCTCGTCCGCCGCCATCGTCAGTTCCACCCGACGCTCCTCGCTGTCACGCGCCCGCCGCCGCCCCGCCCCTGCGGGTACGGTAGCGAAGGGCGTGCCCAGCAGTGAGAGACACAGGAGAACCACCATGACCCACCCCGACGCGTCCGCCGCCGAGCTCAGCCCGGAGCAGGCGCGCTCCCGCCTGGACGAGCTGACGGTGATCGACGTCCGCGGGCCCGGCGAGTACGCCGGGGGACACCTGCCCGGCGCCCACAACATCCCCCTGGACCGCATCGCCGCCGCGGTGCCCGCCCTGCGGACCGCGGCCGCCCGCGGCGAGTTGCTCATGGTGTGCGCGTCCGGCGTCCGCTCGGCGACCGCGCGGGCCACCCTCGCCGAGCACGGCATCGCCGCCGCCAGCCTCACCGGCGGCACCACGCAGTGGTCCCGCCTCGGCTACGAGGTGCGGAGCGTCCAGGGCGCCCGGCGGGTGTGGGCGATGGAGCGCCAAGTCCGCTTCGCCGCGGGGGCGCTGGTGCTCACGGGCCTCGCCGCGGGGCTGCGCTGGCCGCGGGCCCGCTGGCTGTCGGCGGGCATCGCGGGCGGGCTCGTCTTCTCGGCCGCCACCGACACCTGCGGCATGGCCCGCGCCCTGTCCCTGCTCCCGCACAACCGGAACGGCGGCGAGGGCGGTGCGGCGGACCTGGAGCGCACGCTCGCCTCGCTCGTCGGCTGAGGTCCCCTCGGCACCGCGCCGGAGCGACGCCTACGGCGCGGTGCCGAAATCCCGTACGTAGCGCCGCTGCCACGGCGTCTCCACGGCCCGGCGGTGATAGTGCTCGCGGACATAGGCGACGGCATCGCCGGGCGGGACGCCGTCGAGGACGGCGAGGCAGGCGAGGGCGGTCCCGGTCCGGCCGACGCCGCCACCGCAGGCGACCTCCACGCGCTCGACGGTGGCCCGCGCCCAGGCCTCGGCGAGCAGTTGCCGCGCGAGCTCGCGGTCGGCGGGCAGCCGGAAGTCCGGCCAGCGCAGCCAGCGCGCCTCCCACGCCACCTCGGGCGCGGGCTTGCCCAGCAGGTAGACGGCGAACGTCGGCGCGGGCCCCACCGGCAGGGGCCGACGCAGCCCCCGGCCCCGCACGAGCCGCCCCGACGGCAGCCTCAGCACACCAGCGTCACCAGTTCTCCATGTCTCGTTCACCACCGCACCCTATGGCCAGAGAAGAGCCGCTCGTGGCCCCTCCGTCCGGGGAAAGCGCGTACCTGACCGGAATACGGGGTTTGCGCACCGGAATTCGAATTCCGGGGGAGGGTGACCGGACAGTGAAGGAACATGGTGGAATCTGAGGGCCGATAATCATCGGCTTCTAACGGAATCTTGACTTCGGATGGGCATAGTGCCGCACATGACGAACAACGTTCCCGTCTGCCCCTACTGCGGTCGGGTGGAGTGCATCTGTCCGTCGGCCCGGGCGAAGCCCGCGCCGACGCTCGTGGCGAGCGTGCTCGCCCACCTCCCCGATGGCCAACTCCCCGGCGCCGCGCGGGCCGAGAGGCCGGGAGCCGCCGCCCCGCCCTCCTAGGCCCGGGCGCGGTCCCCGGTGACGTGAGGGCGGCATGACGGATGCCCGGGCCCTCGCGGTGTTTTCGCGTGCCCGCGGGGCGGCGTCGCCGGGCCCGCGGACGGTGCGTCAGGGGCGCGCCGGGCTGCCCTGGTTGCCGGCGGCCGCCGCGTCGGCCGCACCGCCGTGCGCCGGGCCCACACCCGTTCCCGTCCCCGTACCCATGCCGAACATGGCGGAGACGATGTGCTCCGCGTGCTCGGTCAGGTAGAAGTGGTCACCGGGGAGCACCTCCGCGGAGAACGCGCCACGGCTGGCCTCCCGCCAGGAGTCCACGCCCTCGGGAGACACCTCGTAGTCCTGGTCCCCGGTGAACACGCCGATGGGGCAGCTCAGTCGGGCGTTCAGGTCGGGGCGGTAGGTCTCGATGAGGCGGTAGTCCGCGCGTATCGCGGGCAGCACCAGGGAGCGGAGGTCGGGGTCCTTCAGGAGCTCCGGCTCGGTGCCGCCGAGCCGCTGGATCTCCTTGACGAACTCCTCCTCCGGCAGCTCGTGCATCGTCCCGGGGTGCTGGTGGCGCGGGCCGGGGCGCCCGGAGACGTACACCCGCTTGGGCGGCAGACCCGGCAGGGCCTCGAGTCGCAGCGCCGTCTCCCAGGCGAGCGCGGCCCCCATGCTGTGCCCGAAGAAGACGAGTTCGCGGTCGGAGCGGACGCCCGTGCGCAGGACCTTCGCGACGGCGTCGGCCAGCTCGGTCATGGTGGCGACGGGCTGCTCCGCGAGCCGGTCCTGGCGGCCCGGGTACTGCACGGCGAGCAACTCCACGTCCAGCGGCAGGAGCTGGGCCCAGGGGAAGAAGAAGGAGGCGCTGCCGCCCGCGTGCGGGAAGCACACCAGGGTGGTCCGCGCCCCCGCCCGCGGCTGCGGGCGCCGCAGCCAACGGGCCGAGGGCGAGGTGACCCGGGCGCGGTTGGTCGTCGGGTTCGGTTTGATGGTCATCAACACTCCGTCAGAACGGGAAGGCGGTCCGGCCGCGTTTCGCGGGTCGTTCCCGTGACGCAACCAGAACGCGGGCGGAAGCCGCAACCCGGATGCGCGCGGACCGCCGCACCGGCACCGCTACCCCGCGAGGAGTCGATGTATCCGCAGGTCCTCGGCGCCGCTCGCGCGCCGCGCGCGTTTGTCCGGTCGCCCGGACGCGGGCCCGCGGGCGAGACGCCCATCGGCGAGACGAAACGGTGCGTCTGCTCTAGGGCGTGTGGCGCGGCCCGTAGCGGGCGCGGGGCGCCCGGCCGCGAGACCGGCCGCCGGCGTCACTCGTCGTGGCGCACGGCCCCGTCCTCGTCCATCGACGGATGGAGTTTCATCGGGTCCGTCGTCTCCAGGTCCGAGGGGCGTGCGGGCTCGGGCCCGTCCGGGCCGAGCCGGACCATGCGCTCCACGCGGCAGATCCGGAAGCACTGACCGCGTACGAGGACCTCGTTGGCGCGGCCCGCCGCCTTGAACTCCCGGGCCGCGCGGGCGAACGCGGCGCGCTCGGCGTCGTCGAGGCCGTACAGGAGCGGCCAGAACTCGGTCAGGCCGTGGACGAGGAGGCGGCGCGCGTCGTGCGGCGTCGGCATCAGCGCGCCGCGCGGCCGCCAGCGCTCGCCGCGCCGCTCCGCCACGCCGAAGCTGACCGGAAGGAGCACCACGTCCGGGTAGTCGCGCACGGCCCGCTCCGCGTCCGCGCGGAACGCCGGGGGACAGTCGTCGCCCACGGAGCGGAAGCCGCGCAGGGCGAGGCGCAGCGCCCCCGCCATGACGCCGCTGTCCCGGCCCTCGGCGAGGGCGAAGCCCGCGTCCTGCGACGGCGGCGATGGGCGCTGGTCCCACGACGGGACGGCGGGCTCGGGGTCGGTGGGGCGCGGCGGTTCGAGCCCGGAGTCGCCGACGCGCGCGAACTCCTCGCCGCGCACGACGCGGTAGCGGGTGCCGAGCACCGTCACCTCGTTCACCCGCTCCCGCTCCAGGCGGGCCACCGCCGCCAGCAGCGCCCGGCGCTGGACGCGGCCGTCGGCCTCGTCCTTGGCCTTGAACCACAGCAGGGAGTTGAGGCCGTCGCGGGCCTGCTGGGGCGTGCCGTCCACCACGTCGTTGAGCAGCCGCCAGTGCGTCTCGTCCCCGGGTTCCCGGGCGGCGACCCCGAACACCGGTCCGCGCACCGCGAGGTGCGGGTACAGGTACGAGGCGTCGAGGGCGTCGGCCTCGCTCACCCACGCGGCGGGGTCGTCACGGCGTACCAGCTCGCTGTGCAGCGCGTCGATCTGCCGCTTCCAGTCGTCAGACATGGACGCCATTGTTCCGTCGCGGCGCCCGGCGGGATGGCCGCTTCACGCGGGAGCATGATGAATCGGCCGATCGCTTGGCAGCCGGGCGGCCGTGCCCTATAGGGGAGTTCGGGCCCGGCCGCCGTCGCGCGGCTGGCGCGCGCGGGGCGCTGTGCGCGGGATCTCGCGCAGCGCGTTCGTCGCGCAGTGCACCTCGCCGAGGCTCAGATGGGCCCAGGAGAAGTTCTCCACCCAGCGCACCCGCACGCCGCGCGCCGCCAGGGCGCGTTCGGCGCTGTCCCGGAACAGGTCGCGCCCGTCGAGCACCGGGCCGTGCGGGACCGGAGCGGCGTAGTCGCGTGCGGACAGGGACAGGCCGTTGGCGAGCGCCGGGGAGAACGCGATGTGGCGGCGCGGACGGCCGGGGCCGACGTCGGCGCGGGCGTACAGGACGGGCAGCCGCACCAGTTCGCCGGGCCGCAGCCCCGTCTCGCGAAGGAGCACCCGCAGCTGCCCGTCGACGTGCCGGGCCGCGTCGGCGTTGTCGCCCGTGGCCCGCTCGTGGCGCAGGAACTCCGCCACGGTCGGCTTGTCCGGCGCGACCGTGCCCGCGAAGAGGCGCTGGCCGCCCTCGCCCGCGTCGCGCGCCCGGCGCAGCAGGTCAAGGGCGAGGCGCGGGTCGGACACGGCGAGCGTCCAGCCGCGCGCGTTGTCGGCCCGTACGACGTGGACGGTCTCGTCGGCGTGCCCGGCGACGAGCCACGACGTGTCAAGGACGACCGGCTCCTGCTGGCGCTGGGCGCGCAGCATGCGGACGAACGACGGGTCGGGGTGGCGCCGCGGCGTCGCGCCGTACACGATCCGGCCCTGGGGGTGGCCCGGGTAGGGCGGCAGGGACTCGATGTTGCCGGTGAAGTTGAGGAGTTCGTCGACGCCGGGGCCGCGCCGGGTCGTGTACTGCTGGACGACGCCGACGCCGGGCCCGCGCAGGTCGCGGAAGAGCAGCCGCCCGGACCTGCGCAGGCTCTCGCGCTCACCGTCGCCGGACTTCCAGTAGTTGGGGGAGCGCAGCAGGACGCGCAGGGTGTGCCGGCCGCCGTCGGCGGTGGGCCTGCTGACGTAGCCGGGCTCGACGATGTCCTGGCGCCAGATGTCGCGCCACCACCGCGCGGTGCCCGCCTGGAACCGCAGGGCGCGGTCGGGGAGTCCGGCGGCGCGGGTCGCCGCGCGCAGGGACTCGGCGAACTGCCGCCACTGGCCCGGCGGGCGCGTGTGGACCGGCACCTCGGCGGGCTGTCCGCTGCCGGGGGCGCCGGGGCCCGGCGCGGCGGCGAAGACGTGCTCGGCGCGCTGGAGGTCGTGCTGGAGCAGTACCGGCGCCATCCGCAGGGTCAGCGTCGCGGCCGGGCGCCCGGAGCCCGGCACGGCGAGCGACAGGTCGACGCGGCCGTCCCACCGCCGGGTGTCGCGCACGACGTCGCGCCCCTCCACGGCGAGCCGCACCCCCTGGCGCACCTCGCGCCCGGTGAGCCGTCCGGCGCCGCCGAGCGGCACGAACCGGCCGTCGCGCTCCACGAACACGCGGACGTGACGGCGCTGCGCGACCGGCACCGAAACGCGCCCGCCCGCGTCCGCGCCCTGAAGGCGCGTGGGCCGCACCCGCACCGGCGTCAGGTCCTTGAGGTCGGCGGGCCCGTTCACGGCCTCGTCCGCGGCGTCGTGGCAGGCCGCGAGCCGCCGGTCCACGGCCAGGTCGAGGCGGTCGAGGTCGCCGGGGCGCAGTCGGCAGCGGCGCGTGTCGTCGTCGATGTTGGGCAGGAGCACGGTCCCTTCGGGCGCCTCAAGGACGGGCCCGGGCCCGGGCGTGGCCCCCGCCCGCCCCGGAGTGAGCAGCGCCGCCACGATCACGGCGCACCCCGCCGCGCCGTACGCGGCGCGCCTGGCCCTGCGGCGCCCCGGCCGCGTCGGCGGCGGCCCGCCGCCCGGGGCGCCCCCGGTCCCGTACCCGCCCCGCACGTACCCGCCCATCACGGGCCCCTTCCGTCGCCCGCCACCGCGCGGAAGCGGGATCACGTCCCTGGACGCACTCCACTCTTCCCGCGCGCCCTGCGCGGCGCGTCGTGCGCCCGAGTGACGTGGCCCTGCATCCTTCGGCGCAGCCCGCGAAGGACCGCCTCCCCCCACGGTCCGGGGCCGCCCGCGCCGAACGGTGTGGTGCGGCCCGTCAGGGCGCGGGGCGGCGGAACAGGCCCGTCCACAGGAAGGACTCCCCGAAGTGCGGGGACTCGGGCGGCTCGTCGCGCATCCGGCGCAGCTCGACCTCGGTGAGGTCGGAGAGGATCCAGCGCAGCGACTCGGCGGAGTAGGCGAGACCGCCCTGGAGCCCCGCCGTCCGGTAGAAGTCGGCGTCGGGCAGCTCCGAGCCCATGCCGCCCGCCGCGAAGCAGGTCAACAGGAGATGGCCGCCGGGCGCGAGCACGCGGTCGAGGAGCGCGAGGTAGCTGACGCGCCGGTGCGGCGGCAGATGGTGGAAGCAGCCCGAGTCGCAGACCAGGTCGTAGGGGCCGCTCAGGGCGTCGGGGCCGAGGGCGAAGGCGTCACCGAGGTGGAAGCGGATGTCGGCACCGGCCTCCCGGGCCCGTTCGCGCGCCCAGGCGACGGCGGTCGGCGACAGGTCGACGGCGTCCACGGCGAAGCCGTGCGCGGCCAGGTGCAGGGCGTTGCGGCCGGGGCCGCAGCCGAGGTCGAGGGCGCGGCCCGGCCGGAGCAGACCGGAGTCGAGGTGCGCGGCCAGGCTTTCGTCGGGCTTGGCCACGAAGAACGGCACCGGCCTGGACCGGTCGGCGTAGAACCCGTCCCACCAGCTGGCCCCGCCCTCGGACCAGCGGTCCGCCTCCGGCGCGAACAGGCCGTCCAGCAGCCTCAGCACGTCCTCGACACCGCGTATGTTCCGCTCGACGCCACGGGCCGCGCCGTGCACGTCGTCCGGTGTGTTCCGGTTCATCCAAGCCCCTTTCACGATGCCCGTGGACCGTACCGTCACAGCCCGTGAAAGCCCAGGTCAGGAAGGGTTCTTCGGGCTCTTGTGCGGGCTCGTGCGGGGCGCTCGGCGGGCGCGGTGGGCGGCGGTCCGGGGCGGGGCCCGGGGGCCGGTGAGGGCCCCGCCGAGGGGCGTCACGGGCCCTTTTCCGCAGGCTTGGGAGCGACTTCTCTCAGCGGTTCACCGGCGCCGCGCGCGGGCGGCCCCGCCCGGCGCTCACGGCGGTCCCACAGGCTCAGGAGCGGGGTGGCCATCAGCGTCGTGACGAGCGCGACGACCACCAGCATGGAGAACATGCGGGGCGAGACGATGCCCGCCGCGAGGCCGACGTTGATGGCGATGAGCTGCATCAGGCCCCGCGCGTTCATCAGCGTGCCGACGCGCAGCGCCACGCCACGCTCCTCGCCGAGCGCCCGCGCGGTCAGCCAGCACGCGCCGAACTTCCCCACGATGGCGGCCGCCACGCACCCCGCCGTGAGGAGCAGCAGCGCGGAACCGGTGAGCAGCCCGAAGTCGGTGTTGAGTCCGGAGTACGTGAAGAACAGCGGCAGGAAGACGAGCTGGCCGACCGGCGCGATCGAGCCCACCGCCCGGTCCACGGCGGCGGAGCGCGGGAAGACCACGCCGAGGCTGAACGCCCCGAAGACGGCGTACAGGCCGATCGTGTCCGTGTACCAGGCGGCAAGGAACAGCGTGAGGACGGTGACGAGGAGCACCCCTTCGGGGGCGAGCCCGTCCAGGCGGCGCGCGATCGGCTCCCGGGCGCGCAGCAGCAGGGCCAGCAGGAGGGCGAGGCCGAGCGTGCCGAGCACGGCCTTCGCGAACGGGCCCGCGCTGTCCTGGGACAGGCTCAGGACGCCCGCGAGCAGCACCCACGCCACGGCGTCGTCCAGGGCCCCCGCGGCCAGCGAGATGGAGCCGAACCGGGTGCCGGTCAGGCCGCGTTCGGTGATGATCCGCGCCAGCATCGGGAACGCCGTGATGGCGAGCGTGACGCCGACGAACAGGCACGCCACCGGCAGCGAGGCCCCGTCGGGCAGGATGTCGACGGCGTCGTGCGCGGCCCATGTGAGCCCGGTGCCGAGCGCGAGGGGCACGACCATGCCCGCCACCGAGATCGCCCCGGCCGCCCGGGCCACCGGGCGGATGCGGTCGGCGCGCAGCTCGTACCCGGCCTGGAACATGAAGATGACCAGGCCGATCTGACCGGCGATGAACAGGACGGGCCGCAGCGCGTCCGGGAACAGCTCGTCCTGGACGCCCGGTGCGAGCGCGCCGAGGGCCGAGGGGCCGAGCAGCACCCCGGCGACCATCTCGCCGACGACGGGCGGCTGTCCCAGACGGCGCAGGCACAGGGCGGTGATCCGGCAGGTCACGAGGATCACCACGACGGCGAGGAAGAAGGTGGGGCCGAGTTCGGTGGTGGACATGGTCCGCGCCCTTCGGCTCGGGGGCTCAGCCGGTCCGGCTCAGTCGGGGAGGTGGTGGGGGCAGCTGGGGGAGCGCGGCTCCTGGCGCGGCGGGTGCGGGCCGTCCTCGGTGCCGGGGGAGCGCGGGCGGCCTTCGGTGTCGTGCGTCGCGAAGTACGTCGCGGCGAGCCGGTGGCGGCGCGCGTCGAGCACCATCCACGCGCCGAGGGCGAGTTGGACCGGTGCCCGCCACACGTCCTCGCAGCGGTCCCGCGCCCGCAGGAACGCGCGGGCGCCGAGCGCGGCGGGCCGCGACAGGGGCCGCTCGCGGCGCACCAGGAGGCAGGGCGCGCGGTTGGGGAGCGGCCGGGTGTGCGCGGCCGTCGAGTCGAGCGTGAAGCGCCGCAGGACCTCGCGCGTGGCCGCGCGCATCACCAGCGGCGCCAGGCGCCAGGCGGGGCACGGCCGGTTGGCGGCGACGCCGAACGGGATGTGGTGCGCGTCCTTGGCGCCGTGCCGCTCCCAGCGGTCGGGGTCGAACGCGTCCGGGTCCTCGTACCCGGTGGCGTGGTAGGCGGGATAGCTGAAGCAGAGCACGGACCCGGCGGGGATCGAAGGGCCCGCGTCGAGCGTGATGTCGGCGGTGGTGACGCGGTGGGCCACGCCGAAGAGCGGATAGAGCCGGAACGTCTCGTCGATGACGCGGTCCAGATAGCGGTCGTCGCCGGGCGCCCGCGCGAGGCGCTCCTGGACGGCGCGGTGCTGGGCGAGGGCGAGCAGCACGTGTGCCATGGCCTCGGACAGCTGCACGACGGCCGTGTTGAAGAAGGTGCCCTGGAGGTAGTACGCCTGCTCGCGCGGGCTCAGGCGGGTCGGCAGCGCGTGCGGCACGGCACCGGCGGCGACGCGGCGTTCCAGGTACCGGGTCAGGCGGTGGCGGCGGCGCATGTGCCGGAGGCGGGTGCACTTGAGGGCGCTCACCACGTCGTCGGCGTGGTCGGTGATGAGCCGTCGCACCCCCGGCGGGCACGGCTCGTGGAAGACGCGCTCGTGGAAGAACTCCGCCCACACGGGCATCATCAGGTCCCGCAGCCGGACGAACCCGGCGCGCCCGGTGAGCCGTTCGTCCAGGACGGCCGAGGTGCAGCGGGCGGCGGCGCGCGACAGGTCGGCCGCGGGTCCCGCGAGGACGGCCAGCGTGGTGCGGGCGACCTCGTCGTAGCGGGGGCCCGGCTCCAGGTGCTCCTGGTGGACGTCGGCGCCGGGCGCGAGCCAGTACCAGAACAGGTCGGACAGGGCGGCGCCCTTGCTGCGGCCCCGCGCCGCCGGGTGCGCGTACAGCTCCGCGAACCGGTCGGCGCCGATGTGCTCGCCGGGGACGGTCAGGCCCTCGTCCCCGCCGAGCCGCGCGAACAGCCGCGTGCGCAGCGCGATCACGCGGGGCGGCAGCCAGTACGGGGTGGACAG
The DNA here is from genome assembly GCF_056435225.1 of Streptomyces sp. NPDC043996. NCBI lineage: Bacteria > Bacillati > Actinomycetota > Actinomycetes > Kitasatosporales > Streptomycetaceae > Streptomyces > Streptomyces sp. NPDC043996. The sequence continues at coordinate 755,029 of NZ_JBWKEY010000002.1, read as the reverse complement.
GGCGGCGAGCCCGGCACCGGCGGCGAGCAGGCGCTTGGCCCGTGCGGTACGCGCTTTCACGGCGCCACCGGCCCCGGCCCCGGCGGCCAGGACCGGCCCACCACCAGGTCGGCCGTCAGGTCGCGGGGCTCTCGGCCGCCGCAGAGGGTCAGGACGTGGTCGAACTCCGCGCGCAGGGTCTCCAGGACGTCCCGGACGCCGCTCTCGCCGTCGGCCGCGAGGCCCCACAGGACGGGGCGGCCCACGCCGACGGCGCGCGCGCCGAGCGCCAGGGCGAGGGCGACGTCGGCACCGGTGCGCACGCCGCCGTCGAGCAGCACGGGCACGCGGCCCGCGACGGCCCCCGCGACCCCCGGCAGGGCCCGCAGGGCGCCGGGCGCGGCGTCCAACTGGCGGCCGCCGTGGTTGGACACCCACACGGCGTCCACGCCGTGCTCGACGGCCGCGCTCGCGTCCAGCGGGTGCAGGACGCCCTTGAGCACGAGCGGCAGCGCGGTGAGGTCGCGAAGGCGCCGCAGGTGCTCCCAGGTGAACTCCGGGGACATGGCGATGGTCCGGGTCCGGCCCGGGGGCGCGCCCGGCAGGTCGCGCATGTTCTCCGGGGCGAGGCCCGGGGGCAGTTCGTGGAAGGCGTTGCGCTCGTCGCGCGTGCGCCGCCCGAAGACCGGGGAGTCCGCGGTGACGACCAGCGCGCCGCAGCCCGCCTTCTCCGCGCGGCGCACCAGGGCCGCGGTGACGTCGTCCTCGGGCTGGAGGTAGAGCTGGAACCAGACGGCGGCGTCGGCGCGTACCGCCCGCGCGGCGGCGGTGACGTCGGCGACGGCCGTCGTGGCGGCCACGCCGGTGACCAGGACGGTGTCGGCACCGGCGGTGGCGCGGGCGGTGGCGCGCTCGCCGTCGGGGTGCGCGAGGCGGTGGAAGGCGGTGGGGGAGACGACGACCGGCAGCGAGGCCAGGGCGCCGGGCAGCGCCACGGCGGTGTCCCGCCGGTCGTTGCCGCGCAGGACCCGGGGCAGCAGGGCGAGTTCGGCGAAGGCGCGGGCGTTGTCGGCGAGCGCGGTCTCGGTGCCCGCGCCCCCGGCGAAGTAGTCGTAGTGGACGGGGTCGAGCGCGGCGCGGGCGCGGTCGTGGAGGTCGGCGGGGCCCGCCATCACGGGCGGTCCGCGCCGGAGAGCGGCAGGCGCCCGCGCAGGAACGCGAGGAGCGGCGCGCGGTGGACCTCCTCGCTGTCCCACTCGTTCTCCAGGTTCTCGGTGAGGTGGTGCTCGGCCTGGAGTTCCCCGGCGCGGAAGGCGCGCACCACCGGGTGCAGATAGCGGCCGTCGAGGCCGGTGGCCTCGCGCTGCCCGACGCGGCCCACCGCGACGTCGAACGGGTCGACGCGGTCGTGGCCCTCGCCGTACTCCAGGGTGATGGTGAAGTACTGCTCGACGCGCCCGAAGTCCCCCTGGGCGACGGCGCGGTGGAGGTAGTCGACGGGCACCTCCTCGCAGTAGCGCAGGCCGCCGTCGCCGTCGTCCAGGAGGGCGTCGCCGAGGACCGCGAACTGCTGCCACAGCGCGGAGCTGCGGTTGACGCGCGCGATCACGGCATCGGCCGCGGCGCCCGCGGCGGGCGGCAGCTTCCGGTGGGGCCAGTCGACGCCGTGGTAGCGGCGTTCCAGGACGTGGTGCAGCGCCCGGACGCCGTAGCGGAAGCCGTGGATGAATCCGCTGGTTGATTTCTTGAAGTCCCGTACCTGTGTGACCGTGCCCGCGAAGTACAGATCGGGCACGTTGACGGATTCCCATGCGTCGGTCTGAGCCGGAAACCGCTCATTGATCGTCAGTTCCGGGCGGCATTCCGGGGCGAAAAGGGACGCGTCGAAGCGGAAGCCGGTGGCGAGAATGACGCGATCGTACGGTATCTCCTTGACCACTTCCCGCACCCGGGCGAAGCTCACCGCGACCAGATAGGTCCCTTCCTGCTGCCTGCGTATCGACAGGATCTCGCCGTCGAGGAGCGCGTTCTGTGATTTGAGCTGGTAGGTGTCGAGGAAATTGTTGTTGACCGCGCGCAGATGCCCCACGAAGTGCGTGCGCCACGCCATCCGCAGCGACCCTGGGCCTGCCAGATGGATGACGGCGGCCGTCTCGATCAGATTGTCGGCCGTCTCGAAGCCGGAATTGCCGCGGCCGATGATCAGCACGCGCTGGTCGGTGAAGTCGGCGGGGTCGACGGACACCTCGCCGTAGGTCTCTGCGGTCTCGGCGCCCTCGATGTCCGGCAGGTGGGGGCGGGACACACCGGTGGCCATGATCAGGCGGCGGGCGCGCAGGACGGTGCCGTCGGCGGCGCGGACGGTGAAGTTGCCGGTGCCCGCCGGGGGTCCGGGCCTGGTGATCTCGGTGACGTGGGTGTCGTAGCGCACCGCGAGGCGATGGGTGGCGGCGAAGTCGGCGAGGTAGCGGACCAGGTCGTCGGCGGCCGGGAAGTAGCGCGGGGTGTAGCCGGTGAACAGCGGGGCTCCCTCGTAGGAGAGCAGCGAGTTCCAGTCGGTGCGCAGCCGGAGCTCGGGGTCGTCCCAACCGGTGTGGACCTTGTTGATCGAGATGAGTTTCCGGTGTCGCGGGAAACGCGTGAAGAACGTTCCTGGAGCCGGTCCCGACTCGACAATGAGATAGCTGTGGCCGGAGCGGTCAAGGAAATATCCGGCCTGGAGCCCCGCGGGTCCCGCACCGACAATCAAATAGTCAAGAAGCCCATCATCGGTCACGTCCTGCTCCCGTCTCCGAGGAGCGTCGCGACGTCCCCGGCAGAGAGTCCAACGAGCGGATGCATCACGGTAGTTGACACTTCAAAGGCCGACTATGGCGGGTCGATGTGGCGTGCGTCACAGGCAATTGAGGGTTGTGGGAATTAGGCCGAGCGATACCGTGTGGCTGACCCCGCCGCGCCCGGCGAGAACCGGCCAGTGATCGTGCATCGCTTTTCTTTCCCGCCCTTCCCGCCCTTCCCCGCGTTCCCCGGAACGGATGTGCAGTGGAAAACGGACGCCACGCGATCAACGCGACCGAACCACCCTTTCCGCAGGCCCTGATCGACGCCTTCCGCCGGCACCCCGCCGCCGTCGCCTTCGAGTACCGCTCGCGCGCCGTCACCCGGGGCGAGGTGCTTTCCCTGGTCGCCCGCTGCGCGGCCGGGCTGAGCGCGCTGGGCCTCGGCCCCGGCCACTCCCTGGCGCTCGCCACCGACGTCACGCCCGAGGGCTTCGCCGTGCAGATCGCCGCCCATCTGCTCGGCTGCCGCGTGACCGGCCTGCGCCCGGGCCTGACGCCCCCTCAGCTCGCCTACGTCCTCGCCGCCGACGTCGACGCGGTCGTCACCGACGCGGCCGGGGCCCGCCCCGAACTGCTGCGCGCCGCCGCCGAGCTGCCCGTCCTGAACCTGGAGGCCGACCTGCTCGCGGCGCACCCGCTCGCCGCGCCCCTGCCCGGCGACGGCCTCGTCGCGCACGGCCGCCCCGACGACACCGCCCTGGTCCATCTGACCAGCGGCAGCACCGGCCGCCCCAAGGGCTGCGCGCTCAGCTACCGCGCGCTCACCGCCTTCTGGTCCTGGCAGCCCGCCCGCTGGGACCAGCGCACCGCGCGCCTCGCGGCCGGATACCGCCGCTATCTGCTGTTCGGCACCCTGACGAGCGCCGTCATGTTCGAACACCTGGGGCTCTGCCTGCTCGGCGGCGGCACCGCCGTCATCCCCGCACCCCCGCTGGAGTTCCCCCAGACCGTCGAGCGGTACCGCGCCACCGCCCTCCTGATGACCGTGCCGCGCCTGCACCGCCTGCTCGACGCGCTGCGCTCGGGGAGCGCCCGCGCCACCGCCCTGAGCACCCTGCGGGTCCTGATCGTCGCCGGGTCGCCGCTGGCCCCGCACGTGCTCGCGGAGGCCGTGCGGCGCGTCGGCCCCGCCGTGCACCAGGCGTACGGCCAGACCGAGACCGGCATGCTCACCCTGCTCACGCCCGACGACCTCCGCCACGGCCCCAAGGAGGCCCGCTCCTCCGTCGGCCACCCCTGGGCGCGGACCGAGCTGAGCGTCCGCGACGCCGAGGGCAAGGAGGTCGAGCAGGGCGGCACCGGCGAGATCTGGGCCCGCACGGAGGGCGCCATGACGGGCTACTGGCAGGACCCCGACGAGAGCGCCGAGGTGCTGCGCGGCGACTGGGTGCGCACCCGCGACGTGGGACACCTGGACGCCCACGGCTTCCTGCACCTCACCGGCCGGGCCCGCGACATCGTCATCGTCGACGCGATCGTGCACTACTGCGGCGCCATCGAACGGGCGCTGACCACCCACCCCGACGTCGACCAGGCCTACGTCGTCGGCGCGCCCGACGAGCGCACCGGCGAGGCCGCCCACGCCTTCGTCGTCGCCGCCCCTGGCCGGGCGCCCGAACTGGCCGCCCTGCGCGCCCGCGTCGCGGCGGAACTCGGCGTGAGCGGTCTGCCGAGCACGCTCACCGTGGTCACGGACGTGCCGGTGGCCCCCAGCGGCAAGCCGGACAAGCGGGCCCTCCTGCACAGGGCGCCGCCGCCTGGCCGCTGACACCTCCAGGGGCCAACAGCCGTCAGGCCGCCCGCACCGGCCGGGGGAACGCCCTGCGGTAGTCGCTCGGGGACACCCCGACGTGCTTGAGGAAGTGGTGGCGCAGGTTGTTCGCCGTGCCGAGGCCGCTGCGTTCGCCGATCTGCTCCACCGGCAGGTCCGTCGCCTCCAGCAGGCTCTGGGCCCGCGCCAGGCGCTGGTTGAGGAGCCACTGCAGCGGGGTCGTGCCGGTGGCGGCCCGCAGCTTGCGGTAGAAGGTGCGCGGGCTCATCGCGGCGCGGCGCGCCAGGTCCTCGACCGTGAGCGGCCGGTCCAGGTGCTCGCGCGCCCAGTGCAGCACCGGGCCGAGGCTCGCGTCGTCGGTGTCCGGCACCGACAGGTCGATGAACTGGGCCTGTCCGCCGGGCCGGTGCGCGGGCACCACCATGCGGCGGGCGAGCTGGTTGGCGACGTGCGCCCCGAGGTCGCGGCGCACCAGGTGCAGGCACAGGTCGAGGCCCGCCGTCAGGCCCGCGCTGGTCAGGACGTCCCCCTCGTCGACGTACAGGACCGAGTCGTCGACCTCCACCTTCGGAAAGCGCGCCGCGAGTTGCGCGGTGTGCTGCCAGTGGGCCGTGGCGCGGCGGCCGTCCAGGAGCCCGGCCTCGGCGAGCGCGAAGGCGCCGTTGCACAGCGACACCACGCGCGCGCCCCCGGCATGGGCCCCGCGCAGCGCGTCGACGAGCCCCTCGGGCAGCGGCGCGCCCTCCTCCACGCAGGCGTCGGGCACCGAAGGGACGATGACCGTGTCCACGCCCGCGAGGCCCTCAAGGCCGTAGGGCGTGCGCACGGAGAACCCGAACGGGGACGCGTCCTCGCGCTCGCGCGGCCCGGTCCCGCACAGCCTCAGGTCGTACCAGCGCTCGGCCAGATCCGGCTGCGGCTTGCCGAACACCGTGCACGGGATGCTCAGTTCGTACAGGTCCCAGGACGGGACCCCGATCTCCTCGGTGACGACCACCGCCACGGAACCAGCGCTCATGCCGCGAGCGTACGGCCGCTCCGGGGCGTGGCAGGAATGTGGTGATCGACGTCACCGCTGTCACTGTCCGCGCTCCGGGCCCGCTGCGAGGGTGGTGCTCACGTGATCACCACGGACGAGGCGACGCGCCGCCGACGGCGGACGTACGACCTCCTCCGCGTCCCACGCACGCACAAGGAGCGAGCACAGCATGAGCGCAGAACGTCGCACCCCCGTCACCGTCATCGGCCTGGGCAACATGGGCGCGGCCCTGGCCGCCGCCCTCCTGGCGGGAGGCCACGAGACCACGGTGTGGAACCGCACCCCGCACAAGGCCGAGGCCCTTGCCGCGCGCGGCGCCCGCGTGGCGGCGACGCCCGGCGAAGCGGTGGCGGCGAGCGAGCTGATCATCGCCTGCGTCCTCGACTACGACGCGCTGTACGCCGTCGTCGACCCGGCGGCCGCCGCCCTCGCGGGCCGCACCCTGGTCAACCTCACCACCGGCTCCCCCGAGCAGGCCCGGGAGTTCGCCGCCTGGGCGGCCGAGCGCGGCGTGGACTATCTGGACGGCGCCGTCATGACGACGCCGCCGGGCGTCGGAAGCCCGGACATGATGTTCCTCTACAGCGGTTCGAACGCCGCCTTCGAGACCCACGGGGCGGCCCTGAAGGCGCTGGGCGACCCTTTGTTCCTCGGCGAGGACGCGGGCCGCGCGTCGCTGTACGACGTGGCGCTGCTCGGACTGATGTGGGCGGCCTTCGGCGGCTGGCTCCACGGCACCGCGCTCGTCGGCGCCGACGGGGCCAAGGCCACGGAGTTCGCGCCGCTTGCGCTGCGCTGGCTCGGCGGCGCGGTGAGCGGCTTCATCGAGCGGTACGCGGGCCAGGTCGACGAGGGCCGCTACCCCGGCGACGACGCAACGGTCGACGTGCAGATCGCGGCCATCGACCACCTCATCCACGCGGCGGCGGACCGGGGCGTGGACAACGCGCTGCCCGAGCTGCTCAAGGCCGCCATGGAGCGGGCGAAGGCGGCCGGGCACGGCGCGGACAGCTTCGCCGGCGTCATCGAGGTCATGAAGGCCTGAGGCACCGGGGCATGAAGCCCGGAGGCGCCTGGCTCTGAAGGCATGGGGCGCCTGGCCCGATCGCGCCAAACCCGGCCCGCGCCCGCGGGGGTTCGCCGCCACCGGCGGGCCCTCGCGGGCACGGTGGCGAGGCCCGTATGGGGTGGGCGGCCCCCGTGCGCGGGGGCGGATTACGGCCATTCCGGCGCGCGTGTCTGGACGGCGACTGGGCGTTACCGCAGACTCGTCACGCGTGCTGCCCTGGCGTACCGGGCGCCACGCGAGCGTCACCGCGTACCGCGAAAGCCCATGGCCGACAAAAGCGGCGAATGGCCTGAATTCGCGGGCGAAGGCGGCGACTTGTGGCCACACGTGGGCGAAGAGACCCAGGTCACACCGCCGGAGCGGGGCTAGTAGGTGCGGCCTACATGCATGGCTCGCGTCTCCTACCCGAGGATGAGTCGGCCGACTCCCGACTACGACGGACGTGGGCGCGGACTCCGGCCCGCAGTCTGACTTCCGCGCCTCTTCCTGCCGTCACGATGGAGTGGATCCTGCCGACCCACGCTGTCGTGCGCGTTTAAGCCGACGGTCGGTCCTGCCTTGCACAACCCGACGGGAGTCTCCTTCGCCGTGGCTACGTTCCTCTACAAACTGGGCCGTCTCGCCTTCAGACGGCGCTGGTGGATGGCGCTCATATGGGTGCTGCTGTTCATCGGCGCGGGCGTCGCGGCGTCCTCGGCTCCCAAGGCTCCTGCCGATGTGTTCTCCATGCCCGGCACGGAGTCGCAGAAGGCCTTCGACCTCCTCGAGGAGAAGTTCCCCGAGACGAGCGCCGACGGCGCCACGGCCCGTGTGGTGCTCCGCGCCCCCGACGGCCAGAAGATCACCGACGCCAAGAACAAGGCGAAGGTAGAGAAGATCGTCGACCGCCTCGCCAAGGGCGGTCAGGTCTCCAAGGTCGACGACCCGTTCAAGACGGGCGCGGTCAGCAAGGACTCGACCACCGTCTACGCGACCGTGTCGTACAAGGTCCCCGGGCCCGAGGTGACCGACAAGGTCAAGGACAAGCTCACCGAGACCCTCAAGGACGCCCGCAAGGACGGTCTGAAGGTCGAGGCGGGCGGTGACGCGGTCCCGACCGAGCAGGAGCTCGGCGGCAGCGCCGAGCTGATCGGCATCGGCATCTCCGCCGTGGTCCTGCTCATCACCTTCGGCTCGCTGATCGCCGCGGGCATGCCGATCCTGACCGCGCTCATCGGCGTCGGCATCGGCATCTCCGGCATCACCGCGCTCGCCAGCACCCTCGAGCTGTCCAGCACCACCTCGACGCTCGCCACGATGATCGGTCTCGCGGTCGGCATCGACTACGCCCTGTTCATCGTCTCGCGCTACCGCGCCGAGCGGGAGGACGGCCGCACCCCCGAGGACGCCGCGGGACGCGCCGTCGGCACCGCGGGCTCCGCGGTGGTGTTCGCGGGCCTCACCGTCATCGTGGCCCTCTCCGGCCTCGCCGTCGTGAACATCCCGCTGCTCACCAAGATGGGCCTCGCCGCGGCCGGTACGGTCGTGGTCGCCGTCCTGATCGCGCTCACCCTCATCCCGGCGCTGCTCGGCATCGCGCCCCGCAGGACGCTGCGCCGCAAGGACCGCAAGAAGCCCGTCGGCGTTCCCTTCACCGACCCCAACGCCAAGCCGAAGCTCGGCACCCGCTGGGCCCGGTTCGTGCTGCGCCGCCCGCTGATCGTCCTGCTCGTCGCCATCGCCGGTCTCGGCGTCGTGGCCGCCCCGGCCGCCAACCTGCAGCTCGGCCTGCCGGACGAGGGCACCTTCGCGCCGGACACCACCCAGCGCAAGGCGTACGACATGCTGTCGGACTCCTTCGGCAAGGGCTTCAACGGCCCGCTGACGATCGTCGTCGACAAGGACAAGGGCGCCGGCGCCGCCGCGAAGGACGTCGGCAAGGAGCTCAAGAAGGTCGACGGCATCGTGTCCGTCAGCCCGGCGTCGCCGAACAAGGCCGACGACCTGGCGATCCTGTCCGCGACGCCGAACACGGGACCGAGTGACCACGACACCGAGACGCTGGTCAAGAAGATCCGCTCGGACATCGGCACCATCGAGTCCAAGACCGGCGCCGAGGTCCTGATCACCGGCCAGACGGCCTCGATCATCGACTTCTCGCAGACCCTCGACGACGCCCTGATCCCGTACCTGGCCCTGGTCGTCGGCCTCGCCTTCCTGCTCCTGATGCTGGTGTTCCGCTCGCTCCTGGTCCCGCTGAAGGCGGCGCTCGGCTTCCTGCTCTCGGTGCTCGCGGCGCTCGGCGCGGTCGTGGCGGTCTTCCAGGAGGGCCACCTCGCGAACGTGTTCGGCGTCGACCAGCCCGGCCCGATCATGAGCATGATGCCGATCTTCATGATCGGTGTGGTGTTCGGTCTGGCGATGGACTACGAGGTGTTCCTCGTGACGCGCATGCGTGAGGCGTACGTCCACGGGGCGCGTCCGGGCGAGGCCATCGTGACCGGCTTCACCCACGGCGGGCGCGTCGTCGCCGCGGCCGCGGTCATCATGATCAGCGTCTTCTCCGGCTTCATCCTGGAGGACGACGACATCATCAAGACCATGGGCTTCGGCCTCGCCGCCGCCGTCCTGTTCGACGCCTTCGTCGTCCGCATGGCGATCGTCCCGGCGGTCCTCGCGCTGCTCGGCAAGTCCGCCTGGTACCTGCCGGGCTGGCTGAACAAGATCCTGCCGAACGTCGACGTGGAGGGCGAGAAGCTCTACAAGCAGCTCGGTGACGGCGGCCGTACCCCGGACGCCGACCCCGAGCGGGAGCTCCAGCCGCTGCGCTGACGCACCCCCGCACCCACAGGCGGCCCGGTGACCTCCTCGGTCACCGGGCCGCCGTCGTGTGCGCGCCCGCCGCCCCCTCGGCCTCAGCTCTTCGTGGCGTCCAGGATCGCGGCGTGCGGGCGCTCCAGGTACGGGACCCAGAAGTCGTCGCCGGGGCCGGGCTCGGCGGTGTCGGCGACGCGGTGCTCGCGCCACTGGGGGGCGGTGAAGCCCGCCTCGCGCAGGGCCTTGTCCAGCGTCGCCGCCGTCCAGTAGCGGGCGGTGAAGCGGGCGCTGTGCTCGCCGACCGTGAAGCCGAAGTCCACCGGCGCGCCGTCCACGCGCTCGCCGACGGACAGGCCGAAGCCGTAGCGGGCGTAGTAGTCCGGGTCGGGGTGGTGGTCGGGGTGGATGGGCAGGGTGACGAAGCGCCCGCCGGGGCGCAGCGCCGAGGCGACCGCCTGGCACATCGCGACGAGTTCGGGGTACGTGGTGGCGTGCGGCAGCACGTACACGCCGAGCACCAGGTCGAAGGCGCCGTGCAGGCGCTCCGGCAGCGTCCCGTCGACGTACTCGACGCCGAGCGGCGCGCGCTCCTCGTGGCGCCGGGCCTGCTCGACCATCCCCTCGGACAGGTCGAGGCCGACGACGCGCCGCGCGCCCGAGCGGGCGAGCAGCCTGCTGTGGACGCCGCTGCCGCACCCGAAGTCGAGGATGTCGCGGCTCGCGAGCTCGCCCAGGTGGTGGAGGACCGTGGGGAACTCAAGCCCCTGCCGGAAGGGCATCGCCGCCGACTCCTCGTAGACCTCGGCGAGCTGGTCGAACTGACTGCCTGTCACGTCTGTGCCTCCCTGACCCCCGTGACTGTGGAGTGAACGCGGGGACCGGCCCCGGGTGTGATGTTCGCATGGGTGTGCGGACGGCGTGTACGGGGGCGGGACGGCGAGCGCGGCCCGCGCGGGCGGCGGTGCGGCGGCTTCGCCCTCGCGGTGGGCTGGTTTCGCCCTCGCGGTGCGGCGGTTCGGCCCTCGCGGGGTGCGGCGGTTCGGCCTTCGCGGTGCGGTGGTTCGGCTCAATTCGTGCGGGCTTGGGCTCAACTTCGGCGCCGGGCCACGCGTCCGTGCTAAGGGCTGGACGGTTTCCGGCCCGGTCGCACGGCCCGGTGTTCCCTCGCGCATGTTCCCTCGCGGAGGCGAACGGGCCGTGGCGGAACGGAAGGTGGCCGTCCGGTCCGGGGGCGCGGACCCGGCGGCCCGGAGCGGCGTGGGCGCGAACGGCCCCACCCGCGTGCGCGCGAGGGGTGCACGCGCCGCCGGGCTAAGGAGGCAGGCCATGTTCGGGGTCGACACGGACCGCCTTACGGTGGTGCGGCTGGAGTCGCGGCGGGCCCGCGACCCCCGCCTCACCGGCGCCAAGGCCGCCCACCTGGCGCGCGCGGCCGCGGCGGGCCTGCCGGTGCTTCCGGGGTTCGTCCTGGTGCCCGGCGGGAACTGGGCTGCGGAGGAGCGCGCCGAGGACCTGGCGCCTCCCTCTCCCGCCCAGGTCACGCGGGTCCACGACGGCGGCACGAGGCGCCACCGCGAGCTGACCGCGCCCCGAGGCCAGCACGCTCCGCCCCGCGAGGACGGGGCACCCCGCGAGGACGGGCCGCATCCGTACGGCGACGCCGAACTGCACCGCGCCTGGCGCGAGATGAGCGAGGACGGCCACCGCTCCCTCGCCGTCCGGTCCTCCTCCGCGTACGAGGACGCCGCCGACTCCTCCCTCGCGGGCCTCTTCGAGACCGTCCTCGACGTACGGGGCTTCGATGCCTTCCTGGCGGCCGTGCGGCGCGTGCTGCGCTCGGCGGGGCGCACCCCGCCGGGGCGCGCCCCGCCCGCTGGGCCGCCGCCCGGGCCGGGCGGCATGGCGGTGCTCGTGCAGCCGATGGTGCGCGCGGCCGCGGGCGGCGTCATGTTCGGCGCCGACCCGCTGGCGGGGCGCGGCGACCGGGTCGTCGTCAGCGCCGTGGACGGCGGCCCCGACCGCCTCGTCAACGGCCATGTCCAGGGCGTGCGCTACCACCTCACCCGCCACGGCCGCCTGGTCCACACCGAGCCCGGCGAACCGCGCGGGGCCCGCCTGCTCACCCACGGCCGCAGGCTGCGGCTGCTGCGCCTGGCCCGGGACGCCCAGCGGGAGTTCGGCGGCCCGCAGGACATCGAGTTCGCCTTCGACGCCGACGACCGGCTCTGGCTGTTCCAGACCCGCCCCATCACCGCCATGCCCGTCCGCCCGCCCCGCCGCGCCCGCCTCCTGGGCCCCGGTCCTGTCGCCGAGACCTTCCCCGGCGTGCTGCAGCCGCTTGAGGAGGACCTGTGGCTGGTGCCCATGGCCCACGGCCTGTCCGTCGCCCTGGACATCGCGGGCGCCGCGCCCCGCCGCAAGCTGCGCGGGCTGCCGCCCGTGACCACCGTCGACGGCCGCGCCGCCGCCGATCTGCGCCTCCTCGGCGCCGCGCCTCCGGCCCACCGCGTGCTCGGCTTCCTCAACCCGGCGCCCGCGGCGCGCCGCGCGGGAGCGGCCTGGCGGATGGGCCGGGTGCGCACGACGCTGCCGACGCTCGCGCTCGACCTGACGGCCGACGTGGACCGGTACCTGAGCGAACTGCCCGCCCCCGCAGAGATGCTGAGCGGACAGCTGCTCGCCGCGGTCTCCTGGGGGCGTACGGTCCTGTCCGCGCTGCACGCCCAGGAGTCCCTCGCCGGGGCGGTCCTCGGTCCGGGGACGGGCGCCACGGCCGTCGGCGAGGCGCTCGCCGTCCTCGCGGAGGGTCCCGCGGCGCGCGACGAGGCCGCGGACGCGCGCCTCGTGGCCCGCCACCCCGTCCTGCTCGCCCTGCTGCCGCCGACGCTCGGGCCGCGCCCGCCGCTGCCGGAGCGCACCGGCTGCACCGGCGTCCCGCGCGGCACGGCCGTGCTGCCCGCCCGCGAAGGGCTGCGGCTGCGGGTGCGGTGGGTGCAGGAGATGCAGGCCAGCATGGTGCGCGAGACCGCACGGCGCCTCGCCGCCGCCGGACTCCTGGCCGCCCCCGACCGGATCGCGCTGCTGCGCTGGCCGGAGCTGACCGCGGCCGGTGACGGCAAGGGGCTCCCCGCGGACCTGCCCGACCGCCTGCCACGGCCCCAGCGCCCCGAACTGCCCGCCGCGTTCCGCCTCGCGGACGGGCGCCCCGTCCCCGAACCGGGCAGGCGCGGGGCAACCGCCGAAGGACAGGGCGCGGGCGGCGGCTTCGGCTCCGGCACGGCCTGGCACGGCGGCGGCGAGCGCCCCCGGTTCGCGGTCCTCGTGGTGCGCGCCCTCGACCCGTCCCTCGCGCCCCTCCTTCCCGGGCTCACCGGACTCGTCGCCGAGACCGGCAGCGTCCTGTCCCACCTCGCCGTGCTCGCCCGCGAGTACCAGGTGCCCACCGCCGTCGGCGTCCCCGACGCCCTGGACCGCTTCCCCGCCGGGACCCGGCTGACCGTGGACGGCGGCACCGGGGCCGTCGAGGTGGTGCGGATGGCGGCGGTCGGGGAACCGCCGGGACCGCGCGCGGGCGGCGCCGACCGCACGGAGGGCATGGCGTCATGAAGTACGTGAGCTATCTCTTCGGCGGCCTCACCGCCGCGGCCGCCGCCACCTACAGCGTCGTCTACCTCACCCGCTGGGAGTGGCAGCGCGCCCTGATGTGCGGGGTGCTCCTGCTCGTCATCGAGGGCCTGCTGGTGTGCACGGCGATCCTGAGCCGCCTGGGGCGCCTGGAGCGGCAGTTGGCCGACTCGAGCCAGCGCACCGAGGAGGTGTGGCGGCGCCTGCGCGAGACCCGCCCGGAGGACGGCGTGCGGTTCCGCTGGCTGGAGTCCACGGACACGGACGGCACCCAGCGCACCTATGTCTTCGTGCCCGTCCTGATGGCGGCAGGGGCCCTGCTCTCGGGCGTCGCCTGGCTCGTGCAGAAGATCTCGGCGGCGACCGTGCGGCCGGGCGCGGAGCGGCGGCTCGCCGGGCGCCTCGGGCGCCTGGCCGCCCCCGGCACCGACGTCAGGGGCCGGATGCCGGAGCTGGAGGACCAGGAGGCCGTGCCCCGGCCCCGCGCCCTGCGGACCCTCCTGGTCGGCGGCACCGTCGCCGCGGCCGTGCTGCTGCTCGCGCTGTTCGTGGACACCCTCTCCGACGCCACCCAGACCCGGCCGGGCGAGGACTCTGACGCGGCCGCCACGACCGTCGTGTACCGCGTCGACGTGCGCGGCACCGACAGCGCCGCGGCCCGCGCGCTCGCCGCCCGCGAACTGTGGGAGAGCTGCCGCCGCTCGACCGCGTCGCTCAACGTCCACGCCCCCCTGACCCGCCTGGACGGCGACGTGTGGGCCGGGGTCATCCGCCCCGCCCTGTCCGCGCACGACGTGATGCGCCTCAGCGGCTGCCTCGGCGACGCGACGGCGCACCGCACCCGCGCCCACGTCCTGGGCGAGACCCAGGTGCGGCCCGCGCACGGACGCGGGTCCGGGCTCTGAAGGCGCGAACACCCTTGATACGTATGTGATGTGACGCTGCGTAAGAGACGCCCGGGGTCGGCCGTGTGGGCCCCTGGCGCCGTGGCCGCCGGTAGCCTGGACGGCGTCCCCGCCCACCCCTTGCCGCGCGGCCTCAGGTGGTGACCGCTTGTTTTCCCGCGTCCCGTTGTCGTCCCGCCTGCTGTCCCGCGTCCCGACCGTCCGCGGCACGCTGCGGCTGATCGGCCTGTGCGCGCTCGGCTACACGGTCTTCTGGCTGGCCACGTCCCTCGGCGTCCTCGCCGTGTCGGCCTGGGCGGGCGAACACGTCCGCGCCGAGCGGGAGATGACCGGCGTCCGCCACTTCCAGCAGGTCGACGCCCGCCTGTGGCGCGGCTCCGCGCCGACCGAGGCCGGGTACCGCGCGCTCGCCGCGCACGGCATCCACACCGTGGTGGACCTGCGCGCCGAGGACCTGAGCGCGCGGGAGCTCGCCCGGCCCCGGCGCGCGGGCCTCGCCGTCGTGCGGATGCCGGTCCGCGACGGGCAGACGCCCGACGGCGGGCAGGTCGACCGGTTCCTGCGCGTCGTCGCCAGGGCGCCGGGCCCGGTGTTCGTGCACTGCGGCGCGGGCGTGGGCCGCACCGGCTCCATGACGGCCGCGTACCTGGTCCGCACCGGCCAGGCGACACCGGGCCAGGCGGCCCTGCGCACGGTCGCCGTCGGCCCGCCGTCGCTCGAGCAGATCTACTACGTCCTGAGCGCCGACCGGCACGTCAGCCGCCAGCCCCCGGGCGTGGTCTCCCTGGTCAGCCGCCTTGCCGACGCACCGCGCCGGATCAAGGCATCGCTCTGACACTGCCGCGTGCCCGCCGCTGTCAGTGCCGCCTGGAACACTGCCCGGCATGACTGAACCGCACGCCAAAGACGACCTGCTGCGCTATCTGCGGGACGCCCGCGAGGCCCTGCTGTGGAAGCTCGAAGGACTCTCGGAGTACGACGTCCGCCGCCCCCTCACCCCGACGGGCACGAACCTGCTCGGCCTGGTGAAGCATGCCTCGGGCGTGGAACTCGCGTACTTCGGCGACACGTTCGGCAGACCCTTCTTCGCCCCGGGCGAGGAGCCGTCGTGGTGGTACACGCGCGACGCCGAGGACAACGCGGACATGTGGGCCACCGAGGACGAGCCGCGCGACGAGGTCGTCGGGCTGTACCGCAGGGCGTGGCAGCACGCGGACACCACCTTCGAGACGCTCCCGCTGGACACGGTCGGGCGCGTCCCGTGGTGGACGGACGAGCGCGCCGAGACGACGTTGCACCACATCGCCGTACGGGTCATCGCCGACACCCACCGGCACGCCGGTCACGCCGACATCCTGCGGGAACTCATCGACGGCCAGGTGGGCATGCTGCCGCACAACGACAGCCTGCCGCCCGCCGACCGGGCCGGGTGGCAGGCCCACCGGGACCGCGTCGAGCGCTCGGCGCGCACGGCGGGAGGACGCTGATCGGACCGGGGCGCGAGACGCCCCTACCGTGGCTCCCTACCGCGCCGCGCTACCGAGACGGCTCCGCCACCGGCCGCAGCCGTTCCGCGTCCACGGCGCCGGGGCCCGCCTCGTCGGTGAGGGGCTTCTCCATGAGGGTGACGGCGAAGCGGCCCGCGACGCCGCCGTCCTTCGACGGCAGCTCGCCGACGTCCCGGTAGCCCGCCTCCTTGTAATAGGCGCGAAGGCGCGGGTTGTTGGTGCGGCAGTCCAGGCGGCACAGGCCGCGTCCGGCGCGGCGGACGCGGCGCTCGGCGTGCTCCAGCATCCGGCGCCCGGTGCCCGCGGGCGCGACCGAGCGGTCGGTCATCAGACGGTGCACATACCCGGCGGTCGGCGGCTGCGGCCCCCAGGCCGCGAGGTCGTCCCACCACAGCTCGAAGGCACCGGCGACCGGCCCCGCGGGCCCGACCGTCGCCAGCCACACCTCGCTGTCGGCCAGGCGCGCGCGGAAGTGGTCCTCGCCGAGCTCGCCCGGCTTCCACTGCGCGATGCCCTGGGACGTCTGCCAGCGCGCGGCCCCGTCGCGCAGCCGGACCAGCTCGGCGACGTCCGCTTCCCCGGCGCGCCGGAAGGCCAGCGCGTCGGCGGCGGCCGAGGTGAGCAGGGTCCGCCGCAACGCCGCCACCAGCTCGTCGTCGGCGCCGAGGAGACGGGACGCGTACGCGCGCGGGGAGCCATGGCGCTCGCTGAGGCCCGCGAGGAACAGCCGCGTCACCTCGGCGGCGAGCCGGTCCGCGGCGGAGCCGGAGAGCGCGGAGCCCTCGACGATGTCGGCCTCGGCCACGCCGACCAGGGCGAGCAGGAGCGCGGTGAGCGGCCCCGTGCGGTCCTCGCCCACGGCGCGGTGGAGGACGACGGGCCCGGCGTCCGCGTCGGCGATGAGCTCCAGGGCCCGGCGCAGCTCCTTGACGCCGTCCTCGGCGACCTCCAGATACCGGTCGGCGAGAGAGCGGGCGGTGGCGGTGTCGGTTTCGGCGGCGGTGGCGGTGTTCGCGTACCGGCCCAACGCCGCCTGGTCGTAGGGCCGGTACGCGAGGCCCAGGTGGTGGTAGCCGAACGAGGCGTGCTCCGGGATCCGCCCCTGCGCCTCGATCTCCCGGGAGTGGCGCAGATCGATGACGGTGCGGACACCCAGCGTGAGGAAGCGGTCCCAGTCGGCCCCGCGGAGCTCGCTCAGCGCGTCGGACCGGTACACCTGCCCCCATCGCACCGTACGGCCGTCCGCGGTGACATAGCCCCCCAGGTCACGGAAGTGGTGCAGCCGCTCGAAAGGTATGTGTGTCATCACAGTGCCGCAGCATACGTCCGCTTGTGCCCCCTCTGCCGCGACGACCGCCACCGCCTGCCTCCGCGCACGCGTCACGTCAAGAACCCTGGACAAAACGGCGCGCGGATGCGGGTGGGGGCGGGCCGCCCGTGTCATGTCGCAGGGACGGCGGCTACCGCCCGCCCACCCTGACGGGCCCCGCGAGCCGCGGCGGCTCCGCCAGCTCGATGCCGAAGTGCGTGGCGTACGCGGCCAGGACCTCGGCGTCGGTGGTGAGCTCCGTGACGTGCTTCTCGCCGCCGGTGGTGACCGTGAGGGTGGCCCCGCTGAGCGTGGTCCGGCCGGTCTCGGTGATCCGCGTGCACACCAGGGAGCGGGTGAAGTGGGAGTGCGGCGAGGTGCGGTGGTACCAGGCCCCGGCGGTGAAGTCGGCGAGCGCGCGCGGCCGCGGGTCGAGCAGGTACTCCGGCTCGCCGTCCCGCAGGACGTCCAGGTCGCCGCCGGGGGCCTCGACGAGGGTGAACGTGCCGCCCGGGTCGTGCTGCTCGCCGCGCGCGGTGAAGTCGAGCGGCCTGAGGCTGTGGCGGCCGAAGCCGACGTCGGCGAGCCAGTCGCCGCCGTCGGCGGTGCGCACGCGCAGCGCGAGGTGGTCGTAAGGGATGCCCACCCGGCCCTCGTTGTAGACCCGGGCCTGGAGGAGCTGGACGTCGAAGCCGAGGGCGGAGAGCAGCGCGGCGAAGGCGCCGTTGAGCTCGTAGCAGAAGCCACCGCGACGCTGCTCGACGATCTTCACGAAGAGGTCCTTCTCGGTGAGGTCGACCTCCTCGCCGAGGTGGATGGAGAGGTTCTCGAACGGCACCGTGCGCAGATGCGCGAGGTGCAGTTCGCGCAGCGCGCGCGAGGTGGGGGAGGCGGGGCGCTCGACGCCGATGCGGCGCAGGTAGGCGGTGGTCTGTGAGGTGTCCATGGGGACAGTGTCACGGGGCGGGATCATGCGGTCCACCAGCGGGGGAAGCGGTCGCCTCCCTCCTTGAGACCTAGGACCTTCGGCTGGCGCGACCCAAGCCCGCGGCAGCCTCGCCGGACCCTGTGATCACGGCGCGTCCTGTGTGTATAGTCGGCCCGGTCACGCGGCCCCGCACGGGTCCGCGGACCCGTCATGAAGGAGGTGAGCCCGATGCGCGCCAGCACTGCCGACCGCACCACCCGGGCCCTCCTGGCCGCCGCCCGCGTCTGAACGCACCCGGCCGCCGCGCAGGAGCGCCCGCTCGACCGAGCAGCACACCACTCCTGAGCGAAGGAACCATGACCACCAAGGCCACGACCAGCCAGACCACGCACACCCAGGACACGACCGTCCAGGACACGACCGTCCAGGCCACGAACCCCCAGGCCACGAACCCCCAGGCCACGACCCCCCAGGCCACAACCGCCGAGCCCTTCACCCTGTTCGTGCCGGACGACGTCCTCGACGACCTGCGGGCCCGGCTGGCCCGCACCCGCTTCACCACCGCCACCGACACCACCGCCTGGGCGGCCGGAACCGACCCGTCCGCCCTGCGTGACCTCGTCGCCCACTGGGCCGACGGCTTCGACTGGCGCGCCGCCGAGGCCGCGCTCAACGAACTCCCGCACCGCGTGGCCGAGGTCGCAGGATCCCGGCTGCACTTCCTGCACCTGCGCGGACGGCGCCCCGAGGGGGCGCCCGCGCCGCTGCCGCTCGTGCTCAGCCACGGCTGGCCGAGCAGCTTCGTGGAGATGATCCGCGTGGCCCGGCGTCTGGCCGATCCGGCCGCGTACGGCGGCGATCCCGCCGACGCCTTCGACGTGGTCGTGCCCTCACTGCCCGGATTCCTCTACTCGCGGCCGCCGCGCGGCCCCTTCACCCGCCGGGGCGTCGCCGAGACGTGGCACGCCCTGATGACCGAGACGCTCGGGTACGAGCGCTACGGCGCGTTCGGCGGCGACATCGGCGGCGGCGTCACCCAGTGGCTCGGCGCGCTGTACCCGGAGCACGTCGCCGGGGTGCACATCACCTCCGCCGTGGTGAACGCCGACTTCGACCAGCACCCGCCGACCCCCGAAGAGCAGCGCTACCTCGACGCCCTCGCCGCCTACGACGTGGGCGACGGCGGCTACAGCGAGATCATGTGCACCCGCCCCGACACCGTCGCCGCCGCCCTCGTCGACTCGCCCGCCGGACTGCTCTCCTGGATCGTGGACAAGTACCGCGACTGGAGCGACTGCGACGGCGACGTCTTCCAGCGCTGGGACCGGGACACGCTCCTGACCGTCGCCACCCTCTACTGGGCCACGGCCAGCATCGGCACCTCGTTCCAGCAGTACTACGACTACCCCCGCAACACCCTCCTGCCGCCGGTGACCGTGCCCGCCGCCGTCACCCTCAGCCACGAGCCGGCCTGCGCGGGCTACCCCAAGAGCCTCGCCGAGCGCGTCTTCGCCGACCTGCGACACTGGAGCGAGCCGCGGCGCGGCGGGCACTTCATGGCCCACGAGGAACCCGACCAGGTCGCCGCCGAACTGCGCGCGTTCTTCGGGCCGCTGCGGCCGAACGCCTGATCGCTCCGTCGCGCCGTCCTGGGGTGCGAATCCGGAGCAACGGGTCGATATAGGGTGTACGTTCCGCTTCTTAAGCCCTAGACGCACCCGGAGAGTCCTCTGTGACCGCAGTGATCGCCCCGTCCGCCCCGGCTGACCCGTCGGCCCCGGCCGCCGACGCGCCCCTGGACGTACGCGACGACGGGCAGTCCCCGCACGACGGGCTCGCGCACGACACCGCGCGCGAGCCCGCCGCACGGGACCTCGTCGCGCGCGACGCCCGCGAGTTCGGGGCGTACGCGCGCACCGGCGGCTGGACGTTCGGCCTGAAGGTGGCGCGGAGCGTGCGGCCCGGCGGGCAGCTGGCGGGCGAGACGCCGAAGGTCTCCGCGAAGGAGTTCGGCGAGCTCGCCGGGTGCTCCGCCGAGCGCGTCATGCGCTACTACAAGGCCTGGGACCGGGCCGCCGACGACGGCCTCGTGCCGCACTTCGAGGAGCTCGCCCCGGGCCAGGAGATCGAACTCCCCGACGCCGACGTCTGGCTCACCTACTACGTGCCCCGCTCCAGCGCGACCTCCGAGCGCGGCACCGCCATCACCGCGGCCGCCGAGGCCGAGGGCATCCGCCCCACCAAGGCCCTCGAAGTCGCCGAGAACCCCACCGCGCTGCGCGCCGCGATCCTCGCCGACCCCTCCACCGCCAAGGCCGCCCGGCACGCCCTGCTCGACCGGCTCAAGGAGGACCCGGTCCTGCAGACCGACCTGGCGCGTGACATCGCCCGCACCGACGACCTGAAGAAGGCCGTCGCGGGCGAGGCCAGGGCCGCGGACCGCATCGAGTACGTCCGCAAGATCGCCGAGGAGGGCCAGGTCAGGACCCCGGCCGGGCAGACCATCGAGGCGCCCGCGCCGCTGCGCGAGGAGGCCGAGCGGCATCTGTCCCTCATCGACGAGCTGGAGCCCGAAGAGGCCGGGGAGTGGGCGACGGAGGCCTACGACACGGTCAAGAACCTCGTCGTCGAGACCGTCGAGGCGGACCCCGAACTGCGGGTCATGGAGCGGCGGACGAAGTTCTACAGCAGCCTCCAGAAGGCGACGAAGGTCTTCGAGGAGCTCACCCTCGACGACGCCGCCGACTTCGACGACATCTACGAGGACGACATGGTCCAGCGCCTGGAAGAACTCCAGCAGGCCATCTCCACCTGCCTGACGGCGCTGCGCAGGGCGTCGGCGGCGAACTGACCGCGGCGCGGCCCGGCGCCCCGCGACAGGCGGGGCGCCGGGCCGCGCGCATGCCCGCGCTCCCGCCCTCACGCGCACAGCCGCGTGAACACCGCCTGGACGCGGGCAGGGAGCGGTCAGGAGGCCTTCGGCTGCCGCGAGGCGTCGACGAGCAGCCCCGCCGCCCGCGCCGCGTGCGCGGCGGGATCGGCGGCGCGGGTGATCCCGGCGGTCACCATCGCGCCCTCGGCCAGCAGGAACAGCTGCTCGGCGAGGCCCCCGGGCAGGTCCGCCGCCGCGACGAGCCCGGACACATAGTCCTTGAACGCCGTCTTGTGCAGGCGCACTTGGCGGGCCACGGGCTCGGAGGTGGCGCCGAGCTCGCCGTACGAGTTGATCCAGGCGCAGCCGCGGAAGCCGGGCTCCGCGAACCACTCGCCCAGCCAGTCGAACACCGCGAGGACGCGCCGCTCGGGGTCCTCGTACCGCTCGACGTGCTCGGCCAGGCGCTGGCGCCAGGACACGTCCCGCCGCTCCAGATAGGCCTCCACGAGCCGCTCCTTGGAGGGGAACAGCTGGTAGAGGCGCTTGAGGGAGACGCCCGACGCCGTGCGGATGTCGTCCATGCCGACGGACTGGACGCCACGCTGGTAGAACAGCCGCTCGGCCGCGTCCAACGCCCGCTCCGTGGCGACTGTGCTGTCCATCGGCGAAAGCCCTCCTCGCTGACCTGGGCGTCCACCGTACCGCTGCCCGCCCGGGCCGGTGGACGGCGGGCCTCAGCGGGCGCATCGCCGTGTGGCACCGCATGGCCTTCCAGGGCGAGACCTTCCCGCGGCGCTACGGAGCGGCCGCCGCGGCCCGCACCCCACCCCCCTTCCGAAGAGAACGATCGTTCTCTAGGATGGCCGAGAGGGAGAACGGACGTTCTCCCCGTGAGGCGAAAGGAGCCAGGCATGACGTCACGTCCTCCGTTCCCCCCGTTCGACGAGGAGACGGCGCGGCAGAAGGTGCAGGCGGCCGAGGACGCGTGGAACACGCGCGACCCGGAGCGCGTCGCGCTCGCGTACACCGAGGATTCGGTGTGGCGCAACCGCGACCGCTTCGTCACCGGCCGGGCCGAGATCGTGGACTTCCTGCGCGACAAGTGGTCCCGGGAGCGCGACTACGCGCTGCGCAAGGAGCTCTGGGACTTCCACGGCAACCGGATCGCGGTGCGGTTCCAGTACGAGTGCCGGGACGCGGACGGACAGTGGTGGCGCGCCTACGGCAACGAGCTGTGGGAGTTCACCGGGGAAGGGCTGATGGCCCGCCGCGAGGCCAGCATCAACGACGTGCCGATCACCGCGGAGGAGCGCCGCGTGTTCGGCCCCCGGCCCGCGGCCGAGCGAGGGGTTCCCTTCCCGCTGCGGTGACACGCGCCCGGCGGGCCGTGCTCAGCCCCGGTCGCTGAGGCCCAACCCCCTGATCAGCTGGGCGAGTTCCGACCGGAAGAGCTTCTGGGGCCGGGAGGTCTGGGTGCGCAGATGGCCGTAGACCTCCAGGGACACGAGGCCGTGCAGATGCCCCCAGAGGCGCAGGGCGAGGGCGACCGCCGCGGGCGGCAGCTCGGGGAAGGCCGGGCGCACCTTGTCGAGGAGCCCGGGGTCGAAGTCGGACCACTCGAAGGCGCTGTCGGCGTCACCCTCGTGGCAGTGTCGCGCCTCGGGCCAGGCGGCGGCCGCCAGTGCGGTGAGGCCGGTGCACACCCGGCGCGCCGCGTCGGGGGCGGCCCCGCCGTCCGGGGCCCGGTAGCCGGGCACGGGGTCGCCGTAGATGAGGCGGAAGCCCTCGGGGTTGGCCAGGGACCAGTCCCGGAACGCCTCGGCCCACGCCCGGATGCGGGCCGCGGGGGCCTCGGCGGCGGTCCGCTCCCACGCGGCGTCGACCGCGTCCGCCAGCGCGGTGTACACGTCGTTGACCAGCGTGGTCACGAGGTCGTCCCGCGTCGCGAAGTAGCCGTAGATGGCGTTGGCGGTCATGCCCATCTCGCGGGCGATGGCCCGCAGCGTGATGGCGTCGGGCCCGCCCGACGCCATCAGCTCCAGGGCCACGCTCTTGATCTCGGCCGTCGTCTCGGCCCTCAGCCGCTCGCGCCGTCCCCGGCCGCCCGTGCCGCCTGCCCTGCGCGGCCCGCCCGCACCGCTGGTGCCGCCTGTACCGCTCGCGCTGCCCGTGCCGCCCGTGACTGTCACGCGGGAACTCTACAGCGTCCCCCTAGTGCGCGCCGTGCGGAAATGGCGCACTGTGCGAAAACTTCACGCCGTATAGTCTCTGTACGGCGTCACGATCGGGGGCGCCGTACATCCGCACGCTCAGGGGAGAGCCATGCACATCGGAGTCATCGGAGCCACCGGGACCATCGGCAGCCGGGTCGTCACCGAGGCGCTGGACCGGGGGCACCACGTCACGGCCTTCAGCAGGGACGCGGCCCGGGCCCGGCGCGACGAGCGCAGGGAGCGCGTCGCGTGGGCGGGCGTCGACGTCATGGACCCGGGCAGCGTCGCCGCCGCGCTGCCGGGGCTCGACGTGCTGATCAGCGGGTTCCAGCCGGGCAACGCCGCCAAGGACATGGCGGACACCGTGCGCCGGTCGATCGACGACCCCTCCGTCTACGCGGCGGCGGCGCGGTCCCTGCTCACCGCGCTGCACACCCACCCCCGCACCCGGCTCATCGTGATCGGCGGCGCGGGCAGCCTGGAGGTCGCGCCCGGAGTGGTCCGCGCCGACTCCGACGAACTCCTGCACGCCACCCTCGACGAGGTCGGCCTGCCCCGCGCCTACGCGGCCGCGGTGCGCGGCCACCGCGACGCCCTGAACGTCCTGCGGGCCTCGGACCGGCTGTGGACCTACTTCAGCCCGGCGGAGGACATCGCCCCCGGCGAGCGCACCGGGCGCTTCCGGGTCGGCGGGGATCAGCCCGTCGTGGACGCCGATGGCCGCAGCCGGATCTCGGCCGAGGACGCGGCCGTCGCCCTGATCGACGAGGCGGAGCTGCCCCGCTTCGTGCAGCGCCGTTTCACGATCGGCTACTGAGGGCGGCCGCACGCCCCACGCCCGCGACCACCGCGCGGCGGCGCTCAGGACTCGGCCCGCAGCCCCGCGTACCGCCTGCGGTGGTGGAGCAGCGGCAGCGCGCCTGGCCGGTCCTCGCCCTCCACGGCCAGGCCGATGACGAGGGTGTGGTCGCCGCCGTCGACGGTCCGGAGCACCTCGCAGGACACGTACGCCACCGTGCCCTCGGTGAGCACGGGCGTGCCGTTGCGGGCCGGGCGCCAGTGGACGCCGGTGAACTTGTCCGCGCCGTGTCCCGCGAAGCGCTGCGAGAGGGCGGCCGCCTCCGTCGAGAGGACGTTCACGCAGAACGCCCCGTGCCCGAGGACCGCCGTCAGCGTGCGGGAGTGCCGGCCCATGCAGACCAGCATCAGCGGCGGCTCGCGCGACAGGGAGCACACGGCACCGGACGTCATGCCCGCCGGGGAGCCGGACACGCCGAGGCTCGTGACGACGCACACGCCCGTGGGCAGCGACGCGGCCAGCGGCAGGAACAGCTCCGGGGCCAGGCCCCGGTGCGTGTGGACGGAAGTGGACGGCGCGTGCGGCACGGGTGCCTCCAGCCGGACGGGAGCGGATCGGCGCCTTCAGCGTGACGGCCGCGCCCGTCCCGGCGGGAGCGTTGCGGACTTCCGTCCACTGACGGAGCGGTAAGTGCGCGGGGAAGTGCGGGAGTTGGCGGTGCCTGAGAGAAACGCGAGCGGTTTCGCGCATATGCCACGGGGGTTGTCGCACCGGGCTCTGGCCGGATGGCGACGGCGTCGTCCCCGTCAGGGGCCGGGGCGGCGGTCCCTGACGGCGGGGAAGGCCGCCGCCGGGGACCGCCGTCGCACGCGGCGTACGACGGCCTCTTGTCGCACTGGTGCCTTGTCCCGGGAGAGCCGGACTCCCGACAATCGATGACACATGGAAGGCCCTGAGGACCCTCGGTGCCTTCCGCGAACTCCTCATCCGAGCCCAGGAGCGCGTCCATGCGCCATCGCTCGCTCGCCGTCGGCGTGTTCAGCCCGTCCGTCCTGCTGCGCGTGGCCCGCGCCGCCGGGCTCTTCGACCAGCACCACCTCACCGTCACCGAGGTGCCGATCGCGTCCTCGCCCACGCAGTTCCGCGAGCTGTTCGACGGCTCCCTCGACGCGGCGTTCACCAGCCCGGACAACGTCATCGCGTACCGCTTCGTGGCCGACAACCCGCTCGGCCGCACCGGTGACGCCCGCATCCTCGCCGCCCTCGACCGGGGCCTTGGGCTCGGTGTGTACGCGGCGCCCGGCGTCACCGGGCCCGATCAGCTGCGCGGCGCGGCCGCCGGTGTCGACGTCCCCGACTCCGGCTTCGCCTTCGGCCTGTACGCGGCCCTGGAGCACCTCGGCCTGAAGGCGCCGAGCGTGGGCCCTGGCCGTGCCGCCGTGCCCGGGGACTACGAGGTCGTGTCCCTGGGGTCGACGCCCCGGCGCCTGGCCGCGCTGCTCGACGGGCGGTGCGCGGCGACCGTCCTCGGCGCGGGCAGCGACCTGCGCGCGGAGGCCGCGGGGGCGGTGCGCCTCGCCGGGATCACCGAGGTGTGCGGTCCCTACCTGGGCACGGTGCTCACGGCCGTGGGCCCGCACCGCGCGCGGGCCGCGCACGCGCTGACCTCGGCGCTCACCCAGACGTCACGCCTTATCGTCTCGGGGGTGCTCGACCCGCTCGTCCTGGAGCACACGCGGGCCGCGCTCGCGCTGCCCGACGGGCTCGCGGCCCGGTACGCCGCGCGGCTGCGGGACCCCGCCGACGGCCTCGTGCCCGACGGCGCCGCCGACCGCGCCGCCCTGGACACCGTGCTGGGCCTGCGCCTGCGCTACCGCTCCGACGACGACGGCGGCCTCGCCACCGCCCTCGACCCCGCCCGGGGCCTGCTCGACCCGCAGGCGTGCTGAGGCCCCGGCGGCTCGGGGCCCGGGGTCTCAGGACGTCTTGGGCAGCCCCTTGGGGTTGAGTTCGGAGGCGCGTACGGATTCGTCCTTCAGGCCCCAGTGGGCGAGGACCTTGGCGTAGGAGCCGTCGTCGATGAGGTGCTGGAGCGCCTTGTGCAGCGCCTCGATGAGGCCGTTGTCCTTCTTCGTGGTGGCGGCGATCTTGCCCTGGAGCCGGTCGCCCGCGCCGGAGAAGGTGCCGATGACCTCGGACTGGCCGGTGCTCGCCGCGTGGTAGGAGGCGACGGGGTTCGGGCCGAGATAGGCGTCGATGCGGCCGGAGCCGAGCGCGAGGTAGTAGTCGCTGGTGTTCTGGAAGTACTTGATCGCGGTGGCCTTCCGGCCCGCCGCCACGTTCCGCGCGCTCCAGTCCACGAGCAGCTTCTCCTGGTTGGTGCCGGAGGAGACGCCGATGGTGCGGCCCGCCATGTCCTTGGGGCCCCTGACCCGCCAGCTGCGGTCCTTCCTCGCCTCGAAGGCGAGGGTGTCCAGGCGGTAGGTGGCGAAGTCGTACTTCTCCTTGCGCTCCTCGGTGACGGTGATGTTGCTGAAGCCGACGTCGTACTTGCCGCTGTCCAGGCCGACGAAGATGTTCGCCCAGTCGACCGCGTGCGCACGGACCTTCAGGCCGAGCACGTCCGCGACGAGCTGCGCGATGTCGGTCTCCACGCCGATGACGGTCTTGTCGTCGGTGGCGTAGAACGTCAGCGGGGGCACGGACCCGGCGGACGCGACCACTTCGAGGGTGCCGCGCTCGCGGACGCCCCGGGGCACGAGCCGGGCGATCGCGGCGACCTTCTTGGCTCTGACGCGGTTCTGATCGGGACTCAGATCGATCTTCGCGCCCTTGGCGCCGGGCCGCGCGCGCCCGGCCGGGCCCGTCTCCTCGTCGGCCGCCGCGCCGCAGGCGGCGGTGGTGAGGGCGAGGGCGGAGGCGAGGGTGAGGGCGAGCGCGGTACGGCGGTTTACGGGCGCGGCGGCGGGCATGGCGGTGCTCCTCGGGGAGGGGAAGGGCGAGCGAGGGGAGTCGGGGTGCGGCGGGCGTGCGCGGGCTAAAGGACCTCGGGTTAAAGGACCTCGGGTTAAAGGACCTTGGAGAGGAAGGCCTTGGTGCGGTCGTGCCGGGGGCGGTCGAGGACCTCACCGGGCGGGCCCTGCTCGACGATCACGCCGTCGTCCATGAACACCACGGTGTCGGCGACCTCACGGGCGAACCCGATCTCGTGCGTGACCACGATCATCGTCGTACCGGCACGGGCCACGTCCTTGATGACCTCGAGGACCTCGCCGACCAGCTCCGGGTCGAGGGCGGACGTCGGCTCGTCGAACAGCAGCACCCGCGGGTCGAGGGCGAGCGCGCGGGCGATGGCCACGCGCTGCTGCTGGCCCCCGGACAGCTGCCGGGGGTAGGCGTCGGCCTTGTCCGCGAGGCCCACCCGGTCGAGCAGGGCGCGCGCCCGCTCCCTGGCCTCGGCGGGCGGGCGGCGCAGCGCCGAGACGGGGGCCTCGGTGATGTTCTGCAAGACCGTCAGGTGCGGGAACAGGTTGAAGTTCTGGAAGACGAAGCCGATGCGGGTGCGCTGGCGCAGGACCTCGCGCTCCCTCAGCTCGTACAGCTTGGCGCCGCGCCGCCGGTAGCCGATCAGCTCGCCGTCGATGGTGACGGAGCCCCGGCCCAGCTTCTCCAGGTGGTTGATGGCGCGCAGCAGCGTGGACTTGCCGGAGCCGGACGGGCCGATGATCACGGTGACCTCGCCCGCGCGCACCTGGAGGTCGATGCCGCGCAGCACCTCGTGGGGGCCGAAGCTCTTGTGGACGCCGCGGACGTCGACCATCACGGGGGAGGTGCTCATCGTTTCTCCGTCAGGGGTGCGAGGTGCCGGGGCGAGGATGTGAGGGCGCGGGCGAAGGCGCGGGCGCGCTGCAGGGGTGTGGGCGGGGGCGTGCGGTCCAAGCCGCGGGCGAAGTGCCGCTCCACGTAGTACTGGACGATGGACAAGACGGTGGTGAGGACGACGTACCAGGCGGTGGCGACCATCAGCAGCGGCACCACCCGGCCGTTGCGGCCGTAGACCACCTGCACCTGGTAGAACAGCTCGCCGATCGCCATCACCGAGACGATTGAGGTGCCCTTGAAGAGGGAGACGATCTCGTTGGCGGCGTTCGGCAGGACGGAGCGCATCGCCTGCGGCAGCACGATCCGGCGCAGCTGCCGCGAGCGGGGGATGCCGAGCGCGGCCGCCGCCTCCAGCTGCCCGGGATCGACGGCGAGGAAGCCGCCGCGCAGGATCTCCGCGGCGTACGCGGCCTGGTGCAGGGCGAGCCCGATGACGGCGGCGGACATGGCCCCGACGAGGTGCAGCGTGCCGAAGCTCCACAGCACCGGGCCGAAGGGGACGCCGATCCCCAACTCCTCGTACAGATAGGCCAGGTTGAACCAGAAGAGCAGCTGCACGATCAGCGGAATCGAGCGGAACGCCCAGACGTAGACCCAGGCCACGCCCGCGAGCAGCGGGCTGCGCGAGAGGCGCATGAGGGCCAGGAGAAGGCCGAGCGCGAAGCCGAGCGCCGTGCCGTACACCGTCAGCTGGAGCGTCACCCACACCGCCCGCAGCACGCTGTCGGCGGTCAGGTAGCGGAAGAAGACCTCCCACTCCCAGGCGGGGTTGGTGAGGAGCCCGTGGGTGAACTGGGCGGCCAGGACGAGCACCGCGGCGCCCGCGGCCCACCGCCAGTAGTGGCGCACGGGGACGACCCGCAGCTCCTCCGCGGCCTCCGGCGCGGGTCCTTCGGCCGGGGGCGCGGCGGTCTTCGCCGCCGACGGCGGTGCGGCGGAGGTCATCCCGCCACCGCCAGGCCGCTGAGGGTGCGCGCCAGTGTCTGGGGCCCGCGCTCGGCGCCGTCCCGCTCCCGCTTCGCGACCTCCTCGCGGACGAGGGGGATGACGTACCGGCCGAAGTCGATCGCGTCGTCGAGCAGGTCGTAGCCCCGTGCGGACAGGATGTCGACGCCGAGGTCGTAGTAGTCGAGCAGCGCCTGGGCGACCGTCTCCGGGGTGCCGACGAGCGCGTTGGAGTTGCCCGCGCCGCCGGTGGCGGCCGCCGTCGGCGTCCACAGGGCGCGGTCGTAGCGCTCGCCCTGTTCGGCGATGGCGATGAGCCGCTGGGAGCCGGTGTTCTCCGGCGCGTCCGTGGCGTGACGCCGCGTCAGGGGCGCGCCGCCGGTGCGGCGTTCGCGGATGGCGCCCACGGTGCGGCGGGCCTTCTCCCAGGCCAGTTCCTCGGTCGGGGCGATGATGGGCCGGAACGCCACCTGGACGCGCGGCACGTCCGCGCGCCCCGCGGCGCGGGCCGCCCGCCTGACCTCCTCGATCTGCTGCGCGGTCTGGGCGAGCGGCTCGCCCCACAGGCAGTAGACGTCCGCCTCGGCGCCGCCCGCCGCGTAGGCCGCGGGCGAGGAGCCGCCGAACGACACGCCGGGGTGGGGCTGTCCGACCGGGAAGACGTCGCTGACGAAGTCCTGGAACTGGTAGTACGCGCCCTCGTGGTCGAAGGCCTCGTGCCGCGTCCACACCTTCTTGACGATCTCGATGTACTCGCGGGTCCGGGCGTACCGCTCGTCCTTGGTGAGCGTGTCGCCCTCGCGGCGCTGCTCGTGGTCGTTGCCGCCGGTGATGAAGTGGACGGTGAGGCGCCCGTCGCTGATCTGGTCGAGCGTCGCGAACGTCCGCGCGGCGTACGTCGGGTACGACACGTTCGGCCGGTGCGCGAGCAGGATCTGGAGCGTGTCGACCTTGGCCGCGAGATACCCGGCGGCGGCCGCGGGGACCGGCGATCCGGAGCCGTAGGCGAAAAGGACCCGGTCCCACCCGTGGTCCTCATGGGCCCGGGCGAGCCGCAGCGTGTACTGCTTGTCGAAGGCGGCACCGGAGCGCGACCGAGTCTCCGACCCGTCGTTGGTCGCGGCGATACCGAGGAACTCCACGGGCATGGCAGGGCCTTTCGTGCAGGGGTGAGGAAGATCAAGCCCGTCCGGCGATTGAGGACAAAGCCCGAAGGGCTTACGAGGGTGAGCGGGCCGACGGGCAGGAGCGAGATCAAGCCCGTCCGGCGATTGAGGACGAGGCCCGAAGGGCCGATCAGCGGCTGAAGGCGCCCACGCCAGACAACGCGTCCACGCCAGGACACGCCGCCGACCACACCCGACAGAGGTCGATGTGGCCGCGAGAGAACAGCGGCGGCGGCGAGGACGGCATGCGAACAGTTGAGCACCGGACTTTCGAGCGCGTCAACGGGAGCCGGGAGGCCGCGGGGGCGTTGCCACACGGTGTTCACACGGGTGTCGCAGGGCCGCGCCCGCACGCGTGCGCCCGCTGGGTTCCGCTCAGCGGAACCGCGGTGGCGGCGGGCCGGGGCGCGGGGCAGAGTGAGGGCCGCCCCGGCGCGCGGCAGGAGTTCCCGGCGCCGGGAGCGAGCCCTTGAAGTCCCGTCCCGCGGGCGCCGGTTCCCGCGATCCGTGGTGGCGGGCCCGTCGGAGCGGAGGAGTCACCCATGGACCAGTCGCGCATGGACCTGAGACAGCCGAAGGCGGGGACGTCGCGGGACGGCGACACCGAGCACCCGGACCGGCGCGCCATGCTGATCACGGTGCTGAAGGCGACCGCGGGCGCGGCGGGCGCCGTCGCGCTCTCCGGTGCGCTCGCCGGTCCCGCCGCCGCGGCGGAGCGGCAGCGGGGCCCCGCGTCGGCCCGTGGGAGTCAGGCGGACTGGCGGTTCTGCGTGAAGTGCTACGGCCTGTTCTTCCGCGGCTACCCGTCGGACGGCGCGTGCCCGGCGGGCGGCGGGCACGACTCGGCCGGATACAACTTCTTCCTCCCGCACGACGTGCCGGAGACACCCACCGCGCAGCGCAACTGGCGCTTCTGCACGAAGTGTTACGGCATGTTCTTCTACGGCTATCCGACCGACGGCCGCTGTCCCACGGGCGGCGCGCACAGCCAGGCGGGGTACGACTTCGTGCTGCCGCACGACATTCCCGAGAACGGCAAGTCGCAGCGCAACTGGCGCTTCTGCGACAAGTGCTACGGCATGTTCTTCTACGGTTACCCGACCGACGGCGTCTGCCCGGCGGGCGCCGCCCACCGCAGGGCGGGGTACGACTTCGTCCTGCCGTACCTGTAGACGGACACCGCCGGTACGAGGACCGCTACAGCTGCCCCGGCACCACGAACAGCGCCCAGGTGGCGAGCGGTGCCACCAGGGCCATGGACAGGCCCCACTTCATGAGGGCGCTGAACACCTGGGGGCGAGCCTCCTCGGGGGAGTTGGCGGTGACCAGGGCGCCGCTGGTGGACAGCGGCGAGGAGTCGACCACCGACGAGGAGATGGCGAGCGCGATGATCAGGCCGATCGCGCTGACCTGGCCGTCCAGGAGGAAGGGCACGGCCAGCGGGATCAGGGCGCCGAGGATGCCGGTGGTGGAGGCGAACGCGGACACCAGGGCGCCGACGAGACAGATGAGCAGGGCGCCGACGAGCGGGGAGTCGATCTTCGCGACGCTGTCGCCGAGCCACTCGATGGTGCCCATGCGTTCCATCACGCCGACGAACGTGACGACACCGCACACCAGCAGGACCGTCGACCAGGCGCAGCGCTCGACCGCGCCCTTGGCCGCGTCGGGGTCGACGATGGTGAGGACGACCACGACGGTCAGGGCCATCAGGCCGACGTTGTAGTCG
Source organism: Streptomyces sp. NPDC043996 (assembly GCF_056435225.1). Classification (NCBI taxonomy): domain Bacteria; kingdom Bacillati; phylum Actinomycetota; class Actinomycetes; order Kitasatosporales; family Streptomycetaceae; genus Streptomyces; species Streptomyces sp. NPDC043996. Next base: position 723,652 of record NZ_JBWKEY010000002.1, on the reverse strand, counting down.
AGGAAGAGGGCACCGGCGATCATGCCGAGCAGCCCGAGCAGGGTCAGGGTCCGGGAGCGGTCGAGGCGCAGCGCGATCCCGGGCGTCGCGGAGGCGACGACGGCCGTGGTGGTGGCACCCGCCGCCCCCGGATCGCCCGCCGTCTCCGGTCCGCCCGGCTTGCCCGGCCCGCCCGGTCCGCCTGGCGCGGCCGTGCCGCCGTCGTCGTCGTTGGAGAGTTCGGCGACGTCCGGGTCCGTGGCCCGGCGCCCGATCAGGCTCCGGCCGCCGAACATGACGTACGCGACCCCGCTGAGGACGACGCTGAACAGGAACGTCATGGCGAAAAGGAGCGCCGGGTCGCTGGGCAGGTCGTTGCGTTCGACGACGCCGTTGGTGATGGAGCCGTAGACGCTGGCCGGGGAGAAGCCGCCCGCGCAGCCGCCGTTGGCCACGAGCAGGCCCATCAGGAGCGGGCTGATGCGGTAGCGGACGCAGAAGCTCATGCCGATGGGCGCGATGACGCCCACGGCGGCGGGCACGACCGCGCCGACGGCGGTGAGGGCGGCCGTGATGAGGAACATGACCCAGGGGATGAGCGCGATACGGCCCCCCACCGCCCGGGTCGCGGCGTGCACCAGCCACTCGATGGTGCCGTTGTTCTTCGCTATGGCGAACAGGAAGGTGACGCCCACAAGGACGACGAAGAGGTCCCCGGGGAAGCCCCCGAACACGTCGTCCGCGCTCTCGTCGGCGACGCTGGAGGCGACGGCGAACGCGGCGACAAGGGCGAGCGCCCCCATATGGACGGAGGTGAAGGTCGCGATGGCGAAGACGAGCACCAGGGCGCCGATCGCGATGAGATGGTCTGACATGACACGTCCTCGCCTTCGGGCTGCGGCCGGCGTTGGGCGGCCGTGTTGCGGGCGGAGGTGAGTGCGTGTGCGGGCATGCGGGAGCGGCCCGGAGGGTGTCGTGGGGGAGCGGGCGCGCCAGAACCGAATATCCGCAACACGGACTTGGAGTTCCGCTATATGGAACTCCCTTGGCAACGCTGGCGAGTATGTGGCGCGCGTCACGCCCCGTCAAGGGGGTGCGGAGGCATCGCCGCGCTGGCGGTCAGGCGGTGCGCGGTTCCTCGTACCCCAGTGACGTGCTGATCTCCCGGGCCGCCCGGGCCACATGGGCCCCCAGCGCGTCCAGGCGGGCGCGGTCGCAGCGGCTCGCGGGCATGTTGATGCTCACGCTGGCGACGGGGGTGGCGTCGGGGCCGAGCACCGCGGCGGCCACCGCGGCCACGTCCTCGCGCCATTCGCCCTGGTTGAGGGCGTAGCCACGGGCGCGGACCGCGAGCAGTTCGGCCCGCAGCGCCTCCGGGTCGCCGATGGTCGCGCCGGTGAAGCGGGTGAGCCCGCCCGTGACGTACCGCTCGATGGCCTCGGGGGAGCGGGCGGCGAGGATCGCCTTGCCGTTGGCGGAGGCGTGGCCGGACAGCTGCTGGCCGAGCGGAAGCACGATCCGCACCGGCTGGTTGGTCTCCAGGCGCTCCACGAGCACGATCCGGTCGCCCTCCGGCACCGCCAGGTGCACCGTCTCGTCGACGGCGCGGCGCAGCTCCTCCATCACCGGCACCGCCACGTCCCGCAGCCCCAGCTCGCCGGTGGCCTGGCGCCCGACGAGCAGGGCCTTGGTGGTGAGGGTCCAGCGGGTGGGCGGGGCGGGGGTCTGTCTGATCCAGCCCGCGGTGTGCAGCGTGCCGAGCGCGCGCTGCACCGTGCTCTTGGGCAGCTCCATGGCCCGCGCCAGCTCGCCGACGCCGACGGGCTGGCGCGCCGCGAGCTCCTCCAGGACGCGCAGGGCGTTGAGGACGTTCTGCATCGGACGGACCCCCCGGGGGCTTGGCATCGGGCTGGTCCCGAAGTCGGCGCCCGCGCAGCACCGTTGACCGCCGTCGAGGGCCGACCCTATGCTGCGACGTGCCGCACCACGATACGACGTGCCGTATCACGGCACAAGTGTGAAGGGGAGATTCGCGCGATGACCGTCAGGACCGGACGTCACTTCCTTCAGATCCCCGGCCCCACCAACGTTCCCGACCGGGTCCTGCGCGCCATGGCCGCGCCCACCCTCGACCACCGGGGCCCGGAGTTCGCCGGGCTCGCCCGCCGGGTGCTCGACGGCCTCGGGCCCGTCTTCGGCACCAAGGCCCCGGTGGTCGTCTATCCCTCGTCGGGCACTGGCGCCTGGGAGGGCGCCCTGGTGAACACGCTCAGCCCCGGGGACCGCGTGCTGTGCTTCGAGACCGGCCACTTCGCCACCCTGTGGCGGGACATGGCCCAATCCCTGGGCCTGGAGGTGGAGTTCGTCCCCGGCGACTGGCGCCACGGAGCCTCCCCGGAGGCCGCCCTCGAACGCCTCACCGCCGACATCGCCCACCGCGTCAAGGCCGTCTGCGTCGTCCACAACGAGACGTCCACCGGCGTCACCAGCCGCGTCCCGGAGATCCGCGCCGCCCTCGACGCCGCGGGCCACCCCGCGCTGCTCCTCGTCGACACGGTCTCCTCGCTCGCCTCGATCGAGTACCGCCACGACGCGTGGGGCGTCGACGTGACCGTCACCGGCTCGCAGAAGGGCCTGATGCTGCCGCCCGGCCTCGGCTTCAACGCCGTCAGCGCCAAGGCCCTCGAGGCCTCCCGCACCGCCGCACTGCCCCGGTCCTTCTGGGACTGGCGGCCGATCCTCGACGCGAACGCCGCCGGGTTCTTCCCGTACACCCCCGCCACCAACCTCCTGTACGGACTCGACGAAGCGCTGCGCATGCTGGCCGAGGAAGGGCTCGAACAGGTCTGGGCCCGGCACGCGCGGCACGCCGCCGCCACCCGCGCCGCCGTGCGCGGCTGGGGCCTTGAGGTGCTGTGCGCCGACGACCGCGAGCACTCGGGGTCGCTGACCGCCGTGCTCCTGGCGGACGGCCAGGACGCCGACGCCGTACGGAAGATCGTCCTCGAGCGGTTCGACATGTCGCTCGGCACCGGCCTCGGACGGCTCGCGGGCAAGGTGTTCCGCATCGGCCACCTCGGCCACTTCAACGACCTCACCCTCGCGGGCACCCTCGCCGGGGTGCAGATGGGGCTCGAACTCGCCGGGGTCCCGGTCGGCTCCGAGGGGCTCGCGGCGGCGCTCGACCACCTGCGGACCACCTGATCCCGGTGGCCGCGGGCCCGGCCCCCTCGGGGGCGCCCGGGCCCGGCGCCCGCCCCTTCCGCCCGGCCGACTCCGGCCGCCCCATGGCCCCTTCGCCCCCAGGAGCGTGTCGTATGACGTCATCAAGCACCGAGAGAACAGCAGCCGAGCGGGACGAACGCGGCGGCGACCTCGCCCGGCGGCTCCGTGCCGACCTCGACGGCGAGGTCATGTTCGACGACGTGAGCCGCCATCTGTTCGCCCGCGACGCCAGCATGTACGCCATCACCCCGCTCGGCGTCGTCTTCCCCCGCCACGCCGACGACGTCCAGGCCGTCGTCGCCGCGGCCGCCGCACACGACGTGTCCGTGGTCCCGCGCGGCGCGGGCACGAGCCTCGCCGGGCAGACCACGGGACCCGGCATCGTCATGGACCTCTCCCGGCATATGCGCCGCATCGTCGCCCTCGAACCGGAGGGCCGCACCGCCCTCGTCGAACCCGGCGTCGTCCAGGACCAGTTGAACCGCGCCGCCGCCCCGCACGGCCTGATGTTCGGGCCCGACACCTCCACCAGCAACCGCGCCACCATCGGCGGCATGGTCGGCAACAACTCCGCGGGCAGCGGCTCCCTGCGCTACGGCATGACCATCGACCACGTGCGCGCCCTCGACGTGGTGCTCGCCGACGCCACCACCGCCCACCTGGCCCCCCTCACCGCCGAGGAGCACGCGGCCCGGGCCGCGCGCGCCACCCTCGACGGGCGCGTCCACCGCGAGCTGCCCGCGCTCGTCGCCGCCCACGCCGACGCCATCGCCGCCGGGTTCCCCCAGCACTGGCGGCGCGCGGGCGGCTACCGGCTCGACCGCCTGGCCCGCGAGGACGCCCCCTTCGACCTGGCGAAGTTCGTCGTCGGCTCCGAGGGCACCCTCGCCATCACCACCCGGGCGCTCGTCGACCTGGTGCCGAAGCCCGCCCTGACGGTGTTCGCCGTCGGGCACTTCACCTCCGTCGCCGGAGCCATCGAGGCCACCCAGGACGCACTCGCCTGCGACCCGGCCGCCGTCGAGCTGATGGACCGCACCATCCTCGATCTGTCCCGGCAGAAGATCGAGTACGCCTCCCTGTCCGCGGTCCTCGAAGGCGACCCGGACGCCCTGCTCTTCGTGTCGTTCACCGGCGACGACGAGCGCGAAATCCTCGGCAGCCTGGACCGGTTGACGTCCCTGTGGAAGCGCCACGGCCACGGCTACCACACCCTCAAGGCCGTCAGCCCCGCCGACCAGGCCGCCCTGATGAAGGTGCGCAAGTCGAGCCTCGGGCTCCTGATGGCCGCGAGCGAGGGCACCAAGCGCCCCCTGGCGTTCATCGAGGACACCGCCGTCGACCCCGTCCACCTGCCCGCCTACACCGCCCGCCTGAAGAAAGTGCTCGACCGCCACGGCCTCACCGCGGGCTTCTACGGCCACTGCTCGGTCGGCTGTCTGCACATCCGGCCCTTCCTCGACGTCACCGACCCCGCCCAGCGGCAGACCATGCGCGACGTCGCCGAGGAGATCAAGGACCTGGTCACCGAGTACGGCGGCGTCAACTCCAGCGAGCACGGCGACGGCCTGGCCCGCAGTGAGTTCAACCGCGCGCTCTTCGGCGACGAGCTGTACGAGGCGATGCGCCGGGTCAAGGGCGTCTTCGACCCCGGCAACCGGCTGAACCCCGGCAAGATCGTCGACGCGCCCGCGATGACCGAGCACCTGCGCGACGCGGCCCTGCCGCCCGCCCCCGGCCTGCGCACCCGGCTCGACTTCGAGGTGTCCGGCGGCATGCGGGCGGCCGCCGACCGCTGCATGAACATCGGCCTGTGCCGCAAGTCGGGCACCGGCGCCATGTGCCCCTCGTACATGGCGACGCGCAACGAGGAGGACTCCACCCGCGGCCGCGCGGGCGCCCTCGTCCAGGCGCTCTCCGCGCCCGACCCGCACGCCGCGCTCGGCGACGAGCGCCTGCACGAGGTCCTCGACCTGTGCCTGATGTGCAAGGCCTGCAAGAGCGAGTGCCCCCTGGGTGTGGACATGGCATCGCTCAAGGCGGAGGCGCTCGCCCACCACCACGACGAGCACGGCATCCCGCTGCGCTCACGAGTCTTCGGATCGATCCGCGCGCTCAACCGCCTCGGCTCGGCCACCGCCCCGCTGTCCAACCTGCCCGGCCGTATTCCGCTCCTGCGCCGCCTCCTCGACCGCACCCTCGGCATCACCCCGCACCGCCCGCTGCCCGGCTACCGACGGCGCAACCTGGTGCGCTGGTTCAGCCGCCGGGCGCCCGCCGCGCCCGACGCCGCCCAGGGCACCGTGGTCCTGCTCGCCGACTCCTTCACCACGTACACCGAACCGGAGATCGGCCAGGCCGCCGTGGAACTCCTCGAACGCGCCGGATGGGCCGTCCACCTGGAGAGCGGCGGCTGCTGCGGACGCTCAAGCCTCTCCAAGGGCCTCCTCGACGACGCCGGCGACAAGGCCTTCCAGCTCGTCCACCGGCTCACCGAGACCACCCCGCCCGACGCCCCCATCACCGGCTGCGAACCCTCCTGCCTGATGACCCTGCGCGACGAACACCGCGCGCTGCTGCCCCAGGACTCGGCCCGCGAGGCCGTCACCGCCCGGGTGCGCCAGCTGGAGGAACTGCTCGGCGACGCCCTCGACGACGGCCGCCTCACCCTGCGCCCCGACTCCTGGCTGCACGGCCGCACCCTTCTCTACCACGGGCACTGCCACCAGAAGGCGGAGGTCGGCACGGCGGCGACCATGGCCCTGCTGCGCCGCATCCCCGGCGTGGAGGTCACCGAACTAGACGCGGGCTGCTGCGGCATGGCGGGCTCCTTCGGCTTCGAGTCCGAGCACTACGACCTCTCGATGACCGTGGGGGACGACCGCCTCTTCCCCGCCGTGCGGGCCGCGTCCCCCGACACCGTCGTCGTCGCCACCGGCGCCTCCTGCCGCCAGCAGATCTTCCACGGCACCGAGCGCACCGCGTGGCACCCGGTGCAGCTGCTGCGCGAGGCCCTGTGACCACCGGGGCCCAAGGGCCCTAGTCGTGGTAGTCGCGGATGCGCCAGCCGCCGCCGGGGAGCTCCTCGAACAGCTCGGCCGCGACGAGCTCCTCGGCCTGCCGCCGCGGCGCCCGGGTGTCGACCACGTGTCTCAGCTCCGCGGGCATGATCACACCCCCGGCCGTGTTCCCCGCCGACCAGCAGATCGCGGAGACATAGAGACGGAAGGCCCCGTCGGACAGAAACCGGACCCTCCAATTCCACGGGAACCGTTCATCGAATCGTGCCCACGGCATGACGTTTCCTTCGGCGTTGACTGCTCCCCGGCTGAGGTCTTCTCGTATACAGGACGTCTACGCGAACGCACAGCGCTTTGCGGATTCGTATCGGGGCCGGTGGGGGATGGCGTATCCGCGGCGCGTGGCGTAGGCATGGGCAGGCGTACGGCGACAGGCGGGCGGGATGGGCCTCATGGGCGAGCACGAGCGGACGGACTTCAACGACCTCGTGCGCGAGCGCAGGGCCGAGCTCGGCATCAGCCTCCGGGAGCTGGAGGCGCGGTCCCTGGACCCGGAGACCGGTGAGCAGGCCCGCTTCGGCTGGATCGCCAAGGTGGAGAAGGGCCGCCCGACCGACGCCCCGCCGCCCGCGCTCCTGCGCGCCCTCGCGGTCGGCCTCGAACTGCCGCTGCGGGTGCTCCAGGAGGCCGCGGCGGCCCAGTTCCTCGGCATGACCTCGTACGTGTGGAGCGAGGACCGCACCACACGGGTGCTCGCCGCGCACATCGAGGAGATGTCGGACGCCGAGCGGCGCCAACTGGCCGAGATCGCCGAGACGTTCGCCCGCAGGCGCGCCCGCGGCGAGCGCGCCACAGGGTAGCGCGCCACGCCGCGATTCCCCCTGGCCGCCGGGGGGATGGTGTGGCACAGTCGATGACCGCCGCCTGGGGGGCGCAATCGGATGCCACCGCGCACGGCCGTGGCCGTGCGGCGGTGACGGATGTGGCCGCGAGGGGCTGGGATGGCAGACGACGACGCGCAGCGACGCGATGAACCGGGCGAGCCGTTGGCGATGTTCGACATGGAGTTCGTGGACTCGCTGCCGGGCGGCAGGGCCGTGGTCCCCGTGGAGAGCCAGGGCCGGTTCACCTGGCTCGTGGTGCGCGGACACGTGTCGGAGCAGGCGCGCCAGGAGTTCGTGCGGGAGATCCAGCACATCGTGGGCCGCGGCCTGTGGCGACAGAACTGGCCGCCCGAGGCGGACTAGTTCACCACCGCCCGCCACGGCGCACGCCTGTTCCCCACCCGCGCGCCGAACCGCGCGTTCCCCTGACGCGGATCAGCTGGGGAGCGTGCCGGTGAGCCCCAGCTGCCGCTCGGCGGCCTCGACGGTCTGGGCGAGGAGCACCGCGATGGTCATGGGGCCGACGCCGCCGGGGACGGGGGTGATCAGACCGGCCCGGCCGAGGGCGCCGTCGAAGTCGACGTCGCCGACGTTGCCGGGGTTGTACCCGGCGTCGACGACCACCGCGCCCGGCTTGATGTCCTCGCCGCGGATCAGCCGCGGCCGCCCCACGGCCGCGACGACGACATCGGCCTCGCGCACGCGCGCCGACAGGTCCGCGGTGCGCGAGTGGCAGTACGTCACCGTGGCGTCCCGGCCGAGCAGCAGCATCCCGACGGGCTTGCCGAGGATCGCGCTGCGGCCCACGACGACGGCGTTCTTGCCGCTCAGGTCCACGTCGTAGGCGTCGAGCAGCCGCATGATCCCGCCGGGCGTGCAGGACACGAAGCCGGGGCGGCCGAAGCTCATCGCCGCGAAGGAGCTCAGGGTCACGCCGTCGACGTCCTTCTCGGGCGCTATCGCCTCGAACGCCGCCCGCTCGTCGATGTGGTCCCCGACCGGGTGCTGGAGCAGGATGCCGTGCACGGTGGGGTCCTCGGACAGCGCGCGCAGCGTGTCGACGAGCTCCTCGGTGGTGGTCGCGGCGGGCAGCGCCAGGTGGCGCGAGACGATCCCGGCCTTGGCGCAGCGGTTCCGCTTCATGCGGACGTAGGTGACGGAGGCGGGGTCCTCGCCGACGAGGACGGTCGCCAGACAGGGCGCGGTGCCGGTGCGCCGGGTGATCTCCGCGGCGCGCGCCGCGGTCTCCTCGGCGACGCGCCGGGCGAGCGCGGTGCCGTCCATGAGCCGCGCCGTGGCCGTCGCAGGGGTCGCGGGGGTCGAAAGGGTGGGGGACATGGACGCCTCCAGGCGTGTGGACCAGTCGCCCAGGCGCACGGCATCGACATCTGCGTCAGGCCGCTCCCCGGTGGTGATCCACCCAAGCGCCAGTCACGGCCCGCCGAACACTGTAGTCGAGCCCGCCGGGCCCCCGGACGGCGCACCATCCGGAAGCCGCTGACCTGCGCGGACGTGCTGCCGCTCGCCCCCGGCCCGGCTTCCCGCCGGGCCGGGGGCCGCCAGGTGCGGGGCTAGGGCCGGTTGTCGATCAGGTCCTGGACCTGCGGGTAGATCTTGTCCATGCGGGTGCCGACGTTGTTCGGGCAGGAGCCGCCCCAGTGCAGGGCGATCACCTTGTGCGAGGAGGAGGCGAGGACCGGGGAGCCGGAGTTGCCGCCCGAGGTGTCGCAGTTGTACCCGACGTCCTCGCTGCCGAGCTGCGGGTTCCGCACGCCGCACAGGGCGCCGCCGTCGCGCTCCTCGTAGATCGATATGCGCTTGGGCTTGGTGTCGCCGTGCCCGGCGATGTAGGTCTGCTCGCCCATGACCGGCGCGCGGGTCTCCAGGAACAGCGTGCCGAACGGGGTGACCTGGTCGAAGTTGTCGACGCTGAACAGCGAGAAGTCAAGCGCCGCCGAGGTGCGGAGCAGCGCGTTCGCGCCGACCTTGGTCCCGGGGCGCGGGTCGTTGCCGCCGCAGGTGGCGCAGTCGTAGTCGAACTGCACCTCGATGGTGTCGAGTTCGGCCTGCGTCTTCACGCAGTGGTTGTTCGACATCATGTGGTTGCCCCGGCCCACGCGCCAGGCCGTGCACCAGCCGCCGCCGTTCTTCAGCATGCGGGCCACGCCGCGCGACGCGGCGTACTGCGCCGGATGGCTCGTCTTGTAGCAGACGGCGTCCCGGCGGCCGTCGGCGCCGCATACGCTGCGCGTGCTCGCCGGGTTCTTGGCGTCGATCTCCGTCTGGGTGTAGCCGCGCCAGTAGCGGTCGACGCGCGCGGCCGAATCCCGACCCTGACGGGTGTGCAGGGTCACCACGGCGGTGTCGCCGTCCACCGACATCGCGGCGAAGCCGGTGCGGCCGTGCCGGGTGAAGCTCGCGTCGCCGCGCGGAGCCTTCCCGCGGGTGGGATCGGCGCGGTACGTGTGCACCTCGCGTCCGGCGGGGTCGGCCACCGTCAGGGAGTCGCCGGGCGCGAGGGAGAGGCGGGCGAAGTGGACCTTGACGTACGCCGCTCCGGGGTGCCGGATCTCGTGCCGCGTCCGGTTCCCCAAGGAGCCGAGTCTGAGGTCGACGGCCCGCTCCTCGCCGACGGCCGGGACCGGCGAGGGCTGGGCGCGCGGCGGGGCGGACCCGCCCGCCGTCGTCGGCGCGGCGGGCACCAGGACGGCCGCGGCCACCAGGGCGGCGGCCATGAACAGGCGCTTCAACACAGAGGTCTCCTTGGGGAGTCGGGCCGAGAGGGGCCAGAGTCGGGCTGAGAGGGTTCGGGGTCGGGCTGAAGCGAGCTGGGACGGTCGGGTCGGGCTCAGGCGGACTGCCGCGCACGGCCGCCTCGGTGTCCGGCGGCTCTCCGGCGGCTCCGGAGTCGGACACCGACGCCGTGCGGCGGTACTGACGACCACTCAGGATAGGTCTGTACATGACAATGCGGGAGGCGTGTGCCGGTCACAGACGCACCAGGGGAGACCAGCCCGAAGGGACGCGCTTCGTGGCGGCGCGGCCGCCCCGGCCGAGGAAGTGCGCCCGCCCGGCGACGACGCCTCCCTATGCTGAACTTCCGCCGCGATAAGGGGACATGGCATGACAGGTTCTGACTCCCGCCCGCCACGCGCGCCCGAGGCCCGCACCGCTCGCGGCAAGGTCCGGGGGCAGTGGGACGGCGACGTCGCCGTCTTCCGCGGCATCCCGTACGCGCGCCCGCCCGTCGGACCGCTGCGCCTGGCGGCGCCGGTGCCCGCGCTCCCCTGGGAAGGCACCCGGAACGCCGACGCCGTCGGAGAGGCCTCGCCGCAGTCACGGGCCTGGGGCCTGGCCGGCGGCCCCGAAGCAGCCGAGCGGACCGGGAACTGGCTGACGGTGAACGTCTGGTCGCCGGACCCCGCGGGCTCCGGACTCCCCGTACTGGTGTGGATCTACGGCGGCGGCTATCTGATCGGCAGCTGCGAAGGCCCGACCTACGCCGGCAGCGGCCTGGCCCGGCGGGGCGCCGTGGTCGTCACGTTCGACCACCGGGTGGGGGCGGAGGGCTACGGGCAGTTCGAGGGCGCGGTGCCCAACCGCGGCCTGCTCGACCAGGTCGCCGCCCTGCGCTGGGTACGGGACGACATCGCGGCCTTCGGCGGCGATCCTGACCGCGTGACCGTCTTCGGGGAGTCCGCGGGCGCGGGCGGGGTCGCCGCGCTGCTCGCCATGGACCGCGCGGCCGGGCTCTTCCACCGGGCCGTCGCCCAGAGCGTGCCCGGCACCTTCTACAGCGCCGCCCTCGCCGCGGACATCGGCTCCGCCGTCGCGGCCGAGCTGCGCGCGGCCCCCACCCTGGCCGCCGTGACCCGCTCGGACCCCTGGGAGCTGCGCGACGCCGCCGACGCCGTCCTGCGCGCGATCGAGGGCCACGCCCCCCGCTGGGGGCGGGCCGCGCGGGCCCGCATGCCCTTCGCGCCGGTGGTCGACGGCGACGTGCTGCCGTGCCCGCCCTGGGAGGCGCTCCGCGCAGGGCGCCGCGCCGACGTGGACCTGCTGGTGGGGCACACCCGGGACGAGGTCCGGGTGTTCACCGCCTTGGCGGGGCGCCTGGGCCAGGTCACCGAGGAGGAGGCCGAGGCCGCCCTGCGGTGGTACGCGCCCGGCGAGGCCGCCCGGCGCGCCTACCGCGGCGGCCCCGCGGGCGCCGACCCGACCGCGCTGCGGGACCTGGTCCTCTCCGACTGGCTGTTCCGGATGCCGAGCCTCCACCTGGCCGAGGCGCACACCGCTGGCGGCGGCACCGCGTACACGTACGAACTGACCTGGGAGGCGCCCGGTCTCGGCGGCGTGCTCGGCGCCTGTCACGGCCTCGACGTGCCGCTGGTGTTCGGCACGCTGAGCGGTGAGTTCGCCGCGCTGCTCCTGGGCGAGGAGCCGCCGGACGAGGCCGTCGCGCTCTCGGCGCGGATGGGCGAGGCGTGGACGGCGTTCGCGGCGACCGGCGACCCGGGCTGGGCCCCGTACCGGCCGAAGGAGCGGCTCACCCGCGTCCTCGACGCCGCACCGCGCACCGCCGCCTACCCCGAGGAGGCGTCCCGGCTGATCTGGGCGGACCACGAGTTCACGGCCCTGGAACCGGGCCCGGGGCCCGCCTCCTGAAGGCCGCCCCCCGCCATCGGAGCGGTTCGCCCGGGGCGAGCGCGTTCGGGTGGACTCGGGTGCGCGGACGTTGCGCCCTGCCCACCGGGTGCGGAGAGTTGACCTGACGACCGCGCGGGTGACCCCCGCGCCCCGAACCGGGCGCGCGCACCGCTCGCCAGGGCCCGAGGTGGGGAGTGCGACATGGCTGGAGCGGACGCCGAGGTGGCGGTGCTGATCGTGGGCGGCGGGCCGGTCGGGCTCACCGCCCGGGCCCTGCTGGAGCGCTGGTGCGTGCCCGCGCTGCTCGTGGACAAGCGCCGCGAGCTCTCGCCCTTCCCGCGCTCGCGCCTGGTCAACGTGCGCTCCATGGAGATCTTCCGCGGGCTCGGGCTCGCCACGAAGATCACGGACGCCGCGTTCGCGCCGGAGTACGGGCGCGTCCGCTTCCGGGACACCCTGAGCGGCCCGGACTTCGCCACGGCGGCCATGGTCGGCGTCAACGCGCCGGTGCCGGAGAGCCCCGTGACCGGCGTGCTCACCTCCCAGGACCGCCTCGAACCCACGCTGCTCGGCGCGGCGGACACCGACACGCGCTTCGGCGTCGAACTCGTCGGCCTGACCGAGCACCCGGACGACCCCGAGGGCGTCACGGCCGAACTTGTCGACCACGCGCGCGGGGAGCGCGTCCGCGTCCGCGCCCGCTACGTCCTCGCCGCCGACGGCGCGCACTCCACCGTCCGCGAGCTCCTCGGCATCGGCACCACAGGACCCGGAGCGCTGGGAAGCTTCACCACCGTCGTCTTCGACGCCGACCTCGACCGCTGGTGCGCCCGCAGGCCCGCGGGCGTCTACTTCACCGCGCACGGGTCGATCGCCCCGGTCTACCCCGAGGGCGGCTGGATCTGGTTCGGCCTCACCCCCGAGGACCCCGAACGCGTCGACTGGCCCGGCGTCGTGACCCGCGCCATCGGCCCGGACTCCGGCGCGGTGGCCGACGTGGTGCGGGTCCAGCACTGGGTGATGAACGCGTTCGTCGCCGAGCGCTTCCGCCACGGCCGCGTCCTCCTCGCCGGGGACGCCGCGCACGCGCTGCCCATCACCGGCGGCATGGGCATGAACACCGGCGTCGCCGACGTGCACAACCTGTGCTGGAAGCTGGCGGGCGTGCTCCACGGGTGGGCCGGTCCCGGCCTCCTGGACAGCTACGAGACCGAGCGGCACCCCGTCGCGCACCAGACGCTCCGCCAGACCGTGGCCAACACCCAGCTGATGGTCGAGGTGCAGACCCGCCGCCACGACCAGCTCCAGGCCGGTGGGGCGGCGTCTGCCCCCGTCGAACTGCCGTGGTCCGACCGGTACTTCGCGCAGCTCGGCCTCGTTCTCGGAGTCGCCTACCGCTCCACCGCCGTCCGCGCCGACGGCCACGCTCCGCCCGAGCCATCGGAGCGGTCCGACCGGGGCACGGACTACGTCCCCACCGCGGCGCCGGGCCACCGCATGCCGCACCGGTGGCTCGCCGACGGCCGCTCCACGCTCGACGCCTGCGGCGAGTGGTTCACGCTGTTCACTCCCGACCCCGCGTCCTGGGCGCGGCACACCGCCGCCCGCTGGCCGCTGCGCGTGGAGCCCCTGCCCGGCGCGCACCCCGACCCGCGCGGGGCGCTCCTCGTGCGGCCCGACGGACACATCGCCGCCCGCTGGCACGACTGCCCGGCGAGCGAGGCCGCGCTTCACCAGGCCCTTGCCGCGCTCACCTCGGCCCCGGCCGCCTGACGCCGCGTCCGGTCACCGAGCGTCCCCCGGCAGCGCCACCGCCGTGACACGCGGGCTCGGGAGCACCGCGTGACCGCCGCTGATGAGCCCCGGGCGGCCACTGATCCCGTTGCTCTCCCAGCGCCACCGGGGCTTGCCGGACCGGGTGTCCAGAGCGAGCAGGAACGGCGGCCGCCGCCCGCGCTGGAAGGCGCTTCCCGCGCCGCCCCAGCTCGCCTTGACCACGACCGAGCCCGCGTGGACGCCCACGATGTCCAGCCAGCAGAGGGAGCCGGTGTGCCGGATCACGCGGTGCTCCCAGCGGACCGCGCCGGTCGCCGCGTCAAGCGCCGTGAGCACGTCGCCCTTGCGGCGGGCGACGCGCGCGGCGACATAGACCTGGTCCAGGGCGAGCAGCGATGCCGCGGCGCCCTGGGCGACGCCGTCAAAGGGCCCCTGGCTCCAGGCGTCGTCGCCGGTCTTGGCGTCGAGCGCCCGTACGGTGCCCCCGTCCCAGAAGTGCAGCAGGTCGCCGCCGTGGGGCCGCGCGGTGGACGGAGCGCGGGCACGGGTCCAGCACAGCTTGCCCGTGGCGCGGTCGAGCCCGTGCAGGCGCGTGCCGTCGAGGACGGCGACACGGCCGTGCCCGACCACGACGCCGCCAGGGCGGAGTTCCCGCGCCGGGCGGGTCCACACCACGCTGCCCGTGTCGGCGTGCAGCGCGGTCAGGGAGGTCGGGGCGCGGTACAGCAGCAGGTCGTCGTCGACGAGGAAGGGGTTCTCCGCCGGGTCGCGCACGGCGTCCGGCAGGTCGTGCCACCAGCGCACGCGGCCGTCGCCCGCGTCCCGCGCCACCACGCGCACGCCCGGCTCCCGTGTCCCCCCGACCGCCACGTACACCAGGCCCCGGCCCGCGGCGCAGCGCAGCGCACGGCCGCCCTCCACAGGCGGGGCGAGCACCCCGTGGTCCTCGGCGGCGGTCCACAGGGCGCGCCCCGAGGACGCCGCAAGGGCGCCCGCGAGATCGTCGTGCGTCCACACCACGACGTCGCCCGCCGCGGCCAGGTCGTGGATTCCCGCGATGTCCGAGTGCCAGACCTCGGCGCCGGGGGCCGCCCGGCGGGCGCGGGGCGAGGGGCGGGGCGCGGGCGGCGCCGACAGGGTCAGGGCCTCGTGCGGCGGGGGCGGCACGCGCGAGGGCTCCGCCTCCGGAAGCGGCCGCGTGCCGAACGCGATCAGGCCCATCGCGATCTCCACGAGCAGGGCGACGCGCTCCTGCGGGTCGGTCAGGCCTCGGGCCGCGTCGATCCGCTCCCGCGCGGCCGCGAGGCGGGCGCGGTCGCTGCCGTGGCTCCGTTCCACCGAGGACCGGGCCGAGGCCAGGCCGTGCCGCAGGCGGTCCACGTCCGCGTCGCCGGTGGGTTCGCCCTCGGTGCGGCCGAGGACGCGTTCCACCACGCTCTGCGTCCGTGCCGCGGCCACCAGGTCGGAGCGCTCCGTGGCGGCCGCCGCGGCCTCCCGCAGCTCGGCGACCCGTTCCTGGACGGCGAGTTCGACGGCGCGGGCGGCGTGCGCGAGGACCTCACGGGCCTCCTCCGGGCGCGCCTCGGACCAGGACGCGAGGCCGCCGGGGGAGCGGGCGAGCGCCCCGGTGAGGTCGGCGCCCCACGAGCTCCATCAGATTCCTTTAGAGGGGACCACCGGCTTTAGCCGGTGGGGGAATCGAATCGTTCGCCGCGTACCGGAGGTGCGCGGCATCGAAGGGCTGAAGGCGCCAACACGTCTGATATCTGCGATCCTTGGGGCGTGATGCGTGCCTACAAGTTCCTGCTGCGTCCCACGGGGCGTCAGGAGGGCGCGCTTGTGGACATGCTGAGGGATCACTGCTCGCTCTACAACGGGGCCTTGCAGGAACGCCGGGACGCCTGGCGGCATGACTCGAAGACGACGATCCGGTACGGGCAGCAGTCGGCGCAGCTCAAGGAGATCCGGGCGTTCGATTCCGAGCGGCAGGGCCGCTGGTCCTTCAGCTCGCAGCAGGCGACCTTGCGCCGCCTGGACAAGGCGTTCGCCGCGTTCTTCCGCCGCGTCAGATCCGGAGACAAGCCCGGGTACCCGAGGTTTCGCGGTGTTGGCCGGTTCGACACGGTGGAGTTCCCCAGGGACGGCGACGGCTGCCGGTGGGACTCCACGCCCAACGCGTCTCAGACCCGTGTCCGGCTTCAGGGCGTCGGCCATGTCAAGGTCAAGCAGGCCCGGCCCGAACCGCTTCCCGCGACCGGTGCCGTGGTCGGGATTGATCTCGGGATCGCCTCGTTCCTGACCACCTCGGACGGCACGCATGTCGACAACCCGCGCCACGGCCGCAAAGCCGCCGCGAGGCTGGAGACGGCACAGCAGGCTCTGTCCCGGTGCAAGCGCGGCTCCAAGCGCCGCCGCAAGGCCGTCGAACGCGTCGCGACGGTGCACCGCAAGGTCCGCCGTCAGCGTTTGGACCACGCGCACAAGACCGCGCGCAGCCTGGTGGTCGAACACGACGTGATCGCGCACGAAGACCTCAAGATCCGCAACATGTCGGCCACGCCCGCGCCGCGCCCCGGCCCGGACGGCGCCTACGCCTCCAACGGTGCGGCGGCCAAAGCCGGGCTCAACCGAAGCATTGCCGATGCCGGATGGGGGGTGTTCCTCGCGGTCCTGCACGCCAAGGCTGAAAGCGCCGGACGAGTCGTGATCGCCGTGGACCCCCGCAACACCTCCCGCACCTGCCCCGAATGCGGGCACATAGCGGCGGAGAACCGGCCCACTCAGGAGAAGTTTCACTGCGTCGCCTGCGGTTACACCGCGCACGCCGACGTCGTGGGGGCTTCCAACGTTCTGCGGGCCGGGCTGGCCCGTCGCGAAGCCCAACCGGCCTAGCGAGAAGCCCCCTCGTCTACGAGGGGGAGTAGTCACCACGAGGAACAGCCGGTCGTCGTGGCGGCCCACGTCGTGGACGACGGTGATGCCGGGGTGCTGCAGCCGCGCCCCGATCGTCGCCTCACGGCGGAAGCGGGCCACGAGGTGGTCGTCGGCGAGCGCGTCGAGGAGGAGCTTGACGGCGACGGCGCGGTCCAGGGAGAGGTCGAACCCCCGCCACACCTCTCCCATGCCCCCGCGCCCGAGCCGGTCGTCGAGCCGGTAGCGCCCGGCCAGCAGCTCACCTGCCCGCACAACACCCCCTGATGACACGTCACACCACGGCCAAGGAGCAGCCATTGTGCCGTCTTGGGCACGGGGGCGGACCTGATCCGGTGGGACGGGACGAGCGGCGGCGGGGACACCGGTGGAGCTATCCCACCTTGTCGCCCCGCGCGGTCAGGGACCGGAACCAGTCGATCGTGGCCGTGGTGGCGGCGACGCTGGAGCCGAGGTGCCGGGACTTCTCGTAGTCCACCGCGCCGAGGTCGACGACGGGTGCGTCCACCCCCTTCGCCGCCCACCGGGCCTGGCACCAGGCGGTGTTCTCCACGACGGCCTGTTCGTCACCGGTCGCCATGTAGAGCCGCGTCGGCACCCGTGGGGTCCAGGCCGCGCACACGTCGCCCATCGCCCGCACCGCCCGGGCGAACGAGCCCGTGGGTGCCTTGAGGAGCTGGCGGCCCCGCTCGGTCAGCAGTTCGTCGGGGCTGCCGGGAAGCCCCGCCATCATCTCCTGGCCGGTGTGCGCGCCGTCGAACAGTTCCTCGACGCGGTCGGAGTAGGGCCCCTGGAACACCTCGGACGGGTCCGCGTACACGCCGCCGTGCTGCCGCTGGATCGTCACGAGCGCGTACGCGGCGTACACCGTGCCGTAGTCGGGCCTCACCCGCCGCGCGTCGAACAGGGCCGGAAGTTCGGTGCCCGCGAAGTCGTACGCCCCGCTCACCGGGGCAAGGGCGCCCGCACGGAACCAGCGGTCCTCGCCCGCCTGGAGGGCCCGGCCTAGGCCGAGGGCGGCGGAGGCGCCCTGGGAGAAGCCGGTGGCCAGGACGTCCCGCCGCAGGGTGTGACCGGCGCGCGGCGCGAAGGCGCGGGCGGCGCGCAGCATGTCGAGGGCCGCCGTCGTCTCCGAGGGGACGTCCATCCAGGGGTGGTGGCCGGGGCCGGTGCCCATGCCGAGGTAGTCGGGCGCGATCCCGGCGAAACCGGCCGTCGCGTAACTGATCGTCGGCGCGCTGACGAACTTCCCGCGCCGCGTCGACGGCGCGTCCTCCTTGTGGATCCCGGTGCCGTGCGTGAAGGAGACGGGGTGCAGGGCGCGTTGGCGGGTGCGGGGCAGCGCGAGCAGACCGCTGGCGGTGGTCGGACGTCCGTACGCGTCGACGGTCCGGTACACCAGCCGGTACGCGTCCACGCCGTACCGGGCCGCGCGGGGGTCGAACCCGGCCGCGGTCAGCTCGGCGGCGGCGTCCGCGCGGCCGTCCAGCGTGTAGAGGCGTTCGGCGGAGACGAGCGTGCCGCGGCGGCCGTGCTCGGCGGACTGTGCGGCGGAGGCGGAGGCGGAGGCGGCGGGCGCGGTGGGCGCGAGCGCGGCCGCCGGGGTCAGCGCCGTGGCGGTGCTCGCGCCGACCGCCAGCAGTGCCGCGCAGGCCGCGGTGGCCAAGTGGGTGCGCATGAGGCGTCGTTGCTCCTGTCCGAAGGGAGGTGGGGCCTCAGCGTGCCCCGGCGGGGGTGCCGTGCGCAGTGGGGCTTCCACCCGGTTCGGGGTGGCGGCAGGTGCACCGTCCGCGCTCGGGGCGCCAGCGCGCCAACCCGTGACGCCACCCGCGCCCTTGAGGTTGCGTCAAGCGATCGTGTCTCACGACACAGTCAGGCGACATTGTCAGGTGACAAAGTCATGCGTATCTTCATGGTCAAGCGACTGCTGGTGCGGAGACGAAAGGCACGGTCATGACTGACACCTCCACTCAGACCCCCGCGTTCGAGGCGAAGGGCCGCGCGATCCCGGAGCGCCCCGCGCTGCCCCTGATCGGCCACGCCCTCTCCATCCCGAGTGGCGCCGACGGCCTCCTCCACCTGATGAAGGAGGTCAAGGAGCTGGGCCCGGTGTTCCGCGTCCGCGCCTTCGGCACCGACACCGTGGTCGTCGGCGGCCTCGACCTGGTGACCGAGCTGGCGGACGAGACCCGGTTCCGCAAGAACGTGCACGACGACCTCGTCGAGATCCGGCAGCTCGCCGGGGACGGCCTGTTCACCGCCTTTCACCACGAGGCCAACTGGCGCAAGGCGCACGACATCCTGATGCCCGCGTTCTCGCTCGGCGCCATGCGCGGCTACCACGCCACGATGCTCGACGTCGCCCGCTCCCTGATCGCCAAGTGGGACCGGGCCGCCGGCCAGACCCCGGTGGACGTGCCCGAGGACATGACCCGGCTGACCTTCGACACCATCGGCCTGTGCGGCTTCGGCTACGACTTCACGTCCTTCCGCGGCGAGGCACAGCACCCCTTCGTGGACGCCATGTCGCGCGCCCTGGCCTTCACCCAGGCCAAGGGCGAGTCGATCCCGGGCACGGAGGTGTTCAAGTGGAAGCAGGCCGAGCGCTTCCGCGAGGACGCCGCGCTCATGACGGACCTGGTCGACGACGTGATCCGGCAGCGCCGCGCCTCGGGCGACACCAGCACCGACGACCTGCTCGGCCGGATGCTCCACACCCGCGACGCCGCCACCGGCGAGCCGCTGGACGACGTGAACATCCGCAACCAGGTGATCACGTTCCTCATCGCCGGACACGAGACCACCAGCGGCGCCCTGTCGTTCGCCCTGTACTACCTGACCAAGCACCCCGAAGTCCTGGCCCGCGCCCAGGCGGAGGTGGACGCGCTGTGGGGCGACACGGAGGCGCCCGACCCCGCGTACGGCGACGTCGGCAAGCTGACGTACATCCGCCAGGTGCTCAACGAGAGCCTGCGCCTGTGGCCGACCGCGCCCGCCTTCGCCGTGGAGCCCATCGAGGACACCGTCATCGGCGGCGCCTACCGGGTGCGCGCGGGCGAGACGCTCCTTGTGCTCACCCCGGCCCTGCACCGCGACCCCGCCTGGGGCGAGAACACCGGGCTCTTCGACCCCGACCGGTTCACGCCCGAACGCGAGGCCGCCCGGCCCGTCCACCTCTTCAAGCCGTTCGGCAGCGGCGAACGTGCCTGCATCGGGCGGCAGTTCGCGCTCCACGAGGCCACGCTCCTGCTCGGCCTCCTTGTCCACCGCTACCGCCTGGTCGACCACGCCGACTACGAACTCACCATCAAGCAGTCCCTCACCATCAAGCCCGACGCGTTCACCCTGAAGCTCGCCCGCCGCACCACCGGCGAACGCCGCCTGCCCGCCGCCGCGAGCGGCGCGCCCGCCGAGCGCGAGCGGCCCACGGCCCGCCGCGCCCCCGCGACCGCCCTGACCCTCCTCCACGGCTCCAACCTCGGCACCTGCGCGGGCCTCGCCAGGGACCTCGCCGCCGACGGCGACACCCACGGCTTCCGCGCCACCGTCGCCCCCCTCAACGACCGCGCGGGCCGCCTCGACCCCGCCGAAGGCCCCCTGGTCATCGTCGCCGCCTCCTACAACGGCCGCCCCACCGACGACGCCGCCGAGTTCGTCAGCTGGCTGGAAGGCCTCGCGCCCGGCGCCCTCGAAGGACTGCGCTACGCCGTCCTCGGCGTCGGCGACCGCAACTGGGCCGCCACCTACCAGCACGTGCCGACCCTCATCGACCAGTGGCTCCGCGCGGCCGGCGCCACCCCGCTCCTGGAGCGCGGCGCCGCCGACGCCTCCGGCGACTTCGCGGGCACGGTGGACCGCTGGACCGCCGAGCTGTGGACGGCCCTGCTCGACCAGTACGGCACCGCCACCGAGGAGGCCGCGCGGCCCGAACCCGAGGAGGAGCAGGGCCTGTACGAACTCCAGGACGCGGCCCACTCCGTCACCGGCGAGCTCGCCGCCCGCCACGGCGTCCAGGCCATGGAGGTCCTCGAGACGCGCGAACTCGTCGACATGGAGCACCTGCTGGGCCGCTCCAAGCGCTACCTCAGGCTGCGCCTCCCCGACGGCGTCACCTACCGCACCGGCGACCACCTGGCCGTCCTGCCGCGCAACCCAGAGCCCCTCGTCCAGCGGGTCGCCGACCGGTTCGGCCTCGACCTGGACCGCACCGTCCGCCTCAGCGCCCGCCGCCGCGGCCGGGGCACCCTGCCCGTCGACCGGCCCCTGACCCTGCGCCGCCTGCTGACCGACTTCGTGGAACTCCAGGACCCGGCGACGCCCGCGCAGGTCGCCGTCCTCGCCGAGCACACCGCGTGCCCGCCCGAGCGCCGCCCCCTGGCCGAGCTCGCCGCGGCGGACGCCGACACCTTCCGCGAGCGGGTCACCGCCGCCGGGCTCGGCGTCCTCGACCTCCTGGAGCGCTACCGCGCCTGCGAACTGCCCTTCACCCGCTTCCTGGAACTGCTCCCGGTCCTTCGCCCGCGCCACTACTCGATCTCCTCCTCCGCGCGGGCCCTGCCCGGCGAGGTGGAGCTGATGGTCTCGCTGCTCGCCGCGCCCCACCGCGCGGGCGACGGCACCTTCCACGGCATCGCGTCCGGATACGCCCAGACCCTGCGGGCCGGGGACACCGTCCAGGCCCGGGTGCTGCCGTGCGCCGCGGCCTTCCGGCTGC
Source organism: Streptomyces sp. NPDC043996 (assembly GCF_056435225.1). NCBI lineage: Bacteria > Bacillati > Actinomycetota > Actinomycetes > Kitasatosporales > Streptomycetaceae > Streptomyces > Streptomyces sp. NPDC043996. Next base: position 702,476 of record NZ_JBWKEY010000002.1, on the reverse strand, counting down.
CCGAGGACGACACGACCCCGGTCGTCCTGGTCAGCGCGGGCACCGGCCTCGCGCCCTTCCGCGGCGCCGTACTCGACCGCCTGCACACCGGCTCCACCGGCACCCTGCTGTGCTACTTCGGCTGCGACCACCCGGACGTCGACTACCTCCACCGCGAGGAGTTCGAGCGGGCCCAGGCCGCCGGAGCCGTCAGCATGCGCCCCACCTTCGCCCGCGCGCCCGAGGACGGCGCCCGCTACGTCCAGGACCGCATCGCCCGCGAGGGCGACGAGGTGTGGGCCGCCCTGGAGGCGGGCGGCCGGGTCCACGTCTGCGGCGACGGCCGCCGGATGGCGCCCGCGGTACGGGAGGCCCTCATGGCCCTGCACCGCGCGCGCACCGGCGCGGGCGACGACGAGGCCGTCGCCTGGCTGAACGGGCTCGTCGAGTCCGGCCGGTACGTGGAGGACGTCTGGGCGGGCTGAACAGCCCCGCCCCCGGGGCCCGTTCCGCACGGGCCGCCGCCCCTCCCTCCCCGCTCTCTCGCTCGCTACTCCCTCTCTCCTCTCCCTCCTCTCCCTCCCTGTTCTTCCCTCCTATCGATGGGACTCTGATGGCATCGAAGGCAGCAGCCCTGACTCTGGGTGTGGCCGTGGCGCTCACCGCCGGGGTGACCCTGGGCAACGGCGGGGCGAACGTGATGCCCGTCTTCGTCGACGACTTCGCCGCGCGGTTCGCGCTGGGGGACTCCGGCTCCGGCCTCGTCGCCGCGGTCCACCTCCTGGCCACCGCGGCCGTGACGCTGCTGCTCGCCAAGCGCGCCGCTGGCCCCGGCCGCGTACGCCTGACCCGCGTCGGCCTGGCCGTCATGGGTGCCGGTTCCCTCGGGGCGATGGCCGCGAGCGACGTACCGACCCTGATCCTGGCGAACCTCGTCCTCGGCGCGGGCGCCGGAGCGGTGTACGCGGCGTCCACGGCCGCGATCGCCGCCACCGACGACGCCGACAAGACCTCCGCCGTCACCATCGCGGGCGTGGTCTGTGTGACGGCCCTGATCATCATGGCGGTGCCGCAGGCCAACCGCGGCCTGGGCGGCGGCTCCGGCTTCCTGGTCGTGGCGCTGTGCTGCCTGCTCGCCTGGCCGCTCGTGCGACGGCTGCCGGACGGACCCGCCAGCGGTACGAGCACCGAGCGGGCCGGGGCGGAAAGCCAGGCCGCGGCGAGGCCCTCGCTGGTGCTGCTGGGGGCGACCGCGCTCCTGTGGGCCGTCACCCAGGGCGCGTGGACCTACGCGTCGGTCCTTGGGCGCGAGCACACCGGCATGTCGCAGGGGGCGCTCTCGGTCGTCCTCGCGGTGTCCGGCGTCGTGGCCCTGGCGGGCGCGGTGGCGGGGCCCGCCGCCGCGCGCCGCTTCGGCCGCATGCGATCCCTTGCCGCCTTCGTGACGGCGCAGGCCCTGGCGATGGCGGCCCTGATCCTCACCGGCGACCCGGTGGTCTTCGTCGCCGCCGCGGTCCTCTGGCAGGCCTGCCAACTGGCCGTCCTGGTACAGACCCTGGCGGCCGCCGCCCTCCTCGACCCGACGGGCCGTCTGGTCGCGGCCCTGAGCGGCGCGGGCGCCCTGGGCACCGGCATCGGACCGCTCGCCGCCGGTGCCCTGCTCGGCGGGGCGGGCGCCGGAGCGCTCGGCCCCGTCCTGGCGCTCGGCACCGTCGTGGCCTCGCTGCCCCTGATGCGAATGGCGGTCGCCGCCGCGGCGGCCACCGGGAAGCGCGCCTCCGCGCCCGCCTCCCTGGCCGAGACCGGCTGAACCGCCGCCCGCGGCCCGCCTTCCCGCCCGTCCTCCTCGACTTGGGGAGGGCGGGCCGCGCCGTGTCCCGCCGCCGGTCAGCGGGGCCGCACGCCCTCGAAGACCAGGTCGAGCAGGCGCGGGGTGGTGTCAGGCGGCGCACTCGCCTCGCCCACCCAGGCGACCGCCGTCGCCAGGCGGATGAGTTCGGCCGCGGTCAGGTCCTCCCGTACGTGGCCGAGGCGCCGCGCGCGCTCCAGCAGGTCGGCGGCGGCCTGCTCGACGGCCTGGCAGCGGGCACCCAGAGGGCCTTCGCCGTTGCGTGCGGCGCGCGCGTAGCTGACGGCGAGGCCCCGGTAGCGGGTGATGTGACGCACCAGCGCGGTGACCCACCGCGACAGGGAGTCCGACGAGCCCGGGGCGTCGAGCAGTTCGGCCGCCAGGCTCGTAAGACCGTCCAGGCTCTGCCCGACGACCTCGGCCATGAGGGCCTCCTTGTCGGGGAAGTGGCGCCACAGCGTGCCCGGACCGACGCCCGCGCGCCGGGCGATGTCGTTCATCGCCGCCGCGTCCGTGCCCACCTCGTCGAACAGCTCGCTCGCCGCCTCGACCAGGCGGGCCCGGTTGCGGCGGGCGTCTTTGCGCCTCGGTTCGCCCGTCATCCCGTCGATGTCCCCTCTTCCGTAACGGAGTGGTACTCCGGTACGTTCCGGAGTGTCACTCCGGATTCTAGTAGGGCAGGGACAGCATGCAGAGAAAGACCATGCGGGCGGCGATAGGGGCCGTAGGGCTGTGGGTGCCGGGCATGGACCTGCGGGCGCCGACGGCGGCCGCCGAGGCCGCGGCGGAGGTCGAGGAGCTCGGCTACGGCGCGCTGTGGCTCAGCGAGGGGCTGGTGCGCGACCCGTTCATGGAGGCGGCGACACTGCTCGGCGCGACCCGTTCGCTCGTCGTCGGGACCGGCATCGCGGTGATCTGGGGGCGTCATCCCCGCATGGTCAGGGCGCAGGCCCGGGCGCTGCTCGACGCCCATCCCGGCCGGTTCGTCCTGGGCCTTGGCACCTCGCACGCGCGGATGGTCGAGGGCGTACTAGGCCTGCGCTACGAACGGCCCCTGGCCGCGCTGCGCGAGCACCTCGACCGCCTCGACGAACCGGACGCCGTCCTGGCCCTCGCCGGGGTCGACGAGGGCCCGGCGCCCGCGCCGCCCCGGGTGCTCGCCGCGCTTGGCCCGCGCGCCCTCGCCCTGGCCAGGGACCGGTCGGCCGGAGCGTTCTCGTACCTCGTCACACCGGAGCACACGGCCGACGCCCGGGCCGTCATCGGGCCGGACCGGACCCTGATCGTGGAACAGGCCGTGGTCGCGGGGCTCGGCGCCGACGAGGCGCGGGCCAGGGCCCGCGCCCACCTCGCGGGCTATCTGCACGGCGAGCCCTACCGGGCCAGCTGGCGACGGCTCGGCTTCGCCGACGCCGACTTCGCCGACGGCGGCAGCGACCGCCTCGTCGACGCGCTCGTGGCGATCGGCGAGGACGCGATCGCCCGGCGGGTGGACGCCCACCGGGCGGCGGGCGCCGACCACGTGTGCCTCCAGGCCCTGCCCGCGGACCCGCGCACCCTGCCGCTGGACCAGTGGCGGGCCCTCGCCCCTCTCACGGGGCGCTGAGCCGGGGCTCAGGCCTCGGGCATCGTCACGAGGTCGAGCTTGCCGCCCGCCAGGGCCACGACGCTGGACACCAGGGCCCGCACGTCGGCCAGGGCCGCCTCCTCGTCGTCGCCCGGCGTGGACAGGTGCTGCATCGTGAGCCCGTCGGAGCAGCCGAGGAAGAACCGCGCGAGGGTCGTGGCGGGCACGGCCAGCTGGTGGCCAGCGCGCTCGGCCGCCTCGGTCACCATCCGCGCCGTCACCTCGAGGACTTCGCGGTAGTGGCTCTCCAGCGCCTCTTGCAGTTTGGGCGCGCGCAGCGCGAACAGGGACAGCTCGGTGAGCAGCTGATGGGTCGCGGGCTGCTCGCGCACGGAGCGCCACAGGGCGGCGGCCATCGCGGCGAGGGTCTCCTCGAAACCGGCGTCGGCGGGCGCGGCCGCCTTGACCTGCCTGGTCACGTCCGCGGTGAGCTGCCGCATGACGGCCTCGTAGAGGTCCTCCTTGGTGCCGAAGGTGTAGTGCACCGTCGCCTGGGCGACACCGAGTTCCGCGGCGATCGCGCGGGTGCTCCCGGCGGCGACCCCCTCCCGGGTCATCAGGGCGATGGCGGCATTGATCAGCTGGGGGCGGCGCTCCGCCGCGGTCACATGGGCCATGGCTGGATTATAGCGACTAAGTCAACCGATCAAGTCGCGTAAGCGCATCGCTGGGCCCGGCCGGGCGCCGAGGAGTTCACTGGGCGCCCCCCACCGCCAAGGGGGTGCGGCAGACGAGGCGGATGTGCCCCTCGGCGGTGCGGTGCGGGGTCATGGTGTGGCCGGAACACCTGTCGCCCGGCTCCGGCTCAGGAGCCGCGGGCGGGACCGCGAGCCAGGCGGGTTCGCGGGCCGCGCCGGTTCCCGTGTAGTCGGTGACGGTCACGGTGACGCCCTTCGCGTCCGTGTGGATCCACAGGCGGCAACGGGGCCGCTCGCTCCGCCCGGCCACGTAGTCGGCGCCGAGCCGCGTCGCGTCCGCCGCGCGCCGCGCCAGCGCGGGCGGGGCGCCGATCGCGGTGAGCAGGCTGTACGCGGCCTCGCCCAGCAGCACCCGGGTGCGCGGGGCGCGCTCGGCCTCGACGGTGAGGCACAGCGACGGCAGGAGGGGGCGCCGGTCGCGCCGCGGATCCACCGGACGACGGACGGCGGACGGCATACCGGCCTCCAGCGGCGGGTCGGGCCAGGGGGTCGGGCGGCGGGCCGGGTCGACGCCCGCGCGCGGCCACACGTCTACAGCGACGGCCGGAGTCTGGGGCCAAGGGGGAACGGTAGAGCGGCGCGCGCGCCGGGCCTAGGGCGGTCCTCGGCCAACCCGGGCCGAACAGGGCTTGTCCGGGACGGGATACGCGGGACGGACGACCCGGGCCCGCGCGATTCGTACGATCCGCCCTCACGGCGAGCCCCCTCCCGGCCGTCGTTCCGCCGTGCGTCGGCCGCCCGGAGCGCGGGGGAGCGCCACCGGGTTAGCGGCGCACGCCTCGGGGCACCCGCTGTCGCAGAGTGAACGGACGCGACCGGCGACGAAGGGGATGAGAGGCGATGCAGAAGGAGGCGCGTGAGGCGATGGGACGGACGACGGCCAAGGCCGGGGAACTCAAGGAGCAGACGGTGAGCAAGGCGGGTGCGCTCAAGGAGCACACCGCCGTCAAGGCCGACGAACTGATGGCGAAGGCCGCCGACGCGGCCCACACCGTTCAGGACAAGGTGCCCGAGCCGGTGAAGGACACGGCGGCCAAGGGCGCGGCGGTGGCGCGCGGCCATCGCGTCGCCCTGCTCGTGCCCGTGGCCGTCGCCGCCGTGTGGCTGGTGTGGCGCCGCGGGAAGCACTGACCGCCCGCCGCCGGCCGTGACGCGGCGTCCGGCGTGTGTCTCGTACGACGACAGCGACGACAGCGGGGCGCGGACGACGTGGCGCGCGGGCGCACCCTCACCCTCTGGCCCCGCCCGCGCCCGCTCCCCTCAGGCCCACGCGACCGTCGCCGTGGCCGCCGTGGAGCGCGTCCCGTCCGGTGCCACCGCCACGAGCGCCAGGGCCGTGGTGGCCTCAGCGCCCTCGCGGGTGAGGGACTTCACGTAGTACACCTCGTCGTAGACCCGGCCCAGCGGCTCGGGCGTCCCGTCCTGGCGCTGCCGCAGGACGTCGTAGTACCAGACGCCCGAAGCGGCCAAGTCCCAGGCGAGGAACACCTCGGCGGCGGTGCCCGCCGCGTTCGGGTGGACCTGCTCCACCGTGAAGCCGGACGGCTTCGCGGGCGTGGGGGAGGGGCGCGCGGGGAGCAGCGCCAGCTCGCCGACGTTGATCCGGTACGAGGCCCCGGCCGCGCCCGAGACGCGCAGCGCAAGCGCCGCGACTGTCCGCCCCCGGAAGGCCGACAGGGGCAGCTCGACGGCGGTCCAGCCGGTCGCCGCCGTCGCACCGGCCGCGAGCCACGCCGTGCGGTCGGGGGCGTCCTCAAGGACGAGCCCCAGTTCGAGCCCGCTGTCCCGGCCGGGCCGTTCGGTGCGGAACACGAGGCGGGCCCGCTCGCCGCCCTCGACGCGCAGGCTCGTCTTGAACAGCCGCACGGTGGCCGCCTCCGAGGGCCGCAGCGTCCCCACGAGTGAAAGGGAGCAGCCGCCGTCGTACGCCGTGCCGTGGTCGTAGTCGACGGCGGGCGCGGCGCCGCCGCCCTCGCCGCGCGCCCACCACTGCCAGGTCGGCAGCACGTCCTGGGCCCCGGCGTTGTTCCACTCGCGGTCGGACCGCCGCACCCCGTCGAGGAAGAACGCCCGGCCGTGCCCGGTGTTGAAGCGCGTGACGAACGGGAAGGCGCCGATCGCCGAGCGCTCGGCGATGTAGTGCGCGACCCCGTCCCACTTGCGGTGGTTGTCGGCGTCACGGGGCTTGCCGTCGTCGGGCCAGGGCGCGTACTCGGTGCGCCCGGTGCGGGTGGGGTCCTCGTTCGGGCCCGACCAGTAGCGCCGCTCGCGCTCGAACGTGTTCCCCTGTTTGTCCGGGTCGCTCCGGTCGGGGTTGTTCGCCCAGGCCATATGGGTGCCGAACAGGGCCCAACTCGTCCGCGCAGGGGCTCCCTCGGGGAAGACGAGCCGGGTGTCGTAGGGCGGGTTGAAGCCGTACTTCTCGTTCTCCGTACCGAGGTACGCCACGTCGTACACGTCGAGGCCGAGCCGCCGCGCGGTGGCGACGGAGGCCGCCACCCGGTCGGCGTTCCAGGCGTAGTTGACGAACACGCTGTGGCTGACCGGCTTGCCCTCGTGCCGCACCCAGGCCGCGTTGGCGTCGTCGAACTGGTTGCGGTACGTGAGCTGGCCGCTCGTGGAGAGCGAGTCGTACCACTGGAGGTGGAAGCCCTGCGGCGCCTTCGACCGCAGGTACTTCAGGAACGCCATCAGGCGGGTGGCGTCCGCGCGGGATATGGACGCCTCCTGGTTGATGAAATAGCCGTCGAACCCGAAGTAGTCGGCCAGCTCCAGGAGCTTGTCGGCGACGGGGAAGGAGCCGTCGGGCCGCTGCTCCAGATACGCCGAGAACGCGCCGGAGCGCGGCCAGAACCAGCCCGCGAGCGACTTGACGCCGTTGCGGTGGGCGGCGTCCGTGTACGCCGGGTTGGGCAGGTTGATCAGGCCGTGCTCGGGGTCGGTGGTGGAGGAGCCCGCCACCGGCATCCCGTGCCAGGAGCTGTACAGGTCGCTGTACTGCCAGAACCGCGAAAGCCTGCGCGCGTACTGGTCGTTGTAGCGGTAGGCCGTGAAGAACGCGTTGTCGTAGTCGTAGGACATGTTCATGACCTGCGCCTGGGTGGCGAGGCCGGGACGGGCCTGGGTCGCCGCGAAGGGCGCGATGCGGGCGGCGAGCGGCACGCGCGAGCGGAAGTACTTGGCGTACGGATCGCTCGCCGGGGTCCAGGACTTGAGGCCCTGGGCGTTGTAGCCGTGCAGGAAGGGCTGGTGGGGCGCGCGGCCCCGGCCCTCCTCGGCGGCGAACGCGAGCCCGGCGGCCGGTCCGGCGAGCGAGACCGTCCCGGCGAGGCCCACCACCACCCCGGCGGAACCGAGCATCTTCAGGAGCGCGCGCCGGTCGACTGTGCGCCGGTCGACTGTGCGGGGCGCCGGGTGCTCTGTCATGCCGTCTCTCCTCGTTCCACGCCGATGACAACGCTGTCAGGTGCTGGTGGGGTTCTATCGGAGGGTGGGGCGGCCGTCAATGATCACGCCCCGGGTCGCCGCCCGGGAATACGCGGCGGGCGAGGGCGACTTGCTCACAGACATGACCACCACCGCGTACGACCCCCACGCCCTCCTCGCCGAGAGCCGCCTCGGCGTCCTCGCCACCCTCAAGGCCGACGGACGCCCCCAGATGTCACCCGTCCTGCCGTTCTACGACCGCGCCGCGGGCCTGCTCCACATCTCCACGCGCGAGGGCCTCGCCAAGACGGCGAACCTGCGCCGCGACGCGCGCGCCGCCCTCGAGGTCACCAGCCCCGACGGCCGCTCCTGGGCCACCGCCGAGGGCACGGTCACCCTGACCGGCCCCGGCACCGACCCGCACGGCCCCGAGGCCGACGCGCTCGTGGACTACTACCGCGCCGCGGCCGGGGAACACCCCGACTGGGACGAGTACCGGTCGGTCATGGTCTCCGACCGCCGCGTGCTCATCACGATGGCCGTCTCGAACGTGTACGGCGCCACGCTCGGCTCCCCCTGAAAGGCATCGGCGCATCCGCGCCTCGTCCTCAAACGCCGGACGGGCTGAAACCTGCCGGTCGCGGCACGATCCAGCCCGTCCGGCGTTTGAGGACAAGCGCGGACGCGGGTGCTGCCCGTGGTGGGGTGGTCGTAGTCCACGCCGAGTTCCGCGCATGCCGCCGCGTACCACCGCTCGCGTGTGGCTTCACGGCGCCTGAAGCGCCTTGGAGAGACGGAACCCCGCCCGTGCCACAGGCGGGGTGTCGGGGAGGAACGGCAGAGGGTCAGCTCACAGCGGTTACCGGGTGCTCCGGGGAGTCGAGCCACGCCCGCTCGCCGTCGCTGTCCACGGTGAGCCCGAAGCGTTCGAATCCGGGGCGGCCCTGTCCTTCCCACCAGCGGTGGGCGGCCTCCACTTCGTCCCACAGGCGACGCGGGCCCGACTGCCACACACGCGCCCTCGCACCGTCACGGAACATCACGCACGCCCATGAGCGGTCCGTGAGCCCGTAGAACCACACGGGTCGCGCACCGTCGCGCTTGTCGGCAACGACGCTCGTGCAGTCCGGCACGCAGAGCCCCAGTGTGAAGGTGCGGGCGCTGAACCGGTCGCCCAGAAACTGGGCCTCCGTGACCGTGGTGGACGACTCGTCACCGCTGCTCACCCCGTCCGTGACGTACTGCGCGTGGTCCACAGGCGGGCGGCACTGGGAGCGCAGCTTCATGAACTCCACGGGCCGCGTGAAGGACCCTGACGCGCTCTGTGCGTCGCCGGAAACGACGAGACGGGCCACGGCGTCACCGTTGGCGTAGTGCGTCCCCCAGGGGGCCACGATGACCCCGCGCGGTCGGCACTGCTCCACCCATGGGTACGGGATGGCCCGCAGCCCGCACGTGGCAATGATCCGGTCGTACGGCGCTGCCTCCGGGTAGCCCTTGAAACCGTCCCCGTGGACCACGTGCACGCGTGCGCCGAACCGGTCCAGAGCCGCCCGTGCGGCTGCTGCCACGCCGCCGTCCACCTCCACCGTGACGACGTTCCCGGGGCCGAGCCGGTGAGCCAGCAGCGCGGCGTTCCACCCGGTTCCCGTGCCGATCTCCAGGACGCGGTTTCCGGGCTGTACGTCCAGGTCCTGGAGCATGGTGAACACGACGCTCGGCATGGACGCGGAACTGGTCCCCACGGTGCCGGGCCCGGTGCCCGTGTGTTCCCCGTTGTCCCACTGTGTGACGATCGGCGCATCGGACTCCGCGTACCGCTCCCACGCCAGTGGGTCGGCCGATCTGCTGATGGCGACGCTCCGGGCCGTGCTCATGTCGAACGGCCACATCAGGTCCGGCAGGAACGCGGAGCGCGGCACCGCGGCGAAGGATGGCGCCCAGTCCGACGACAGGATGCCGTTCGCCATGAGCACCCGCCCCAACTCCGCGCGGCCGGAATCGTCGTTGCTGCCGTGTGCGTTCACGGGCGGCACGCCTCAGAACGCCTTCGGCTTGGGTGGGTTGGGGACTCCGGGGCCTCCGTCAGGGGTGGGCGGAGGCGGCGGGGGCGCGGGCTCGCCAGGAAGTCCGTCGCCGCCACTACGGCTGTTGTTGCTGAAGATGACATTCACCGTGTTTCCTCGTGCACGCTGACGCAGGGGCCCTCCCCGCGCCGTGGTCGTGCCCGCCCGGCCGTCTCCGCTTCACGGGGCGTGCGACCGGGCGAGCGCTTGCCCCGCCTCAGACAGTGCATGCTTGCGGCAGCTCTCTGAGGTGGGAGTCTCGGGTGCTCAGTTCTGGCTACGGACTTCCGCTTCGCCGTCCGGAGCGTCCTCGCAGGACGCGGCCAGACGCTGCCCTCGGCTTTCCGCAACTCGCAGTGCGTCACCCAACGCCTCAGACAGCCGGGCCGCAACGAACCGCAGCTCTGTCGGCGATACCTGCCGGGAATCGAGGAGTTTGCGAGCATGCTCCAACAAGTCAGCACCTATGCCTAGTTGGACAGCTTCCATGGAGTCAGCGAGTGCAGAGAGCCGCCCTTCGCCGTCCGTGGCGAGGTACACGCGCCTGCCGTCGTCCGCCGCCCACGGCATGAGGCGAGCAACCGCCGCCGAAGCGTCGGCCAGGTCCCGCCTGCGCTGCCGGTCTGCGTCCGTCCTGTGAACCATCATGGCCCCTGGCCTGCTCGACTCTGGGATGCCAAGAACCTATGGGCGCGGAACGGGGCAATCCATATACGAAGCAGGGCAGTTCACAGGCAGAGGTGTCGAAACTTTCACGCTTCGTAGTACCTAGCCGGTAACACTCAGGTGGGCGGCCATGCTGCGCATGTCCTGCGTCAGGGTCCGCTTACGCGTCTTGAGGAGATCCGCCATCACGTAGCGCGCCATGGGCTGATGTTTGATCCACTCACTGGACGTGTGGCGAACGGACATGAGTACGTCCATCGCGTCCTGGTGCTGCTTCAGCGTCACGTGCGCCTTGGCCACGTCCAACCGATGCCGGCCCCAATTCGGCGGGGTCGGCTTACCGAAGTTCCGAAGCGCTTTACCACCCAACAGTCCATCGTCGGAGCGCCGCAGAACCCCCCGCGCATCTCCCAGAAGCGAGAGGTCTTCGACCGCTTTCAGCTCTGCTGTCACGGGCCCGAACCCGCCCCAGTGGTCGGGGAACTTGGCGTGCTCGCCGTTCAGCGCGCTAGCGGCGGTCCCTGCCATCCTGCGGGCCTCTCGGGCTACGTCCGGGCGGTTGTTCCGGATCGTGGCAGACGCGACCCTGAGCCACAGCTCACCCCACACGGTCAGGTGCGCGGGCGTGGCCTCAGACATGCGGGGCTCGATCTCCACTGCCGTCTGCGCAGCGAGCTGCTCGCTCTCGTCGAACCTGTCCTGCCGCAGCAGCAGCCAGCACAAGCCCACGACGCCGGTTGCGGCAGTGAGCCTCTGGCCGGTCTCGCGAGCCAGCCGGATGGCTTCCACGAGGGCGTAGTACGCCATGTCGTACTGCCGGACCTGCGTGAGGTATTTGCCCGCCAGCAACAGCGCGTGGCAGCGGGCGATCATCGCGTGCTGTTGTTCCTCGCCCTCCAGGACTTCCACGGCCGCTTCAGCGGAGCGCAGAAGCCCCGGCAGCCGCTTGGCCACTGAGTCGTAGCGATCGGCCCAATAGAGCGCGTGGGCATCGGCTGTAGCGCTCCGCAGCGCAGACAACGCCTCGGCTTCCCCCCGGTCCGTCATGGGGGCTGAAAGCCCTACGGGAGGCATGAGCGCCTTCCGCAGCTCCACCAGGTACCGGCGGTTGGCTTCGTCTCCGACGACAGGCGTGGTGGTCTCCGTGGCGAACAGCGTTGAGGTGGGCACGCCCAGCGCACGGGCAAGCGCATGCAGGGTCTCCATGCGCACGTCGCCGCCTTGCTCCACCTTGCGGACGGTGCCTACGGAGAGACCTGCCGCTTCGGCTAGATCTTCCTGGCTCATCCCTTCAGTGCGGCGGTAGTTCCTGACGTTCTCAGCCAGCCCTGCGGCCATGGGATCACCCACCCTTCACGCCCAGCGTATGCCCGCCACGGCCACCAGACACGCCGAAAACCCCCGCACTCGCCGCCCCGGAGGGAGGCGGGCACGGGGGCTCTGGTGGCGCTGCGGGGCTAATCCCACACGTCCGAGTCCTCCTCCCCGGGCTCCGGGGCCGTGATGGCGGTGCGGGCGCTCGGCGAGAGCCCCAGCTCTCGGATGTAGCGGGCGAGTTGGGTGCGGTACTGGCCTGCGATGGTGGCGGCGCCGTTCTTCATGGTGCCGCGCTCGGCGGTCACCATCAGCCCGCGCTCAGACAGGTCTCGCTCGGCCCGGTCGATGCGGGCGGCACAGACGCAGAGGACTTTGACCGTGGTGTGGTCCACCTCGCCCACCCCTGCGGGTCATGGGCACTCGGGAGCACTGGAAAGGGGCGGGTCTGGGCGCCCCGCGAGGGACACTGAGGCCATGGAGGCCTGGGCGCGCTGGTGTGAACTCGCGGAGGGCCGGGGGGCGTTCGAGCGTGGCGTGGCGCTGTTGCTCGCGCTGGTGCACCCCGGCCTGCGGCACATCGATGGATCGGGCGGTGACCGGGGCGAGGACGCCGTCCTGTGGCTGCCGGACGGCACCCGGCACGTGTTCCAGGTGAAGGGCTTCACCGGCCGCCTCACCCCGGGGCGCCGCCGCCAGGTCGAGCGGTCCCTGCGGCGGGCCGCCGCACGGGCGCCCGGCCGCTGGACCCTCGTCGTGCCCCTCAGCCTCACCCAGGGCGAGTGGGACTGGTTCGACTCGCTCCGCGGCGCCTGCGCCTTCCCTCTGGACTGCCACGACCTGACCTGGTTGAACGCCAAGTCCCTCGAACACCCCGCCATCCGCGCCCTGTTCGAGCCCGGGGCGCGCCCGGCGCCGTCACCGCGCTGGCCCGCCGTGGCGGACACGGGCCCCGCCGACGCGGCCTGGGGCGGCGACGTCCCCGGCTACGTGGCGCGCGACGCCGACCCCGAGGTGCGCGCCCGGCTGCGGGCGGCGGCGCGCACCGGCGGATCGGTGCTCATCGTGGGCGACTCCGCCGCGGGCAAGACCCGCACGCTGTACGAAGCCCTGCGCGCGGAGCTGCCGGGCCACCGCTTCGTGAGCCCGGAGCACCCCCGCGACCTGCCCCTGCTCATCGCGGCCGTCCTCGCCGCACCGGAACCCTGCGCGCTGTGGCTCGACGACCTGCGCCCCTACCTGGACGACGACCAGCCGCTCACCGCGCACGCCCTCGGGCAACTGCGCCGCGCCGGGGCCGTCGTCCTCGCCACGCTCGATGCCACGGCCCACGAACGCCTGCGCGGCAGCCCCGCGCTCCGGCAGCTGACGGGCTTTCACCTGGACCGGCGCTGGAGCCCCGCCGAACGCCGAAGGGCCGCCGCCGCACCCGATCCGCGGCTCGTCCGCGCGGCCCGCGCCGACCCCGCCCTCGGGGTCGCCGAATGCCTCGCCGCGGGCCCCTGGCTGTGGCAGGAGCTGAGGCTCGCCGACCGCTCCGGCGGCAGCCCCCGGGGCGCGGCGCTCACCCGGGCGGGCATCGACCTCGTCCGGGCCGGTCTTGACGGGCCCTTGCCCGCCGCGGTGCTCCTGGAAGCGCACCTGCCCTACCTCGTCGACAGCGGCGGCGCCGTGCTGCGCCCCGAGCCCGCCGCGGACGCGCTTGCCTGGGCGGGAAAGACCCGGTGCGGGGTCAGCAGCATGCTGCTCCCCGCGGGCGAGGGCACGTGGCGCGCCCACCCCGAACTCGTCGCCGAGGCCGAGCAGGCGGGACTGCCCGTCCATCCCTTCACCTGGTTCGAGGCGCTCGGCGCCGCCGACGACCCGAACGCCATGTTCACCGTGGCGCTCAACGCCCACCGCCAGGCCCCCTTCATCAGCGTGTTCCTGTGGCGGGCGCTCGCCGACGCCGGGGTCGGCGGGGCCGCCAACAACCTCGGCGTCGCCCTCGCGGACCTCGGCCGGTACGAGGAGGCCGAGCGGGTGTACCGCACGCGGGCGGACCCCGAGGACGCCGTCGTGCTCCTGAACCTCGGGAACCTGCTGCGTGCGACCGGCCGCCACGACGAGGCCGTGGCGGCCTACCGCGCCTCGGGCGAACGAGGGCACGCCATGGCGTGGAACAACCTTGGGCTGCTCTTCAAGGACCGGGGTGAGATGACCCCGGCGGAGACCTGTCTGCGCAGTGCCGAGCTCGCCGGGGCCGCGGACGCCGCGTACAACCTGGGCGTGCTGCTCCAGGAACGCGGCCGCGCCGACGAGGCCGCGGCCGCCTACGCGCGCGCCCACGCCGCCGGGGACCCCAGCGGCCTGATGAACTGGGGGATGCTCCTCGCCGAGGCGGGCCGGTGGAGCGAGGCGGAGCCGCTGCTGCTCCAGGCCGTCGCCGCGGGTTCGACGGAGGCGATGTTCTGCCTGGCCAACGCCGCGAAGGCGCAGGGCGATCCGCACCGCGCCACGCACTGGTACCACCGCTGCGCCGATGGGGGCGACCTGCGGGCCTGCTTCAACCTGGCGAACCTGCACCGGGACGAGGGCCGCCCCGACCTCGCCGAGCCGCTCTACCGGCGGGCCGCCGACGGCGGAGTCACCGGCGCCCTGTACAACCTGGCCCTCCTCCTCCACCGGCAGGACCGCCTCGCCGAGGCCGAGGACCTCTACCGGCGGGCGGCCGCCCACGGGCACCGGAAGGCCGCCTTCCACCTCGGCGTCGTGCTGCGCCGCACCGGCCGCCTGGACGAGGCGATCGCGGTGTGGCGACCGGCCGCCGACGCGGGCGACGGCGACGCCGCCCTCGCCCTCGCGGCGTACCTCACCGGACCCGACGAACGCCCCTACGTCCGCGGCGTGCTGCGCCGCGCGGCCGACACCGGCGACGAGGACGCCGCCCTCGTGCTGTCCCTGCTGTGACCGGGCCCACGCGGCCCTGACACGCGGAACGGCACACACCCGGGCGGGTGTGTGCCGTGGACGCGCCCGTGGCGTACGGGATCAGCACGTCAGCGCCGGTGCAGCGCCTCGCGGAGCGTCGTGAACAGGTCCGTCTGGTTGGTGAGGCCGAGCACGCGGTAGGCCTGCGGGCCCTGGGCGGCGATGCGCACCTGGGTGCCGGTGTGCTCCTGCGCCTTGCCCGGGGTGTTGGTCGAGTAGTTGACCTTCAGCTGCTGGCCCTCGTTGGTGACGAGGGTGGAGGACAGGCCGGGCGGCTGCGCCTCCAGCGGGACGATCTGGCTGGTGTGACCGTGGTCGGCGGTGGTCACCACGAGCGTGTCGGGATGCTTGGCGGCGTACGCGCGCGCGACCTTCACCGCGCGGTCGAACGCGGCGGTCTCGCCGATCTGGCCGCACGGGTCGGCGGCGTGGTCCTGCTTGTCGATGGACGCGCCCTCGATCTGGAGGAAGAAGCCCTGCTTCGCGTTCTTCTTCTGCTTGGCCTCGAGCAGCTTGATGGCCTGCGTGGCCTGGTCGGCGAGGGCGGGGGTGCCCGCGGGGCGGCCGGGGTTGGAGGTGACGCAGCGCTGCGGCGCGGTGCCGCCGGCGGCGGCGGGCTTGCCGGTCCACTCGGTGGGCACGTTGCCGTCGGCGAACAGGCCGAGGACGGGCTTGCCGGGCTTGGCGGCCTTCAGCGCGGCCTTGTCGGTGACGACCTGGTAGCCGAGCTTCTTGGCCTGCTCGGTCACCGTGCGGCCCTTGTACTTGCCGTCGGTGACCTTCTGCTCGAAGCGCTGCTTGCCGCCGCCGAGGAGCACGTCCACCTTGTGGTTGACGCTCTGTTCGGCGATGGAGCCGGGGCCGCCCTTGGCGAGGGCGTCGGCCGGGCACTTGGCCATGTCGGCGGGGCCCTGGCAGCTGCGGTCGCTGACGTGCGAGGCGAGCACCGCGGGGGTGGCGTCGGTGAGCTCGGCGGTGGTGACGGAGCCGGTGGCGTAGCCGCCCCGCTGGGCGAGCTCCAGGATGGTCGGCACGGCCTTGTCGGTGTCCGGCGTCTTGGAGATGCGGCCGTTGACGGTCTTCTTGCCGGTGGCCCAGCCGCTGCCGCTGGCGGCCGAGTCGGTCACGTAGTCCGGGGAGCCGTCGGCGTGCACGGAGTACGTGGTGTAGCTGCCCGTGAGGGGGAACTTGTCCATGTTGAGGCGCCCGGCGGCGCCCACGGTGTAGTCGCGGGCCAGCGTGATCTCCGAGTCGCCCATGCCGTCACCGATGAGCAGGATGACGTTCTTCGCCTTCCCGCCCTTGATCGCCTGCTGGGCCTGCTCCTTGCCGCCCGAGGCCCCGGCGGTGGCCGTGACGGCGACGGCGGCGGCGGTGGCGGCCGCGACCACGGACGCGGCGACGGCTATGCGGGTACGGGCGGACCGGCGGGGGTGGGACATGCACGACTCCTCGGCTGAGTGCGGGACTTGTCCGGACACCTCACCAGGCTCAGATGAACCGGAGGGAACGCCTCAGCGGTGTTTCGTTGACGCTCGCATGACACGCGGTCCGGGCTGGCGCGGACTCCGCCGCAGGTGAGGGCCGCGTACCCCGCCTCAGATGAGGGCCGCGTACCTCGCCTCGGATAGCGGGCCGCGTACGTCATCTCAGATGAGGGCCACGGCCCCCGCCTCAGGTGAGGACCAGCGTGACCTCGGTCGCCTTGACGCCGACGTGCACGGGCGTGCCGTCGGCGAGGCCGAGTTCGGCCGCCGCCTGCGGGGTGATCTCCGCGACCAGGTCCGGCGTACCGGCCCCGGCGACGAGCACCCGCAGCCTGCTGCCGACCGACGTGATCTCGCGGACCGTGCCGGGCCACACGTTGCGGGGGCTGCCCTCGGGGCGGGTCAGGTGCAGGGACACCGCCTCGGGAGCGATGATCGCGATGGCTTCGGCGCCCTCCTCCAAGGGGTCGGCGACGACCAGACGGCCCCCGTCGGCGAGCCGGAGGGTGCCGTCCGCCGCGCCCTCGCCGACGAGCGCGTTGCGGCCGAGCATGCGGGCCACCCAGGGGGAGCGGGGGTGGCGCGTGACCTCGGCGGGCGCGGCGTCCTGCAGGGCGCGGCCGTCCTGGAGCACGAGGACCCGGTCGGCCAGGGCGAGCGCCTCGACGGGGTCGTGGGTGACGATCAGACAGACGCCGCCGAAGCCCGCCAGATGGGTGCGCAGCGTGTGCCGCACCTGGGCGCGGGTCGTCTGGTCGAGGGCCGCGAGCGGCTCGTCCAGGAGCAGCAGGCGGGGGCTCGGGGCCAGCGCCCTGGCCAGCGCCACGCGCTGGGCCTGGCCGCCGGAGAGCTGTCCTGGCCTGCGGTGCGCGAGGTGGCCGACGCCGAGGCGGTCCAGCCACCCCCGCGCCACGCGGCGGGCCTCGCGGCGCGGCACGCCCTGGGCGCGCAGCCCGTACGCGGTGTTGGACAGGGCGCTCAGGTGCGGGAAGAGGGCTCCGTCCTGGGGCACCCAGGCGACGCCGCGCCGGTGCGGCGGCAGCGGGGTGACGTCCTCGTCGCCGAGGCGCAGCGCGGCGTGGGCGCGCGGGGTGAGGCCGAGCAGGGCCCGCAGGAGGGTGGTCTTGCCCGCGCCGTTGGGGCCGAGGACGGCGATGGTCGTGCCGGGAGCGGCGTCCAGGGTGAGCTCGTTGAAGCCGGTGACGTCGGCGTGCAGGGGCCAGCGGGCCGACGGGGCCATGGCTTCGGGGCCGGGCGGGTCTGCGGGCGCCGGAGTCGCGGGCGGGCCCGCTGGGTCCTGGTCCGGCCGCGTGCGGTGCTCCGGGCGGCCCGCCGTGGCGCCGGTCCAGCGCCCGCGCAGCGCGATGAGGACGGCCATGGCGATGGCGAGGAGCAGCAGGGACACGGAGGTCGCGGCCTCCGGCTGCTCCTGGAGCAGGAGGTAGACCTGGAGCGGGAGGGTCTGTGTGCTGCCCGGCAGATTGCCCGCGAAGGTGATCGTGGCGCCGAACTCGCCGAGGGCCCGCGCCCAGGTCAGGGCGGCACCGGCGGCGAGGCCGGGGGCGACCATCGGCAGCGTGACGGTGAAGAACACCCGTACGGGGGACGCGCCGAGCGAGGCCGCGGTCTCCTCGTACGCGGGCCACAGGCCCGCGAGCGCGCCCTCCAGGCTGATCACCAGGAACGGCATGGCGACGAACGTCGCGGCCACGATCGCGCCGGTGGTGTGGAACGGCAGGACGATCCCGAAGGTGTCCTCGAGCCAGGGCCCGAGCAGTCCGCGCCGCCCGAAGCCGAGCAGCAGGGCGACGCCGCCGACGGTGGGCGGGAGCACCATCGGCAGCAGGACGAGCGAACGCACCAGCGCCTTCCCGGGGACGTCGACCCGGGCCAGGAACCAGGCCAGCGGCACCCCGAGGACCAGCGAAAGGCCGAGCGCCCAGAACGACACGTACAGCGAGAGCTTGAGCGCTTCGGTGACGCCGGGGCTGGTCAGGTGCTCCCCGAGGTCGCCCCACGAGGTGCGCGTCAGGATGCCGATCAGGGGCATCAGCAGGAAGGCGACGGCGAGGAGCGCGGGCACCGCCAGGGCCACGGGGGCCCGGGTGCCGCGGGTCCGGGGGGACCGGGGCCGGGTGGTCCGGGGCCGGGTGGTCCGGGCGCTGGGGCTCTTCATCGCGGGGTTCCTGCCAGAGGTCCAGAGGTCCAGAGGTGGGGAGAGCGCGTTCGCGTACGGGGGCGGCGGCCCGCCGGTGGTCCGGACGGCGCGGGCGGTGGTCCGCGCCGGTCCTGAGGAGGCTTGCCCGGCCCCCCCGTGGCGGGCAAGCCTCCCCAGGCGTGCGGGTGCGGCCGGTCGGGCTACGGCTTCTGGAAGCCCGCGTCCCGCAGGATCTTCTGCGCCTCGGCGCCGCTGAGCCACTTCACGAACGCGGCGGCCTCCTTGGCGTGCCCGGAGTCCTTGAGGGTGGCGGCCGGGTAGTCGGCGATGGCGTTCTGGCCGTCCGGGATGTCGACGCCCTCGGCCTTGCCGTCCGCCGCGGCGATGTCGGTCTTGTAGACGAGGCCCGCGTCGGCCTCGCCGAGCTCCACCTTGCTCAGGACGGCGCGCACGTTCGGCTCCTGCGAGACCGGCTTGACCTTGACGTCCTGGGCGTCGAGGACCTGCTCGCTGTAGCGGCCGACCGGCACCTCGGGGGCGGCGAGCACGACCTTGAGGCCGCTGTCGGCGAGGTCCTTGAGGCTCTTGACCTTCTTCGGGTTGCCCTTCTCGGTGGCGATGACCAGGCGGTTCTTCGCGATCACCGAGGGGGCGGTGGTCTCGGCCCGCAGCCCGTCCATGGTCTTGGTGTCGGCGGTGACCAGCGCGTCCGCCGGGGCGCCCTGGCGCACCTTCGCGGCCAGCTCCTGGGAGCCCTCGAAGGAGAACCGCACCTTGGTGCCCGGGTGGGACTCCTCGTACGCGGCACCGGCGGTCTTGAACACATCGGTGAGCGAGGCGGCCGCGAGGACCGTCAGCTGAGTGTCGCCCCCGGCCTTCTTGCCGCCGGAGCCGTCCTTGTCGGCTTTGTCGTCCTTGTCGTTGTCGCCGCACGCGGCGAGCAGCGGGGCGAGGACGGCGGCGGAGACGAGCGCGATGGCGAGGCGGCGCCGGGTGGGCGTCTGGGACATGGCGGAACTCCTTGGTGACACGGGGGCGCGCGGCCGCCCGAGCGGTGCGGGATCAGCCGCGTCGGGACGGCGACGCGCTGGGGTCGGTACGAGTGCGGCGGGCGGCCGGGTTCAGGCGCGGTCGATGTGCACGCTGGTCGACTTCACGCGGGCGGTGGCCCGCATGCCGACCTCCAGGCCGAGCTCTTCGACGGCCTCCCGGGTCAGCAGGGAGACCAGCCGGTGGGGTCCCGCCTGGATCTCGACCTGGGCGGCCACGTCGCCGAGGTTGACGGCGGTGACGATGCCCGGGAAGGCGTTGCGGGCCGAGGTGTAGGAGGCGTCCTCCTCGCCGTTGCCGCTCTGCGCGACCTCGATCGAGAAGGCGGCCAGGTCCCGGCCTTCGATGAGGCGGCGGCCGCTCTCGTCGCGGTGGGTCGCGACCCGGCCCGCGTCGGCCCAGCGGCGCGCGGTGTCCGGGCTGACGCCCAGCAGACGCGCGGCCTGACCGATGGTGTAGGACTGCATATGCGACAAGGTAGGCGAGTTTCCCTCGCATATACAACTCTCTGGAGGAACATCCATGGCATATGCCAAGGCCTCTGGAGGAACGGCCGATGCGCGCCCTGTCCGGGGTGCCCGCCCCTCGTCACGCCGGGGGCGCCGTCACGCGCACCTCGCGGCTGCCGCACCGCGCGCAGACCGCGTCGGCCAGCGGTGACCTGAGCGCCCGGCCGGCCTCGTCGACGTACTCCTGCGTGGTCAGGCCCGTGGTGTCCATCGGGTCGGTGAAGAACATGACCTGGAACGTGGCCCGCCAGCTCGCGCCGCACCGCCCGCAGGTGAACACGAAGGTCTCGGAGACCGTCCGGGGATCCGCCTCAGCCATGGCACGCCCGTCCTTTCGTCGGCTCGTAGCCGGTCTCCAGCGCACAACGGGCCCGCGGGTCCGGCAACTCGCGCGCGGCCGGGAAGGAACGTTCCTTGACCTCAAGCGCAGTTGAACTTTTAACGTCCATGGCGACGACGACAGCTTTGACGACGGCCGTGACGACGGCTTCGGCGACAGCCGTGACGACAGCCGTGACGACGGCTTCGGCGACGGCCGTGACGACGAAGGAGAAAGTCGACTGTGACCACGACACTGGTGACGGGTGCCACCGGGAACACCGGACGGCATGTGGTGGCGGAGCTGGTCCGGCGCGGCGAGCGCGTACGGGCCCTGACGCGGAACCCGGAGGCGGCCGCCGGGCGACTCCCGGCCGGGGTGGAACTGGTGGCGGGCACGCACACGGCGCCGGACACCCTGGACGCCGCCCTCGACGGCGTAAGGCGGCTGCACATCACGGTGACGGCGGGCCTCGCCGACGTCGGCCCCGAGCTGGTGCAGCGGGCCGTCGACGCGGGGGTGCGCCGCATCACCGTGCTGTGGGGCGGCTGGGTGGGGCCGGTCGAGCAGGCCGTGGCCGACTCCGGCGTGGAGTGGACGCGCCTGGAGGGGCAGGAGTTCATGTCCAACACGCTGACCTGGGCCGAGTCGATCCGGGCCGAGGGCGTCGTGCGGGAGCCGTACGACCTGCCCAGCGCGCTCGTGCACGAGGCGGACATCGGGGCGGTGGCGGCGGCCGCGCTGCTTGAGGGCGGCCACCAGGGGCGTGCCTACAACCTGACGGGCCCCGAGTCCCTGACGCCGAGTCAGCGGCTCGCCGTCCTCTCGCGCGCGATCGGCCACGACATCGAGCTGTCCCTGATCACGCGCGAACAGGCCGTCGACAGGCTGCTGGCGACCGGGGTGTCCCGGGCGGACGCCGAGTACGTCGTCGGCTGGTACGCCGATCCCGGTGCGGCCGCCAGCACCGTCGACGACACCGTCGAGCGGGTGCTCGGCCGCCCGGCGCGCACGTTCGCGCGGTGGGTGGCCGAGCACACCGGTCGCTTCGAGGCGCCCCGCGTCGCGGCGGGCTAGGGCCTCAGGGCTTCCGGCGCGGGTCAGGCGCCGACGTAGTCCGCGAGGTGCTCGCCGGTGAGGGTGGAGCGGGCGGCGACCAGGTCGGCGGGGGTGCCCTCGAAGACGACGGCGCCGCCGTCGTGGCCCGCGCCGGGGCCGAGGTCGATGATCCAGTCGGCGTGCGCCATGACCGCCTGGTGGTGCTCGACGACGATCACCGACTTGCCGGAGTCGACGAGCCGGTCGAGCAGGCCGAGCAGTTGCTCGACGTCGGCGAGGTGCAGGCCGGTGGTCGGCTCGTCGAGTACGTAAACGCCGCCGCCGCTCTTGTCGCCCATGTGGGTGGCCAGCTTCAGGCGCTGGCGCTCGCCGCCGGAGAGCGTGGTGAGGGGCTGGCCGAGGCTGAGGTAGCCGAGCCCGACGTCCGCGAGCCGGTCGAGGACGCGGTGCGCGGCCGGGGTGTGCGCCTCGCCGGAGCCGAAGAACTCAAGGGCCTCGGTCACCGACATGGCGAGGACCTCGCTGATGTCCCGGCCGCCGAGGTGGTACTCGAGGACCGAGGCCTGGTACCGCTTGCCCTCGCACTCCTCGCAGGGCGTGGCCACACCGGCCATCATCGCCAGGTCGGTGTAGATGACACCGGCGCCGTTGCAGTGCGGGCAGGCGCCCTCCGAATTGGCGCTGAACAGCGCGGGCTTGACGCCGTTGGCCTTGGCGAACGCCTTGCGGATGGGTTCGAGCAGCCCGGTGTACGTCGCCGGGTTGCTGCGCCGCGAGCCGCGGATCGCGGTCTGGTCGACGGAGATCACACCGGCGTCGGCGGGGATCGAGCCGTGCACGAGCGAGCTCTTGCCGGAGCCCGCGACGCCGGTGATGACGGTGAGCACCCCGAGGGGGATGTCGACGTCCACGTCGCGCAGGTTGTTGGCCGCCGCGCCGCGGATCTCCAGGGCGCCGCTCGGCTCGCGCACGGCCCGCTTCAGGGCGGCCCGGTCGTCGAGGTGGCGGCCGGTGGTGGTGTCGCTGGCCCGCAGCCCCTCGACGGTGCCCTCGAAACAGACGGTGCCGCCGCCCGTACCGGCGCCGGGGCCGAGGTCCACGACGTGGTCGGCGATCGCGATCGCCTCCGGCTTGTGCTCCACGACGAGGACCGTGTTGCCCTTGTCGCGCAGGCGAAGGAGCAGGTTGTTCATCCGCTCGATGTCGTGGGGGTGCAGGCCGATCGTGGGCTCGTCGAAGACGTAGGTGACGTCGGTGAGCGAGGAGCCGAGGTGGCGGATCATCTTGACGCGCTGGGCCTCGCCGCCGGACAGGGTGCCCGAGGACCGGTTCAGGGAGAGGTAGCCGAGCCCGATCTCCACGAACGAGTCGAGGGTCTGCTGGAGCGCCGCGAGCAGCGGGGCCACCGAAGGGTCGCTGACGCCCCTGATCCACTCGGCGAGGTCGCGGATCTCCATCGCGCAGGCGTCGGCGATGCTGACCTTCTTGATCTTCGAGGCCCTGGCGCCCGCGCTGAGCCGGGTGCCGTCGCACTCGGGACAGGTGGCGAAGGTGACGGCCCGCTCCACGAACGCCCGGATGTGCGGCTCCATGGCCTCCTTGTCCTTGGCGAGGAAGGACTTCTGGATCTTGGGGATCAGGCCCTCGTAGGTGAGGTTGACGCCGTTGACCTTCACCTTGGTCGGCTCGCGGTAGAGGAAGTCGTGCATCTCCTTCTTGGTGAACCGGCGGATCGGTTTGTGCGGGTCGAGGAAGCCCGACTCGGCGTAGATCCCGACGGTCCACACGTTGTCCGACTTCCAGCCGGGGATGGTGAAGGCGCCCTCGGCGATCGACTTGGAGTCGTCGTACAACTGGGTGAGGTCGATGTCCGAGACCGCGCCGCGGCCCTCGCAGCGGTCGCACATGCCGCCCGTGCGCTCGTACGTCGCCTTCTCGGCCTTCGTCTTGGCGCCGCGCTGGACGGTGATCGCGCCGCTGGCCTTCACCGATGCGGTGTTGAAGGAGTACGCGCTGGGCGGCCCGATGTGCGGCTTGCCGAGCCTGCTGAAGAGGATGCGCAGCATCGCGTTGGTGTCCGTGACGGTGCCGACGGTGGAGCGCGGGTCGGCGCCGAGGCGCTGCTGGTCGACGGAGATGGCGGTGGTCAGACCGTCGAGCACATCGACCTCGGGCCGCGCGAGGGTCGGCATGAAGCCCTGCACGAAGGTGCTGTAGGTCTCGTTGATCAGCCGCTGCGACTCGGCGGCGATCGTGTCGAACACCAGGGAGCTCTTACCCGAGCCGGAGACGCCGGTGAACACCGTCAGACGGCGCTTGGGGAGTTCGATGGTGACGTCCTTGAGGTTGTTCTCGCGCGCCCCGTGCACCCGGATCATGTCGTGGCTGTCGGCGGCGTGCGACGCGGACGACGGCGTGTCCGCTCTCTTGGCCTTGCTCATCGTGCTCTCCATCTGTCGGGCGGGCCGCCCGCGCGGCCCCCGGCGGCGTCCCCTGGTACGGTCCGGCGAATGTCTGAGAAGTATGACGTCGTGAACGCTAGGCGGGGGCCGCGGCGGGCGCTTCTCGAATCCTGACCGATGCCCGCCCGCACCCGCCGACGTGCGGGAACGCGTGCGGGGCGGTCGGCGCGGGCACGCCGACCGCCCCTGGCGAAGGGAGGGCCCCGAAGCGGCGGCGGGCGCCGCCCGCCCGTTACGCGGCGGTGGCCGCCGGGGCCTTGGGCCGGTAGGTGCACACGAGCACCCCGGTGCCGCTGGTGACGGTGGAGACCAGGTCGAAGGCGCGCAGGACGCCGTCGACCGGGTAGATCGTCTTCCCGCCGCCGAGGACCACCGGCATGATCATGAGGCGGAGCTCGTCGACCAGGCCCTCGGCCAGGAGCGTCCGGGACAGCGACGCGCTGCCGAGGACGGTCAGGTCGCCGCCTTCGGCCTCTCTCAGCCTTCTGATCTGGTCGACGGCCTGGCCACCGGGGATGCGCGTGGAGTTGTTCCAGGCCGCGAGCTCGTCCTCGCCGAGCGTGTCGGACACGACGTACTTGGCGACGGCGTTCATGTGGTCGGCGAACGGGTCGCCCGCCCGGCCCGGCCAGGCGGCGGCCATGACCTGCCAGGTGCGGCGTCCGTAGAGCATGGCCTCGGTGCCCTTGGACCAGTCGGCCAGGGCGGCGCCCATCACCTCCGGGTCGAAGAACGGGTGCGTCCAGCCGCCGTGGGCGAAGCCGCCGTCGCCGTCCTCGTCGGGGTGGCCCGGGGCCTGCACGACGCCGTCGAGGCTGATGAACTCACCGATCGTGATGCGCATGGGTGACTCGCTTTCGTGTCAGTGGGGTGGGTACGGGGTGTCGCCGCCGAGCGGTTGAGGAGAGGCGTACGGGGTGGTGGGGGCCCGGTACTCCAGGACGACGGCGCCGCCTGCGAACACCGACGTCCCAGTGAGCTTCCAGGTGCTCGGGGTGCCGCCGTGCGGGAAGAGCCGCCGCCCGGTGCCCCCGGTCTCCGGGTGGACGCACAGCTTGAGCACGTCGACCTGGCCGGACTCGAGCAGCTGGCCGACGAGTTCGGTGCCGCCGAGCACCAGGAGGTCCTGGCCCGGTTCGCGGCGCAGCTTCGCGACGCGTTCGGCCACGTGCTCGCGGATCAGCACGCCGTTCCACGGCACGTGGTCGAGCGTCGTGGACACCACGTACTTCGGTGTGGCGTCCACCAGCCTGGTGTACTCCTCCCGCGCGTCCCGTCGCGGCCAGGCCGCCGCCATCTCCTGGAAGGTCACGCGCCCCAGGAGCAGTGCCCGGCTGGCGGCGAGCTGGCCGAGTTCGTACTTCTCGTGCTCGTCGTACCGGAACGGCCGCGCCCAGGACGGGTGCGCGACCACACCGTCGAGAAAGACGTGCATCAGGACGACGACTTCGCTCACGCGTGGGACTCCGCTCGATCCGGTGGGACGCCGTCGTCCGACCCGGACCTGACCCTGGAACACGGATCTGGCCTGAGGAAACGTCCGTCGAACGCGGCGATGTCAGAGTCCCTGATCAATGGGTGAGCCATCAAGATCGGAGAGTGGCATGCTCCGTTGAGCGGGGTTAAACACCGGGGGCGGTGCGGGACACGGGGGGCGGCGCACATGCTGGAGCGACTGGAGCTTGAGGCGTTCCTGACGCTGGCCGAGGAGCTGCATTTCGGCCGCACCGCCGAGCGCCTGCACGTGACGACCGGCCGGATCAGCCAGACCATCCAGAAGCTGGAACGCCGCGTCGGCGCCCCGCTGTTCGAGCGCAACAGCCGCAAGGTCGCCCTCACCGACGTCGGCCGGCAGCTGCGTGACGATCTGCTGCCCGCGTACGAGCAGATCAGCGCGGGGCTCGCGCAGGCCGTCGCGGTGGGCCGCGGCGGGCGGATCAAGGGCGTGGTGCGGGTGGGCTGGTCGGCGCCGTGGTGCGGGAACCTCATGGTCCAGGCGGCGGACCGGTTCCGGGTGCGCTATCCGGACTGCGAGGTGGAGGTCATGGAGGTGCAGCTGCGCGATCCGCTCGGCGGGATGCGGGAGGGCACCATCGACCTCCAGCTCACCGAGTTCCCCGTCCGGGAGCCGGACATCACCACCGGAGCCCTGGTCTTCGCGGAGCCGAGGGCGCTGATGGTCCCGGCGGACCACCCCTTCGCCCGGCGCGATTCCGTGTCCATGGAGGACCTGGCCGACACCACCCTGGTCACCCTCGACGACGCGCGGATACCGCGCTATTGGATGGACCGCTACTTCTCCCGCGCGACCCCGTCCGGCCGGAGGATCCCGCAGGGTCCGGCGACGAACTTCTGGCCCGAGGTCCTGGTGCACATCGCCAACGGCGTCGGCGTCAGCACGGTCTCGCTGCGGGCCGAGGCCTTCCACCAGCGGCCCGGCGTGGTCTTCGTGCCGTTCCACGACGCCCCGCCCATCGAGTACGGCCTCATGTGGCCGACCGCGGGGAAGAACCCCCTGGTCGGCCCGTTCCTGGAAGTCGTCGACGAGCTCATCCGCCCGGCGCGCGGCGCCTCTCGCGCACTGGAGGAGCCGGGGGAGCCAGGGGAGCAGCCCACGGCCGACCGTCTTGGCTGACGGCCCGTCATATCACTGTCGCCACCGCCGCGTCGGCTCATTCGGTCTGGCGGTC
Organism: Streptomyces sp. NPDC043996; assembly: GCF_056435225.1. Classification (NCBI taxonomy): domain Bacteria; kingdom Bacillati; phylum Actinomycetota; class Actinomycetes; order Kitasatosporales; family Streptomycetaceae; genus Streptomyces; species Streptomyces sp. NPDC043996. The sequence continues at coordinate 676,147 of NZ_JBWKEY010000002.1, read as the reverse complement.
GACCCCCTGAGCCAGGTGACTCCTCGCGCCAGGCGTTCCCCTGAACCCGTGGCGATCACGGCGGTCGCCCGGCAAGGTCGCCTCATGAACGACCAGCACGAGAGCACCCCGGTGCCGAGCCACGCCCGGCTCGGCCCGGCGCCGAAGTGGCTGGACACCGCCCGCGACTTCACCGAGTTCTGGACCCACCGCCAGCAGCTCCGCCACGCCACCGGCCAGGGCACCGACCCCGCCCCGCGCCCCCTGTGCGCCGGATCGTGTCGGTCGTCTACTGACCGGCTCCGCCGCGACGGGGCTTCCGGCGCGTGCCGGGCGGCCCCTGGGTCAGGACGTCGTCGGCGGTACGAGGGTGCGCTCGGTGCCGAGCGCGGTGCTGGTGCCGGCGTACAGGGTGACCTCGCCGTCGCTCCAGCGCACGATCAGGTCGTCGGGCCTGGCGCCCGTGGTGTGGCGGCCCGCCGTCGCCGCCTTGGCGTGCTTCCACAGGGCGTGCGGCGCGCGCATCGGCGTCTTCTTGCCGAGGCCGCTCGTGCTCACGTCCTGGTACACGGTGCGCTTGCCGTCGGCCCAGCGGACCATGACGTCCCAGCGGTCGCCACCGGTGAAGTCCCCGGCGGCGAGCAGGGAGGCGCGCTTCCAGGTGGCGCCGGGCTTGCGGAGCCTGGTCTCCTTCTTAAGGCCGGTGCCGGCGTCCCGGTAGAGGCTGACCTCGCCGTCGCTCCAGCGCACCACCAGGTCGTCGGTCCTGCGGCCGCCGGAGAAGCGGCCCCCGACGATCTGGGACGCGTGCTTCCACGTGGACCTGGGCTTGGCGAGCCTGGTCTCCTCGCTCAGGCCCGTGGTCGCCACGTCCGGGTACAGGGTGACCTCGCCGTCGGACCAGCGCACGATCAGGTCGCCGAGGCCGGTGCCCGCGAAGTCGCCGCCGGTGACGGTCGCGGCGTGCTTCCAGGTGCCGTTGGGCGCCTTCAGGCGGCGCTGTCCGGTGAAGCCGCCCGCGCCGTCGCCGGTGTGGAGGGTGACCTCGCCGCTGGTCCACACCACGAGCAGGTCGGCCGCGCCGTCGCCGGTGTAGTCGCCGGAGGCCACGTGCTTCGCGCCCTTCCACGTCTCGCCGGTGCCGAGCGCGTAGGGCAGCGGCTGCCGCCGCACCACGGCGACGTTCCGGACGGCGTCGTCGTACAGCTTGAAGACCTCGTCGTCGTAGAAGGGCGCGTACGACACGTCGCTGGTGGAGCCGCCGCCGCCCGCGCCGCCGAGGTTGCCGACGACGTCGCCGCGCCCGGTCCGCTCATCGAAGTTGATCAGCCATGGGCTGCCGGAGGTGCCGCCGTGGAAGCCGCCGCAGGCCATGCGCAGCTGCTTGTAGCCGGGCAGCCGCTTCGTCGTAGCCCGGCACTTGATCGCCTTGTCCTTGGCGTCGTACCGCGCCTTCGGGTAGCCGATGACCGTGACCTTCACCCGGTAACCGGGCGTGCGCGTCAGCTTGTTGGCGCCGGTGCGCTGCTCCAGCTGCCTGCCCTGCCCGTCGGGTTTGACGGTCGCGAAGCCGAAGTCCAGGTTCGATCCGGGGCCCGTGTCGGTGTGCCGGGGGTCCTTGAAGAACCGGTCGACGGCCCAGATGCCGTAGGGCTGTTGAGCGGCGGGCTTGCCCGTGCGGTACTTCGGCACGAACGCGTGCTTCTTGCCGGGCCCGCAGTGCCCCGCGGTCAGGATGAGGTTGCCGCGCGGGCTGTGCACCACGCTGGCCGTGCAGCTGTGCGCGCGCATCCCGCTGTCGACGTAGTACAGGACGCCGATCGTCTTGGCGCCCTTGTAGTACGCCGCCTTCGGGCTCGCCGCACTCGCCGCACTCGCCGCACTCGCCGCGTACGACGCGGTACCGGCGCGCGGTACGTCGGCGGGGGTCGCGTCGTCCTTCGCCGCCGGGGGCGGGGTCGCCGACTCCATGCGCCCGGCCGTCCAGAACGCCTCCGCGTCCGCGGCCGTCCAGCCCGCACCGCTCGGCGCGGGAGCGGACCCGCTGACGCCGGTGTCCGCGGGGCGGGACTGCGTCCGCCCCTCTCCCCGCCCGGGTGGGGGCTCCGCGGCGGTCGCGGTGGTCGCCGTGGCGGCGATGACGGCGCCGCCCACCCCCACGGCCACGGTCCGTGACCAACGAGAAATGCGCACAACTGCCTTTCTGCTCAAGGGAGTGGAACGAATGAGGCGGCGCGCGCGGACGCGCGCCGAACGGCACGGGCTTGCCGTTCCGTTCGCCGCTCGGAATTCCCCCTGGTTTAAGATCGCGAGAAACGCCCCCACCCGCGCCCGGAATCGCATCCGGCCTTCCGAACCCGGAGATCGCATCTTATGCCACGTGTACGCGCCGCCCTTGTGGGAGCTTTGACGCTCGCCGCCGCGTCGGCGGCCACTCCCGGCGCGGTCGCGGACCCGGGCGGCAGCGGCGGGGTGAGCGTCGCTCCGGCCGCGGCGAGCCCCGGCGAGCGCGTCACGCTGTCCACGGTGAATCCGGAGCTCGACGACGGCGTGACGGTGCGCTCCGAGGCGTTCGCGAAGCCGGTGGAGCTGAAGCCCACGGGCAAGGTGTCGTTCGCGGGAAAGGCCCAGGTCCGCTGTGATGCCAAGCCCGGCACCTACACCCTGCGCTTCACCGAGCCGGTGCACCCCGGCGAGGACACGCGCGCCGGAGAGGTGACCGTCGAGGCGGGCGCGCCGATCGAGGGCGCCTGCGCGGGCGAGGCCGGCCGCGACGGAAACCACGACGGCGACGACGGAGGCGACGGCGACGGCGGCTGGAGCTCCACGGCCGTCGCTGTCACCGCCGCCCTGGCGGGGATCGCCGTCGTGGCGGCGGGCGCGTTTCTCGCCGTACGGAGAAAGCGCCGCTTTTAAGGCCCGGGCGGCGGCGATTTCATTCGGGGGAGGGAAGCAGTTCCCGCAAGAGTTCCTCGAACTCGTCGGCTGTCGGCGTCTTGTCCGCGAGGAGCCCTTGGAGGAGCAGTCCGTCATAAGCGTGCGTGAAGAGTTTCACGCGCAGCGGATCGTCGGTGAACCGCCGGGCGAACGCGGCGAGCGCCGCCTGCCAGCGCCGGGTCGCCGACCGCTGCTCGGGCCGCCGCACGGCCAGCAGGCACAGCTCGAACTCGGCGAGCAGATGGCCGGGCGGGCTGAGGATCTCCGCCATGAGGAGCGCGAGCGCCCGGCGTCTGGCGTCGTGGCCGCCGGGCAGGTCCGTGAGCGCCTCGATGCGCGCGGAGTCCTCCTCCATGCACTGCGTGAGCGCCGCGGTGAGCAGCGCGTCGATGCCGCTGAAGTAGTACGTCGTGGCGGTCGTCGGCAGTTCGGCCTCGCGGGCCACCGTGCGGTGCGTGACGCCCGCGGCGCCGTCGCGCGCGATGACGCGGACCGTGGCCTCGATGAGGGCCCGGCGGCGGCGCTCGCCCTTGGCGCGGCGCCCGTCGGTGACCGGCTCTCGGTCCGCGCCGGTGGCCGGTTCGCTGGTCGGCTCGTTCAGGGTGGTTCTCCCGCGTTCGTGCGCGCGTGCGCCGCCTGCCGCGTACGCACGCCTTCGCCGTCGACGGTACCCGGTCGGCGCGGGGCGTCCCACCGGCGCCGTGGTCAGGCCCCGGGCGGCCGCGGGGCCGTGCCGGGCTCCGCCGGGGACCCCGGCTCCGCCCGGGACCCCGGCTCCGCCGGGGACCCGGGGTCCCAGGTGAGCGTGATCTGGAAGTTGGCCTCGGTGGCCGCCTTCGCGACGATCCAGTTCGCGGTGCCGTTGACCTTGACGCCGAACGTGACCTGGACCTGGCTCGGGGCGAGCTCCGCGACCCGGTCGAGGACGCTGCGCGCGGCCTCGACGGCCGGGCCCACCGCGTCGCGCACGCGCCCCGCCACCTCGCCCGCGCCCACGGGGTGCCAGTCCCCGGTCGGCTCGACCTCGAACCGCACCACCGTCTCGTCGTCCAGTGCGTACGACACGATCCGCGCTGTCACACCGCCCCCTCGCCTCGCGTAGGCGAAGAGCCTACTGCGGGACGGTGCGACGGCGGCAAGGCCTGAAGGCCACACGGCGCGGGTCACCCCCGCGGTCTCCGGTACGGGGGTGCGCCTCGTGATAGAAAGTGGAACGATAGTCCCAGTTGTTGCTCGTGGGGGGTGCGCGGCGGGTGTCGCGCGTGCCCCGACGGGCCGAGGGCCGATTCCACCGACAGGACAGGCAATGGCAAACGCATACCGCGAGATCTTCTCCGCGCCGGGGACGAAGGCCTTCAGCGCCGCGGGCCTCGTCGCCCGCCTCCCGCTGCCCCTGACCCACATGGGCATCCTGACGATGCTGTCCGAAACGACCGGCGAGTACGCCCTCGCGGGGCTCGTCGCGGGCACCTTCACCTTCTCCATGGCCTTCCTCGGGCCGCAGGTGTCCAAGGCCGTGGACCGGCGCGGGCAGAGCCGGGTGCTGCCGCTCGCCACCGCGGTCAGCGTCCTCGGGCTCGCCGCGCTGCTGCTGTGCGCCACCTACGAGGCGCCCGACTGGACGCTGTTCCTGTGCGCGCTGTTCGCCGGTCTGATGCCGAGCATGAGCGCGATGGTGCGGGCCCGCTGGACCGAGATCTACCGGGGCACGCCCCGGCTGACCACCGCGTACTCGATGGAGTCCGTGGTCGACGAGCTGACCTACGTCATCAGCCCGGCCCTCGCGGTGGTCCTTTCCACGGCGCTGTTCCCGCAGGCCGCGCCCATGGCGGCGGGGCTGCTGCTGCTCGTCGGCGTCGCGCTGTTCGTGCCGCAGAAGGCCACCGAACCGCCGGTCAAGCCGCGCGCCGGGAGCGGCGGCGGGGGCTCCGCGGTGCTCTCGCCGCCGGTGCTCGCGCTCGCGCTGATCCTGCTGTGCGGGGGCGCGATCCCCGGCGTGGTCGACACGATGGGCCTGGCGTTCGCCGAGCACGCGGGCGACAAGTCGCTCGCCGGTCTCGTCTTCGCCGTGTACGCGATCGGCTCGGGCGTCTCCGGGCTGCTGTTCGGGGCCCGCGCGGTGAGCGTGCCGCTGCCGCGCCTGCTGCTGATCGGGGTGGCGGGCACCGCCCTGACGACCCTCCCGTTCCTCCTGGTGGACGGGGTCGGCGGCATGGTCGTGGTGGTGTTCGTCGCCGGGGTGTTCTTCGCCCCGACCATGGTGGTGATCATGGGCATCGTGGAGCGGACGACGCCCGAGCGCCATCTCACCGAGGCCATGACGTGGATGATCGCCGGCCTGCAGAGCGGCGTCGCGATCGGCGCCGCCGTCACCGGCGTGATCTACGACCGGCTCGGCGCCACGGCCGGGGTCTCGGTGGCCGTCGCCGCCGGGGCCCTCGCCCTGCTCCTGACGCTGTGCGCCCTGCCGATGCTGCGGACCCGCCTCGCGGACACGGAGCGCGCGACCGCGCTCCCCGAGGCGGCCCGCGCGGAACCCGCGGTCTGCTCCTGAGCGCGCGGCGGCCGGTCACCCCCGCGGTGACCGGCCGTCCGGCTCACTTCTGCTGCGGCTTGGCGGGCGTGGCCTCGCTCGGCCGGACGATCACCATGCCCTCGCCCTCCAGCTTCAGCTGCACGGCCTCGCCGGAGCCGCCGCGGAGCATCGAGCCGATGGACTGCGAGCGGTGCAGTGACGTCTGCAGGTTGGCCGTCCAGCCGACGACCGCGTCCGTGTCCACGTACACCGGCGCCTGCGGCGAGACGGGGATCACGAGCGGCTCGCCCTCGCACATCAGGCCCAGCCTGCCGTGGCCGGAGAACACGGTGTTGAACAGGCCGCCGCCGGAGATGCCCGAGCCCTTCACGGTCTTGATCTCGAAGGACAGCGAGGCGTCGAAGCACAGGACGTTGCGGCCGTTGATGGTGAGCACGTCGCCCGGTTCGAGGTCGACGACGAAGACGTTCTGCGCCTCGTGCGCGAACCACGCCTCGCCCTGGCCGCTCACCGTCATCAGCGGCAGCCCCTCGCCGGTGACCGCCCGTTTGAGCATGCCGCCCACGCCTTGGCCCTTGCGCTCGAACTGGAGGTTCCCGCGGTAGGCGATCATCGCGCCCTGGCGGGCCAGCATCTCGCCGTTCACCGCGTACTTGAGGGACTTGGAGTTCTGCGCCGTCAGGCCAGGGGCGGCGGCGGGCGCCGCCAGGTGCCGCTCGGAGAAAAGGTCACTCTTCATGCGGGCATCTTGCACCGGGGCGGGTGTTTCGCCAAGTGACTGGGGGTTTGGGCCCATGTAACCAAGGGTGCGTGCCGGGCGGCGCGACACGCGCCCTTGGTCGAGGGCGAGCGCGACCTCGGTCGGATCAGCCGGAGACGCGGACGTAGTCGACGGTCAGCCGCTGGGGGAAGACCGTGTTGCCGTCGGGGTCGCCGGGCCAGTAGCCGCCGACCGCGAGGTTGAGGATGAGGAAGAACGGCTTGTTGAACGCCCACTGCCTGCCGCCGAGGTCGGCCGGGGTGCGGGTCTGGTAGGCGCGCCCGTCGACGGACCACGTGACCTTGTCCGGCGACCAGTCGACGGCGAAGGTGTGGAACTTGTCGGCGAACGCCTCGCCGCCGGGCAGGGTGTACGCCGCCCCGATGCCGCCCGCGCCGGAGTAGCCGGGGCCGTGCAGCGTGCCGTGCACGGTGCCCGGCTCGAAGCCGACGTTCTCCATCACGTCGATCTCGCCGCAGTTGGGCCAGCCGACGCTCCCGATGTCCGTGCCGAGCATCCAGAACGCGGGCCACATGCCCTGGCCCCGGGGCACCTTCAGACGGGCCTCGACGCGGCCGTACGCCTGCGTGAACCGGCCCGCGGTGTTGAGCCGCGCCGAGGTGTACTCGCACCGCCCGTACCAGCACTGGTAGTTGGCCGGGTTCTCCTTGCGCGCGGTGATGACCAGGTTGCCCTGGCCGTCGAGGGCGGCGTTCTTGGTGCCGGACGTGTAGTACTGCCGCTCGTGGTTGTTCACGTTGTCGCCGGTCTCGAGCTGCCACTTGCCGCCGTCGACGGCGGCCCCGGCGGGCCCGTTGAAATCGTCGGAGAAGGCGAGCGCGGCGGCGGGCCGGGGCGCGGGCGGGGCCGCGGCTCCGGCGGGCGTCACGGCCAGGCCGCAACAGGCGAGGGCGAGCGCGCAGAGCGCCGTGCGGCGGCGCCGGGGGAAGAGAGGCACTGTCATCACATCGCTTCGAGTGGGGGGAGGGAGCGCGCAAGGGGGTGCGCGCTGAGGTGCGTATGAGATGCACTGAGATGCACTGAGATGAATATGAGGTGCGCATGACAATCTAACGTCGGGAAGTGAACGCTGAGAGCGCTCACAGCCCCGTGGTGCCTCTACTTGATTTACGACAGCCGACAAGGGGCCGTCAAGCGGTCGGTACGTGCCAACTGCCCGACGGCCCCCGGAACTTCCTCAGGGGCGCCCCCTACTCGTCGATCGCCGCTCCGAAGCGCGCCCCGCTCACCTGGGCGCCCAGCGACTTCGCGCCGAACGTCCAGGACCCGGTCGCTGTGATGCCGCTCGCCCCCGCGGGCAGGAACCACACCACGCCGTCCCGGGCGTTCTCGCCCGGCGCCGACGCGAGCAGGTCGAAGCGGCGGTCGCGGTTGGGGTTCGCGAGCCGCACCTGCGCGCCCCACTTGTCGCCCTTCTCGGCGACGCCGGGCACGCCCGCGCTGTTCTGCGTCCACGACGCCGAGCCCCTGGCGGTGAGCCCGCCCGCCGCGCCGCGCAGCACCCACACCGCGCCCGCGTCCGCGACCTGGCCGACGTCCTCGCCGGGGGCCCCGATCGAAACGTCCGCGTAGCCGTCGCCGTCGGTGTCGTCCACGGACAGGTCGGCGCCCCAGCGGTCGCCCTTCTCCACCGCCCCGGGCACTCCTGCGGACCCCTGCGTCCACCACGTCACGTTCGCCGAAGGGCCGTTCGCGCTGCCGTAGCGGACGCCGACCAGGCCGCCGGTCAGCGTCTCGCCGCCGTCGTCGGGGGAGTCGGGCTCGCCGGTCACCAGGTCGTCGTAGCCGTCGCCGTTGATGTCGCCGGTGGCGGCGACGGGGCCGCCGCGCAGTTCGCGCCCCTTGGCGAGGCCCTCCTTGTGCCCGGAGAAGTACGTCGACCAGCCGTGCCCGGGCTCGTCGCCCGCGCTCACGCCGGAGACGACGAGGTCGGCGAAGCCGTTGTCGTCGTAGTCGCCGGTGGTCAGCGAGGTGGGCAGGATCGTACGGGGCGCCGCCGCGGCGCGCTTGGCGCCGGACGCGGACGCGGCGGGCGACGGCGCGCCCAGGCGCTGCGACGAAAGCCGCCGGAACGGCTCGTTGCCGGGGATGTGCGGCTGGTCGCCGTAGGTGTAGGTGTCGAGCTCGTCCCGGTCGGTGACGGCGAGGACGTCGCCCTCGGTCGCGCCGCTGAACCGCGCGGCGGCCAGCGTGGACCCGAAGCGCTCGCCCTTGCGGGGCTCCTCGGCCTCGATCCAGTCGCTGAGGCCGGGCTTGAGGCCCTGCTTCGTGCCCCAGAAGATCGTCACGCGGCCGGCGTCCACCGCGCCGTCGACGTCCTCGCCGGGCGCGGCGACGACGGCGTCGTCATAGCCGTCGGTGTTGAGGTCGCCGGTGGCGACGGCGGTCCCGAAGGCGTCGCCCGCCTCGGGGGCGCCGTCGCCGTCGGTGGACTCCTCGCTGAGCCGGACGACGTCCTTGGTGCCGATGCCGCGCGCGGAGCCGTACTGCACGGTGACGAGGCCCGCGCCCTGGTGGCCGCCCACCGTCGCGTTGGGCGCGCCGATGAGGACGTCCTCGTGGCCGTCGCCGTTGAAGTCGCTGTTGCGGTCGTTGGCGTGCGTGCTCCCCGGGGTGCCCGCGAGCGCGGCGGGGGCGGCGGCGATGCCCGCGCCGGTCAGCAGCAGGAAGGAGGCCGCGGTGAGGGCGGCCGGGCGGTTCTTGCGCAAGAAAGGCTCCAGTTGAGGAAGGCGGGGTCGTTCGGCGCGGGCGGCGCGGGGGAGGTCCGGAAGGGGCCCGTTCCTGTTTCCGGCAATCTGTTCGACCACGCGTGGGGCCCAAGGGTTGTACGGGAGCTGCCGACTGGAGCCGCTGGCGGGCGAGGTCGGCCCCACTTCCCTTAGGGGGCGGTCCGCTCCTGCTCGGACGCCGTGCCGATCACCTCGTCCAGGACGTCGCGGGAGCGCACCAGGTCGGTGATCATGCGGTTGATGCGGTCGCGCTCGGCGGTGAGCTGGTCCACCAGGAACGGCGTGGCGGTCGCGGCGGGCCCGCCGTCCGTGTCCCGGATGCAGGGCAGGAGTTGGACGATCTTCGCGCTGCACAGGCCCGCGGCGAACAGCTCCTGGATGCGGATGACGCGGTCGACCGCGCCGTCGGCGTACTCCCGGTGGCCGCCGGGGGTGCGCTCGGCGGCCAGCAGTCCCTGCTTCTCGTAGTAGCGCAGGGAGCGTTCGCTCACGCCGGTGCGCCGGGCCAGTTCGCCGATCCGCATCGTCCACCTCTCACGCCGGTCCCGGGTCAAGGAGCGGCCCACCACCGGACGTACGCCGGGAGCGCGCGGGCTCGAACCTGACATCCATGACAGCTTCCAGCCTACCCGGCGCCCGGCGCGTCCCTGAATTCCGCCGCAGGGAACACCGTGTGAACTGCGGGAATTCCACAACAACTGCCCTCTTCGAACGCGATATTGACGCGACCTGGATGGCATGGTTACTTTGATCAAGCATTCGATGTGATCAGGTCTGTGTACGTGGCCCGCCGCGAGCGGAGTACGGGGGAGGACTGTGATGAGTGTCGTCCGTTTGTCGCGCCCTGCGTCCCCCGAGTTCGGTGAAACCGCGGCCGTGCACGCCTTATTCGAGGACTGGGCGGCCCGGGTGCCGGACCGGGTGGCCGTTCTGAATGACGGCGTCGCGCTCACGTATCGGGATCTGTATCGCCGCGTCGACCAACTGGCCGGGCGGCTGCGCGCGTTGGGCGTCACCCCTGAGGCCCCGGTGGGCATCCACCTGCCGCGCTCCCCGGAACTGGTCGTCGCGATGCTCGCCGTGCTGCGGGCCGGGGGCGCGTTCATGCTGGCAGACCCGGCGCAACCGGCGGCGCGCGTACGGGCGTTCTTCGCCGGGGCCCGGCCGGTCGCCGTGATCACCGAGGCGCGGTTGGCGGCGCGATTCGTGGGTATGAATACGGCCGTTGTCCGCGCTCGGCCGGGCGGCGCGGAGCGAGACGGGGACGAGGAGAAGCGCGGCGGAGGGTGCGCGAGTACCGGCACGAGTTCCGTTTCACCGGCTCTTCACCGGGGCTCTCCGTTAGGCCCTGACGCGGTCGCCTGCATTGTCCAGACATCCGGTTCCACTGGTGTACCGAAAGGCGTTCTGGGTACACACCGGGGAATCCTCAATTGCCTTCACTGGATTAACACGCATTATCCCTTCGCGGACGGCGAGATCGCCGCACAGCGGACATCTCCCGATTTCGTGGACGCCGTCTGGGAAATTCTCGCCCCGCTCTGCGCGGGCGCGACCCTCGCCATCGTGCCGGAAAGCGCGGCCCGCGATCCGCGGCTGCTGCTGCGCTTCCTCGACGAGACGGGCTGCGCCCGCCTGGTCCTCGTGCCGTCCCTGCTGCGCTCGCTCCTGGACGCGCTCGCCGCCGGGGCGAAGCCGCCCGCGGGCCTGAGCCGCTGGCTGTGCAGCGGCGAGGAACTGCCCGCCGCCCTCGCCGAGGAGTTCCGGCGGCGGCTGCCCGGCGCCCGGCTCGTCAACGTGTACGGCATGTCCGAGGCGGCGGCCGACGTGACCTTCCACGACGTCGGCGCGGCCGACGCCGGGCGCGGCCGGGTGCCGCTGGGGGAGCCGGTCCCGGGCGCGTACGTGACGCTGCTGCGCACCGACGCGCCGGTGCCGGTGGTGCCCGGCGAGACCGGGGAGCTCTGCGTCGGCGGCCACGGCCTGGCCCGCGGCTATCTGCACCGGCCCGGAGCCACGGCCGCCGCCTTCGTGCCCGACCCGGACCCCGAGCGGCCGGGCGCCCGCCTGTACCGCACGGGCGACCTCGCCCGGCGCCGCCCGGACGGCACCCTGGAGTACCGGGGGCGCGCCGACCACCAGATCAAGATCCGGGGGGTGCGCGTGGAGCCCGCGGAGATCGAGGCCGCGCTGCTCGCGCACCCGGCGGTGACGCGGGCGGTGTGCGCGGCCTGGCCCGAGGGCGGGGCGGGGGCGGCGCGGCTGGTCGCCTACGTCGTCCTGGCCGAGGACGCGGAGGGCGCGGACGGCGCGGAGGGCGTTCGGGGCGCGCGGGGCGCTGAGGTGGCCGCGGGCGCCGTGTGTCCATCGCCCAGTGACGACGCGCTGCGCGCGTTCCTCGCCGGGCGCCTTCCCGGGCCCATGGTGCCCGGTGCCTTCGTCCGCCTGCCCGCGCTGCCGCTGACCGCCGGAGGCAAGGTCGACCGCGGGGCGCTGCCCGCTCCCTCGGGGCTCCGGCCCCGCGTCGACACCCCGTACGTCGCGCCCCGGACGGACGCCGAACGCCTGGTGGCGGACGTCTGGTCCCGGGCGCTCGGCGTCGCCCCCGTCGGCGCCGACGACGGCTTCGTCAGCCTCGGCGGCTCGTCCCTGACCGCCATGTCGGTCGTGGCGGAACTCCGCGCGAAGACGGGGGCCGACCTGCCGGTCGCCGCGGTCTTCGCCTGCGGCACGGCGGCGGGGCTCGCCACGGAACTCGCGGCGCGCACACCGGAGACCGGGCACCGGGCGCCCGAGCCGCCGGAGCCGCCGGAGCCGCCGGAGCCGCCGGAGCCGCCGGAGCCGCCGGAGCTGCCGGGGCCGCCGGAGCCGTCCGAGCCGTCCGCGGGGCCTGGCGGGGCCACCGAGGCCGTGGGGGCTGCCGGGCCTGCTGGGCATGTCGGACCTGCCGGGTCCACCGGGGCCACTGGGTCTGTCAGGTTCACTGGATCTGCCGAGGCCGGCCGTGCGGCTGGGCCCGCTGAGTCGGGTCGGCCTGCCGGGCCTGTCCAAGCTGGTGAGTTCGGCCTTTATGCCGGGTCGGCCAGGTCTGCTGGGTCTGCCGAGTTCGGCCAGCCGGGTCGGCCTGTCGAGCCCGAGCCCGGCGGCGAGTTCGGCCAGCCCGGTCGGTCTAGCGGCTTCGGCCGGTCTGCTGAGGTTGTTGGGTCTGCTGAGTTGGGTCAGGTGGGTCGGCCTGCTGAGCCCGAGTCCGCCGCGTCCGGCCGCGCGGCCGGGCCCGCCGAGTTCGCCCGGCCCCACCAGGCCGCCCCGGCCCTCGACTTCGGCCAGTCCGCCGGGTCCGCCGGGTCCGCCGGGCCTGCCCGGCCTGCCGGGTCCGGTCAGTTCGGTTGGCCTGCTGAGGTCCAGCCTGCTCAGTGCGCCGAGTTCGGCCAGCGGGGTCGAGCTGCCGGGCGCGAGCCCGGGCCGTCCGCCGAGCTCTTTGAGTCCGGTCAGGCTGTCGGGCCCGTCCGGTCTGGTGAGTTCGGCTCGTCCGCCGGGTCCGCTCAGACCGGCCAGCCCGGTCTGCCCAGCGGCTCCGGCCAGTCCGCCGAGCCCGCCGGGCCTGCCGGGCCTGCCCGGCCTGCCGAGTCCGGTCAGTTCGGTTGGCCTGCCGAGGTCCAGCCCGCTCAGTCCGCCGAGTTCGGCCAGCGGGGTCGAGCTGCCGGGCGCGAGCCCGGGCCGTCTGCCGAGATCATCGAGCCCGGTCAGGCTGCCGGGCCCGTGCGGCCTGCTGGGTTCGGCTCGTCCGCCGGATCCGCCGGATCCGCCGAGACCGGCCAGCCGGCTCAGCCCGCCGGGCCCCAGCCCGCCGGGTTCGGCCAGCCGGGCCAGCCCAGCGGCTCCGGCCAGCCCGCCAAGGCTGCCGGGGCTACGGAGTCCGCCAAGGCCGCCGAGCCCGGTCAGCCACGTCGGCTCGCCCCGTACGCCGAGTGGGGCTTCGCCGTGGCCGGGCAGCCCGGCGGAGCCGCTCAACTCGACGACGGGCTGCCCGAAGGGCTTGTTCCGCTTACCTCTGGGCAGCGCAGGCTGCTGTTTCTCGATCGGCTTGAGCCCGGGAGTCCGCGCTATGTCCTGCCGTACGCCTATCACTTGACCGGGCCCCTCGACGCCGAGGCCCTCGGTGCGGCTCTGCGGGAACTCACGGCGTGGCACCCGGCGTTGCGCACTGTCGTCACCACCGACCACGGGCGGCCGACCGGGCGGGTGCTCACCGTGGACGAGGCGGCTCCGCCGCTGCTTCGGCACGACCTGACGGGGGTCGCCGATCCGGACGCGCGGGAGAGCCTCGTACAGAGTCATGTGCGCGCCCTGGCGGGCAAGCCGTTCGATCTCAACGACGGCCCGCTGCTGCGGGCCGTCCTGCTGCGCGTCGGCGCGGACGCGCACGTCCTCGGGCTCGCGTTCTCCCACCTGGCCGTGGACGGCGCCTCGCTGCCGCTGCTCACCCGCGACCTCGCGGACGCGTACGCCGCCGCGCGCGACGGCCGCACCCCGCCGCCACGGCCGCACGCGGCGGCCGCCCACCAGGCCCTCGCCCGGCGCCTGGTCCAGCGGGAGGCGGACCAGGACCCCGCCGCGCTCGCCTACTGGGCACGCCACCTGGCAGGGCTGCGCCCGCTCGAACTGCCCACCGACCGGGCCCGGTCCGCCGCGCTCGACCACGCCGGCGGCGTCCACCGCACGACCGTCGGACCGGCGACCACGGCGGGCCTGCGGCGGCTCGCGGGCCGCGCGGGAGCCTCGCTGTACACCGTGGTGCTCGCCGCCGTGCAGCTGCTGCTCGCCCGTACGGCCGGGCAGGCGGACGTCACGGTCGGCGCGCCGGTCTCCCTGCGCGAGCCGGGGGACGAGGGCGTCGTCGGCTTCTTCGCCGACACCCTCGTCCTGCGCGGCGACCTCTCCGGCGACCCGCCCTTCGGCACGCTCCTCGCGCGCACCCGCGAGACCGTGCGGCTCGCCCTGGACCGGCGCGTGCCCCTGCAGCGCCTGATGGAGGAAGGAGCCGCGCGCCGCGTCGCGGGCCGCTCGCCGCTGTTCGACGTGATGGTCGTCCAGGACGAGGCACCCGGCAGCCCCGACCTGGCGGACCTGCGCGTGCGCGCGCTGCCGCTGCACACCGGCGCCGCCATCTTCGACCTGACCTTCTACGTGACCGAGACCCGCGACGGCCGCCTCGACATCGCGCTTGAGTACCGCTCGTCGCTGTTCGCGCACGCCACGGCCGTACGGATCGCCGACCGCCTCACGACCGTGCTGCGTGCCCTGCCCCACGCCGAGGACACACCCCTCTCTCAGGTGCCGGTGCTCACCGAACGCGACCACGACGACGTGCTCGGCACCTGGAACGACACCGCCGAGCCCGCGCCCGCACCCGGCGCCACCCTCCCCGGCCTCGTCTGGGAGCAGGCCGCCCGCACCCCCGACCGCACCGCCTGCCACGGAGCGGGCCCGGACCTCAGCTACCGCCAACTGACCCACTGGGCGGCCGGGATCGCCGCCGCCCTGCGCGCGCGGGGAGCGGGCCCCGGGCAGGTCGTCGCCGTCTGCCTGCGGCGCGGACCCGCCCTTCCCGCAGCCCTGCTCGGCGTGCTCGCCACCGGCGCCGCCTATCTGCCGCTCGACCCCGACCACCCTCGCGACCGGCTGCGCTGGATGATCGAAGACAGCGCCGCCGCCGTGGTGGTGACGGGGCATCAGGAAGCGACGGCGCTCCCGGAGGGCGTCGGCACGCTGCTCGTGGGCGAGGCGCCCGCGCCACCGCGGGACGCCGCGCCCCAGGCGCCCACGGCCCGCCCGGACGACGTCGCGTACGTCATCTACACCTCCGGCTCCACCGGGCGCCCCAAGGGCGTGCAGGTCGAGCACCGCTCCGTCGTCAACCGCCTGCGCTGGACCCGCCACCTGGCCGGAGCCGGTCCTGGCCCGCGCGTGCTGCAGAAGACACCGGTCACGTTCGACGTGTCCGTGTGGGAGATCTTCTGGCCGCTCACCCACGGCGGCACCCTCGTCCTCGCCGACCCCGGCCGCCACGGCGACCCCGGCCACCTCGCCACGCTGCTGCGCGACGAGGACGTCCAGGTCGCCCACTTCGTGCCGTCGACGCTGCGCGCCTTCGCCGCGGCCGGACAGCTGCCCGCCCTCCGCGGCCTGCGCCTGCTGGCCCTGAGCGGCGAGGCCCTCGACCGCGACCTCGCCGACCAGGTCATCGCCGCGCTCGGCCCGGAGGCGGCCGTGCACAACCTGTACGGGCCCACCGAGGCGTCCGTCGAGGTCAGCCACTGGCGGGTGGGCCCGCGCCCGGACGGCAGGACACCGATCGGGCGGCCCATCGCCAACACCCGCCTGTACGTCCTGGACGCGGCCCTTCGCCCGGTGCCCCCGGGCACCCCCGGCGAACTCCACATCGGCGGCACACCGGTGGCCCGAGGCTATCTGCGCCGCCCCGGCCGCACCGCCGAGCGGTTCGTGCCCGACCCGTACGGCCCGCCGGGAAGCCGTCTGTACCGCACCGGTGACCTGGTCCGCCACCTCGCCGACGGCGAACTCGACTTCCTCGGGCGCCTGGACCACCAGGTGAAGATCCGCGGCTTCCGCGTGGAACTCGGCGAGGTCGAGGCGGCGCTCACCGCGCTGCCCGGCGTCGCCCGCGCGGTCGTCACCGCCCACGACCACGGCCCCGGCGACCGGCGCCTGGTCGCCTACCTCACCCTCGAAGGCCCCAAGGCCCTCGAAGGCCCCGGGCCCGCAACCGAGGGCCTGGCCACCGAGGGCCCGGCCGCCGCGCGCGAAGCCCTCGCCCGCACCCTGCCGGAGTACATGCTGCCCAGCGCGTACGTCGTCCTCGACGCGTTCCCCACGAACGCCTCCGGCAAGCTCGACCGGACCGCCCTGCCCGCGCCCCGCTACGGCACCCCGTCCCCGGCACGGGACACCGGGTTCGCGGACGTCAGGGAAGCGGAGATGGCCCGCCTGTTCACCGAAGTGCTCGCCACCGGGCGGCCGGTGGGCGCCCGGGACGACTTCTTCGAGCTCGGCGGGCACTCCCTGCTCGCCATGACCCTGCTGGCCAGGGTCTTCGAGACGTTCGGCACGACCCTGCCGCTCCGCGCGGTGTTCGACAACCCCACGCCCGCCGAACTCACCGCCGCGCTCCAGCGCGGCTGACACCACCGGGGAGCCCCCACCATGTCCGGTAGTCAACGCCCCTCCCTGTACGAGGAGTGGATGTGGATCATCGAGCGGAGCGGTCTCGCCACCTCCGTGTACCACCTGGAGACCGCGCTGCTGCTGCACGGCCCGCTGGACACCGCGGCGGTCCGCGCCGCCTTCGCCCGGCTCGTCGCCCGCCACGACGCGCTGCGCAGCCGCTTCCCCGAGGACCCCGAAGGGCGCCCGGTGCGCGTCGTCACCGAAGACCCGGACGCCGCCTTCGACTTCGCCGTGGAACAGGCGCCCGGCGAGGCGCCGCTGCCCAGGGCGCTCGACGTCGCCCGCGAGCCGTTCGACGTCACCACCGGGCCGCTGCTGCGGGTGCGCGTCCTGCGCGCGGGCGAGCGCGAGCACCTGCTGCTCGTCGTCGCGCACCACATGGTGTTCGACGGCTGGTCGGAGGGTGTCCTCTGGCGCGAGTTCGCCGAGCTGTACGAGGCCGCTGCCACGGGCCGCGCCGACCGGCTCCCGCCCCCGCCGCCGCGCTACGCGGAGTTCGCCGAGCGGCAGCGCGCCCGCCTCACCGCGGCCGCCGAGGACGCCCTGGTCGCGTACTGGCGCGACCGACTCGCGGGCACCCCGCCCCTCGGCCTGCCCACGGACCGCCCGCGCCCGGCCGTGCAGCGCCACCGCGGGCACGAGCACCGCCTGACCGTCCCCGGCGACACCACGAGCACGCTGCGGGCGCTCGCCCGCACGGAGCGCACCACCTTGTTCTGCGTGGTGTACGCCGCCTACCACGCGCTGCTCGTCCGCTACGCGCGTCAGGGCGACCTGAGCGTGGGCGTACCGCTCAGCGACCGGATGCTGCCGGGCACCGACGCCGCCATCGGCCTGTTCCTGAACACGGTGGTGCTGCGGCCGCGCGCCGACGACGACCCCTCCTTCCGCGACCTGGTCCGGCGGGCGCGCGGCGCTTTCCTCGACGCCGTCGACCACGCCGAACTGCCCTTCTCCCGCCTGGTCGAGGAGCTGGCGCCGGAGCGGGACCTCGGCCGCAACCCGCTGTTCCAGGCGATGTTCACGATGGCCGTGCGCGAAGCGGCCCCCTCCCTGAGCGGGCTGCGGGCCGAGCGGCTTCGGCTGCCCGTCGCCACCTCCTTCATGGACGTCAGCGTCGAGGTCCACGACCACGGCGCCGACGGCCTGGAGGCGCATCTGAGCGTGGACGCCGACCTGTTCGACGACGACACCGGCGCCGCCCTGGCCGCCGACTTCGCCCGGCTCCTCGCGGCCGTCGCCGACCGGCCCGACCTGCCCCTTTCGCGCACCCCCGCGCCCACCGCCGCCGTCTGGCAGCGCGGCCCCGCGCCGAGCCCGCACAGGCCCCCGGCCCCGCGGGCCGCCGCCCCGGAGGCCGACCCGGCGCTCACCGCCGCCGTCACCGAGATCTGGTCCGCCGCCTTCGGCAGGCCCCTCACCGGCAGTGAGGACTTCTTCCGGCTCGGCGGCACCTCCCTGCTCGCCATCCGCGTCGTCTCCGGCCTCCAGACCCGGGGGCTCGGCTCCCTCGCCGTCCGCGACGTCTTCGAGACCCGCACCGCGCACGCCCTGGCCGCACGCATCGCCGGGCTTCCCGAAGGCGGCGGAGCGGCTGGCGGGTCCGCCGCGGCCGCGGGCCTGCCCGCCGCGCCCACCCGCATCGCCCGGCGCCGCCGCGCCCTCGACCTGCCCGCGTCCGAGACCCCCCGAGGAGCGAAATGACCGAGCGCGAACGGGAGTTCATGGAGCTCCCGGCCTCCGCGGCCCAGCGCGGCCTCTGGCTCATCGAGCAGCTGGGCGAGCCGTCGGCCACGTACACCATGCACCCGGCCGTCCGCGTCGACGGGGCCTTCGAACCCGAGCTCGCCCGGCGGGCGTTCGAGGAGCTGGTGCGCCGCCACGAGACGCTGCGCACCACGTTCTCCTGGAGCGAGGGCGAACTGACCCAGCTGGTGGAGGACATCGGCCCCGACGACCCGGTCACGCTCGACTTCGACGTGGTCCCCGTGGGCCGCGATGAGCTGGTGGCGCGGGCGGAGGAGCTGGCCCGCGTGCCCTTCGACGTGATGGGCGGGCCGCTGCTGCGGGTGCGGGTCCTGCGCGCGGGCGCACGCGAGCACCTCGTCCTGGCCGTCGTCCACCACATGGTGTTCGACGGCTGGTCGGAGGCGGTCCTGTGGCGGGAGTTCGGGGAGCTGTACACGGCGGAGGCCGAGGGCCGTGCCGCCGGTCTTCCGGAACTGCCCCTGCAGTACGCCGACTTCGCCGACTGGCAGCGCGCACGCCTGGACGGCGGCGTCCAGGCGGAACTCGCCGCGTACTGGCGCGGCCGCCTCGACGGCGCCGGAGTGCTCGACCTGCCCACGGACCGCACCCGGCCCGCCGTGCAGGGGCACCGGGGCCGCGAGCACCGCTTCACCGTCCCCGCCGCCGTCACCGCCGCGCTGCGGGAGTTCGCCCGCGCCGAGCACACCACCCTGTTCTCCGCGGTCTACGCCGCATACCACACCCTGCTCGCCCGCCACACGCGCTCCGACGACGTCTGCGTCGGCGTCCCGCTCGGCAACCGCGCGCTGCCCCAGCTCGAAGGCGTCATCGGCCTGTTCGTCAACCACGCCGTGTTCCGGATCGACTCCGGGGACGACCCGGCCTTCCGCGACCTGGTGGCACGGGTGCGCGGGGAGTTCCTCGACGCCGTCGACCGCATCGAGCTGCCGTTCTCCCGCCTCGTCGAGGAACTGGCGCCCGAGCGCGACCTGAGCCGCAACCCGCTGTTCCAGACCGTGTTCTCGCTGGAGGAGCGCCCGACCGCCCACGCCGCCCTGCCCGGGGCCCGGCTGACCCACGTCGACCTGCACCTGGGCATCTCCAAGTTCGACGTCGCCCTCGTCCTGTACGACGAGGGCGAGGAACTGTCCGGCTTCCTGGAGTACGACAGCGACCTGTTCGACCCGGCCGTGATGGCCGCGCTCGCCGAGCAGTACGTACGCCTCCTCGATGTCGCGTCCCGTGCCCCCGGCACCCGGCTGAGCGCGCTCGACCCCGTCCCGCCCGAGGAGCGCGTACGCCACCTCACCGCGTGGAACGACACCGCGCGGGACTTCCCCCGGAACGCCACGACCGCCGCCCTGTTCGAGGAGCAGGTCCGCGCCGCGCCCGACGCCCCCGCCGTCCTCACCGCGGACACCACGGTCAGCTACCGCGCACTCGACGCGCGGGCGGAGCGCCTGGCCCGGCAGCTGCGCGGCCTCGGCATCGGCCCCGAAACCCCGGTCGGCGTGTGCCTGGAGCGCTCCGTCGACCTGCTCGCCGCCGTCCTCGGCACCCTCAAGGCGGGCGGCGCCTATCTGCCGCTGCCCCCTGCGCTCCCGGCCGACCGCCTCACGTTCTGCCTGCGCGACGCGGGCGCGCGGGTGGTGCTCACCACGGCGGACCTCGCCGACCGGTTCGCCGGGGCCGACGTGCCCGTCGTCCGGGTCGACGGCGAGGTGCCGGACACCCCGGACACCGCGGCTTCCCCGGGCGGCCCGCTGCCGCCGCCCGCGCCCGGCGACGCGGAGAACCTCGCGTACGTCATCTACACCTCCGGCTCCACCGGCGTGCCCAAGGGCATCGGCGTGTCCCACCGCGCCCTCGCCCGCCTGGTCAAGGGCGCCGACTACGCCGACCTCGGGCCCGACGAGGTCCATCTGAACCTGTCGCCGCTGTCCTTCGACGCCTCGCTCATCGAAGTGTGGGGCCCGCTCCTGAACGGCGGCGCCGTCGCCCTTCCCCAGCCCGACCTGCCCTTCCCGGACGTCCTGCGCGACGCCCTCAAGCGCTACCCCGTCACCCACCTGCTGCTGATCTCGCCCCAACTGCACCTGGCCGCAGACGAGTTCCCCGACGAGCTCAGCGGCGTACGACAGCTCATGGTCGGCGGCGACGTGCTCTCGCCGCGCCACGCCCACGCCCTCATTCCGCATCTGCGGGGCGAGCGGTTCACGCACGTATACGGGCCCACCGAGTCGACGCTGTTCGCCACCGCCGAGCCGCTCACCGCCGTCGACCCGCTGCGGGCCACCGTGCCCATCGGCCGCCCCATCGCCAACACCCGCGCCTACGTCATGGACGCGACCTTCCGGCTGCTGCCCGTCGGCGCCCCGGGCGAGCTGTGGCTCGGCGGCGACGGGCTCGCCCGCGGCTACCACGGCAGGCCCGCCCTGACCGCCGAACACTTCGTACCCGACCCCTTCGGACCGCCCGGCGGCCGCCTGTACCGCACCGGTGACCTGGTGCGCAGGCTCCCCGACGGCGGCATCGAGTTCATCGGCCGCATCGACGGCCAGGTCAAGGTGCGCGGCTACCGCGTCGAGACCGGCGAGATCGAAGCCGTCCTCACCGGCCACCCGGCCGTGCGCGAGGCCGCCGTGACGGTACGCGACGACGCGCCCGGCGGCCGCGCCCTCGTCGCCCACCTCGTGGCCGACACCGACGTGTCCGACGACGGCCTGCGCGCGCTGCTGCGCGCCGCCCTGCCCGAGTACATGGTGCCCGCCGCCTTCGTCCGCCTCGACACCATGCCGCTGACCGCGAACGCCAAGGTCGACCGCGCCCGGCTGCCCGCACCCCGGTACGAGGAGCGGACGGCGGACGAGCCGGAGGCGGCCACCTCCACCGAGGCCGTGGTGCGCGACGTGTGGCGGGAGGTCCTCGGCGTGCCCGGCGTCGCCCGCGACATCCGGTTCTTCGACGTCGGCGGCAACTCCCTGCTCCTGGCCGACCTGTTCGACCGGATCGGCCGCCTCTTCCCGGCCGCCGGCCTCTCCCTGGTCGACCTCTTCGAGCACACGACCATCGCCGACATCGCGGGCGAGCTCGACCGCCGCGCGCGCGGCACCGCGCCAGCGGAGCCGAGCCTGGACATCTAGCGCCAGGACCCGCCACCCCACCCCCCACCAGGCCAGCCCCAGGAAGGAGCCCCACCGAGATGCCCGTGACTCCAGGGCCCCGGTCCACGCCCCAGGCCGCGTCCTTCTCGCCCGTCGCCGTCATCGGCATGGCGGTACGCCTCCCCGACGCCGACACCGCCGACGAACTGCACGACCTGCTGAAGAAGGGCCACGACGGCGTCGGCCCCGTCCCTGACGCCCGGCTGCGCCTGGCCGGGCTCGACCCGGACGGCACCTACCCGCAGATGGCGACCCTGACGGACATCGACGCCTTCGACCGCGCGTTCTTCGGGATCACCCCCGCCGAGGCCGAGGCCATGGACCCGCACCAGCGGCTCACCCTCCAGCTTGCCTGGGCGGCCGTGGAGAACGCCGGATACCGTCTCTCCGCGCTGCGGGCGCAGCGCTGCGGCCTGTTCGTCAGCGCGCCCCGGCCCGAGTACGCGCGCCTCGTCGGCGAGGACGACCTGCTCACCATGCTCGGCACGGCCTCGCCCGCGCTCGCCGGGCGGATCGCGCACACCCTCGGCCTGAGCGGCCCGGCCGCCGGGCTCGACACCGGCTGCTCCAGCTCCCTGGTGGCGCTGCACTACGCCTGCCGCGAGCTGGCGCACGGCACCGTCGGCGTGGCCGTCGCCGGGGGCCTCAGCCTGCACATCGTGCCCATGGAACAGCGCGAGGCCGCGGCGTTCCCCGAGGTGATGGCGGCGGGCGGGCGCTGCCGCGCCTTCGACGCGGCGGCCGCGGGCACCTGCCAGGGCGAGGGCGGCGGGCTGCTCGTACTGAAGCCGCTTGACCGTGCGCTCGCCGACGGCGACACCGTCCACGCCGTCATCCGCGGCGTCGGTGTCAACCACAACGGCGGCCGCTCCACCGGCCTTTCGGCGCCCGGGCCCGCCGCGCAGGCCGAGGTCATCGAGGAGGCCTGGCGCGTCGCGGGCCTCGACCCGCGGCACATGAGCGTCCTGGAGGGGCACGGTTCGGGCACCCGCCTCGGCGACATGATCGAACTGGAGGCGGCCCAGCGGGTCCTGAGCGCCGCGGGCGCGCCCCGGCACGCCTGCGCCCTCGGCTCCGTCAAGACCAACCTCGGCCACCTCGACCACGCCGCGGGCATCACCGGGCTCATCAAGGCGATCCTCGGCGTCCGCCACCGCACGGTCTATCCCTCGCTGCACTTCGAGCTCCCCAACCCCCAACTCGCGGCGCATGGCGAGCCGTTGTACGTCCCCACCGCCGCCCGCGAATGGACCGCGGGCCCGGACGGCGCCCCGATGCGCGCCGGGGTCAGCTCCTTCAGCCTCACCGGCACGAACGCCCACGTCGTGGTGGAGGAACCGCCGCGCACCGACCGGGACCACGCCGCCCACGACCACGCCGCCCAGGACCGGCCCGCGCTGGTGACGCTCTCCGCGAAGTCGCCCGCCGCCCTGGCCCGCCGCATCGAGGCGCTCCTCGCCCGCCTCCCCAGGGTCAGGGGAGGCGAACCGGCCCTCGCCGACGTCCTTTTCACGCTCAACGCGGGCCGCGAGCACCATCCCCACCGCGTGGCCTTCGCCGCGCCGGACGCCGACGGGCTAGCCGAGGGGCTGCGCGCGGCGCTCGCCGCCGTCGGCGCGGGCACGCGCGCCGCCGATGCCACGCCCGCACGGCGCGTCGTCCTGGTCGTCGGGGACCCAGGGGACGAGGGAGTCCTGGGAGACCTAGGGGGCCCCGGGGACACCGCCCCGGACACCGCCGCCCTGGCCGCCGCCCACCCGGCGTACCGCACGGCCTGGCAGGAGTGCGGTGACGCCGCTCCCGCCGCCTTCCGGCACCAGTACGCGACCGGCGCGCTGCTGCGCGCCCTTGGCCTCGCGGCCGGGCCGGTGCTCGGCGTCGGCCGCGGCCGCCCCCTCGCCCGCGCCCTGCGCGGTGAACTCCCGCCCGCCGAAGCCCTCGCCGCCGCCCTGGCCACAGCGCCCCCGGACCCGGCGGACACCGACCGCAAGGCCCGCGACGTCATCGCCCGGCTCACCGGCGAGGAACCCACCCTCTTCTGCGTCCTGGGCGACGCGGGCACCGCCTTCCTTGAGGACGGCGTCGGCCACGCCTGGCAAGCGGCCGAAGGCCCTGCGGTGGCCCGCGCGGCGGCCGCGCTCTACGAAGCGGGCGCCGCCGTCGACTGGGACGCCTGGTACGCGGGCGCGCGGCGGCGCCGCGTGGAGCTGCCGACGTACCCGTTCGAGAGCACGCGCTGCTGGCCCGCCGTCCGCGCGGCGGCCCCGCCACCCGAGCCGAAGCCCGCCGCCGAGGCCCCGCGCGGCGCCCCGCTCGACGCCGAGCGCGAGGTCGCCGCCGTCTGGGAGTCCGTCCTGAAGATCCCCGGCATCGACGCGGACGCCGACTACTTCGAACTCGGCGGGAACTCCGTCCTCGGGCTCGCCGTCCTCAGCCGCGTCAACGAGCGCTTCGGCGTGCGCCTGCCGCTGACCGCCCTGTACGAGCACAACACCGTCGCCGCGCTCGCCGCGGCCGCCACCCGCCTCGCGGGCACCGCCGCGCCCGGCGCGGGCGCCACGGGGGAGATCCCGCGCGCCGCCCGGCACGAGCCCCACCCGCCGAGCCACGGCCAGGAGTCCCTGTGGTTCCTCGACCAGCTCATGCCGGGCCTGCCGCTGTACAACGTGCCCGTCGACCTGCACCTGCGCGGACACCTCGACGTGGCGGCCATGCGCGCCGCGCTCGCCGCCCTGGAACGCCGCCACGAGGTGCTGCGTACGTACTACGTGGAGGTGGCGGGCGAGCCGCGGGTGCTGCTGAGGCCCGTCGACGACGCCCTTGAGGTGGTGGACCTGACCGCCGTCGCGGACGCCGACGAGCGGTTCGCCGAGGCGACGCGCCTGCTGCGGGAGACGGCCGTCACGCCGATGGACCTGGCGCACGGCCCGCTGTTCCGCAAGCTGCTCGTCCGGCTCGCCGCCGACGACCACATCCTGCTGCTCGTCGCCCACCACTCGGTGTACGACGGCTGGACCCCGGCCGTCCTCGACCGCGACCTGTGGGAGCTGTACACCGCCGCGCACCTGGGACGCGCCCCGGTCCTTCCCGAACTTCCCGCGAGCTACCTGGACTTCGCGGTGTGGCAGCGCGAGCGCCTAGGCGGGGCGCGCCGCGCCGATCTCCTGCGCTACTGGCGCGGACAGCTCGCGGGCTCCGTTCCCACCGAACTGCCCGGCACCAGGCCGCGCCCTGAACAGCCCTCCGGTGAGGGCGCCCACTACTACTTCACGATTCCCGCCGCGCTCATGGGGCGGCTGCGCGCCCTGAGCGCGGGCGCCCGCGTCACGCTGTTCACGACGATGCTCACCTCCCTGAAGACGCTCCTCGCGGGCTACAGCGGGCGCGACGACGTCGTCGTCGGCACCACCACCGCCGGGCGCGGCAGCCCCGACGTCCTGGAGCTCATCGGCTACTTCAACAACGCCGTGCCGCTGCGCACCGACCTCGGCGGCGACCCCACGTTCCTGGAGGCACTCGCCCGCGTCCGCGACACGGTGATCGGCGCCCTCGACCACGACGAACTGCCCTTCGCCCTGCTCGTGGAGGACCTGAAGGTGCCCCGCGACCGCGCCCGGCACCCTCTCTTCCAGATCGCCTACGTCCACCAGAACCTGCCGGAGAACGCCCGCGACATCGGCCCCGGCCTCCAGTACCACCCCGACCGCGAGGAGATGTTCGCGGGCCTGCCGCCGGGCATCGCCAAGTGGGACCTGCTCGTCGCCGTGTGGGAGTACGAAGGGCGCGCCGAGCTGCCCGCCGTCCTCGAGTACAGCGTCGACCTGTTCGACGAGCCGGAGATCGCCCTCCTCGCCGACTGCTTCCTCACCCTCCTCGAAGCGGTCGCCGCCCATCCCGAGCGCCGTCTCTCCGGCCTGCCCCTGGTCGGCGGCGCCCTGCGCCGGGAGCTGCTCGCGGCGCCCGCCGCGCCACCGGCACCCGCGGCGGACCTGCCCACGGCGCTCGCCCGGACCGACGACGAGGCGGTGCGCCACCTCGCGCGGCGCTTGCGCGAGGCGGGGGTACGCCCCGGCGACACCGTCGCCGCACTGCTCCCGTCCAGGGACGCGGCCACCGCGCTGCCCGCCGCCGCGTCCGTGGGCGCGGTCTACGCCCCGTGCGCCACCGACGCGTCCTTCGCCGCACAGGCCCGTTCGCTGGAGCGCACCGGCGCGGCCCTGCTGCTCGCGGGCCGGGACACCGGGACGCCGCTGCCGTGGCCGGGGCCGGTCCTGCACCTCGACGACACCCCGCCGCCCGCCGCGGAAACCGGTGAGGACGGCGCCGAGCCCCTGCCGACGGCCCCCGTGGCCGTCGTGGAGACCGGCGCGGGGCGGCTGCTCCTGGACCGGCGGGCGGTGGCGGCCGCGTGCGCCGAGCCGGGCGCGCACGTTGGGGACCGCCCGGTCATGGAGGTCCTGGCGGACGCCGCGCGCTACGGCGGGCCCCTCGCCGACCCGGGCGCGACGGGCTGGGCCCCGCTCGGCCCGCCCGCGCCCGGCACCGCGCGCTACGTCCTCAACCGGGGTCTTGAGCCGGTGCCGCCGGGCGTGGCAGGGGAGTTGTACGTCGGCGGGGACCTCGTCGGCTGCGGGTACGCGGACCGTGCCGGGGCCACCGCGCGCGACTTCCCGCCGGACCCGTTCGCCGCCAGGGCCGGAGCGCGCCTTCGCCGCACCGGCGAGCGGGCCCGCCCCGCCCCCGGCGGCGGCGTCGAGGTGTGGCGCGAGCCCGTGGACGGCGCGCCGCGCGCCGCGCTCCCGCGCGAGGGCCACGGCGGCGGGCGCCGCCCGGAGAGCCTCGCCGAGGCGTCCCTGATGGACATCTGGGCGCGGGTCCTGGGCCGCGAGGCCGGCCGTCACGAGGACTTCTTCACCATCGGCGGCCACTCGCTCCTGGTGATGCGGGTCCTCAGCGAGGTCCGCGAACGGCACGGCGTACGGCTGCCGGTGAGCGTCATGTTCGACCACCGCACGGTCCAGGAACTCGCCGGAAGGATCGGCCAGGACCTCGGCCCCGCGGTGCTCTTGCAGAGCGCGGGCGACGGGCCGCCCGTGTTCTTCCTGGCCCGCGCCGAGGACGGGCTGCTCGCCCGGCACGGCCTCGCCCGCCGTCTGCGCGGCCGCGCCCCGGTGTACGCGGTGGTCGCCGCGCGGGGCGCGGACGGCGCGGCGGCCGTGCGGGACGTCCGGCCGCACGGCCCGTACCACCTCCTTGACACCGGCGACGGCCTGTCCGAGGAGGTGGCCCGCGCCCTCGCCGACGACGGCGACGAGGTCCTCTCACACGGACCCCACGCCACCGGCACCACCGGCACCACCACCGCCACCACCGGCTCCACCGATTCCCCTGACTCCGCCGACGAAGCAGCCCTCGCGGACGCGCTGTTCGCCGCGCTGCCCGCCGCGCCCGAGGAGCCGCCGGGGGCGGTCCCGCCCGCGCCTCGCGCGGCGGCGGCCCGCGCCGACCTCCTGCCGGACCGCCCGGCCCCGGCCGAGCCGACCGGCGCGACCACCATGCGGCCCTACCGCCTCGCGCCGGACGTGACCGCCCTGCTGCGGCAGCCCACCGACCCGGCGGGCGTCCCCGTGGCCGGAGTGCTCGCGAGCGTGGCCGCGCTCCTGTCCCGGCTCACCGGCGAACGCCAGGTCACCCTCGGACTCCGCCGGGCAGGGGAGGACCGCTGCCTGGTGGTGACCATCGACACGGGTGGCGGTACGGGGGGTGACGAGGGCGGCGGCGCCGACGTCGGCGTGCTCGCGGAGCGGGCCGAGGCCGCGCTGCGCGCCGCGCGCCCGGCGGCGGAGCCCGGCCCGCCCTTCGCGGGCCGCAATCCCCTGTTCTCCGTGGCGGTGGAGGTCCAGGACGGCGCCGCGGCCCCGGGCGGACTCGACAGCGCGTACGGACGCCTTGACGCGCTGTGGCGGGTGCGCGCCACCGACGAAGGGCTGCGCGGCGCCGTCCTGTTCGACGCCGACCGCTTCCGGCCGCGCACCGCCAAGCGCCTCGTGGAGCGGTGGCGTGCCCTGCTCGACGCCGCGGCCGACGGCCGGGCCACGCCCCTGCGGGACCTGCCGCTCGCCGACGAGGCCGAGCTGCGGGCCCTCCTGGAGGGCGCCGCCGGTGAGGTGCGCGCACGCGACCCCCGGGCGACCCTGACGAGCCTGGTGCACGAGCGGGCGCTGCTTGTGCCCGACCGTACGGCCGTGGTCTTCGGGGAGCGGCGGCTCTCCTACGCGGAACTGGACGCGGCCGCGCGGCGGCTCGCCGCCCGGCTGCGGGAGCGCGGCGCACGGCCGGAGAGCGTCGTCGGGGTGTGCGCCGAGCGGTCCCCGGAGCTCGTCGTCGCCCTGCTCGGCGTGCTGTACGCGGGCGCGGCGTATCTGCCCCTGGACCCGGAACACCCGGCCCTGCGCCGGGAGTTCATGGTGCGCGACAGCGGGGCGTGCCTGGTCCTGGACGGCCCCGGCGCGCCCACCGAGAACCACGGCGTACCGCACCTGGACATCGACCTCACAGGCCCCGCAGAAGCCGCAGAGGCCGTCCCCGCGCCGCCGCCCGTGCTCCCGCACCCGGACAACCCCGCGTACGTCATGTACACCTCGGGCTCGACGGGCGCGCCCAAGGGCGTGGTCGTCCCGCACCGGGGCGTGGTGAACCGGGTGCTGTGGGGGCAGGAGACCGATCCGCTGGGCGCGGACGACCGGGTGCTGCAGAAGACCCCGTTCGGGTTCGACGTGTCCGTGCCGGAGTTCTTCTGGCCGCTGGTGGCGGGGGCGGCCGTGGTGCTCGCCGCGCCCGGCGGCCACCGCGACCCCTTCCACATCGCGGACGAGATCGAGCGGCACGCGGTGACGGCCGTGCACTTCGTGCCGTCGATGCTGCGGGAGTTCCTCGCGGCCGCGGGCCCCGGCGCGCTGCGCGGCGTGCGGCGCGTCACGTGCAGCGGCGAGGCGCTGCCGGAGGACCTGCGGGCCGCCGTCGTGGCCGCCGCCGTGCCGCGCGTCGTGAACATGTACGGGCCCACCGAGGCGTCCATCGAGGTCAGCTCCTGGGACTGCGGCCAGGACAGCCCCTGCCCGAGCGTGCCCATCGGCGGCCCGATCGCCAACACCGGCCTGTACGTCCTGGACGAGCGGCTGCGGCCGTGCCCGGTCGGCGTGCCCGGCGAGCTGTACCTGGCGGGCCCCGGCCTCGCCCGCGGCTACGCGCACGGCCCCGGCCTGACGGCCGCGCGGTTCGTCCCCTCGCCGTTCGGCGCGCCGGGGGAGCGGCTCTACCGGTCGGGCGACCGGTGCCGGGTCGTCGAGGGCGGCGCGATCGAGTACTTGGGCCGCGTCGACCAGCAGGTGAAGCTGCGCGGGCTGCGCGTCGAACCCGGCGAGATCGAGGCGGTCCTCACCGAGCACCCCGCGGTGCGCGGGGCCGCCGTCGCGATCGAGGAGGTGCGCGCCGGGGACCAGCGCCTGATCGCCCACCTCGTGGGCACCGGCGACGCGCGCACCGAGGCCGAGGTGCGCGCGCTGCTCGCCGAACGCCTTCCGCCCGCGATGCTTCCGGGCGGCTACGTCTGGCGGGAGCGGCTGCCGCTGACCGCCAGCGGAAAGCTGGACCGGCGGGCCCTGGCGGCCCCTCGTACCGACAACTGACAGCCAGCAACGGACAACACCGGCAGTAGACAACGCGGTAGACAACAGGGAGAAGCCAAGATGGCGGACGTGACGGAAGCGGCGGAGAACGGCACCGAAGGCGCCTACGTCGTCGTGCTCAACGACGAGGAGCAGTACTCGATCTGGCCCGTCGACCAGGAGGTTCCCGCGGGGTGGCGGCGCGAGGGGTTCGAGGGCGTCAAGGAGGCGTGCCTGGCCCACATCGACGAGGTGTGGACGGACATGCGGCCGCTGAGCCTGCGGCGCCGGATGGCGGAGGCGGGCCGCTGACCGGCCCGCCCCACCGGTCAGGTCAGGTCGCGGGGGCCGACGGCGAGGGCAGCGGCTCGGAGATCTCGACGAGCATGCTGCTCCACGCCGCGACCGGTGAGTTGTTCATCACCAGGACGAGGTCGCCGGGCAGGAACTCCTTCTCCTCCAGGCCGGTCCGCAGGTTCAGGACGATGTCCGTGGAGCCCAGGTGGCCGAAATCGCGAAGGTTGCGGCGGCAGGTCTCGGCGATGGAGATGTCGAAGGCGTCCTCGTAGAAGTCGAAGGCGCCCGAGGAGATGTTCTGCATGACGAAGTGGTCGACGTCCTCAAGCGTCTTTCCCTGGCGGGCGAGCAGGGTGTCGTTGAGCCGCGCGAAGCGCCGTTTGCTTTCGACGGCGAGTGAGAAGGAGTACCGCTTGATGTCCGTGCACACCTCGCGCCAGGAGTCGTACGGGCGCCCCAGATAGTCGACTTGGAACAGGTCCCAGTAATGGCCGTTGGTCTCCAGGGCCAGATCGAGAATGCGCAGCGGCCCCTCACGTGAGAGGTAAAGTGCCATGGCTCCGTCCCCATTGACGGTGACCGGACGGCGGAAGCGCCGGGGTCCCGGCGGCCTGCTGCCGTGCGCGATCAGCACGCCCGCGAGTGCCGGGTCGGCGGCGAGGAGCCCCCGGGCGGTCATGAGGGCGGCCGAGACCGAGACGCAGCCGAGCTCCGATACCCCCAGCGCCATGGCGCCGTCGAGCCCGATGTCCCGCTGCACCCGGGTGGCCTCCGAGGCCATGAGCAGCTCCGGAAACCTGCCGCCGACCAGCAGGAACGCCCCTGGCGGCGGGAGCGTTCCTGAGTGCTCGGCGAGCAGTCCGCGGGCGGCTTCCGCGGCGAGGTCGCTCGCGGACCGCTCGCCCGCGTCCCGTACGGACTCCACGCCGAGCGAGGCGATCAACTGGCGGTCGGCGTCGTCGAGTTCACCGAGCTCGTCGAGCGCGGTGACCGGGACGCGCCGGTCGGGCAACAGGGTGAAGATTCCGGATATAGCAGCCATCGGCACCTTCTTTCATGATGTGTGCCCAGTGTGGCACGGGCGCCTCGACAGGGGCCAGACGCGAGATGGGAAGAAATGACCCATAACGAAGCGGAGGCGGATTCCAGGGCCGGGACACCGGATCCGGAAAAGGCGTCGGTGAACTCCGAAGCCAACAAGGGGCATTCCTCCGTCAAAGAAGGGCATTCCGCCGCCAAAAAGGGGCGTTCGGGTTTCTTCGGGGATCTGGGGCCGAATTACAAGAGGCTGTGGACGGCCACCGTCGTCTCCGACCTCGGCGACGGTCTGCGCCTGACCGCGCTGCCGCTGCTCGCCGCGTCCATCACGGACAACCCCCTGCTGGTGGCGGGCGTCGTGGTCGCCTCCGGTCTGCCGTGGCTGCTGCTCTCCCTGCTCGGCGGCGCGCTCGTGGACCGCGTGAACCGCAAGACCGTGATGGTGCGCGTGCAGTTGGTGCGCGCGGCCGTCGTGGCCGCCTTCACGGCCTGGGCCGCCCTGGAGACGCCACCGATCTACGCGCTGTACGTCCTGGTCTTCACGCTGACCTCCTGCGAGGTGCTGTTCTCGGCGGCCGCCCCGAGCATGCTGCCGAGCCTGGTGCCGGGGGAGCGCCTTCCGCTCGCCAACGCCCGGCTCTTCGGCGCCACCATCATGGCCAAGGAGATGATCGGGCCCCCGCTCGGCGGCTTCCTCGTCGCCGTGGCGTTCGCGGCGCCGTTCGCCGTGGACGCGGTGAGCTACGCCGTCGGGGCGGTGCTCCTGCTCGGCCTCGTGGGCGACTTCCGGCCGGACGCGGACCCGGGGCGGGCCGGGGCGAACGACGGGCCAAAGGAGGCGGGGAGCGAGCCCGCGGGAAAGGAGCCCGCGGAACCCGGCGGCGCGGAGTCGATCTGGGCCTCGGCTGGCCAGGGCCTGCACTGGGTGTGGCGGAACGCCTTCGTCCGTACGCTCGTCATCGCCTTCGGCGTGGCCAATCTGACGCGCGCCATGACCACCTCCATCTTCGTGCTCTTCGCGGCCCGCTTCCTGGACGTCGAGGGCTGGGCGTACGGCGTCCTGTGGAGCACCGCCGCCGTCGGCGCCGTGCTGTGCAGCCTGCTCATCTCCCGGCTGCGCGCCGCCGTCGACGACGCGAAGCTGGTCGTCGGCGCGATGGTGCTGCACGGCGTGAGCACCACGGCCATCGGCCTCGCCCCGAACGTATATGTCGCGGGCGGCGCTAGCGCGGGCTTCGGCTTCGCCGCGATGCTGTCCAACGTCGTGGGGATCTCCGCCCAGCAGAAGGTGATCCCCAACGCCCTGATGGGCCGCGTGATGAGCGTGGACCAGCTGGTCACCTGGGGCACGATCCCGCTCGGCGGCCTCCTCGGAGGGGTGCTCGCGGGAGCGTTCGGGCTGCGCACGCCGATCGTCGTGGGCGGCCTGCTCATGGTCGCCACCAGTCTGCTCATCGCGGGTCCGCTCTACCGCGCGATGACCGAACTGGCCCGTACGGAGGCGGAGAACAGCACGCCATGACCGACACCACCGAAACGTCCGGCATCACCGAAACCACCGAAACCAGTCACCGACCCGCGCCCCGCCCCGGCGGCCGCTGGGTCACAGGGCGGCTCGCCGCGGGCGAGCCCGAGGTGCGGCTGCTGTGCTTCGCGCAGGCGGGCGGCGGGGCCGGCGCCTTCTCCGGCTGGCGCGAGCACCTGCCCGACGGCCTGGAGATGGCCCCCGTCGAGCTGCCCGGCCGCGGCACCCGCCGCGCCGAGCCGCTCCCCGGCGACCTGGACACCCTCGTCGAAATGCTCGTGGAGGCCCTCGGCGCCGAGTTCGAGCGGCCCTACGCGCTGTTCGGGCACAGCTTCGGCGGCCTCGTGGCCTATGAACTCGCCCTGCGCGTCAGCCGCTACGGCATCGCGCCGCCGAGGGCCCTGTTCGTCTCGTCGGCGCGCGCCCCGCACGCCGACGACCCCGCCGAACCGCTCCACGAGCGCGACGACGAGGGCCTCCTCGCCTGGCTGCGCACCACCGGCGGCATGCCGGAGAGCCTGCTGCGCCACACCGCGTACGTGCGCTCCGTCCTGGACGCCGTCCGCGCCGACCTCACCCTCGGCGCCGGACACCGGCGCACCACGCCGGTGCCGCTCCCGTGCCCGCTGTACGCCTTCGGCGGCGTCGACGACCCGGTCGTGCCGCCCGACGAACTCCTGGACTGGGAGCCGTACGCCGCCTCCGGCGTCACGCTCACGCTGTACCCCGGCGACCACTTCTACCTGTACGCCGACCCCGCCCGGCTGCTCGCGGACGTCGCCGCCGTGCTCGGCACCGGGCGCACCGCACGCACGGGCCACCGCACAGACCGTACAGACCGCATAGACCACTCGGACCGCACAGATCACGCAGAGGGGAAGGCCGAGTCATGACCATCAAGACCGTGGCGGTCCTGGGCGCCGGGACCATCGGGTGCGGCGTCGCGCAGAGCCTGGCGGAGACCGGCCACCAGGTGATCCTCGTCGACACCGCCGACGACGTCCTCGACGCCGCGCTCACCGGCATCCGCCGCGAGCTGCGCATGGCCCGGCTGCACGGCCGCCCCCGCGACGCCGACGACGCGGCCGTCCTTGCCCGCGTCGAGCCCACCACCGACTACCAGCGCCTGGCCGGGGCCGACTTCGTCATCGAGAACACCACCGAGGACTGGGACGTCAAGAGCGCGGTCTACCCGCTCATCGACGAGATCTGCGCCCCCGGCACCACGGTGGCCGCCAACACCTCCTGCGTGCCCGTCACCCGCCTCGCGGGCCGCACCACGCGCCCCGGCGACGTCCTCGGCATGCACTTCATGAACCCCGTGCACCTGAAGCCGGTGGTGGAGATGGTCCGGGGCGAGCACACCACCGAGGCCGCCATCGACCGGGCCAGGACGCTGCTCGCGCAGATGGGCAAGGAGGGCATCCTCGTCGAGGACTCCCCGGGCTTCGTGTCCAACCGCGTGCTGATGCTCGCCGTCAACGAGGCGGCGTTCCTCGTGCACGAGCGGGTCGCCGAACCCGCCGAGATCGACCGGATCTTCACGTCCTGCTTCGGGCACAGCATGGGCATGCTCGCCACCGCCGACCTGATCGGCCTCGACACCGTGCTGCGCAGCATCGAGATGCTCCACGAGACCTTCGGCGACAGCAAGTACCGCCCGTGTCCGCTGCTGCGGCGCATGGTCGACGCGGGCTACCTCGGCAAGAAGAGCGGCCGCGGCTTCTTCACGTACCCGCACGCGGCCCGCGCCACGACCCCCCGATGACTGAGACGCGTACGGCGCGTACGGCGCGTACGGCGCGTACGGCGCGTACGGCGCGTACGGCGCGTACGGCGCGTACGACAACGGAGACAACGGAGAGGACAGCGATGAGCGAGCCCCTGACACCCGAGGAGATCCGCCAGCGGACGCGGGACCATCTCCAGTCCGCCCTGGCCCGTACCGTGGCCGACGACGAGGACATCTTCGCCGCCGGACTCGTCAACTCCCTGTTCGCCGCCCAGCTGGTGATGTTCGTCGAGGACGGCTTCGGCGTCACCGTGGCCGACGACGAGCTGGAGATCGCGCACTTCAGCTCGGTCGACGCCGTGACGGCGTTCGTCACGAAGAAGGTGGCGTCCGGCGCCGCGGCGAGCACGCCGTCGGACGGCTGAGCCCCGGCCGTGCGACTGACACTCGACGAAGCCGGGCGGCGACTGCACCGGGAGTTCAGGGCGTTCGCCGACGCCGAGGTGGCGCCGCTCGCCGCCCGGCACGACCGCGAGGAGCGCGTCGGGCGCGCCCTCGTCGACAAGCTCGCCGCCGCCGGCCACCTGGCCCCGCTGCTTCCGCCCGAACACGGCGGCCGCGGCCTCGACCCCCTCGCGTACGGACTGCTGCACGAGGAGGTCGGGCGGGCCTGCTCCGCAACCCGCTCCCTGCTCACCGTGCACGACATGGTCGCCGACAGCGTGCTGCGGCGCGGCGGCGCCGAGCTGCGCGCCAGGTGGCTGCCGCGGCTCGCCACCGGCCGCGTCATCGGCGCGTTCGCCCTGAGCGAGCCGGACGCGGGCAGCGACGCGGCCGCCGTGACGACGCGCGCGGAACGCCACGGCGACGACTACGTCCTGACCGGCGTGAAGCGCTGGATCAGCTTCGGCCAGATCGCCGACGTCTTCCTCGTGTTCGCCCGGCTGCCCGAGGGCCCCACCGCCTTCCTCGTCGAACGCTCCGCGCCGGGCCTGGATGTCGTCCCCCTGCACGGCATGCTCGGCACGCGCGGCGCGATGCTCGCCGAGCTGCGCCTTGACGCCTGCCGGACACCCGGCGGGCACCTCGTGGGCGGCGCCGGGCGCGCGCACCCCTTCCTGACCACGTCCGCGCTCACCCTCGGCCGCTACAGCGTGGCCTGCGGCAGCGTCGGCATCGTCCAGGCCTGCCTCGACGCGGCCGCCGCGCACGCCACCGCCCGGGAGCTGATCCAGCACCAGCTCGTCCAGCGCCTGCTCGCCCGCATGACGGTGAACGCCGAGGCGGGACGGCTGCTCGCGCTGCGCGCGGGCGAACTCATCGGCGCGGGCAGCCCGCACGCGCCCATGGCCGCGACCCAGGCCAAGTACTTCGCGGCGGGCGCCGCGGGCGACGCGGCCCGGGACGCCGTGCAGATCCTCGGCGCCCAGGGCTGCGGGCCCGACCACCCCGTCGGCCGCTACTACCGGGACGCCAAGGTCATGGAGATCATCGAGGGCGGCACCGAGGTCAGCGAGTCCGCGATCGGCCGCTTCGGCCGCGGCGGTGGGCTGCTCGACGCCACCGGGGCCGCGCGGCCCGGCGGGGCCACGGCGGAGAAGGCGGGGGCAGCGGCGACGGGGGAGGAGCAGTCATGAGTACGGGAGACAGCCGGACGGCGGGGGCGGCCTCTCAGGCTCCGCCCCCGGTCAAGTGCGTCGTCTGGGACCTGGACAACACCCTGTGGCACGGCGTCCTCCTGGAGGACGGCGAGGACGGCATCACCCCGCGCCCGGACATCGCCGACGCTGTACGCGCCCTCGACGCGCGCGGCATCCTGCAGTCCGTCGCCAGCCGCAACGACGAACAGGCCGCCCTCGCCGCGCTCGACAAGGCCGGACTGCGCCCCTACTTCCTCGTGCCGCACATCGGCTGGCACGCCAAGTCCGCGTCGGTCCGCGCCATCGCCGACGCGCTGAACCTCGGCCTCGACGCCTTCCTCTTCCTCGACGACGACCCCTTCGAACGCGCCGAGGTGCACACCGCGCACCCCGCCGTCCGCGTCGCCGAAGCCACCGACGCGACGGCGCTGCTCGCCAGGACCGACCTGAACCCCGCCACCCTCACCACCGACGGCGCCCGGCGCCGCCTCCTGTACCAGGCCGAGGAGCGCCGCTCGGGCGCCGAACGGGACTTCCCCGGCGCGCCCGAGGAGTTCCTCGCCACGCTCGGCATGCGGCTCACGGTGCGCCGCGCGGGCCCGGACGACCTGGCCCGCGCCGAGGAACTCACCGTACGCACCCACCAGTTGAACGCCACCGGCTACACCTACGGCCGCGCCGAGCTCGACGCCCTGCGCACCTCGCCCGACCACACGCTGCTGGTCGCCGAGCTCACCGACCGCTTCGGCGCGTACGGCACCATCGGCCTCGTCCTCCTGGAGCACACCCCCGGCACCTGGACGCTGAAGCTGCTCCTCGCCTCCTGCCGCGTCATGTCGCGGGGCATCGGCTCGGTGCTCCTGCACCACCTCATCGCGCGCTCCCGCGCCGAAGGCGCCCGCCTCGTCGGCGAGTTCGTGCCCACCGACCGCAACCGGGCCATGCTCGTCGCCTACCGGTTCGCGGGCTTCCGGACCGTGTCGGAGAAGGGCGGTCTGACGCTCCTGGAGCACCGGGGCACGGCCGCGCCCCCGGTGCCCGCGCACCTCGCCCTGGACTCGGAGCTGTAGCGCGTGCGCGGATTCACGCCAGGACCCGGCGAGGTCCGCCTGTGGTGGATCGAACCCGGCACCCCGGCCCCAGGACCGCTCGCCCCCGAAGAGCAAGCCCGCGCCCGCGCGATGACCGAGCCGCGGGCCCGCGCCGCCTACGCGCTGCGGCGCGGCGCGCTGCGCCACCTCCTCGGCCACTGCCTCGGCCTGCCGCCCGAGCGGGTGCCGCTCGCCGCCGAACGCGGCGGCAGACCCGTGCTCGCCGCGCCCGAGGGCACGGCACCCCTCACGTTCTCCGTCTCCCAGGCCACCGGCGCCTGGGCGGTGATCGCGCTCGCCCCCGGCGGCCCGCTCGGCGTGGACGTCGAGACGCACGGCAAGCCGGGGGAGCCGGGCGAGCACGGCCAGCACCTCGACATCGCCGGGCTCGCCCGGCGCTTCCTGCCGGACCTCGACCTCGACGCCGTCCGCCCCGAAGAGCGGCCCGCGGCCTTCTGGCGGGCGTGGACGCGCTACGAGGCCACCCTCAAGGCAGCCGGTTCCACCCTCGGCCAACGCCCAGGCCAGCAGACCGCCCACTGGACCGTCACCCGGCCACCGGCCCCCCGAGGGCACACCGCCGCCCTGGTCACCGCGCGGCCGCCCACCACCGTCACCACCCGTCTGTTCCGCGCGCCGACCGCGTGCGCCGCGACCCCCGAAGGGCTCTTCGATGACCACGCGACACCGGAGCATCCCGGTCCTCAGCGCCACCGGTGACCACGCGGCCGACAGCGCCGCGCTCAC
Source organism: Streptomyces sp. NPDC043996 (assembly GCF_056435225.1). NCBI lineage: Bacteria > Bacillati > Actinomycetota > Actinomycetes > Kitasatosporales > Streptomycetaceae > Streptomyces > Streptomyces sp. NPDC043996. The sequence goes on along the minus strand of NZ_JBWKEY010000002.1, from coordinate 639,287 downwards.
CGCGTACGTGGCCGCGGGCGAGGAACGCCTCGCCGAACTGCCCGCCAAACCGGCGCGCAATCCCACCCAGGCCCAGGAGGCCCGCGCCATCCGCGAGGCGGCGCAGGCCGCGCGCGCCGCCTTCCTGCACGCCCACGCGGGCCGCCTCTACGACGACCTCACCGACGGCCGCCGCACCCACCCCCGCCTCGCCGAACTCGCCCTCGCCGCCGCCGAGTCCCACCCCGGGCTCGTCCCAGGACCCCGCCAGCTCAGGGACGAACGCGCGCTGCCGCAGGCCCACAAAGAAGGACGCGAGATCGAACAGGGCCTGCTCTTCTGGAGCTTCCTGCGCCTGCCGGACGCCGGGACGCACCTGGTGCGCTCCCTGCTGCGGCCCACCCGCGCCGCCGAGGACGCCCTGCCCGGCTACCTCCGCACCGGACACGCCGACCTCGGCCAGGTGCGCGTCGACCGCGAAGGACCGGCCGCCCACGTCACCGTGCGCAACCTCTCCTGCCTCAACGCCGAGGACGACGACACCGTCGCGGCCCTGGAGACCGCCGTCGACCTGGTGGGCCTCGACGACCAGGTGCGCGTCGGCGTGCTGCGCGGCGGCGAGATGACCCACCCCCGCTACGCCGGACGGCGCGTGTTCAACGCGGGCGTCAACCTCAGCCACCTCTACGACGGCCGCATCTCCCTGGTCGACTTCATGCTCCGCCGCGAACTCGGCTACCTCAGCAAGATCCTGCGCGGCGACAAGCCCTGGCTCGCCCTCGTCGACGGCTTCGCCATCGGCGGCGGCCTCCAGCAGCTGCTCGTCTTCGACGAGGTGATCGCCGCCACCGGCGGCTTCCTCAGCCTGCCCGCCCTCACCGAGGGCATCATCCCCGGCGCCGCCAACCTGCGCCTGCCGCGCGTCGCCGGATCCCGCCTCACCCGCAGGCTGATACTCGGCAACCACCACATCGGCACCGACGAGCCCGAGGCCCGCCTGTTCTGCGACCACGTCGTCACACCCGACGAGATGGAACGCACCGCCGCACGGTCCGTGGAACGCCTCGCCAGCAGCGCCGTCCTGCCCAACCGGTCCATCACGCACGCCTTCGAGGAGCCCCTGGACACCTTCCGCGCGTACATGGCGGAGTACGCCCTGCACCAGGCCCGGCTGCTCCACCACCCCGACCTCGTCACCAACCTCGAACGCTCCTGGATACACCGCAGGACCCGCGCCGAGCGCCCCGCGTCGGCCTGAACCAGGAAAGGCCCCCCATGCAGCCCGCCACGCAGCCCCCCATGCGGCGCGTCCCCGTGATCTGCCTGCCGTTCGCGGGCGCCGGAGCGTCCTTCTTCCGCGCCTGGCGCGACCTCGCCCCCGAGCGCCTTCTGATCGTGCCCGTCCAGCTGCCCGGCCGCGAGGACCGCCTCGACGAGGAGCCGTACGCCACCGTCGCCGAGGCCGTCGACGACCTCGTACCGGAGATCCTCGACGTCGCCGAGCGCTACCCGCACCTGATCGTCTTCGGCCACAGCTTCGGCGCCGTCCTCGCCTACGAGGTCGCCCGGCACCTCGTCCGCCACCTGCCGCCCGCCGCGCTCAGCCTCGTCGTCAGCGGCTCACCGGCCCCGCACGAGCCCCGCGCCCGGCGCGCCACCGGCCTGCCCGACGAGGAGTTCCTGGCCCGGGTGCGGGAGTTCGCCGGATACGACCACCCGACGCTCGCCGACCCCGGCGCGCGCGAGCTGCTGCTGCCCGTCCTGCGGGCCGACATCGCCCTGCACGAGAACTACCTGCCCGCGCCCGGCGCCGCCCCCCTGCCCCTGCCGATCACCGCCGTGCTCGGCACCCGCGACCACCTCGTGAGCCCCGAGCAGACCGCACGCTGGCAGCACGCCACCACGCACCCGCTGCGGCAGGAGGCCCTCGACGGCGGCCACATGTACCTGACCGAGTCGCCCGCGGACCTCCTCGCCCTGATGGCCGCCTCGGTCAGCGACGGCATCGACGACGTGAGGAGCCCCCGCCCATGACCACGGCGCACCCGCGAGCGGACCGGCCGGGCCCGCTCTCCCACGAGCAGGAAAGCCTCTGGTACCGGGAGCAGTTCACCGACCGTCCCGGACTGACCAACGTGCCCGCCGCGCTGCGCCTGCGCGGCCCCCTAGACGTGCCCGCCCTGCGCGCCGCCTGCACCGACCTCACCCGTCGGCACGCCGCCCTGCGCACCGTCTTCGACGCCGTGGACGGCGTGCCGCGCCAGCGCGTCGACGACGAGGCGCGCTGCGACTTCGCCGTCGCGGCCGCCCGGGACGACGCCGAGGTGCGCGGCGCGGGCCGCGCCGAACTGCTCCTGCCGTTCGACCTGAGCACCGGGCCGCCGGTGCGGTTCCGCCTCTACCGGATCGACGACGACCAGCACGTCCTCGTCCTCGTCGCCCACCACCTCGTCATCGACGCCGCCTCCGTCGGCATCGCCCTCACCGACATCGGCGCGCTCTACACCGCCCGCGTCACCGGCCGCCGCCCGCGCCTCACGCCGCCGCCCGTCAGCTACGCCGACGCCGTCGCCCAGCAGCGCGCCGACGCCGACGAGGACCGCCTCACCGCGCTCACCGCGTACTGGCGAGACCGCCTCGACGGCGCCCCGCGGACCGTGGACCTGCCCGCCGACCGGCCCCGCCCGCGCCGCCGCAGCGCCCTGGGCGGCGTCGCCAGGGACCGGGTGCCCGAGAGGGACGTCCGCGCGGTGCGGGAGTTCGCGGCCGCCGCCCGCGCCTCGGACTTCATCGTGCTGCTCACCGCCTTCCGCGTCCTGCTGTGGCGCTGGACGGGACAGCGGGACGCCCTCATCGGCGCGCCCGTCAGCGGCCGCGCCCACCCTGGCACCGAGGACGTCGTCGGCTTCTTCATCAACATGCTCGTCCTGCGCGCGCCCCTCGACGCCGCGACCACCTTCCGCCAGGCCGTGCGCGCCGAACGCGACGCCGTGCTCGGCGCGTTCGACCACCAGGACATGCCGTACTCCCGGCTCGTCGCCGCCGTCCAGGACACCCGCGACCCGGCCACCTCGCCCCTGGTCCAGGTCACGTTCTCCTACCGCCCCGACGACGCCGCGCCCCCGGACCTGCCCGGCCTCGACGTCGTCCACTTCGACCTGGAGGGCACCTCGCTCCAGTTCGACCTCGTCGTCGAACTCCTCCAGGACCCCGAAGGCCTGGAGATCCTCTGCGGCTACGACGAGGACATCCTCGACCCCGCCAGCGTGAGCGCGGTCCTCGCCCGGCTTCCCGTCCTGCTCGCCGCCGCCGTCGCCGAGCCCGACCGGCCCCTGGCCGACCTCGCCTGGCACACACCGGCCGACCACGACGCCGTACGCCGCGCCGCGGCCACCGCGCTGCCCGGCACCGACGACACCGACGGCATCGTGCCCGCCTTCCGCCACTGGGCCCGGCGCACCCCGGACGCCGTCGCCGTGCGCCACGGCGACCAGAGCCTGACGTACGCCGCCCTGGACGCCGCGAGCGACGCGCTCGCCGCCCGCGTCCGGGCCGCCGCGCCCGGGCCCGAGACCGCGGTGGCCGTCCTGCTCGACGACCGCGGCCACCTGCCCGCTGCCCTGCTCGCCGTGGCCAAGGCGGGCCGCGCGCTGCTGCCCCTTGACCCCGCGCACCCGGGCGAGCGCCACGCCCACATGCTCCGGGACGCCGGGGCGAAGGCCCTGATCAGCGACCGTCCTGGACCCGGCCCCGAGGGCGTCCACGTCCTGGCCCCCACGGGCCCCGGCCAACGCCCCGCGCCGCCCCACGAGGACGTGGACCCCGACCAGCTCGCGTACGTCCTCTACACCTCGGGCTCCACCGGCCGCCCCAAGGGCACCGAGGTGTCCCACCGCGCCCTCGGGGACTGCCTGCGCGACGCCCGCGACCGCTTCGGCATCGGCCCCGGCCACACCCTCGCCAGTGCCTCCACCACGGCCTTCGACATCGGCGTCCTGGAAATCCTGCTGCCGCTGAGCGCGGGCGCCGCCCTCGTCCTCAGCGAGGCGCACCGCCGCGGCGACGGCGCCCTCCTCGCCGACTTCCTCGACACCCACCGGCCCGACTGCTTTTTCGCCACCCCGGCCCTGTGGGAGATGCTGCTCCTCGCGGGCTGGCGCGGCGCCGCCGGGCTGACCGCCCTCACCGGCGGCGACGTCCTGCCGCCCGCGCTCGCCGCGCGCCTGCGCCCCCGAGTCCGCGCGCTGTGGCAGCTGTACGGGCCCACCGAGACCACCGTGTACTCCACGAGTGACACCGTCGAGCCCGTCCCGGGACCTGCCGCCCTGCCCGTCGGCCGCCCGGTCCGCAACACCACCACGTACGTCCTCGACGCCGCGCTGCGCCCCGTGCCGCCTGGCGTCGTCGGCGAACTGTGCCTGGGCGGGCCCGGCCTCGCGCGCGGCTACACCGGGCGCCCGGCCCTGACGGCACACCGGTTCGTGCCCTCGCCGTTCGGGCCGCCCGGCACCCGCCTCTACCGCACCGGCGACCGCGCGCGCCTCCTGCCCGACGGCAGGATCGAGCTGCGCGGCCGCGACGACGACCAGGTGAAGATCAACGGCCATCGCGTCGAACTGCCGGAGATCGAGGCGGTCCTCGGCGCGCACGAGGCCGTCGGCGCGGCCGCCGCGGTCGTCGTCGGTGCGGGTGCGGGTGCGGGTGCGGGTGCGGGTGCGGGGCGCCGCGTCGCCGCTTGCGTGGTCCCCGCCGCCCCGGACCACGACCCCGCCGCCCTGACGGCGTCCCTGCGCGACCACGCCGAGCGCCTGCTGCCCGCGACGATGCTGCCCGCCGCGTACGTCCTGCTGCCCGAACTCCCCGTCACCGTCAACGGCAAGGTCGACCGGACCGCCCTGGCCGGCCTCGCGGCCCCCACCGCGCACAAGGACGGCGGAGCACCCGCGGCGACCCCGCACGAACACCTCGTCGCCCGGCTGTGGACCGAGGCGCTCGGCGTCCCCGACGTGCGCGCCGACGACGACTTCTTCCGCCTCGGCGGCAACTCCCTGCTCGCCGCCCAGGTCATGAGCCGCGTCGAGCAGGAAAGGGGCGTACGCGTCCCGCTGTCCGCCCTCCTGGAGGCCCCCACGCTCAGCGGCTTCGCCGCCCGGCTGCGGCGCGCCGAGGAACGGTCCCCGGCCCCGCGCGCCTCCCGTGGCCACCCGGAGCCCGGCGGGTCCATGACCTGGCTGCGCCGGGGCGCCCGGACCCCGACCCTCGCCCTCGCCCACCCGGTCGGCGGCTCCGCGCTCTGCTACCGGGAACTCGTGGCCGCCCTCGACGGCGACTGGCGGGTGTGCGCCTTCGAGTCCTCCGACACCGAAGGCCGCCCCGTCCCCGAAGCGGCGGCCGCCTACCTGCGCGCACTCCGCGCCGAGGCCGAAGGACCCGTCGTCTACGCGGGCTGGTCCCTCGGCGGGCTCCTCGCCTACGAGATGGCCGTCCAGGACACGCGCGCGGGCGGCGAGGTGCCCGCCGTCGTGACCGTCGACACCGCCACGCCCGACGCCTTCGACTGGGACCACGAACTGTCCCGCAACGCCCAACTGCGCGGCTTCGTACGCGATGTGGCCCGCCTCGCCGGGGTCCGCGTCACCCCGCCCGAGGCGCTGTGGACGGCGCCCGCGCGGGAGGTCTTCTCCTGGCTGGTGACGGCCGTCGGCTTCGGCGACGTCGCCGAGATGGAACGCCGCTTCCGCGTCACCGACGCGGCCCTGCGCGCCGCCCGCACGTACGCCCCCCGACCCGCGGACGTCGAACTCCACGTCGTCGAGACCGAGGAGGAGACCCCCAAGTCCGAGGAGTGGCTCGACCTGGCCGACACCGTCACCGTCACCACGCTCCCCGGCGACCACTACCAGGCCCTGACAGGCCCGAACGCCACCCGCCTCGCGAAGCTCCTGTCGACGCTCGGCTAGCGGCTAGCGGCTAGCGGCTAGCGGCTAGCGGCGCGCGGCCCCGGACCGGTCCCGGGGCCGCCCGGCGGCCCTGACCCGCCGACTAGGCTGATGGCATGACCACGCACACCACCGGCGACGCGCGCGTCGACGCGATGCTCGACGACCTGCGCACCCTCGTCGAGACCGAGTCGCCCTCACGCGACCTCGACGCCCTGCTGGCCTCGGCCAAGGCGGTCGCCGCCGTCCTGGAGGACCGCCTCGGCGGGCGGGCCGCCCTGGTGGAGAGCGAGGGCGGCACGCACGTCCGCTGGTCGGGCGGAGGCGACCCCAAGGTCCTGGTCCTCGGCCACCACGACACGGTGTTCCCCCTCGGCACCCTGCACAGCCGCCCCTTCCGCGTCGCGGACGGGCGGGCGACGGGACCCGGCGTCTTCGACATGCTGGGCGGCCTGGTGCAGGCCGTGCACGGCGTCGCCGCGCTCGCGGACCGCTCGGGCGTGGAGATCCTGGTGACCGCCGACGAGGAGGTGGGTTCGCGCTCCTCGCGGGCCCTCATCGAGGAGCGGGCCCGCGCCTGCGGGGCCGTGCTCGTCCTCGAAGGCGCCGCCGACGGCGGCGGCCTGAAGACAGGCCGCAAGGGCTGCGGCACCTTCCAGGTCCACATCGCGGGCCGCGCATCGCACGCGGGCCTGGAGCCCGAGGCCGGGGTCAACGCGCTGATCGAGGCGGCGCACCAGGTCCTCGCCATCGCGGCGATCGCCAGGCCCGACCTCGGCACGACGGTCACCCCGACCGTCGCCGCCGCGGGCACCCTGGACAACGTCGTGCCCGCCGAAGCGAGCATCACCGTCGACGTCCGCGTGGAGTCGGCCGCCGAGACGGACCGCGTCGAAGCCGCGTTCGCGGCCCTCGCGCCGCGCCTGGACGGGGCGCGGATCACGGTGGACGGCGGCATCGGCCGCCCGCCGATGCCCGAGTCCGCGTCGGCCGAACTCTTCGCGCTCGCGCGGCGGCTGCGCCCCGGCCTCGAAGGCGTGGCCGTCGGCGGCGGCAGCGACGGCAACTTCACGGCCGCCCTGGGCGTGCCGACCCTCGACGGCCTGGGCGCCGTCGGCGGCGGCGCCCACGCCGACCACGAGTACGTCCTGGTCGACACCATGGCCGAGCGGGCGGACCTGATCACCGGTCTGGTGCGGGAGATCCGGCGCGGCTAGCCGCCGGGACAGACCCTCCGCCGTCACGTCCCCTGCGCCACGTGCAGCAGCGTGACGTCCAGCGGCAGCCCGGTGCCCCACATGAACGTGAGGACTACGGGGATCTCGACCGCCACGAAGGCGTAGACGTCCTGTTCGGACTGGTAGAGGACGGTGACGTCGGGCTCCGACGCCAGGCGTTCGGTCGGCAGCAGACCGGCGATCTCCAGGGCCGCGGGGACCTGTGCCTCCCCGTCGGCGTGGGGCGGGCAGGAACCCAGGTGCGTCAGATCCGGTCGTAGGGAGAGGAGTTGGGGGTTCGTCATGCCTGGCGGCATGGACGGTTTCCCCAGCGCGGTGAGGATCCGCTGGGTCCGCCACGGCCCCGGCTTGCCCGCCGTGACGCAGAACGCCGCCACCGCCTCCCGCACCTGCTCCGTCCACGACTCCGCCGCCGTCCGCACGCGCGCCGGTGCCGGAGGCGCGCTGGGGAAGCGCAGCGTCACCACCCCGGTGTCGGCGCCCCGGGTGACGCTCACCCGCTCGGCGAGCGAGCGGCGGCGGTCGCCCACGCCGCTGTCGAGGACGAGCAGCAGCGCGAACGGCGTGGTCCGCGACGGATCGAGCACGCCGTCGGCGCCGGGCGGCCGCACCCAGCGCGAGACGTCGTCGCAGTTGAGGATCTCGGCGGGCACCGCGGTGGCCGACTCCCCGGTCCCGGCCGCGCACATCAGGGCGAACTCGGGCCCCGGGCGCACGGAGACCCCGTACGAGCCGAGGAACTCCGTCAGTTCGGCCCCGAACGTGCCGCCCGCGGCGGCCTCCGGAAGGCTCCGGTCGCGCCGGGGCCTTCTGATCCTGGAGGCCAGGAAGGTGAGGAGGGGGGTGAGGACCGCCGCCGCCACCGACGTCGCGCCGCCCAGCTCCTCCAGGCGCAGCTCCTCGCTCACCCGGGCCAGGGTCCTGCGCACCGACGCCTCCGGCGCGGACCGCCGCCGAGGGGGTGCCGACGCCCGGTTGCGCGCCAGCGCGGGCGCCACGCCGTCGGGGTGCCCGATGAGCGTGGAGCGCAGGGCCCAGCCCTCCGGCGCGCCCCGGGCGGCCGCCCCCACCAGGCGGTCGGCGGCGAGCAGCGCGGGACCCCCTGGCATGCCGTCCGCGACGGCCCGCAGCACGTGCCGGGTCAGGGCGGCGGGACGCTCGCCGGGCGCGTACTCGTACGTCAGCCACGTCACCCCCGCGCGCGGCCGGTGCGCCTCGGCCAGGCGCACGCCCTGCTTCGCCGGGCAGCCGTCCTCCACCACCACCAGGTGCGCCGTGTCCAGGCCGTCCACCAGCTCGTCGGGGCGCACCGGAGCGCCGTCCATGCCGGGCACCCAGATCCCGGTGGCGGCACGGATCGCGGGCCCGTGGCCCACGTACCAGACAAGGAGCGCCTCGTCCGCCATCGCGGCCGTCTCGCGCAGGGCCGCGCGCACCTCGGCCGCGCCCGCGTCGATCAGGCACACGCACCGCTCGGCGGGCAGGTCCCAGCCGTCGGGCGAGGTCAGCAGGATGGACAGCTCCGCGAGGGCCTGCGCGACCTCGTCGTGGGCCCGCGCGTCCTCGGGCGCGGCCCCGATCAGCAGGGCGGCGCTGTGCAGGGGGTCGGGCAGGAACGGGCGCGGCCCGTCGCCCTCGGCGGGGCTCGCGCCGTCCGGCGGCGTCCGGTCGCGGGGCGCGCCGACGCGCAGCGCCGCCACCAGTTCGTCGGTGGCGTAGGCGAACGGCCGCAGCGCTTCGGGGAGTTCCTCCGCGTCCAGGGCGGCGATCGCGTTCAGGCCCTGGCCGGGAAGGCGTACGCGCTCGGCGATGTGGCGGCTCAGGGCGTCCAGGACCAGCCAGGCGTCGTGCCGCCCCGCGGTCCTGGCGAGCGGGGCGCGGGCCCGCTCCTGGAAGCTGATGACCTGCGGTGCGCCGGGCGCGGCGCTGATGTCGAGGACCTGGCTCATCAGCAGTTCGGCGACGTCGGACGCGGTCGCCTCCGGCACCACCTCCTGCCGGATGAGCTGGATCAGCGGCAGGCTGAGGCGCCGGAAGGCGCTGCACAGACCGGCGAGGCGCACGGCGGGCGGCGCCGCCGTGCGGATGAAGGCCTCGGCGGGGCCCGCGCCCTCGTGGCGCGGCCCGCCCGCGGGCGCCGCGGCCTGCTCGTCCCCGGCTTCCGCGAACGGGTCGTCGGGCGCCCCGAACGGCGTCACCAGGACCGCCTCGTAGCCCTCGGGCGAGCCCCGGACCATGCCGCGCGCCCAGCGGTTGAGCGAGTGCGCGGTCAACGAAAGCGTCGGCACCGGCACATGGGTGCCGCCCTCGCCAAGCACGGACCGCAGGTGCGGGGGCACGGTGACGGCGAGGGCCGTGTTGGGCACCCCGGGCAGCCTGCTGCGCACCCGCACCGCGGGCAGGTCCAGGGCCGTGCGGTGCCACAGGCGCGACGGCAGCGGACTGGCCAGGGAGACCGACAGGTGCCCGGCCCAGTCGCGAAGGAGCTGCCACACCTCGCTGCCGTACCAGGCGGGCGCCGCGCAGTCGGAGACCACCAGGGCGAGCCGCCGCCCGTCGGGCGCCGCCACGCTCCGCGAACTCACCACCCGGCCGCGCGCGTCGGTCACGTCCGGGTGCGGCTCCGTCGACAGCTGCCAGCGGTGCACCTGGCGGAAGGCGCCGCTGTTCTCCAGGAGCGTCGCGAACTCCTGCACCGCGCCCTGCCAGACCTCCATGGTCAGATGGGTGTCGACGACGAGCAGCACGTCGAACCACGGCTCCGGCAGCGGGGCGACCACCGGAAGCAGCTCGCCGCCGCGGGAGTACGACTCGATGGTGGCGGCCAGGTCCAGGCCAAGTCGGCGGCCCCGGAGGAAGCGGCGCATGAACGGGCGCAGGGAACGCCCCAGTTCGACGGCCTGGGGCAGCGCCCGGCCCGCCGCGACGGTGACCGGCTCGGCGAGGGAACTCCCGGCGTCCTCGGTGTCCTCCGGGTCGCCGGGCAGGTTCTCGTAGACGCCGTAGGGGCCGCGGCGGGTGTCGCCGGGCCCCTCGCCCGGGCCCGCGTCGGGGTCCGGATCAGGGTGCGGATCGGGGGCGTCCGGCGGCGTGGGCTCCCGGGCGGTCGGCGGCCGCGCCCCCGACGGCGGCTCCTCGTCGGGCGCACCGGGCTCCGGCGGCGGGCGCGGACCGTCGGGCTCGGCGTCCTCGTCGGCACCCGCCCGCCCCGCGGAGGCCGCCGCGAGCCACAGGACGTCCGCGAGGAGCGCCGCGTCGTGGCAGTCGGGCGGCAGGGTGTCGACGAGGGCGGCGAGCACCCCGGCGAGCGGATCACGCACCGGTCAGGTTCCGCAGCAGATAGCTGATCAGGCGCTCGCGCTGCTCCCCGGTGGGCCCCTGGTCGTCGATGACGAGCTTGACCGCGTTCAGGAGCTGGTCGACCGCCAGCGTCTGCCCGTGCGCGACCCGCTCGACGAACGCCTTGACGAGGTCGGCCGCGTCCGCGGGCAGGGACTGCCCCACGTGCGCCTCCACCGCCGCGCGCAGCAGGTCCACCGAGAGCGGCGGCATGTCGTAGCGGATGCAGCGCCGCAGGAAGGGCGCGGGGAACTCCCGCTCGCCGTTGCTCGTCATCACGATGAACGGGAACCGGCTGCACTGCACCCGCCCGCCGTGGACCTCATACGGCGGCCGTTCGGACGCCTTGTCCTCGCCGTCGCCTCGCCAGCGCCGCACCGGCACCCGGGGCTTGCTGTGGCGCACCAGCTCGGGGATTTCGTACACCCCCCGTTCCAGTACGTCGAGCAGGTCGCTCGGCAGGTCGAGGTCGCTCTTGTCTATCTCGTCGATCAGCAGGGCGCGCGGCCGCGGTGAGTCCGGGAGCAGGGCCGTGCCGAGCGGGCCGAGCTGCAGGAAAGCGGCGATGTCGTCCGTGTGCCCGGCGGCGGTGGCCCCGGACTGGGCCAGGCGCAGGGTGTGGATGTGCCCGAGCGCGTCATAGCGGTACAGCGCGTCGGACAGGGTGGAGCGCGAGGTGATGTGCCAGCGCAGCACGGGCCCGAGGAGCAGCTCGTCCGCCACCTGCTCGATGACGGTCGACTTGCCGCTGCCCGCGGCCCCCGTGATCAGCAGCGGGCGGTGCAGGAACACGGCGGCGTTGACCGCGTCCGTCAGGCCCTCGGGCGGCTGGAACGTCCGCGGCGCGGAGCGGCGCGGGAAGACGCGCCACGGCGGCGGGTCGGGCAGCCGCGTGTCGTGCGGCTCGCCGGTGCCCCGGTAGTAGGTGTCCCAGGCCATCACGTACCTCCAGCTGGCAGCGGGGCCCGCTCCTGGAGGGAGTCGCAGAAGTCGAGCCAGGGCAGGTCGTGCCAGGCCGCCCGCAGCGCGGCCAGTTCCGCCAGGTGGACGCCGTCGCCGGTGGGCGGTCCGGCGCCCGCGCCGCCCACCTGCGCGGCCCAGCGCAGCTGCTGCGCGAGCGCGAAGTCGGCGGGCAGGCGCTCCCAGAACCGGGCGAGGCCCTCGGGCGGTTCGGCGACCACGCCGTCCTCGTCGTCGGGCCACAGGAGCACCGGCGTGTAGGGGAGCAGCACCTGGACGAGCTCGGCGAACACGCCGGACCGGTCGCCGATGCCGGCCGCCAGCTGGCACGAGCCCGTCTTGAACGCCCAGCGCACCTGCTCCACCTCGCCGGCGCTGGCGGCGCGCACCCAGTCGACCGGGGCCTTGCCGGTGGTGAGCACGTGGTGCTGCCACGACTCCAGGCGGCGGCGCGCGATCTCGTTCATGCGGCGCAGATAGCGCGGCACGAAGAGCCGGTCGGCCCAGCGCAGCACCACCGACCGCTCGGCGCCGAGCAGGAAGAGCCCCACCTCGGCCTGCTCCGGGCGCCACTTCGGCAGCAGCTCCGCCCGTACCACCATGTCGACGCTGCCGATCCGGACCTCCGGGGGCAGCCGCTCCTCGGCCCACTCCAGGACGTCCCCGAGGACCTGCTCGACACCCGCCTGCGAGGGCGCGCACGCGAACGTCTGGGCGCCCGAGCACTCCTCGCCCCTGCGCAGCCAGGCGGTCAGCGACTCCGGCCAGTCGCAGCGCGCCGCGTGCAGGCTCACCACGAGGCTCGCCTCGCCCTGCTGCCCAAGGCGCCGCGCCCACTCGCGGGCGTCGTTGAGCTCCAGGGTGAGCCCGTGCGCGTCGGCCCACCGCCGGATCTCGTCGTCGGCGGGGTCCAGGTCGCAGACCTGGGCGAGGGCCACCAGGCACCGGGCCACCGCCGCGGTACAGGTGTGGTGGCCGTCCCTGTCGGTCTCGCGCAGCGCCGCGTGCTCCAGGAAGTGGCGCAGGAGTTCGGCCCCCGAAAGGCGGGGCGCGGCCCGCACGGGCTCGCGGCGGTCGCCGCCGGTGTTGAGTTCGGCCATGGCCCGGCGCACGGTGTAGCTCGTCAGGACGCGTCCGGCCCAGGTGACGAGGAACTGTTCCGCCTCCCGCACAAGCAGCAGCGCGTCGGCCACCTCGCGCACCCGCAGCGCGCCGAGGTCCGTGCTGCGGGCGGCCCGGTCGCGCAGGTCCCGCAGCTCCGTGCCGTACTCGTAGGAGGCGCCGCCCCGCGCCTCGCCCTGGGGCCAGGACCGCAGCGCGAGGGCCAGGTCCTGGGTGCCGATCTCGCCGAGGCCCTCGGCGACGCGCACCGCCGTGCGCTGGACGTTGACGGCGAGCCACAGGTCCTGCTCGGCGGTCGGGTCGCCGTCGTAGGCCAGCGCCACGGGGTCCTGGTCCGGCAGCTCCGCGGCGAGGGCGGCGCGGTAGCGGGCCACGGGCACGTACTCGCCCGCGCCGTCGAACCCGGCCCGCAGGTGCGCGCTGATGCGCCGGCTGAAGTCCAGGTCGTAGGCGGGCTCCCGGGCGGGCGCGGCGGCAAGCAGCGCGAGCCGGGTCTGGCCGTCGCGGAAGCCGCCGACGAGGTCCCCGGCCAGCGGCGCGGCGGCGCCGGAGTGGCACGTGTCCAGGAGCGCGATGACCCCGGCGACGCCCCGTCGGTTGACGGCCTTCGCGAGGAGGCCGTTCACGTCCACCGACGTGGTCTCGTCGTCGCGTTCGCTGTCGTGCGCCATGTAGTGCAGGTGCGGGGTGCCGTGGGGGGACTGCCCGTGGCCGAGGAAGGCGAGGACGAGGACCGCGCGCGCGTCACCGGCGCGCACGATCGCGTCACGGACCGCGTCCTCCACCGCCCGGTGCCCGGCACGGCCGGACCGCACGAGCTCCGCACCGGCCACGCCGCTGTCCTGGCAGGCGCCGAGCGCGGGGTCGGTGAGCGCGTCGTGCAGCGCTCGCGCGACCTTCACGAGGTCGGCCAGCTCGTGGTCGGCCTGGGGGCACTGGGTGGCGACGACCAGGACGTGCCGGGCCTGCGGCAGGGCCGCCGCCGACGTCCCGCTCATGACTCCCCGGCAAGGCGGGCGAGGGTCCGCACCACCGGCGCGGCCACCTCGCGGCGCCGCAGATAGCAGCTCGCCCCGTGGGTCCACAGCACGCGGGAGTCCAGCGGCACCGGCTCCGGGCGCACGCCCGCCGCGTTGGGCTCCACCAGGTCGGCGAGGCGGCGCAGCGGCACCACCGGGTCGTCGCCGTCCCAGCAGTCGACCCAGCGCGCGACGGTGGCGGGCACGGCCGGGGGTCTCGGCCGCAGCCGCTGCCAGATCAGCGCGTTCATGGCGATCGGGGAGCCGATGGTGACGAACAGCGCCACCGGCCCCTCGTACGCGGAGAGCGCCTCCAGGGCGACGACCGAGCCCAGCGAGTGCGCGATGACGATCGCGGGCCGCTGGGGGTCGAGCAGGTCGAGCACGCGGGCGCGGATCCGCTCGTCCAGCGGGGCGGTGCGGCCGTCGGGCAGCGGCCCGGGCTCCGCGCGCCGCAAGTACCGCCCCGGCTGCGACAGGACGCCGAGGCAGTGGGCGGCGCTGGCCCGCCGCAGGGCGCGCTGCGCGCCCGGAGCGCGCGCCAGCTTGGCGCACACGGCACTCGCCCTGCGCCCCAGGGCGCCCACGCCCTCGGGCGACTTGGGCCGCCCCGCCGCGTCCAGGGGCACGGGCCGCGCCTGCTCCCGCAGCCGCAGCAGCGTCGCGTCCCCCGCGTGCTCGGGCGAGGCGAGGAGCGCGTCGATCACCTCGGCGGCCACGGCGAGCGTCAGCTCCGCCGTCTCCTCGTCGAGATCCGCCGTGCCCGGCCCCTGGGCGCCGCCGCGGGCGAAGAGGTCGGCGTAGTGGGCGAAGGCCGTGTCGACCGACCAGTCCATGGTCAGGCCCGACACCGCTGCGGCGTGCCCCGCCGCCCGCGCGCCCTCGGCGAGCGCCAGGCGCCACTCCCGCCGCTCCTGCTCGATGTCGCGCGGACCTCCGATGCCGTGCACCAGGACCAGCCGTGGTTTCACCGTCGTCGTCATGAGCGTCGTCCCCCCTGTACGCCTCGCGGGGGGTTCCCCGGCCACCGCCGCGAGGATGTAGGGAACCGTACCAACTGGCCATGGCGCGCGCGGTGTTATGGATCAGGAAGTGCGCGCGGGAGCGCGCGCCCCGTCAGCCGCGCCAGGGCCGGAGCCGGGGCAGGAAGGCCGGGACGCCCGCGCGGTAGCGCGCGTACGCGGCGCCGTGCGCGCGCAGCAGCGCGGGCTCCTCGTACCACCGGGCGAAGGCACCCATGGCCGCGCCCGCGACGAGGCCGTACCCAAGCAGCACCGGCCGGGCGAGCAGCAGCCCCTGTCCGGCGATGGCGGCCACCACCGCGACGTACATGGGGTTGCGCACGTGCCGGTAGAGGCCGCCCACGACCAGGTGCTCGGTCGGGAGCACCGGGGCGGGGGTGCCGAGTCCCTCGGTCACGAACCGCGCGAAGGCGTGCGCGAGGACCGCGCCCGCGACGGCGAGCAGCACGCCCCCGACCACCCGGACGGCCCCCCACCAGTGCCCGGCCTCCCACCGCGTCAGCCACCACGGCACCACCCCGGCCACCACCCCCGGCGCGAGCGCCAGGAACACGGAACTGCCCACCGCCGCCGTCGACTTGCGCATGTCACCAGCATGTACGCCGAGCGGGTGGTGTGCCAGCCCGTCACGCCGAGCACCCTCGCGTCCGGGACCCGGACGGCTAGCTTGCCCGCATGCCTAGCGCTCCGACGCGGCCGAGGCCGCGTGCCATCCCCGGCTGGGCGGTGGCGCTCAGCCTCTTCGGGCTCACCGCGGGTCTCTGCGCGATGATCTGGTACGGCACCGATCCGCCGTTCCTCGACAGGCCTTCGACGCGCTCGGAACTGCTGCTGCAGTTCGCGGCCACGGCGGGCACGGCACGCGAGGTCGTGCGGGGCGCGGGAGGCGGAGCCGGGCTCTTCCAGGACGGCCTCGTGCTCGACTGGCGCCTGTTCGTTCCCGGGTACGCGGCGGCCCTGGCCGGGGCGTTCGGGCTCGGGCACCTCCTGCTCCACCGCGCGTCCGTGCGCCGGTGGGCCCGGCGTGGCCTCGCCCTCACCGCCGTGGTGGTCCTCGCGGACTGCGCGGAGAACGTCTTCCTGTGGCGGGCCCTGAACCGCCTGGACGGCGACCCGGTCGGGGATCTGACGTGGGCGTCCTGCTGCGCCCAGGTGAAGTGGGCGCTCGTCGTCCCGCTGGCGGCGGCGGCCCTGCTGATGGCGCTCACCGTCGGCTTCCGCGCGCTGTGGCCGCCCTCGGTGGCGCGGCGCCCCCAGGCGGACGGCCCCGACACCCCCGCCGTCGTGGCCCACGCCCACCGGCTCGCCAACGGCACACAGGAGTGGAACGACCCGGACGTGATCCTGCCGCCCACCGCGCCGCACGACGGGGAACCCCGCTCCGAGTGGACCGGCCCCGGGCAACCGGGGGAGACCCATGCCCCCCAGGACCCGGAGACCGGCGCCGCGGCCCGCAGGCGCACGCGCGCCTACCAGCCGCCAGGCCGCCCGCCCGCGGAGATCGGCTTCTGCGTCTCCGGCGGCGGCATCCGGTCGGCCTCGGTCACCCTCGGCGCGCTCCAGGCGCTGCGCGAACAGCTGCTCAAGGCGCGGTACTTGGTGTCGGTGTCCGGCGGCGGCTACCTGGCGGGGGCCCTGCAACTGGCCCTGACCGGTGCCCGCGGCGAGGACCAGGACGAGAGCGCCCCGGCCCCGACCGGTCTCGCGCGCCCGGGAGACGTGTTCGAGCCCGGCAGCCCGGAGGAGGACCACGTCCGCAGGCACGCGAAGTACCTGGCGGACGCCCCCAAGGAGAAGGCCGAGGCGGTGGGGGCGGTGCTGCGGGGCCTGACCGTGTCCCTGGGCATGCTGGCGCTGCTCTTCGCCGTGGCGGGCCAGTTCCTGCACGCGTTCTACTCCCGGCTGCCGCTGACCGACCTCGGCAGGCTGCGCGGGGACGACGCCGTGGGCTTCCAACTGTTCCCGTACGCCTGGTATCCCGTCCTCGCCCTGCTGGCCCTGGCCGGGCTCGTGTCCGTGGGGTACGGAATCGCCCGCGCGGGCACCGCCAGGTCACGCCCGGCGTGGCTGCGCGCCGCGGTCGCCGGGGTCGTGGGCATCGCGCTCGCCGTCGCCGTGCTCTCCCTCGCGCTCCCGGCGGTGATCTGGTTCTTCGCTTCGCTGGCCGCCAAGGCGGACGACTGGGGCCTGTGGCAGGACAGCGGGACGGGCATGACCCTGCTCGGCGCCCTGACCGCGGCGGCGACCACGCTGGGCACCTGGTTCACCGCCGTCCACAAGACGGTGAAGAAGGTCAAGCCGGACGGCGAGGGGGCGGGCCTGTTCGCCAAGGGCGGCACGTCCCTGGTCACCCAGGTCGGCGGCGGCTGGGTGAAGGCCGTGGTGTGCTGGCTCGTGCTGCTCCTGGTCGCGTTCTTCGGGCTCGCCCTGATGTCCTGGGCCGCCGTGTACGCGGGCACCTGGCACCCGGCGTGGCGGTGGGGCGCGCCGATCGCCCTGGTCGTGCTCGCCCTCGCGATCGACCAGACCACGTTGAGCCTGCACCCGTTCTACCGGCAGCGCCTCGCCAGCGCCTTCGCCGTGCGCCGCGCGGTGCTGCGGGACGGCTCCGTCGGCGCCCTGCCGTACGACTACCACGCGGAGGCGACTCCGCTGCACCGCTACGCCCAGCGCGTCGAGGGCTTTCCGCAGGTCATCTTCGCCGCCTCCGCGGCCGTCTCGCTGCGCAACCGCACCGCCCCTGGCCGCCCCGCCGTGCCCTTCACCTTCGCCTCGGACTACTGCGGCGGCCCCGACACGGGCTGGGTCCGCACGGACACCCTGCAGCGGACGGCGCCCGCGCTGATCGAGCGCGACCTGACCGTGCAGTCGGCCGTCGCCGTGTCCGGGGCCGCCTTCGCCTCCGCGATGGGCTCCCAGACGACGTTCATGGAGCGCCTGCTCGCCCTGTCCAACGTCCGCCTCGGCACCTGGGTGCCCAACCCCCTGTACGTCGGCGAGCTGGCGAAGTACGGCCCCGACCGCACCCTGCCGAGGCTGCCCCGGGTGCGGCGCCTTCGCTACCAGCTCCAGGAGTTGGTGGGCCGGTACCCGGACACCACGCCCCTGCTGCTGTGCACCGACGGCGGCCACTTCGACAATCTCGGCCTGGTCGAACTCCTGCGGCTGCGCTGCCGTACCGTCTGCGTCATCGACTCCTCCGGGGACACGCCGCCGCTGGCGACCACGCTCGCGCAGGCGGTGACGCTCGCCTACGAGGACCTCGGGGTGAAGATCACCTTCGAGGACGACGGACAGAGCCTGCTGGGCCTCGTGCCGGGCAGCGCGCCCCCGCTCGCGCCCGAGGAGCCGATGGCCGCGCTGAACGCCCGGTTCTCCGCCACCGGGGTCGTGCGCGGCACGATCACCTACCCGGAGCCGGTCAGGTTCTCGGCCACCACCCCGGCCGACACGAAGGGGACCATCGTCTTCGTGAAGGCGAGCCTGACCCCCGACATGCCGTACGAGCTGCTGAGCTACGCCCTCCACGAGAAGGCATTCCCCCGCCAGGCCACCTTCGACCAGTGGTTCGACCACGCCCAGTTCGACGCCTACCGGGAGCTGGGGCACCACCTCGGGAAGAAGGCCGCGGAGCTGATGTGAGCACCGACACGGGCGCGGCCGGCGGCGGGACGTTCGCCGCCGAACCGCTGACCGCCCGCTGCCGCGCCCTCGTCGACCTGGCCCAGCACGCGTGCGTGGGCGTCAGCCCCTTCAACTCCTACTTCAAGCGCGCCCGCGTCGCCGAGCTCTGCCACTGGGCGCTGCCCCGCTTCGAGCGGGTCCACTTCCACCTCCCCGACGTGCCATCGCGGCACACGCTCACCGCCACCGGGATGCCCGCGGACAAGGCCAGGCGGCGGGCGCACGAGAACGGTCTGAAGATGCGCAACCGCATCCGCGAGGGGCTCCTCCGCGCCACCGGGCGCGAGGACGTGGACCCCTTCCTGCTCGACTGGGAGCACCTGAAGGCGAACGCGGCCTTCCGCCGTCTGCACCGGCAGGCCCTGCACTGGTTCCGCGCCGACCCCGCGTTCCGCGCGATGTGCCTGAGCGCCTCGCGCGACGTCCTCGTCCACCGCATGCGGCGGCCGCCGAGCGAGGAGCAGGTCCACGAGGCGGTGCGGTACTTCCTCGCCGACATCCCGCTGCTCATCGACACCCCGCGGATCGCGGGCGTGGAGACCTCGGTGTACGTCTACCACCGCGCGACCCCGTTCGTCGAAGCCCTCTTCGCCCACCGGCTGCCCTGGTCGCCCAGTGCACACCAGGGCTACCTCGTGCTGCGCCCCGTGGACGGCTCCACGTACTGCTCGGCGTAGGCGCCCGTGGGGGCGATGGGCGTGATGACGTCGATGAGGACGCCGTTCGGGTCGGCGACGATGAAGTGGCGCTGGCCGAAGTCCTCGCTGCGCAGGGTGAGTTCGGGGCGCAGGCCGCCGCGGGTGACGAGGCGCTCCCACTCGGCGTCCACGTCCGGGACCTCGAAGTTCAGCAGGAGCCCCCGCGCGGGCACGCGGTATCCCTCGGGGATCGTCGGGTGGGTGTGGTCGAGCAGCGCCAGCTCGTACGGCGAGTCGCCGGGGCGCTTCAGGCTCACGTACCAGTCGGAGGTGAACGTCGTCTCGAAGCCGAGCAGTTGGGTGTAGAAGGTGTGGGACTCGGCCAGCCGTTCCGTGGCGATCACCGGGTAGAAGCCGTTCAGTTCCATGGGTGCCCCCTCATTCGCATACCATCGGTACGCGAAAGAATGTATTCACATACCGTTGGTATGTCAATGAGGGGTAGGTGCGATGACCAGGCAGTCCGGCACGCGGGCGCGGCAGCGGGAACAGACCCGCGCCCGGCTCGTGGAGGAGAGCGGGCGGCTCTTCGCCGCCCGCGGCTACGCGGCGGTGGGCCTCGCGGAGATCGTGCGGGCGGCCGAGGTCACCAAGGGCGCCCTCTACCACCACTTCACCGACAAGGCCGACCTGTTCCGCACCGTGCTCGAAGAGGTGCAGCGGGACGTGGCCCGGCGCGTGGCCGCGGCCGCCGAGGAGCACGACGACCCCTGGACCCGGTTCACGGCGGGCTGCCAGGCCTTCCTCACCGCGACCCACGACCCGGAGATCCAGCGCGTCATGCTGATCGACGGGCCCGCCGTCCTCGGCTGGAGCGCCTGGCGGGCCATGGACGAGACGGCGTCCGCCCGGCACCTCGACGAGGCCTTGGCCGACCTCGTCGAGGGCGGGATCATCGCCCCCCAGCCGGTCGCCCCGCTGTCCCGGCTGCTTTCGGGGGCGATGAACGAGGCGGCCCTGTGGCTCGCCTCGTCGACGGACCCGGATGACGTCGCCCGTACCAGGGAGGCACTCGACCGGCTGCTCGCGGGGCTGCGCGAGGCGTGAGGGCGACGGCCCGGGCATCCGGTCAGCCGGTCACAGGCGGCACGCGGGCTTGGGGTTGTAGAGCCGGTACCACGTGCTGGGGCCGACCTCGTAGTCGACGCCTCCGTCGGTCCCGTTGCACCGCTGGACGTAGGCGACGCCCCGCTTGGTGGCGGGACCGTAATCGCCGTCCACGTTCAGCCATTCGGAGAACTTGCTGTACGTATTGATCAGACACTGCACCTGCTTGACCTTGTTCCCCGTGTCGCCCGGGCGCACGGTCGGGCGGGACGAGTCGGAGATGTAGTTGCAGTGCGGCTCGGCGGCCCTGGCCGGAGCCGCCGGGGCGGCCCCCGCCGAGGGCGCGGCGGCGAGGGTCGCGCCCGCCGCGAGAGCGGTCGCCGCGATCGCGACGGCGGCCTGCCGCCGCAGCGGGAGACGGAGAGAGACACGCATGTCGTTCACCTTCCTGAGATGCGGCCGATGACGGCGGCGCGCGGCACGCGACGGCCGCCCCGGCACGGTGGGGAGACGGGCCCTGAACGGTGACAACGGCTCTTCGGGCATGGCCCGTTCGGCCGGCCCGGGCCTGCCGGGCGCGGCGCTGGGGCGCCGCGGCCGTCGTCCTCCCGTCCCCGGCGGGAAGTGAGTGGTTCCGCCGCGACGAGTGTGGCCCGGTGCCGACGGCGACGGGTACGTTCGTGCGGCACAGCGCAATGACGCAGGCCACGACGCCGGGCCCGCCCACGCGACGGGGGAGATATCCGCGCGTGCTTCCGTGCGCTCCCCGGGCGGTCTTGAGCCCCGCGCCGGTCCACGGTGAAGTGGCAGCACGTCAGAGGCGAGAGAGACGGGGACCCGCATGGCAGCGGACCGGCAGACCCTTCCGGCCCTTCCGGACGGCACGTGCTGGGCCCGCGCCGTCGTCATCGGCGGCGGATACGCGGGCCTCGTCACCGCCCGCGTCCTCGCCGACCACTTCGCCGACGTACTCCTCCTGGAGCGCGATCCGGTACGGACGGACACCGGCGTGCACCCCCACGTCCCACAGGGCTACCACGCGCACGCGCTGCTCGCCCGCGGCGGCGACGCCCTGGAGCGGCTGTTCCCGGGGCTGCGGGCGGAACTCGCGGACCTGGGCGCGCCCGTCTTCGACTACGGCGAACGCATCAGCTTCCTGCTGCCGACCGGCTACGCGCCGCCCGACCCGGTCGGCATCAGCGTCCAGACCTTCACCCGCGACGAGCTCGAACGACGCCTGCGGCAACGCGTGGTGGCCCTGCCCGCCGTCCGCCTGCTCGCTGGCGTGCGCTGCGAGACGGTGACGGGCAGCGCCCCCGGCCGCCTGGACCGCGTCCGCTACCGCGCCGACGGCGCCGCCGAACCCGTCGAGGTCACCGCCGACCTCGTCGTCGACGCCTCCGGCCGCGCCACGGCCGTCGACCGCTGGCTCACCGACGCGGGCCTGCCGGTGTCCGGCAAGACCGTCGTCCAGGCGAAGATCACCTACACCTCCGCCAGCTATGAACGCCCGCCGGGGGACCGGCAGGACTTCGACCTCGCGTACCAGATGGCCTTCGCCCCCGGCGTGCCGCGCGGCGGAGTGGTCCTCGCCGTGGAGCACCACCGCTGGATGTGCTCGCTGTTCGGCGTCGACGGGCACGTCCCGCCCACCGACGACGACGGCTACCTCGCCTTCGCCGACACCCTCGGCAACCCCCGCCTCGCCGAACAGATCAAGTGCGGCACCCGGCAGGGGGAGATCCACCGCTACACCAACCCCGGCAACGAGTGGCGCCTGCACCACAAGAACGCCCGCTGGCCCGAGCGCCTCATCGCCGTCGGCGACGCGGTCTGCGTCTTCAACCCGGTGTACGGACAGGGGCTCACGGTCGCCGCGCTCGAAGCGGAGGCGCTGGGCGCGCTGCTGGAGAGCCGCCGCGCAGAGGCGTCCGGACTCGACGGCCTCAGCCGCGCCCACCAGCGCGCCGCCGCCCGCGTCATCCAGGTCCCCTGGACCATGGCCACCAGCTCGGACCTCATGTGGGCCCCCGGCCGCAAGCCGCTGCCCGCCCGCTTCGCCCACTGGTACAACCGGCATGTCTTCGCGGTCGCCGCCCACGACGCGGGCGTCTGGGCCCGGTTCGTGCGCGTGCTGAACATGACGGCCCCGCCCTCAGCCCTGTTCCACCCGGCGGTCGTCGCCAAGGTGGCACGCCATGCGCTCGGCGGGCGCCGGGCCCGCTGACGGGCTCACGAAGGCGTCAGCGGCGCGAGCCCCGCGAGGTCCCGCGCCCGCCCCGGCCTCAGGACCGTGCGCACCGGCAGGCTGCGGATGCCCGCGATGAAGTTGGACGCCAGGTGCTCCACGGGCCCCGCGGGCTCGAAGCGCTCGACGCTCGCGCGGACCTCGTCGAAGAACACCTTCAGGGCGAGCCGGGCCATGGGCGCGCCGATGCAGCGGTGCGCGCCGACGCCGAACGCGATGTGCTTGTTGGGCTCGCGGGTCACGTCGAAGCGGTACGGGTCGGGGAAGACGGACTCGTCGCGGTTGGCGGAGCCGAGCCACACCACGACCGCCTCGCCCTCGCGCACGGGCACGCCCCCGATCTCGGTGTCGCGCAGGGCGTGCCGCAGGAAGTGGTTGGCGGGCGACGACCAGCGCAGCACCTCCTCCACCAGGGCGTCGGTGCCGCCGTCGCGCTGCCAGCGCGTGAACTGCGCGGGGTCGTCGAGGAAGGCGAGCACCCCGGCGTTGGCGGCGTGCGACGTCGTCACCGTCGCGCCGAGCAGCACGCTGTAGAGGTTGTACACGCGCTCCTCGCGGCTCAGCGGCCGCTGGTCGACCTCGGCGCGGACCACCGCGCCGGTCAGGTCGTCCCGCTCCGCGAAGGCGCCGCGGCCGATCTCGCCCATGAAGTACGCGAAGATCTCGGCGTGCGCCCGCTCCAGGCGGCGCGCCGCCTCCGCGCCTTCCTCGCCCGCGGTGACGCCGGGGTCCTGGTCGGCGATGGCGACGTACGCGAACCGCTTCAGGCGCGCCCACTGCGCGCGGTCGATGCCCATGAGCAGCGCCGTGAACGCGACCGGGTAGAAGGCCGTCGCCGCGGCGAGGTCGAAGGGCTCGCCCGTGGCGGCCGGGGCGACACAGCGCCGCGCGAGCTCCCTGAGCTGCGGCTCGAACCGCTGGATCGCGGCCGTGGAGAAGTACGCGTTGATCTGCCGCTTGATGGCGGTGTGGCGCGGCGGGTCGGTGACCGCGAGCATCTTGCCGCCCGCCGCGTCCCGGGTGCCGAGCACGGTCAGGAGGTTGCCGTGCTCGGAGGAGAAGTCGCGGAAGTCCCGCAGCACGCGGCACACGTCGTCGTAGCGGGTGACCGACCAGAAGCCGCGCTCCTCGTCGACCTGCTGCCAGTGCACGGGGGCCTTGGCCCGCAGCGCCCGCCAGGCGCCGTGCGGGTCGCCGGTGGCGTAGAACGCGGGCGAGAACAGGTCGACGGCCGCGGGGTCGATGGTCTTGTGCTCGGTGGTCAGGCGCATGCCGCTCCCGGGGTCGGGCCGTGGGGGGTTCGGTCGGGGATCGGGGGATCGCGGTATCAGGGGGAAGGGGGGTGCGAGCGGGCTCGGGTGGGTCAGGGCAGGTCGAGCAGGCGGCCGCGGCGGGCGGTCCTGGCCGGGGGCGGTGGCGCCCCGGGCGCCAGGGCGCGAAGGAGCCCGCGCACGGTCGGCGCGCGGTAGAGGTCGCGCACGGACACCGCGGGCAGGTCGCGCTCGCGCAGGGCCGCGGAGAGGCGCACGGCGAGCAGCGAGTTCCCGCCGAGCTGGAAGAAGTCGTCGTCGAGGCCCACCGGCGTGCCGAAGAGCTCGGCCCACAGTGAGAGGAGCAGCGCGCCTTGTCCGTCCGTGGCCTCGGCGGGCGCGGCCGCGGCGCTCGGCGCCGCCGTGCGCGCCGGGCGGGGAAGCCGGGCCGCGTCCAGCTTGCCGTTGGCGGTCAGCGGCAGCGCGGGCAGCTCGGTGACGGTGCTCGGCACCATGTACGCGGGCAGGAACCGCGCGGCAGCGGCCCGGATCTCGGCGGGGGCCACCGCGCCCGCGCCCGCCGCGAGGACGACGTACGCGTCGAGCCGCGCGTGGTCGGTGCCCGCCTCGGCGACGGTCACGGCGGCGTCCGTGACCAGGGGGTGGCGCAGCAGCGCGGCGCGCGCCTCGCCCGGCTCCACGCGAAAGCCCCGCAGCTGGACCTGCGCGTCGAGCCGCCCCAGGTGCTCCAGGGTGCCGTCGGGAAGGAGCCGCCCCCGGTCGCCGCTGCGGTAGTCGCGGCGGCCGGTGTCCGGGTCGGTGACGAAGCGCTCGGCGGTCAGCTCGGGGCGGCCCAGGTAGGCGAGCGCGAGTCCGGCGCCGCTGACGTGGATCTCGCCCGGCACGCCCACCGGCAGCGGCCCGCCCCGCTCGTCCGCGATGTGCACGTGCCAGCCGGGCAGCGCGCGCCCGACCGAACGGGAGCCCGCGAGCGCGTCGGCGCGGGTGAGGGCGCGGGCCGTGACGTGCACGGTGGTCTCGGTGATGCCGTACATGTTCACCAGCCGGCACGCGCTCGGCGGATACCGGTCGAACCACGGCGGCAGCGCCCGGGTGTCCAGCGGCTCCCCGCCGAACACGACGAGGCGAAGCGCCAGCGGGCCGCCGCCCCGGCGTGCCGCCTCCTCGTCGGCGCGCGCCAGCTGCCCGAACGCCGACGGGGTCTGGCTCAGGACCGTCACGCCCCGCTCGGCGAGCAGCGCGCGGAACTCGTCCGGCGATCGCGACACCCAGTACTCCACGACGACCAGGCAGCCGCCGGTCAGCAGGCACCCCCACATCTCCCACACGGAGAAGTCGAAGGCCGCCGAGTGGAACAGCGTCCACACGTCGCCCGGGCCGAGGCCGAAGTCGTCGGCGGTGGCGTCCAGGAGCGCGGCGACGTTGCGGTGCGGCACGACGACGCCCTTGGGCTCGCCGGTGGACCCCGAGGTGTAGATGACGTACGCGGGGTCGTCCGGCGTCGCGTCGTCCGCCGGGCCGTCGTGGCCCTCGGCACCCGCCAGGAGCCCGGCGATGTCGTACCGGGGCACGTCGATGCCGTCGGGCGCGTGCTCGGCGTCGGCCACCAGGAGCACGGGCGCCGCGTCGCGCAGCAGATGGCGCAGCCGGTCGGGCGGCTGGGATGCATCGAGCGGTACGTACGCCGCCCCGGCGCGCACCACCGCGAGCAGCACCACCGGCAGGTCCGCCGACCGCTCCACGCACACCGCGACGCGCGTCCCGGGACCGGCGCCCGCGGCGCGCAGCGCGGCGGCGACGCGGCGTGCGCGCAGGTCGAGTTCGCCGTAGGTGAGCGCCTCGGAGCCGCTGATGACGGCGGTGCGGTCACGGTGGCGTGCGGCCTGCTCGGCGAACAGCCGGTGCAGGGTGGCGCCTTGGCGGCCGCCGGGAGCGCCCCCGGACGGCGGGGCGGGCAGCAGGCGCGCGCGTTCGTCGGCGTCCAGGAGCTCCAGGTCCCCGAGCGGCGCGGCGGGCCCGGCGCCGGACAGCTGGGCGAGGGCGTGGGCGAGGTGACGGGCGAGGCGCTCGACGGCCGCGGGCGCGAACCAGTCGGTGCGGTACAGGAACCGCAGGGTCAGCCGGCCCGTGCCGGGCTCGCGCCACGGGCAGATCGTCAGCGGGTGGGGCGGGGCCTGGTGGGGGAGGTGGTCCAGGAGCGGGAAGCCGGTGGCGGGCGGCGGCTCCACGGCGGCCAGCACGACGCCGGACGTCGAGCGGACCGTCGCCTCCGCCGCGATGACGCCGTCCAGCGGCCGGCCCTCGTACCGCGAGAGCACGAACTCCAGCGCCGCGCCGATGACATGGTCCGCCTCGGCGGGGGCGGTGACGGTGTGGACGTGTCGGCCGAGGTCCGGCGTGCCGCTGCCGAGGCCCCAGAGGGGAGGGGAGGCGTGCGGGGTGGGAGCGGGCTCGGGGGCCAGGGTCTTCGGGGTGTCCGGCGTGTGGCAGGCGCCCCGCAGCACCTGGGCGAGCGGCACCTCGCGCGGGGCCGTCACCACCGCGTCCGTGACGCCGTCGGCGTACCGCAGGAGCACCAGGCGCGGGCGCGCGGAGCCCAGCGGGCGCCTCAGCTCGCGCTCGCGGCGCCCAAGGGCCCGCGCGCTGCCGGAGTCGGCGGGCACGGGCTCGGGCCAGGCGCGGACGCCGGGCGGGGGAGCGAAGCCGGGCGGTACGCGACAGGCGGCGGAGTGCGTCGTGGTGGCCTCCGGCGCGGGCCCGCTCATCGGGTGGTGAACCCGCCGTCGACCGGCAGGACCGCGCCGGTGACCTGCCGGGAGGCGTCGGACGCCAGCCAGACGGCCGCCGCGGCCACGTCCTCCGGTTCGACGAGCCGGTTCATGGGCTGGCTCTGGGAGAACAAGGCCTCGTGGTCGGCGACCGGGACGTCCAGGCTCCGGGCGATCTCGGCGAGCATGCGGCCCTCCATCCGTTCGTCGTCCCGCACCGACCCCGGGCACAGGGCGTTCACGCGCACCTGGAACGGCGCGTAGTCCAGGGCGCAGGCGCGGGTCAGACCGATCAGTCCGTGTTTGGCGGCGACGTACCCGGCGAAGTGCCGGTAGCCGACCATGCCCGCCGTGGAGGAGACGTTGACGACGCTGCCCGCGCGGCGGGCGATCATCCACGGCACGACGGCGCGGGTCACGCGGAACGCCCCCGACAGGTCGACGTCCAGCATGAATTGCCACTCGTCGTCGGTGATCTCGTGCGCGGCCTTGCCCGAAGGGGCCGCGACCCCGGCGTTGTTGACGAGGACGTCGAGCTGTCCGAAGCGGGCGAGGCCTTCGTCGACGGCACGGTCCACCGCCTCCGTGTCGCGGACGTCGGCCCGCGCGCACAGCACCGAGGCGCCGAGGCCCCGGCACAGTTCGGCGGTGTGCTCCAACTGGCTCGGGGTGCCCAGCGGATAGCCGACGCGCGGCACGTCCGCCGCGATGTCGAGGAGGACCAGATCGGCGCCCTCGGCCGCGAACGCCTCCGCACAGGCTCTGCCGAGCCCCCGAGCGGCCCCCGTGACGACCGCGCACTTCCCGTCGAGCTGCCGCAATCCGCTCCCCCTCCCGCACCGGCCGTCAGCCGCCACTGGCGCACCGATCATGACACGGGCGGCACGGACCGGCCAGAGTGCGAAGGCGAGGGCGGATGCCCTCGCCCGCCTGGCGTGATCTCCCCGTCTTGAGTTCGGAACTTGACAGTTCCCGCACGGTCATTGACGTGACTCATTCACAAAATTTATGGTCCGTGGACCCTCACAGATCACCATGACGGAGAACAATGACGTACTCCCTGGTCTCGCGGCCCCGCGCCGCCCGTCTGTCCGCGGCCCTGGTGGCCGGAACCCTCCTCGCCGCCGTGCCGCCGACGGCCGCCTCGCGCCCCGGCCCGGACGCCACTTCCACCGCTTCCCCCACGTCCGCCACCGGCTGCCGCACCGGCGACGGCTGGACCCTCGACAGCACCCGCGTCGACCCCAAGGACACCCACCACGCCTACGTCGGCAACGGCTACTTGGGCCAGCGGGTCCCGCCGCAGGGCACCGGCTACGCCGACAGCGACGCCAAGACCGGCTGGCCGCTGTACACGCCGCGCTACGACGGCTCCTTCGTCTCCGGCCTGTACGCGCACACTCCGCGCACCGCCGGGAACCGGCAGGTCGTCGCCGCCCTTCCGACCTGGACCCCGCTGACCGTAAGCACCGACGGCACACGCCCGGAGACCTTCAACTCTTCGACGCCACGGGGCCGGATCTCCGCCTACCGCCAGAGCCTCATGATGCACTGCGGCCTCGTGCGCACCGCCCTGACCTGGACGGCGGCCGACGGCCGCCGCACCGATCTGATCTACGAGGTCGTCGCCGACCGCACCGATCCGCACGTGGGCGCCGTCCGGCTGCGGATGCGCCCGCACTGGAGCGGCGACGCCACCGTCACCGACCTCATCGACGGCCGCGGCGCCCGGCGCGTTGAGCAGACCGGCGGCGGCGCCCGCACCGACGCCGCCCGCACCGGCCGCCCCGGCCCCACCATGGACGTCGCCTTCCGCACCGAAGGCACCAAGGTCCACGGAGCCGTCGCCTCCACGCTGCGCCCCGGACCCGGCACGCGCGACGCCCGCGAGCGACGGGCCGACCGCGCCCGGAAGCTGACGGCACGCCAGCACCTGACGCTGCCGGTGCGCGCCGGGCGGACGTACGAGCTCACCAAGTACGTGGGCGTCGACACCCGCCTCACCTCCCGCTCCCCGCGCGCCGCCGCCACCGCCGCCGCGCTGCGCGCCGCCGACCGCGGCTGGGACGCCCTGCTGCGCGCCCACACCGCGGCCTGGGCCCGCCTGTGGCGCTCCGAGATCGAGGTGGCGCGCCGCCCCGAGCTCCAGACCTGGGTGCGCTCCGCCCAGTACGGGCTGTACGCGAGCACCCGCGAAGGCGCCGCCAACAGCATCGCCCCGACCGGCCTGACCAGCGACAACTACGCGGGCCTCGTCTTCTGGGACGCCGAGACGTGGATGTACCCGGGGCTGCTCGCCACCCGGCCCGAGCTGGCGCGGACGGTCGTCGACTACCGCTACCGCACCCGCGCGGCCGCCCGCGCCAACGCCCGCGCGTTCGGCTACCAGGGGCTCTTCTATCCCTGGAACAGCGGTGGTTCGGGCGATCTCGCCAAGGAGTGCCACAGCGTCGACCCGCCGCACTGCCGCACCCAGATCCACCTCCAGTCCGACATCTCCCTGGCCACCTGGCAGTACTACCTGGCCACCAAGGACACCGCCTGGCTGCGCGACCGCGGCTGGCCGGTCCTGAAGGGCATCGCCGAGTTCTGGGCGGGCCGCGTCAGCCGCAACGCCGACGGCGGCTACTCCATCAAGGACACCGCGGGCCCCGACGAGTACAGCAACGGCGTCGACGACGCCGTGTTCACCAACGCGGGCGCGGTCACCTCGCTGCGCCACGCCACCCGCGCCGCGCAGCTCCTCGGCGAACGGGCCCCCGCCGCGTGGACGCAGATCGCCGACAAGATCCGCATCCCGTACGACGCCCGGCGCAAGGTCTTCGAGCAGTACGACGGCTACCAGGGCGGCAGGATCAAGCAGGCCGACACGGTGCTCCTGATGTACCCGCTCGAATGGCCGATGCCCGAGGGCGCCGCGGCCGCGACGCTCGACTACTACGCCCAGCGCACCGACCCCGACGGCCCCGCGATGACCGACTCGGTGCACGCCGTCGACGCCGCCGCGATCGGCGAGCCGGGCTGTTCCACCTACACCTTCCTGGAGCGCTCCATCAAGCCGTTCGTACGAGGTCCCTTCGCGCAGTTCTCCGAGGCGCGCGGCGACAAGGCGGGCGCCGACGACCCGCTGTCGGGCTCGCCCGCGCACGACTTCCTCACCGGCAAGGGCGGCTTCCTGCAGACCTTCACGCACGGCCTGACGGGTCTGCGCCCGCGCGAGGACCGCCTTCGCCTGGACCCGATGCTGCCGCCGCAGCTCGACGACGGCGTCACCCTGCGGGCACTGACCTGGCAGGGCCGTACGTACGACGTCGAGATCGGCGCCCACCGCACCACGGTGCGGCTCACCGAGGGCGCGCCCATGACGCTCGACACGCCGCAGGGCGAGGTGGTCGTCAGCCAGGACGCGCCGGCCGTCCTCAAGACCCGCCGCCCCGACCTGGCGCCCACCAGCAACGCGGCCCGCTGCGTTCCCGCGTCGGCGTCCTCGGAGGAGCCCGGCCTGTACGCGGGCGCCGCCGTCGACGGCAACACGGCCACGGCCTGGGTCCCGAACGAGGCGACGGGCACCCTGACGGCGGACCTCGGCGAGCCGGTCCGCGTCAAGGAGGTCACCCCGACGTGGACCGCCACCGAGCCCGCGTCGTACGACATCCAGCTGTCCCTCGACGGTCGGCACTGGCGTGCCGCGGACGGCGTCGGCCCCCGGCTCGCCCAGTACGTGCGCGTGACCGTGCGCGCCGCGGCGGGAGCCAAGAAGCGCCCGGGCATCGCGGAGCTGACGGTGCGCTAGCCACCGCCGGCGACCGTGCCGTACAGCGCCCCGCTGAGCTGTTCGGTACCCGGTGCTCACCCGTTCGCATCCCTTGATCGTCGCAAACCGGGAAAGTCGGATAAAAAGATCTTGATTCCGGCTGGAACGGGACGGTGCGGGCCGCCGCGCCCGACGCGAAGGGGTGCTCGATGCGACACAACCTCAGACGGCGTGCGCGTGGCCGTCGTTGGCCGCGTGGCGCGGTGACGCTCGCGGCCGGTGCGGCGGCCCTGGTGGCCCCGCCCGCGGCGGCGGTCGCGGCGACCGCGCTGGGGGCCGGGGCGACGGCGGGGCCGCCCGGCGCGGCGGCCGCGGAGGCCGTGCCGTCGGTGCCCTCGGTGTCGTCGGTGTCGTCGCCCGCGGAGGCCTCGGCGTCGCCGTCGCCACTGGCGTCCCCGTCGTCATCCGGGTCGGCCTCGCCGTCCGGTGACGCCGGGTCAGCCCGTGCCGCGTCTGAGGCGCCCGCCGCACCGTCCGGCTCCCCATCGGGGTCCCCGTCCGCCTCACCCGCCCTGAACGCGGCGCCGCCCTCAGGCACCCCGTCGCCCTCGGGCGCGGGCACGGCCCCCCGGCAGGGCCAGCAGGCTCCCTCCCGCGCGGCCACGGCCCCCTCGCGGCAGCCCTCGGCGGCACGCCCGGCCGCGCCACCGGACGCCGCGCCGCCGTCGGCCGCGCCCGGACGGACGCCGCGCGCCCCGGCACCGGCCGCGCCCGCGCCCCGGGCCTCCGCCCCGTCCGCGCCGCCGCCGTCGTCCCCGGGGGCGCGCGAGAAGAGGGGCCGGGCGGGGGCCGCCAAGGCCGACCTCGCGGTCCGTACGCGCACCGCGGCGAGCGCGCACCGCTCCGCCGCCGGGGCGCCCCGGCCCGACGGCGTGTACGACTACCGCATCACGGCCACGAACCACGGCCCCTCACAGGCCGTCGGGGTCATGGTCCAGGACCGGCTCCCGGACTCCCTCGTCTTCCTCTCGTCGCCCGACGGCTGCACGGCCAGCGGACGGACCGTCACCTGCGGCCCTCTGCCCGAGCTCGCCGTCGGCGCGTCCCACACCTGGGTCGTGACCGTGCGCCTCGCCGACGACTACGAGGGCGACGGCCGCGACATCGTCAACCTGGCGTCGGTGTCCTCGAACACCCGCGACCCCGACCCGGACAACAACACGACGTCGGTGACCGGGCTTCCCGTCCCGCCGGACTGGGGCCGCGCCGACCTGTCCCTGGCCAAGACGGCCGTCCTGCCCGGCGGCCGGTCCTGGGTCAGGCCAGGGGAGACCTTCGCCTACCGGCTCACCGTGCACAACAAGGGGCCGGGCGCGGCACGCGGCGTACGCGTCACCGACCCGCTGCCCGCCGGTCTGCGCTTCGTCGGGTCCCCGGACGGCTGCGGCCCCGAGGACGGCGGGCGGCGCGTCGTCTGCCCGCCCCTCGACCGGCTCGCGCCGGGCGCGTCCGCCACGTACGAGATCAGCGTCCGCGTGGCCCTGGCGCAGCCCCGCCACTTCGCCAGGATCGAGAACGTCGCCACGGTGACCTCCACGACGAGGGACCCCAACCCGGGGGACAACCAGAACCCGCCGCACACCGTGTACGTCAAGACCGGCGACGACGGCCAGCTGCCCGACACCGGTGGCGAGGTGCCCGCCTGGCTCGGCTGGGTCGCGGGCGCGGCCGTGGCGTGCGGCGGCCTCATGGTGGCCTCGGTGCGGCGGCGCGGCACGCGGGAGGAGTCATGACGCGGGCTTCCCACAACCGGGCGGGCGCCCGGCGCCCGGTGGCGCTGCTGCTGGCGCTCGGCGCCCTGTGCGCGCTCGTCGGCGCGGCGCTCGCCCCGGCGGCCGCCTCC
The DNA here is from genome assembly GCF_056435225.1 of Streptomyces sp. NPDC043996. Taxonomy (NCBI): domain Bacteria; kingdom Bacillati; phylum Actinomycetota; class Actinomycetes; order Kitasatosporales; family Streptomycetaceae; genus Streptomyces; species Streptomyces sp. NPDC043996. The sequence continues at coordinate 607,296 of NZ_JBWKEY010000002.1, read as the reverse complement.
CTCGCCCGAGCCGAGCTGGCCTTCCCCGTGCACGAGGGCTTCGACAACGGCAACGACCTCGGCACCGCCACGGGCAGCGCCACCTACGAGCAGGGCGGCTGGCTGCGCCTCACGCCCGCGCAGGCGTCCAAGGCCGGGTCGTGGCAGATGAAGGACTCGTTCCCCACGAGCCTCGGCATCGTCGCGGAGTTCACGTACGCCACCTACGGCGGCGCGAGCTACGACGGCAAGCGCGGTGACGGCCTGGCGTTCTTCCTCGCCGACGGCTCCGCGGCGACCGGCACCGGCGCCCTCGGCGGCGCCCTCGGCTACGCCTGCGCGGGGAGCGCGAGCCGCTGCACCAGCAACGGCGTGCCCGGCGCGTTCCTCGGCATCGGCATCGACGAGTTCGGCAACTTCTCGTCCACCGGGACGGGTACGAGCGGCCCCGGAACCCAGGCCAACAAGATCGTGCTGCGCGGCGGCGGCAACGGCACGACCGGCTACAAGTACGGCACGTCGGCCGACGGCCCCGGCAGCACCGTCGAGACGGGCAGCCGCGCCAACTACCGCACCGTGCGCGTCACCGTGCAGCCCAAGGGCAGCCAGCTGCTGGTGTCGGTCTGGTCGGACTCCGGGCCCGGCACCACCTTCACCAAGCTCATCAGCGACTACGACGTGTCGGCCGTCACCAGCCAGCCGGCGCTGCCGTCCACGCTGCGCGTCGGCTTCTCCGCGGGCACCGGGGGCGCCACCAACAACCACGAGATCGGCGACCTGAAGATCAACGTTCCGGCGAACCTGACCATCGCCAAGTCCGGCAAGCCCGCCACCGTCGCGGCCGGGACCCGACCGGTCACCTACACCGTGAGGGTCACCAACAGCGACGCCAACGCGGTGACGGGCGCGGCGGTGAAGGACGCGGCGCCCGGGCTCACCGACGTGACCTGGACGTGCGTGGCCAGCAGCGGCAGCGCCTGCGGCAAGGCCTCGGGCAGCGGCCCCCTCGACACCACCGCTGACCTCGCCCGCAGCGGCACCGTGACCTACACCGTCACCGGCACCGCCCCCGCCCAGCCGACGACCCTCACCAACACGGCGACCGTCATCGCCCCGGGCAACCGCAGCGACACCGACCCCGCCGACAACACGGCGACCGCCTCGACGACCGTCACCGCGCGGGCCGACGCCGCCATCACCAAGGAGGGCGTCGGCACGGGCCCGGTGCGGCCCGGCGAGGAGTTCGCGTACAAGATCACCGTCCGTGACAACGGGCCCTCCGACACCGCCAACGTCAAGGTCACGGACACCCTTCCAGCCGGTCTGACCTTCGTGTCGTCGGCCGACGGCTGTACGGCGTCCGGGCAGACCCTCACCTGCCCCACCACGAGCAAGCTGGCCGCGAGCGCCTCGGTGTCCTGGACGTTCCGCGTCAAGCTCGACGCCGCGTACACGGGCGACGGCTCCGACCTCGGCAACACCGCGAAGGTCACGCACGACGTGACCGACCCCGACACCACGAACAACACCAGCACCGCGGCCCTGCCGCCCGGCGGCGTCCGGGCGCCCGCGGCCGACCTCGCGACCGTCAAGAAGACGACGACCACCGCGCAGGTCGCCCCGGGCGAGGAGTTCGCGTACACGGTGACGGTCACCAACAAGGGCCCGTCGGTGGCGCGCGCCGTCAAGGTCACGGACCCCCTGCCGACCTCGCTCACCTATGTCTCCTCCGCCGACACCTGCGGCCTGTCGGCCCGCACGGTCACCTGCGGCCCTGTCACGTCCATGGCGCCGGGCGCCTCCGTCACCTGGACGTTCCGGGTGCGGCTCAACGCGGACTACAGCGGCGACGGCACGGACGTACTCAACGTCGCGACGGCCGACGCCGACACCGCCGACCCCGACACCGGCAACAACAGCGGCAGCGCCACCGTGCCCGGCGGCCGCGTCAAGCCGCCGACCGCCGACCTCGAATTCGGCAAGACGGCCGAGAACACCCCCGCCTGACGGGTCCCCGCCGCGGTGGCGGGACACCCCCTCGCACGTCCGTACAGCGGTGTACGTGACCGGAGCACGAACGGAACCGATGTGAGATGAGTACGACACGACATCGCCGCCGCGCCCTCGTGGGCGCCGCGGTCGCCGCGCTGGTCTGCGTGCTGCCGCAGTGGTCAGGACAGGACCTGGCCCGGGCGGCGGAGCGGTCCGGCGCCGCGCCGCGGGTGACCACGCAGCTCAGCCGCGCCCTGCCCGCCGCGGACACCCCGCCCGGCGGACTGATCACGTACACGCTGACGGCGAAGAACAACGGGCCGTCGGTCGCCCGCAACGTGACCGCGACGGACACGCTGCCCGAGGGCATGGCGTTCGTGTCGTCGGCCGACGGCTGTTCGGCCAGCGGCCGCACGGTCACCTGCGGCCCGGAGCACCAACTGGGCGTCGGCCAGACCAAGAAGTGGACGTTCCTCGCCCGGCTGAGCCCCTCCTACCAGGGCGACGGCTCGGACCTCGGCAACAGCGCGTCGGGCACGTCCGACTCCGACGATCCCGACCCCGAGAACAACAAGCCGGACCCGGTCAAGCCGCCGGGACCCTTCACGCCCGAGTCGGACATCTCGACCGTGAAGACGGCCCTCGGCAGCGGGCCGATCGTGCCCGGCGAGGAGTACGAGTACGAGATCGAGGCCTACAACGCCGGGCTCTCGGACGCCCGCAACGTGAAGGCCACCGACACGCTGCCCGACGGCGTGACGTTCGTGTCGTCGGCCGACCCCTGCACGGCGACCGGGCAGGGGGTGACCTGCGGCCCGCACGCGAAGCTCGCCCCCGGCGCCTACGTGAAGTGGACGTTCCGGGTGAAGCTGAGCGCCGCGTACACGGGTGACGGCTCCGATCTGCGCAACACCGCCACGTCGACGTCCGACTCCAAGGACCCCGACATGTCGAACAACACCAGCAAGGCGGTGCTGCCGCCGGGCGGCGTCACCGAGCCGCAGGCCGACCTGTGGGCGGGCAAGGCGCCCACGACCACCACGCCGATCGCGCCGGGCGAGACCTTCGAGTACGCGGTCACCGTCACCAACGACGGCCCGTCGCGGGCTGTCAACGCCAGGGCGACCGACACGCTGCCCGCGCGCCTGGCCTTCGTGGGCTCGGCGGACGGCTGCACCGCCACCGGCCAGGACGTCAGCTGCGGGCCGCAGGCCATCCTGGAACCGGGCGCGTCGAAGACCTGGAAGTTCACCGTCCGGCTCGACTCCGAGTACACCGGTGACGGCAGCGACATCCGCAACACCGCGACCGTCTCCTCGGACACCACGGACCCCGCGCTCCCCAACAACACCAGCGCGGAGGCCGGTCTTCCGGGCAGCAAGGTCAACAAGCCCACGGCCGACCTCGCCGTGACCAAGACCGCGGTCGGCGACACCGCGCCGCGCCCCGGTGAGACCTTCGACTACAAGATCACGGTCACCAACAAGGGCCCGTCGGCCGACGCCTACAACGTCAAGCTCACCGACGACCTGCCCGTGGGCCTGTCGTACGTCTCCTCCTCGCCCACGGGCTGCACGGTCTCCGGGCAGGTCGTGAACTGCCGGCGCACGACCCCGCTCAAGGTGGGCGAGACGGTGGAGTACACGCTGACGGTGAAGGTGGATCCGGCCTATCAGGGCGACGGCAGCGACATCAAGAACACCGCCCACGTCACCGCCGACAACATCGACCCGAGCAGTGACAACGACACCGACACCGCGGGACCGCCCGACGGCACGATCGCGGCGGCCGCCGCCGACCTGGCCATCGTGAAGAAGCCCGCCACCGACAAGCCCGTCGCCCCCGGCGAGACCTTCGACTACACGCTGACCGTCACCAACAAGGGGCCCTCCCAGGCCGAACAGGTCCAGGTGTCCGACGTCCTGCCCACGGCCCTGAGCTTCGTCTCCTCGGACGACCCGTGCACCGCGGGCCGCACGGTCACCTGCGGACCGCTGGCCACCCTGGCCCCCGGCGCCTCGGTGAGCTGGGTGTTCAAGGTGAAGCTCGCCGCCACCTACACCGGTGACGGCGCCGACCTCGACAACACGGCCACGGTGTCGTCGGCGACCAAGGACCCGGTCACCGACAACAACTCCAGCACCACGGGCCCGCCCGGAGGCAAGGTCAACAAGCCCACGGCCGACCTGGAGGTGTCCAAGCAGATTCCCTGACGTCCCCCGGACGTCCAGGTGAAGCCCCGTGGGGGCGGGCCGGTTCCGGCCCGCCCCCACGCGCACGTCTAGGCGGTGCCGCTGACCTGCCGGTCGCGGGCGGCTCCGAGGCCCGCCACCACCTGCGGGACGAGCAGCACCAGGAGCACGGCCAGCGGGACGGTCCAGTCGTGGGACAGGTCGTGGACGGCGCCCAGGACGGCGGGGCCCGTCGCGGCGAGGATGTAGCCGAAGCACTGCGCCATGCTGGACAGCTGCGCCACGTGCCGCAGGTCCGGCGCCCGCTGCACGAGGAAAAGCAGCGCCAGGCTGATCGCCGCGCCCTGGCCGAGCCCGAGCAGGCTCATCCACACATAGGCGCCGCCGACGGGCGCGGTGAGCAGCCCGGTGTACGCGGCCGCGCACAGCACCGCCCCCAGCGTCGCTAGGCTCCCGGAGCCGAGGCGCCTGCCGACGATCACCGGGGCCAGGAACGAGCCCGCGATGCCGAGCAGCGAGGAGAACGACAGCATCCACCCGGCGTCGCCCGCGCTCATGCCGGAGTCCTGCAGGAGCGTCGGCAGCCAGGCCGCGGCGGCGTAGTAGTTCAGCGACTGCAGTCCCATGTACGCGGTGACCTGCCAGGCCAGCGGCGAGCGCCACAGGCCGCGCACGGGGTGCGCCGCCTGCCGGGCCGCGGCGGCGCCGACCCGGGTGCGCGAGCGCACCTGCGGCAGCCACACCACGAGGGCCACCACGGCGAGCGCGCCCCAACAGGCCAGCGTGGTGCGCCAGTCCATGCCGGAGGCCTCCCGCACCGGCAGCGTCACGCCCGCCGCGAGCGCGGCCCCGCCGAACAGCGACATCGAGTACAGGCCGGTCATCAGCCCGGCCCGGGCGGGGAAGTCCCGCTTGATCAGGCCGGGAAGCAGCACGTTGGCCACGGCGATGCCCGCGCCGATCACGACCGTGCCCAGGAACAGGGCGGCCACCGAGTCCAGCATCCGCAGGGCGGTGCCCGCGCAGATCAGGGCCATCGTGGCGAACAGCGAGCGCTCCACGCCGAAGCGGCGGCCGAGGCGCGGCGCCACCGGGGCAAGCAGGCCGAAGCAGAGCAGGGGCAGCGCGGTCAGAAGGCTGGTGGCCGCGGCCGACATGCCGCTGTCATGGCGGATGGTGTCAGCCAGCGGCGAGACCGCGACCAGCGCGGGGCGCAGGTTGAGGGCCAGCAGGACGACGCCCAGGCCGAGGTACAGTGCGCGGCGCCCGGTGACTCCGGGCGGGGCCTGGGGGACCGGGGCGGCGGCCGCGGCGTTGTCCGCCCGCCCCGCGATGACGGTGGCGGCGGGCCCTTCCGTGCGCATGACGTACTCCTGGCTTCTCGTGAGGTGGGGTGGGGGTGTCAGGGCGTGTCAGGCGTGTCCGTCGGCTGCTCCCGCAGCGCGGCCATGCCCTCCGCGAGGTGGGCGAGCACCACGGCCTCGGCGCGCCCGGGGTCGCGGGCCTCGATGGCGTCGACGATGGCGCGGTGGGCGTCGATCTGGTGGCGCACGGCATCGGGCACCGGGGCGCCGATGACGGAGCGCACGGTCGAGCGCGTCGCGTCGCTGAGGTGGCTGTAGAGGTCGGCGAGGACGCTGTTGTGGGCGGCGGCGGCGACCGCGCGGTGGAAGGCCATGTCCGCGTCGATGAACGCCTCGACGTTCCCTTCGGCCCAGGCCCGGTCCCGCTCGACGAGCGCGGCGCGCAGCGCGGCGAGGTCCTCCGGGGTGCGGCGCTCGGCCGCGTACCGGGCGGCGTCGCGCTCCAGCGAGGCCCGCACCTCGTACGCCTCCAGCACGCCCGCCTTGCGCACCCGCCGCTGCACGGCGGCGCCGAAGTCACTGCTGGCGCGCACATAGGTGCCGTCGCCCTGACGCGGCTCAAGAAGACCGGTGTGCACCAGCGCCCGCACGGCCTCCCGCACCGTATTGCGCCCAACGGACAGCTGCTCCACGAGCTGCGGCTCCGCCGGGATCTTCGCCCCCACCGGCCACTCGCCGTCAGCGATGAGGCTCTCCATCTGCGCGATGACGAGATCGACGAGATTGGTCCGTGCGGTGCTGCGCAGCGGCATCGGGGGTGAGCCCTCTCAGCGGAGTAGGTACAGGCGAACGATAGACATGGGAACATCCCATGTTTAGCGATGTCAATCCATCCCGACACCCGAGCACCAGGCATGCAGCGTGACGATCCAGCCGCCCGGCGCCTGCGGATGAGACGCGAAGCTCCCCTCGCGACGCGGCACGCTGCACACGGCTCCGGAGTCCAGATGGGCCCTGCCGCCCCTGTCCTAGGGTGAGGCTGGCCCGTATGGTCGAAAGCATGATCTCGGGCAGCGGCGACGACGCGCGCGACAGAGACGTGGAGTTCACGGCGGAGGGCGTGGAGGCCGTTCTGCGCGAGGCGTGCGAGGCGGCCGGCCTGGACCCTGCGGGGGCGGAACTGCTCCGCCTGGGTTCGAACGCGGTGTACCGGCTGGCGTCCGTACCGGTCATAGTCCGCATCGCCCGCGACCCGGCCGTCCTCGCCGAGATGGAACGGGCCGTGGGCGTGGCCCGATGGCTGGAGACGGTCGGCTTCCCGGCCACGCGCGTACTGACTGGAGCGGATCAACCCGTCGTCGTACGCGGTCGGGTGGTGACCTTCTGGGAGAGCGTCCAGGAGCAGGAGGAGTTCGCGACGGTCGGGGAACTGGCCGATCTCCTCCGCCGGTTCCACTGGCTGGAGGAACCCGAGTCGCTGTGCCTCCCGTACTTCGATCCTCGGGCCAAGCTGTCTGCAGCGCTGACCACCCTGACGGCCGTCTCGGAGAACGACAGGTCGTTCTTGGAGGAGCGAGCGGCCAGGCTCTCCAAGGACTACGACCGCTTGGACTTTGTCCTCCCCTTCGGCTTGATCCACGGTGACGCGAACATCGGGAACGTCCTTCGCCACCGGGACGGTCACGCCGTCTTCATCGACCTCGACGGCCTCGCTTTGGCCCCGCGTGAGTGGGACCTGATCCTGACCGCCCTCTACTACGACCGGTACGGCTGGCACAGCAAGGCGGAGTACGCCGAGTTCGTCCACCGCTACGGCTTCGACCTCATGAACTGGCCCGGGTACGAGACCTTGGCCGACTTGCGGGAACTGATGATGGTCGTGTGGATCGGTCACCAGGTGGGCGCGAGCGAGCGCTCCGCGGAGGAGTTCGCGCGCCGGATGGCTTCGCTGCGAACAGGCGAAGGGCGAAAGTCCTGGGGCGCGTTCTGAGGGCTGTCGCTCTGATCAGTGAATGGCTCGCCCCTGACCGTACGTCCCGGCCGCGATCCACAACCTGTGGTCCCGAGCCTCTTCGGCAAGGTCGTGTACCGCAGCGGTGGGCCCGAGCTCACTGAGATCCCGACGGAACTCGGCGAGGTAGCTGACGCACCGCGCGGACTTGAGTTGCTCGCCAAGATCCAGAGCATCGAGAGTCACGCTGCACGCCTCCTCGGCATCTCCCGCTCGCAAGTGGGCGTCTGCAAGCACCATGGTCGCGAAGAAGTCGCTGCGTACGTGGCTGCCGCTCATGGCGTTCTCGGCGTGAGCCATCGCCCGACGAGCGCTGTTGACGTCTCGGAAGCAGTGCGCGGCCTCGGCGGCCAGCTCGGCTGCGTCGAAGTAGCTGATCCACTCCGGCTCGTCGTCGCTGTTCCGGCTTTCCAGGGCTTTGGTCGCCGCGCTCAGGGCGGCCTCGCAAGCGGCAATATCCCCCGTACGGGCAAGGGCGCGCGCCTCCATGGCGTGGAACTGAGCCCGGAGCGTGGGCGTGGCCACCGGCGAGATGCCCATGAGCGCCGCACGGGCGAGGGTGGCGGCCTGGGTGTACTTCCCCAGGAAGGTCGCCTGATGGCTCATGGCGGACAGGATGCTGCCCGCGAGCCGCCGGTCGTTCGCGTCCTGGGCGAGCCGGAGCGCCTGCAGGAAGTACCGCTGGGCGAGCCCGTGACGGCAGGCGTCGTACGACATCCACCCGGCCAGGAGCGTGGCTTCCGCGACGGTGGAGAACAGAGCCCGACCGACCCGCTCGGTGTAGTGACCGCGCAGAAGCGGGGCTACGTCATTGTTGAGGTACTGGATGACTGAGTGCCGCGCGTGGTCGCCGCCGAACTGGTCGTCGAGCCGGGCGAACATGTCCGCCGTGGTCTTGATGGCTGCGACATCGCCGAGACCGACGTGAACCCCATCGGCTCGCGGGCTATGCGTGCCGGGCTCCGGCGCGACCAACCACCGCAGCGAAGCCTCGCTCCACGCTGGTTCGGACGGCTCTGCGGTGAGCAGCGGGTCGTACTGATTGAGATCCGCGCGCCACAACTGGCTGACCGTCTGAATGGCATCGTCCGGACTGGTGGGATACGCGGTGTCGAGTACGGCAGGGTCTTTGAGCTCGCTGCCGTTCCGTCCGAGTTCCGTAGCGCTCACGGCGTACACATCACACAGCAATGGACCGTAGAAATCATCAGGCGAGCTGTGGCCGTTCTCCCAACTGGCAATACGGCGCTTCACACTGCTGTCCGACGGAAGCTGATGCCCGCGCTGGCTGGCGACCCTGCGCAACTCCCGCACCAGCCGCGGCTGGCTCCAGCCCCGACTGACGCGAGCCTCCCGCAAGCGGTCACTGGTCGGCTTCATGGAGACGCAGCTCCTTTACTCCCGTACGCGTACGCCGGTGGCAACTCGACCTGCCTGGTCGAATGTACGCACTGATCACCACCTCTCGCAGGCAGTAACCAGAGATCGTCCGCCAACGGCGGCTGACGGGGGATGACACGACCTGCGTGCACGCGTCATCCCCCGTCACCTCTCGTCATCTGCCCTGGCCGGGAGCCGGGCCACGAGTCTGGACCCACTGCGGCACAGAAGCCGGACGGAACTCCGACTGAGGGTGGGACGACGTGCACAGAATGACCAAGCGGGGTGTGGAATGGCTGGCCGCGGCGGCGGACAACCCAGGTGAGTGCCGACAGGTGTGGGCGGACGACCCCCGCACGCCCGTCCTGGTTCCGACCGGACGCCTCTTCGACGTCGTGAGCGTGGAACAACGCCTCGGCACGGAGATGTTCGACCGCCTCCGGCTGAGCGGAATGCCCTTCGGTCCGTCGGTCATCGACCGACGAGCACAGCGGGTGGGCTTCTTCCTCGGCTCCGGGAGCCACGAGCCCTTCACGCTCCAGCTCGCACGCGAAACGGCATCGCCGCCGCCGTTCCGCTACCTCGGCCAGGGAAGCGCGGTGGTCGTGCCCGGCCCCATCCCTCTGTCCGACGACCGCTACCAATGGCTCCGCGCACCGACACGCCGCCCGGAAGCCAACCCCCTGCGCCCGGTAGCCCTGGCAACCGCACTGGTCGCCTCCGCGGAACTCCTCGCCAGGATCGAACGCTTCGACGAGGAGTACCCGACGCCCTACGCGGCAGCCATCGACCTTCCAGACGAGAACGACCACCGCTGATGCCAACCGAGCCGACCGACGGGCGTGACGCCGCCGCGTGGTCGCCTCTCGACAGCGACGGTTGGTATGCGGCTCGGAACGCGACGACGGCCCTGCGGGACGCCCTCGTGAACGCGGGTCTCGAAATGGACTTCCCCTATCTCCGAGCCGAGTTGAACGCCTTCGGCCACGGCCTCGTCGAACTGGGCCGGATCTCCCCCGGCGCGGCCGAGCGCCTCGCGCAGCTCCTGCGCCTGGTCTTGGAGCACAGCTTCGCCCGCGACCACGTCGTACCCCCGTCACCCACCACCAACGAAGAACACCAGGGGAGGACTTGATCTCATGTCCGACCGGCGAGGAGTGGTGGCCAGGCGGGCGGAGGACCTGATACCCGGAGTCCCCTACGTCCGCGGCTGGAACCGGGCTCGGCGTAGCGATGGCGCCCTGGCAGAACAACTCGTGCTGCTCGGGCTGGACTCTGCCTTCCCGGGCTTGACGGCCGACGTGAACATCTTTGGGGACAGATTGGTCGAGCTGGGAACCGTGCGCCCGGATGCGGCCGAGCGGCTGGCGGAGCTGATCACGGCAGGACTCCAAGCGGAGCTGTGCGACACGAGTGCCGAAGCGCCCGCGCCCGCACAGCTGCAGGTACCGGCGGCCTGACCCCGCCCCTCGAACGCCGGTTGACCGCGCCCAGACCCCGCTTCTGCGATCACCGGCTCGGCCCCGTACGGCACCGCTCCGCAGCGCTGTCGTACGGGGCCTCTTGCTCCCCCCAGTGCGTGAACTGGCCTGCCGCCCGGCCGGGACCGGCGCCCCAGCGCCGCAGCCCGGACGAACGGCAGGCCCGCGCGCAACATCAGCTTGGGGAGATCGGAAACTCCAGACGCAGGAACGCTGCTGACCTGCGGCGGATCAGTGCTGGCACACGGTGGGCCACCGAGTCCCCCTGCCGTTCTACTTGGTTCCCCGCAACATCTGGCACGAGGCAGAAGCGACTTCGCGGTTGATGGGGCCGGTGCACTCGATCACAGACGGAGCAACCCAACAGTGGATTCTGCTGCGCTATAGGCGAGTAACCCTTACAATGACATTCCTTTGCGAGATGCATCACTTTGACGCTCAGGGAGAGTTATGTCGCGACGTGACCGTAAAAGTAGGCGCAGGGAAGCATCTCCACTGCCAAGCCCCCCAAGTGGTACGCCAGTCAGCCAGGTGCAAGCCCCTCGAATCCCTAGAGGTGGCATCAGGAAGCTCAACCTGGGGCAATCCTTTGCCGAGTACGATAATTCTCTCGATGACCCAACCGTGTTTGTTCACACGCCTGCCTTCAATTCGGCCTTGGATCCGCAGAGCGGTAAGTACTTCTTTGTAGGGCGTCGCGGTACAGGGAAAACCACCATTCGCAGGTATTGCGACTTGAATGGCCAGCATACACGGGTGATCGTGCCTGAGATCTTTAGTCCTACTTCTACCACTATTAATTTGGACCTATTTGGGGAGTCGAGTAGGCGCCCATTCCGATCCCTCGTATCAGCTTTCAGGAGGAGCCTCCAGGACGAAATTCTTACCACTTGGCTTGAAGATCACGGGGGAAGGTACGCTAACCTGCCCGCTACAATTTCCAGCGAGCTAGAATCCTTCGACGGCCTCGATTTTGACAGCAGGACGCTGCAATGCATCAGTAGAATAAGCCGTCCACTAGTTGCCGACGATGAGCAGGGATGGTTGGCCGAAAATAAGATCGCTAAGCGTGTAGCAGACGAGATGAAAGGCATGAGAAGTCAGACTACGTACACGCTTCTGATCGACAGCATTGATGACTTCTGGGAAGGTTCAGAAGCTGGCCTTGTGTACTTGACTGCTTTTATGCATGCCTGCTTGGAGATGTCGACTCAAGTACCGTGGGCTCGCGCTATCCTTTTTCTGCGAGAGAATATCTTTGAAAGGGTACGTTCTCGCGACCCTGAGTCCTCGCGACTAGAGACCGCCGTCGTTGGGATTGAATGGACAGATGAGCAATTGGTGGACTTGATCGAACGGCGCCTCAATAGGCCTTTCACTGCGAAATTGCCACTAGGTGGAAAGACATGGGAGGCCTGGTTTGAGAACTCTAACGACGCGAAGGAGCACATCCTGGGATTTTGCCAGAAGCGACCTCGTGACGTACTAATCTACGTCACTCACGCTATCGAATCTGCGCAGTCGCGCCAGCACGGGAGGATCCTTCTGGAAGATGTTGCGCAGGCGCGTAGGCGGTTCTCTGATAACAGGCTGAAAGACCTGGGGGACGAATACGCTGAAAACTATCCTCAAGTCGGAGTAGTACTTTCTCGCTTCTACGGGCTTGGCCGCAGGTTCACCCTCAGTGGTATCGAATCAATTCTTCAGAGGCTATTGCACGATGCCACTGTCAAAGAACTCTGTTCGGCTTGGATTTACACTGTCACACAGCCTGAGCGATTCGTCAGGCTACTGTATGATATTGGATTCTTCGGTATCGGACCAGCAGGTGAATCCGCGCGCTATAGGAAGCTAGGGCCACAGGACACAAGCCCTCCTCCGGTTTCGGACAGTGTTGACGTCACCATCCATCCGTGCTATTGGGATGCCCTTGATTTGCAGGACACGCTCGTTCGAACACTTCCTGAATCTCGCGAGTTTGGCCGCATCGGATACCTGGTGGATCTGCCGGGCGACCTGGACGCCACTGGATATATTGACGAACTTTCGAACACTCTTAAGCGTCTTCAGGCGTGTCCGAGGGGAACTGCTGGAGCATCCGAATTTGAGGATATCGTAGGGCAAGTAATCAAGCTTTGCTTTTTTCGGGCTCTGGAAAATGTGCAACCTCACGAGCGTGACGTGGATGGGAAAGTGATTAGAGACTGGATTGCCTCTAATAGGGCACAGTCGGGATTCTGGGAACTTGTGCGTCAGCGCTACGATGCAACTCAAGTAGTCTGGGAATGTAAGAATTACGAAGAGTTGAAGGCTGCCGACTTTCAGCAAGCTGATTACTATATGAACGAAGCTATCGGGAGATTCGTGGTTCTCGTTTTCCGCGGTGATATCCTTCCTGCGCACTATCTGCATGTTCGTAGAATTTCGGAGAAGTCGAGGGGGTTCGTTCTTCCGCTGACCGATCGCGATTTGAGGACGTTCCTCCGCCAAGCCAGGAATGGAAAAGTTAAGGAAGACCACATTCAGGACAGATTTGACACCGTCGTGCGTAGGATCTCATGAGGTCGGCGGAGTGGCTTTGGGCTGGATCTGCTTTGGCGCGAGTGATCATGGCCCCGTAAGCTGCCGGCGCGTCGGGCAGTCTGTGGACCTGCCCGTTAGAGCACGACGTTGGGGCCATGATCTTCGAGGCTCGCGTCAAAGTGGCTGCCTAAAGCCGTGGAGCCGACCGCCCCAGCCGCGACGTACCCTTTCTCGAACCCCAAGGGGCTGATCGTCTAGCGCGCGGTCCGGGCGGCGGCTGGGCTGGAGCGAGGCGGAGACGGGAGCGCAGGCCTGGCCGGAGGCTGGGCCTGCGCGCGTGGGGGCGGGCGGAGCGAGCCGTCTTGATGACGTAGAGAAGGTCTGAGTCAAGCCACAGGAGTTACAGCCGGAACATGAGCTCCAGCTTGCCACCCGGGAGGTGGAACTTCCCCGAGGCGAGAGGCTTCTCCGACTACGCGAGGTCACGCGGATGATGTGTAGCACCGGGACCCCGTCAGGCAGTCGGAGTGCTTGCGCCTGGTCCGGCAGGGGGATTCGCGTGCGGAGGTATTCCGTGAAGTGGAGTTCGTGGCCCAGGTCGGGGAGTGCGCCGTAGAGCTCGAGTGCTGTCGGTGGGGCCTCCCCCTCGTACTTGGTGTTGATGAGGACCGAGAACGGGACGTACGTCCTGTGGAGTTGGCGCAGGCGGCCGTGGTCCGCGGTCCGCCATGACCGGGGATTGAATCGGACCCCTGACGGCCGCCCCGCGCGGAGGGTTTCGGGGATGTCGCGGGGTCGGACCCAGAAGCGGTGGGGGCAGACACACGGTGCGGCGCCTGGTGTGCTGCCAGCGGGGGCACCTTGCCGCGTGTGCGCCAAGTGCCTCGTCAAGTACATCCGCACGATTGATGTGAACTCTTCTTGAGCCGCGTCAGGAGCTGTCCAACGCGCTGACGAGGCAAGACGGGTCAACGGATCGGCATGTGGGAAGTGAGCCAAGATCCAAGCCGTGAACTCGGGTGCATCATGGGGGCCGTAGTGGTGTGCCGGGGGTGTCTGTAGTCGTCGGGCGATCCACGGGGGTTCCGGCTTGATCCGTAACGAAGCAACGAAGCGAGGACGTCCTCGCTCACGGACGACGCATGCGGGATTCGTGCCAGGCGCCACCGCTCCGTACCAACTACCGCTTGAGCAGCCGGTGGTGATGCAGGATGAAGGGGGAATTCATGTCTTTGGGCCAGCAGTCTCCTGATCTGGACATCCGCGTTCGCGGATTCCGCATGACCGTGCAGCGGGTTCCGGTGCGGCTGCTCGCGTTCCTCGCGACGTGTGGCGGGTCCGCGCTCACGGCGTGGATGACGACTAGGTGAGCGGGGTGGGCGCGGGACTGGGGGCCCCGCGAGGGGGGTAGGGGTCAGCGGCGGCGTTTCACCTCGTACGCGCCGAGCACGACGCCCACCGTCACCAGGCTCAGCCAGAACTGGGCCCGGCTGTCCGGCAGGAACGCCATCGCGACGATGACCGTCGCCATGGCGACGGCGGTCGCCCGGCTCAGCCAGGGGAAGCCCCACATCCGCAGGGTGAGGCGCTCGGGGGACTCGCGTTCCAGGGCGCGGCGCATGCGGAGCTGGGCGACGGCGATGGCGAGGTAGACGAACAGGGCGATGGCGCCGTAGGAGTCGATGAGGAACTGGAAGACGACGTCCGGGGAGATCCACGCCGCGATGACGGAGGCGTAGCCGACGGAGGTGCCCGCGAGGATCGCGCGGCGCGGGACGCCGCCCCGGCTGAGGCGGGTGAAGCCGCGCGGGGCGTCCCCGCCGCGCGTCAGCGCGAAGAGCATCCTGGACGAGGTGTAGAGCGCGGAGTTGAGGCAGGACAGGACCGCGACGAGGACCACGGCGTTCATGACGGTCGCGGCCGCGGGCACGTCGAGGCGCTCCAGGACGGCCGCGTACGGGCTGACCTCGACGGCGTCGTCGGTCCAGGGCGCCACCGCGACGACGACGAGGATGGACAGGACGTAGAAGGCGACGACGCGCAGCACGATCGAGCGGATCGCGGCCGCGACGGCCCGCTCGGGCTCGGTGGACTCGGCGGCCGCGATCGTCACGATCTCCGCCCCGGTGAAGAACCCGACGCACGGTACTACCGCCGCGAGCACCGCGCCCACCCCCTCCGGCGCGAAGCCGCCGTGCGCGGTGAGGTGGCCGAGCCCGCCGGAGGTGTCCGGCCACAGCCCGCACACGTACAGCGCTCCCAGGAAGAGGAAGACGACGATGGCGAGCACCTTCACGGAGGAGAACCAGTACTCGAACTCGCCGAACGAGCGGGCGGAGACCAGGTTCGTCGCCGTGAGCAGGGCCATCAGGACGAGGCTGACGGCCCACAGCGGCGCGTTCGGCAGCCAGAGCTGGACGATCCGGCCGCCGGCCACCG
This sequence comes from Streptomyces sp. NPDC043996, assembly GCF_056435225.1. NCBI lineage: Bacteria > Bacillati > Actinomycetota > Actinomycetes > Kitasatosporales > Streptomycetaceae > Streptomyces > Streptomyces sp. NPDC043996. The sequence continues at coordinate 591,995 of NZ_JBWKEY010000002.1, read as the reverse complement.
CCTCCACGGCGACGACGATCACGAAGAAGTACCAGTAGAGCCAGCCGACGGCGAAGCCCGCTCGCGGGCCGAGCGTCTCGCGTACATGGGCGTAGAACGAGCCGAGCGCGGGCCGGGCCACCGTCATCTCGGCGAGCATCCGCATGACGAGCACCGTCAGGACGCCCGCCACCAGGAACGAGAGGACGGCCGCGGGCCCGGTGGAGCGCACGACCACGCCGCTGCCCACGAAGAGGCCCGCCCCGATGACCCCGCCGAGGGCGATCAGGTTCATGTGCCGCCGCTTCAGCCCCTTGCCCAGGCCGGGGGCGCCGTCGGCCGCGCCCGGCGCTGGTGGGGGCGCGGAAGTCGCCGTGCCGTGCGTGCTCGTGGGGATCTTCGTGCTCTTCGTGCTCACGACAGGCGACGCTAGGCGGCGAACCCTGCGGGGGTGTTGCCGCGGTGTTGCGGGTGCGTGGAGCCGGTCGAGACGGTCGGCGGGGTGCCGCGGGCCCGGTCAGACGCGTACGGGCGAAAGCCGCGCGGCGATCTCCTCCGCGTCCGCGACGAGCGCGAAGCCCTTGCGCAGGACGGCGAGTTCCGGCTCCTGGCGGGACTCGTCGTCGGTGGCGGTCACGTCCGCGCCGAACACCACGTGGTAGCCGCGCTCGTACGCCTGCCGGGCCGTGGTGCCGCAGCAGTAGTTGGTGAGCGTGCCGGTGACGATGACCGTGTCGCGGCCCAGGTTGCGCAGGACGGTGTCGAGTGGGGTGTCGTAGAACGCGCCGTAGGACGGCTTGCGGATCAGGACCTCGTCCTCGCGGCGGCCCATCTCGTCCCACACCCGCGCGGGCCCGGGCCTGCGCCAGTCGCTGTCGCCGTGCGGCAGGTGGCGCAGCCCGTGCGGGCGGTCGAGGCCGAGGTGCGTGTCGTCGAAGATCGTCCAGAGGACGGGCACGTCCGCCGCGCGGCAGTGCTCCACCAGGCGCCGCAGCCGGGGCGCCATGCGGGTGGCGGCGGGCACCCAGTACGGGCTCCATCCGGGCCGGACGAACTCGTCCTGCATGTCGATGACCAGCAGCGCCGTCCGCTCCGGCCGGATCGGGAAGGACGCGCGGCCGCGCTCGTAGCCGTCCCGCGCCCGGCGTGCCACCCACTCCTCGGTGTACCTCACGGAACCTCCAGGATCTCCAGGTCAGGTACCTCGATTCGAGATACCTCGATTCGATGTGCGACGATAGCAGCATGCTGGAACTGGCGATCCTGGGTTTCCTGGCCGAAGGGCCCCTGCACGGCTACGAACTGCGGCGGCGCGTGGCGAGCCTGTCCGGCCACACCCGTCCCGTCAGCGACGGCAGCCTCTATCCGGCGATCAACCGCCTGGTGAAGGCGGGCCTGTTGGACCGGCGCAGCGAGCCCGGCGCCGCGGCCGCCCAGCGCCACGTCCTGAGCCTGACCGCTGACGGCCGGGTCGACCTCCTGCGCCGCCTGCGGGAACCGGCCGAGCACGACATCACCGACGGCGCCAGGTTCGCGACCGTCCTCGCCTTCCTCTCCCAACTCCCGGACGCCGCCGACCAACACGCGGTGCTGCGCCGCCGCCTGGACTTCCTGGAGCGGCCCGCCAGCTTCTTCCACGACGGCGACCGGCCCCTGCGCGCGGAAGAGGTCACCGACCCCTACCGCCGCGGCCTGCTGACCGTGGCCCGCGCCACCAGCCGCGCCGAATGTGCCTGGCTGCGCGAGGTCTTGGACTGACACCATGGCTCCTGGCGCACGACAGGGGAGGACACGCATGCTGACCGAGGACGAGGTGGGTGACCTGCTCGCCGCGCGGCTCGTGGGTCGACGGAAGCAGGGGTACGACGTCCTGGAGGTCGTCGACCTGCAGATCGTCGTGGAGGGGCGGAAGTTCACGGCGTACGTGGAGGTCATCGCGCCCGACGGCCGGTGGAGCGTGCGCCTGGAGCGCGGCGGCGACGAGATCAACATCTTCAACGGCCGCCCACCAGAGGAACTGGTGGCCTCTGTCGCGTGGATGATGGAGGTCGAGCTGTTCGAGTGGTGGGCGACGAAGAGGTCGTCACCGTACGCGCGCAAGCAGGGCGTGCGCATCGGCGACTGACGCCCGCCGCCCTGGCCCCCTTCAGCGCAGGTCGAGCCGCATCAGCACCCGGGGATGCCCGGCCAGGACCGACGTGGTGTCGGCGGCGTGCGTGAAACCGGCCCGCTCGAAGTTCTTCCGCAGGCCGGGGTACGCCATCGTCGTATCGACCCTGGCGTCGCCGTTGTCGCCGGTATCAAGAGGGTAGGCCTCGATCGCCGGGGCGCCCTGCGCGCGGGCGAACGCGACCGCTCCGGCGATGAGGGCGTGCGAGATGCCCCGCTTCCGGTGGCCCGGGCGCACGCGGACGCACCACAGGGACCAGACCGGCAGGTCGTCGACGTGCGGGATGGTGCGGCTGCGCGCGAAGGAGGTGTCCGCGCGCGGCGCCACCGCGGCCCAGCCCACCGGCTCGTCCCCGTCGTAGGCGAGCACGCCCGGGGCGGGGTCGGCGCGGCACAGACCGGCAACGTACTCACCCCGGGCGGGCCCGCGCAGCGCGTTGTTGAGCTTCGCCGGAATCCGGTAGCTGAGGCACCAGCACACGTTCGCCCCGGGCGACTTCGGCCCGACGAGCGCCTTCACGTCCTCGAAGACCGCGGCGGGCCGCACGTCGATCACCATGGCACCACGCTCTCACAGGGTCCGTGCGGCCGCAGAGCCGTGCGGGAGGGCGCCTTCCGGGGCGCCCGGAGCGTCGACGTCAGCTCGTGAAGTGATCTACGGGGCACCGTTACATGATCTTCGTAAAGCCGTAATGACGGGTGAACTACGTTGAATCCGTACTCACCGGACGCCGCGGACAGCACGGACAGTGCGGGCGGCACGGACGGTGAGGACGCAGCGGACCGCATCGCATGTGCACAGGTCCATGACCGTGAAGGGGAACACCGTCGTTATGCGCACCACCACTCACCGCCGCAGCGCCCTGCGCACCGCCACCGTCTCGATCCTCGCCGGTGCCGCCCTCCTGGCCCCGGCCGCCGCCGCCCTCGCGAGCGCGCCCGCCGCCGAACGGCCCACCGCCGTGCGGAGCGTCGCCGCCGCCAAGCCCGTGAAGATCGACATCGGTGCCGGTGTCACCCTCACCGTCAAGGGCGGCAAGCCGTACTACGACGGGAAGGCCCTCAAGCCGGGCCAGACCGTCGACAACGGTATCTACCTGCACCTGAGCGCCGACGGCAAGCGGCTGTACAGCAAGACGCAGGGCGGCGGCACGCCGTACGCCATCTGGGACGCCAAGACCGGCAAGAGCCTCGGCACGCAGAAGACGAGCCCCACCGCCAAGGTGAAGGCCGCGCTGACCGCCAAGCCGTCCGCGACCTCCGTGAAGGCCTGGCAGAAGCTGCACGTCAGCGGCAAGGCGACCGGCATCAAGGCGGGCAGCAAGGTCGGCCTGCAGCAGAAGCAGCACGGCACGTGGAAGGCGCTGCCCGCGTCCACCACCGTCAACAAGTCCGGCACGTACACCCTGTGGGTCAAGCTCGGCCTCAAGGGCAAGAACGAACTGCGCATGAAGAGCGGCGCCACCCTCTCGCCCGTCTTCACGGTGACGGTGCGCTGACCTGGCATCGGCCGGTCCCTGACACGGGCTCCCGGAGCGTCCCGAGGCGGACGCTGCGGGAGCCCGCGCGCGTGGGTAGGCGGCTCTTTATTCGCGTGCCGTCGGCGAGTTGAGGGGTGATCCTGGGCAGGCGGCCGGAGTGTCCCGAGGGCCGCGAGCACGTCCGTCCCGTCCCGGAAAGGCGCCCCCGCATGCCGTACGTTCCCGCCGACCCCACCGTGCTGCACCCGATTCCCGGGCAGCCCCGCGTGGTGCTCCTCAAGCCCCTGATCACCTCGCCGCTGATCGAGGCGGGCGAGTTCTCGTACTACGACGACCCGGACGACGCCACGGCGTTCGAGACCCGCAACGTGCTCTACCACTACGGGCCCGAGAAGCTGGTCATCGGCAAGTACTGCGCGTTCGGCACGGGCGTGCGCTTCCTCATGAACGGCGCCAACCACCGCATGGACGGCCCGTCGACGTTTCCCTTCCCGATCATGGGCGGCTCCTGGGCCGAGCACGTCGACCTCATCACCGGCCTGCCCGGCCGGGGCGACACCGTCATCGGCCACGACGTGTGGCTCGGCTACGGGGTCCTGGTGATGCCCGGCGTCCGCATCGGCCACGGCGCGGTCGTCGCGTCCGGGTCCGTGGTCGTGGACGACGTCCCGGACTACGGCGTCGTCGGCGGCAACCCCGCCCGGCTCCTGCGCCGCCGCTACAGCGACGAGGACGTCGCCCGGCTGCTCGAAGCGGCCTGGTGGGACTGGCCCCTTGAGCACCTCACCCGGAACGTTCGGGCCGTGATGTCGGGAAGCGTCGACGACCTGGAGGCGGCGGCGCCCACGGCGTAGCCCGGAACGCGGCGTAGTCCTGGATGGGGGTCTGGGCAGAGGGTCTGGACAGGAGGTCTGGACTTTCTGTCTAGGGCGTGTACGTTTGGTCCAAGGTCGCCGTGAGGCGGCCGGGGACGGAGGCGACACCCATGCACACCGAGGACGCGCGCGACACCGAGCGCGACGCGATCATCGCGGCGGTCACGCCGGTCGCCGAGGGCATCGCCGCCACCTTCGGCTCCCTCTGCGAAGTCGTCGTGCACGACTACCGGCGGCCGGAGCGGTCCGTCGTGGCCATCGCCGGAGCGGTCACCGGCCGCAACGTCGGCGGCGCCATGAGCGAGATCGGCATGGGCATGCTCGCGCGCGGCGACGCGGCGGCCGACGAGCTGAACTACCTCACCCGCACCCAGGACGGGAAGCTGGTCAAATCGTCCACGGTGCTGCTGCGCGACAGCGGCGGCGCGGTGTTCGGCGCGCTGTGCGTCAACCTGGACATCACCGCCGTGCGCCAGGCCAGCGCCCTCATCGGCGAACTCGCCGGTGTGGCGGGCCCGTCGGAGGTGCCCACCACCACGTTCGGCGACGACGTGGAGTCGGTCGTCAGCGCGATCGTCGACACCCACCAGCTGCACCAGCGGCGCCCGTGGAGCGAACTCGAGCGCGCCCAGCGCCTGGAGCTGTTCCGCTCCCTCGACGAGCGCGGCGTCTTCGCGGTCCGGCACGCCGTGCCGCAGGTCGCCGCCCGGCTCGGCATCTCCCGCGCCTCCGCCTACAGCTACCTCGCCAAATCCCGCGCCCAGGACGCGTCGCGGCCCGGGCCCGACCACCCACCAGGAGCATCCGCATGACGAGCAGCACCCCCCTGGTCACCCTGGACGACATCCGCGACGCCGCCGCCCGGCTCAAGGGCGTCGCGCACCGCACGCCCGTGCTGCGCTCGCGCACCCTGGACGCCCGCGTCGGCGCCGAGACCTTCCTCAAGTGCGAGAACTTCCAGCGGGTCGGCGCCTTCAAGTTCCGCGGCGCCTACAACGCCGTCTCCCGGCTCACCCCCGAGCAGCTCGCGCGGGGCATCGCCTCCTATTCCTCCGGCAACCACGCCCAGGCCCTCGCCCTCGCCGCCCGCGAGCGGGGCGCCAGCGCGGTGATCCTCATGCCCGAGGACACCCCGCCGTCCAAGCGCGCGGCCGCCGAGGGCTACGGCGCCGAGATCGTCACGTACGACCGCTACGGCGGCGACCGTGCGGCGATCGGCGAGCGCCTCGCCGCCGACCGGGGCCTGACCCTGATCCCGCCGTACGACCACCCGGACGTCATCGCGGGCCAGGGCACCGCGGCCCTCGAACTCCTCGAAGAGGTCGGCACGTTGGACGCGCTGGTCGTCCCGGTCGGCGGGGGCGGTCTCATCGCGGGCAGTGCCACCGCGGCGAAGGGCCTGTCCGGTGACATCCGGGTCTACGGCGTCGAGCCGGAGCAGGGCGACGACACCAAGCGCTCCCTCGCCGCCGGGCACCGCGTCTCCATCCCCGTACCCCGCACCATCGCCGACGGCCAGGCCATCGAGACGCCCGGCGAGCTCACCTTCGCCATCAACCGGCGCCTCGTCGACGGCGTGGTGCTCGTCTCCGACGACGAGATCCGCGACGCCATGCGCTTCGCCTTCGAACGCCTCAAGATCGTCATCGAGCCCAGCGGCGCGACCCCCCTGGCGGCCCTGCTCGCCGGTCGTCTGGACAGCCTGCCCCCGCGCGTCGGCGTCGTCGTCTCCGGCGGCAACGTCAACGCGGAGCGCTTCGCGGAGCTGTGCGCGCGGTGACGGGCGCGTGGTGACGGGCGCGCCCCGCCGGGGGAGGCGCGTCAGCTGAGGGTGAACCGCAGCTCCGGGCGCTCCCACGGCACCTTCGGCGGGGACGGGGCGACCGTCCCCACGCGCTCCCCGCCCAGACGGCGGTAGAACGCCTCCGCCGGGGGGTGGGACACCACGCGCACGCTCGCCAGACCGGCCGCGCGGGCCTCGCCGAACATGTGCTCCAGCAGCAGGCGGCCGATGCCCGTGCCCTGCGCCTCGTCCGCGACGAACGCCAGGTCCAGCTCGGGGGGCTGCACGACCAGGGAGTAGAAGCCGAGCGGCCGGTCATCGGCGTCGACGGCGACGAAGACCCGGTGCCGGGCCAGGTAGTCGGCGGTGACCTGGTAGTCGGAGACCATCGAGGCGTACGCCCCCTGGTAGGCGCTCGACCGCCGCATCAGCGCCGTGAGGTGCTCCGCGTCCGGTGCGGCGGCCCGTCTGATCATGGCGGATCGCATGCGCTGGAGTATAGGGGTGAAATGCGGCTGCGGTCATTACCTGCCGGGCCTCGCCTCGCCCCGCCCTGCCTGGCCCCGCCCCGCCGGGCCCCTCCCCGCCTCGCCCCTCAGTGCACGGCCCACCCGAGCAGCGCCGCCCCCACGCCGAGGGCCCCGGCTCCGAGCAGCGCGCCGACCACGCCCCGGTGCGCGGCGAACAGCCACAGCGCGGCGAGGCCGAGGACCGCGTACTGCCAGCCGTGCTGGAGCGCGCGGGCCAAGGGGATCGCGGAACCCGCGATCGCGCCGATCACCGCGGGTCCGGCGCCGCCGAAGAAGGCCTGGACGCGGGCGTCGGCGCGCAGCCGGTCGAAGTGCCGGGCCCCGCCGATCACCATCAGGAACGACGGACAGAACGCGGCGAACGCGGCGAGGAGGCCGCCCCCGACCCCGGCGGCCGCGTAGCCGACGACCGCCACGGTCTGCACCACGGGCCCCGGCGTGATCTGCCCGAGGGCGACGGCGTTGAGGAATTCGCCGTCGGTCATCCAGTGGTAGCGGTCGACGGCGTCGCTCTGCATCAGCGGGATGATGACGAAGCCGCCGCCGTACGACAGCGCCCCCACCTTGAAGGCCACCCAGGCCAGCGCCCCCAGGCCACCGGCGGCCGGGGCGGCCACCGCGAGCGGCACCGGCCAGCTTCCCCTCCGGGTTCCTCCGCCGTCGCGGCCCTCCCCGCGCTCGTCGCCCGCGTCGCCTGCCTCGCCCGGCCCTTGCTGGCGGTCCTGGCGCGGCCCCGCCGCCCCGGCCCGCACCGCCACCTCCACGAGCCCCGCGGCCACGAGCACAAGCACCAGCCACGGCCCGACAAGCACGGCCGCCGCCGCGCCCGCCCCGGCGTAGCCGAGCCACCGCGCCCGCCCCGCGCGCCGCGCGCTCCCCTGTGGCTCGCCCGCCCGCCGCTCGCCCGCGCGCAGCCAACTCGGCGGTGCCAGACCGGCGGCGGCGTGCACGGCCACCGCCGCCACCGCCGCGCCCGCCCCGGCCGCGGCCCCGCGCACCCACAGCGGCGGATCCCCCGCGAGGAACAGCGCGGCAAGCGCCAGGATCAGCGCGAGGCCCGGCACGATGAAGCAGACGCCGCCCACCAGCGCGCCGGGCGCGCCGCGCAGCCGCCAGGCAGTCAGGATCGCCAACTGGGTGGAGGCGGGGCCCGGAAGCAGGTTCGTCGCCGCGACACCGTGCTCGAACTCGCTCGCCGCGATCCACTTCCTGCGCTCCACGCACAGCTGCCGCAGCAGCGCGATGTGGGTGGGCGGTCCGCCGAAGCCGACGCAGCCGATGCGGCCCCACTCCCGGGCGATCGTGCCGAGGCCCACCACCGGCGGCGCCGGCTCCCCGCCGCCGGTCGCCCCGGCCCCCGCCTCTTCCGGCATCCTCCGCACTCCCTGTTCCCTGCCCGGCCGCGCCCGCGCCGCTGACGTCTTCCGGTGTCGCATCTTGCACCACGCGGCCGGGAGCGGGATTCACGGCACCTGGACGACAGCTGAACTCCGCCCCGCGGCCACCGGAGCCCGCGCGGCGGGCGGGAGGCCGGGAGGGCGACGCGGTCAGTCCGAAAGACGGGCCTCGATGAGGGCCTTGAAGGCCTCGTAGGACGCGGGGGTGGGGATCCGCGCGCCGTCCACGACGAACGTCGGGGTGCCGCGGGCGCCGAGCCCGAGGCCGTCGCGCTGGTCGGCCTGCACGCGTCCGGCGGTCTCGGGGTCGGCGAGCGCGGCGTCGAAGGCGGCCATGTCCAGGCCCATGCGCCGCGCGTACCCGCGGAAGACGTCCTCCTTCCACTCCTGGGACTCGCCCCACTCCTTCTGCGTGGTGAAGAGCTTGGTGTACATCTCCTCGAACTTGCCCTGCCGGGCGGCCGCCTCGGCGGCACGGGCCGCGAGTTCGCCGTTGCGGTGGCCCGGCATCGGGAAGTAACGGGCGACGAACGTGACCCGGTCGCCGTACTCCTCGCGGAGCCGCTCCACGACCGGGTACATCGCGCCGCACGCCTCGCACTCGAAGTCGAGGAACTCGACGACGGTCAGCTCGCTCTTCTTCGGGTCGGTGAGGCGGTGGCTGTCGGCCCGCACGGGCAGGGCCTTGGCGGCGGCCTCCACGTCGAGGCCGCCGCCCTTCTTGTCGTCCGGCGAAAGCAGCAGGGCGGCGCCGAACGCCGCGGCGAGGGTCGCCAGGATCACGGCGGCGACGATGAGGGTGCGCTTGAGCTTGTTCATGGTTCCTTGCTCGGGTGTGCTGAGGGGTGCGACGGCCGGGGCCGCCGCCGGACCGCCCCCGGAGCGGCCGGGGGCGGCGGCGCTCACGCCGCCTTGCCTCCGGTGCAGGCGGCGCCGGGCTCCGGCGTCTGCGCGCCCTGCACGTACGACGTGAAGAACCTCTCCACCCGCGGATCAGACGCGGAGGCCACGCTCAGCTGCTTGCCCCAGGCGGACAGCGTGATGGCGGCGGACTGACCGGCGTACGGGCTCATGAGCGAGTACGGCGTCTTCGCCACCCGCGCCTTGAGCGCGCGGACGTCGGCGGCCGGGGCCTTGTCGCCGTACGTGACCCAGACCGCGCCGTGCTCCAGGGAGTGCACCGCGTTGGTCTGCTCGATCTCCTTGTCGTACACGTCCCCGTCGCAGTTCATCCAGACGGGGTGGTGGTTCCCGCCCGCCGCCGGGGACATCTTGTAGTCGACCGGTGTGGTGACGTGGTCGCGGCCGAGGTCGGCGAAGGACTTCTCGCCCTTGATCGGCGCGGCGGCGGCGCGCCGCTGCCGCTCGTCCCGCTCGTTGGCCTGGTCGACCAGGTACCAGCTGCCGACGGTCACGCCGATGACGACGGCCCCGCTGCAGGTCCAGGTGATGAGGCGGTTGCGGCGCTGGCGCGCCTGTTCGGCGCGGCGCAGCTCGGCCACCTTCTCGCGGCGGTCGGCGCGCTTCTGCTTGGCTCCTGCGGAACCCATGGCATGTCCTTGTCCCCGCCGCGCGAGAGGGCGCGGCGGTGTGTTCGCGGTCGTCGACGGCCTGCGCGCCGACACGCGCGGCGGCAGGGGGAAACGGCGGGCACGGCCATACGGTGAGGGGCGCTGGGCGCCGGGCCGTGCGGGGTGCCGCTCCTAGGTCCGCTGGACCTGCAACTGGTGGATGCCGGGGGTATGTGAGAGGTCCGCCGGTGCTCCGCGCGCGGACGGCGGGGCCGGCGCCCAGGGCGCGGCCGTCGCGTCCGCAGCCAAGGGGGACGCGACCGGTGCGGGCGATGCGGTGGCGACGGGGGCGCCGGTCGCGGGGCGGCAGTGCGCCTCGCCCGGGCCGTGCCGCATGTCGGGGCAGTCATGGGCGGAGTGCGACGCGGAGTCGGCCGTCGCGGCCCTGTGCGACGAGGCCTCCGCCCGGCCCGCGTACGGTTCGGCGTCCGTCGTGCCCGCGCGCGGATCGACGCTCGCCGGTGAGCCCGGTGAGCCCGGTGAGCCCGGTGAGCCCGGTGAGCCCGGTGAGCCCGGTGAGCCCGGTGAGTCGCCGGAGACAGCCGTCGGCCGGGCCGCGTCCGCGTCCGCGGAGTGGGCGCACACCGGGAGCACCCACACCAGCACGGCGAACAGAGCGGCGCAGCGCAGCACGAGCAGCGGGGCGGTGCCCGCCGCCGCGCTCCGGTACCTCCGCCGTCGCTCGCTCATCGCGGAGATCGTAGCCAAGCCACCCCCGCGCCGGGGAGCGGGCCGTCGCGGCGGACGCGGCCGGGCCCCTGCTTGATCGTCGGACCGGGCCGACGGGCTACGGTCGGGGGATGAGCACGCAGCACGTCCGGTCCGGTCTGCCCGACGCCATGGAGCGGCACCAGGTCGCCGTCTACGTCGGTGCCCTCGCGGCCGGGGGCCTGCTGGGCTGGGCCGCCCCCGACGCCGGGCCCGGCCTCGAACACGCCATCAACCCGGTACTCGGCGCGCTGCTCTACGTCACGTTCTTGCAGGTCCCGGCCGCCGAGCTGGTCCGGTCGCTGCGCGCGGGGCGGTTCCTCGCCGCCGCGCTCGTGGTGAACTTCGTGGTGGTGCCGCTGGTGGTGGCCGCGATGTTCGCCTTCCTGCCCGACGACCAGGCCGTCCGCCTCGGCGTGCTCCTCGTGCTGCTGTGCCCCTGCGTGGACTACGTGATCGTGTTCAGCGGCCTCGCGGGCGGCGCGAGCCAGCGCCTCCTCGCCGCGACCCCGCTGCTGCTCCTGGCCCAGATGGTGCTGCTGCCGGGCTACTTGTTCCTGTTCCTCGGCCCGGGCCTCGCCGACGTGGTGGACGCGGGGCCGTTCGTGGAGGCGTTCGTCGTCCTCATCGTCGTCCCGCTGGCCCTCGCCTGGCTCACTCAGGCCGTGGCCGCCCGCCACCGCGCGGGCCGCCTCTTCGCCGACGCGATGGGCACGACGATGGTGCCCCTGATGGCGGCCACCCTCCTGACGGTGGTCGCCTCCCAGGTGCCGGGGCTCGGCGGCAGCCTGGGGGACGTGGCCCGCGTCGTACCGTTCTACGCGCTCTTCCTGGTCGTCATGGCGTTCGCCGGGCTCGGCGTGGCCCGCGCCTTCCGCCTCGACGTGCCCGAGGGCCGCGCCGTCGTCTTCACCGGCGCGACCCGCAACTCCCTGGTCGTCCTGCCGCTGGCCCTCGCCCTGCCCGAGCCGCTGGCCGTCGCCTCGGTGGTCGTGGTCGCGCAGACGCTGGTCGAGGTGGTCGGCATGGTGGTGTGCGTGCGGGCCGTGCCACGGCTGCTCCCGGCCGCCCCTCAGTCCGCCACGGGGACCAGCGTCAGATAGGCCAGGCCCATGACGCCGCGGTACCCGCGCAGCCACCTGGCGCGGTGGCGGTCGACGCGGTCGCGGGTCTCCCGCGCGAGGGGATGGCCGGGGTGCTCGGCGAGCCACTCCTCGACGTCGCACTGGTACGCCGACTCGAAGGCGTCCCACTCGTCCGGGCTCGCCGCCTCGATCCAGGCGGGCCTGAACCCGGCGTCGACGGCGAGGCCGACGAGGCCCGCGAGATCGTGGAACTCGGCGGCCGACGCGTCCGGCCACATGGCGGAGAGCTCCGCCGCGGTGGGCGGGCGCTCCCAGAAGGTCTCGCCGAACAGGACACGGCCGCCCGGGGCGACCAGGCCGCGCAGGGCCCGCAGCGCGGCGGCGGTGTGCTCGGGCGCATCGGCGTCGCTCAGGGCGTGGCTGGCGCCGAGACAGAGCACGAGGTCGGCGGGGCCGTGCGCGGTGCCGGTCGCGGACTCCTCCAGGAAGCGGACGCGCTCGGCGAGGCCGCGCTCCTTCGCCAGGGCGCGCCCGCGGGCGAGGTCGTCCGCGTTGACGTCGACGCCGGTGCCCCGCGCGCCGGGCGCCGCCGCCAGGACGCGCAGCATGAACTCGCCCTACCCGCAGCCGACGTCGAGCACGCTCGCCGGGGCGGCCCGGCCGGTGAGCCGACGGACCAGGGCGGCCGCCCGGCTCTCGGACAGCGGGCCGTGGAAGTCGAGCCGGGTGAGCCGGGGCGGAGCGGTGAGATCGTCCATGAGCCGGAACCGTAGGAAGGCGCGAGCCGCGGATTAAACGGGTTTTCGCCCCAGACCCGCCCCTTTCCCGAAACCAGGGGGCTCCGCCCCCTGGCACCCCCGAAGGTCGCCGCGTGCTCCACCGCGATCCGTAGCGCGGGAACCGGGACCGGTCCCGGGGATCACGGCTAGCGTGCGGTGCGGGGCACGCTTCGGCGTCCCCGCACCCGTAACCCGTAGGACTGTGACGGTCGCCCATGGTGAATGGCTCGGACGCGCACGCCGCGCTGCTCCGGCAGCGCGCCCTCTATCTCGACGGGGAGGTGGACGACGACCTCGCCCACCGCGTCACCGCCCACCTGCTCCTGCTGGCGGGCGAGGGGCCCGCGGACATCACGCTGTACATCAACTCGCCGGGCGGCTCGGTGGCCGCGGGGATGGCCGTCTACGACGCCATGCGGTACGTCCCCTGCGCCGTGTCGACGGTCGCGATCGGACTCGCCGCGGGCATGGGGCAGTTCCTGCTCAGCGCGGGAACGAAGGGTAAGCGGTACGCCATGGCGCGGGCCCGGGTCCTGATGCTCGCGCCATCGGCTCCGGGGGCGGGACACCCGGAGGCGGTGGCGCGGACGCGGCTGCGGATCGCCGCCCTGCTGGCCGCGGACACGGGGCAGAGCGCGGAGCGGATCCGCGCCGACTGGGGGCCGGGGGCGTGGTTCACCGCCGAAGAGGCCCGCGCGTACGGGATCGTCGACCACGTCGTGGAGCGGCCGCCCGGGCACGGGGGACGTCCGCCGCTGGCGCCTTGAGCGGCGGGCCCGCGACGCGGTGTGACCCCCGGGTCCACGGAGCGCGCCGCCGCACCGAGACGATCGCCGGGCATCCCCGGCCGACCGTCACGACCATGAAGACCGTAGGCTCCAAGGGCTACGACGGCTTCATCCCCGCCGTCGTCACGGCCTAGAGAGGGAGCCGCGGCATGGCCAGCGTCGTCGAGTTGACGTACTACCCCATCAAGGGCTGCGCCGGGACGTCGACCGGCGCGGCCCTTTTGACGCCCGCCGGTCTCGCGCACGACCGCAGCTTCATGGTCGTCAGCGAGGAGGGCGTGTACCGGACCCAGCGCAAGGACCCCCGGCTCGCCCTCATCCGCCCCGCCGTCAGCGCCGACGGCGAACGGCTCACTCTGAGCGCCCCGGACGCCGAGGCGCTCGGCGTCCCCGTGGACACCACCGGCGCCCGGCGGCCCGTGGACCTGTTCGGCGCCCCCTACCAGGGCATTGACCAGGGCGACTTGGCGGCCGCGTGGATCTCGGACGTGCTGCGCGTGCCCAGCCGTCTCGTGCGCGTACCGCCGGAGCACCGGCGCGTGACCGACGGCAGGACGCCGGGATCCGCCGGATACGCCGACAGCGGCGCCCTGCACGTCCTGTCCCGCGCCACCGTCGACCTGCTCAACCGCAAGCTGGCCGAACGCGGCGCCGAGCCCATGGCGATGAACCGCTTCCGCCCGAACGTCGTGATCGACGGCTGGGACGAGCCGCACACCGAGGACCGCGCCCACCACCTCCACATCGGCGACGCCGAACTCGCCTACGCCAAGCTCGCCCTGCGCTGCGCCGTCACCCTGGTTCAGCAGGAGTCCGGTACCAAGGCGGGACCCGAGCCCCTGCGCACCCTCGCCGCCTACCGCCGCGCGGCCCAGGGCGGCGTCGCCCTCGGCACCAAGTTCTCCGTCCTGCGGCCCGGCAAGATGTCCGTCGGGGACGACGTCGAGGTCAGCGAGTGGGGCGCGTCCGAGCTGTAGGCGCCGCGGCGCCGGGCGCCTGGGTGCCCTCGGCCCACAGGGAACGCACGTGCCCCAAGTGGCGGGTCATGCACGTCTCGGCGCCCTGGGCGTCGCCCGCCACCATCAGGTCGAGGAGCTCGACGTGCTCCTCGGCGGAGGGCAGCAGCTGGTCGTTCTCGTCCAGCGTGGTCAGGCCGTACAGACGCGAGCGCTTGCGCAGGTCGCCGACGGTCTCCACGAGGCGTTCGTTGCCGCCGAGGGCCAGCAGGGACAGATGGAACCGGCGGTCGGCCTCCAGATAGCCGATGAGGTCGTGCTCGCGGGCGGCGCGCACGATGTCCTCGGCCACCGGGCGCAGCGCCTCAAGGTCCTCGCGGGCGGCGGTGCGGGTGATCCGGCCGACCATGGGGACCTCGATGAGCAGCCGGATCTCCGTGTACTGGTCCAGGTCGCGCTCGTTGACCTCGGTGATCCGGAAGCCCTTGTTGCGGACGGGCTCGACCAGGCCCTCGCGGGCCAGGTCGAGCATCGCCTCGCGCACGGGCGTCGCGGAGATCCCGAAGTCCCCGGCGAGGCCGGGCGCCGAGTACACCTCGCCGGGGCGGAGTTCACCGGAGATGAGCGCCGCGCGCAGGGCGTGGGCGACCTGGTCGCGCAGCCGCTCCCTGGTGGTGATGAGGTTGCGCTCCTTGAGGTGGCCCATGGTCGTGGTGTCCCTTCGTGACCCGATGCCGCGGCGTGCTCCGCCGACCTGGGCCGAGCGGATCACCAGCGTACAATGTCACGTTGTTCTCGCAGGTGCCGATGGGTGGGCGGCGCCTGGGGACGGTCACGAGGGGAGTGGGACGCCCGCTGGGGCCAGGGTGTAGGTGCGGCTCGACGTGTAGAACTCCAGGGCGGCGCGGCCCTGTTCGCGCGGTCCGTGGCTGGAGGCCTTGGTGCCGCCGAACGGCAGGTGGAAGTCGACGCCGGTGGACGGGGCGTTGACGCGGATCATGCCGGTGTCGAGCCGGTCGAGGCCGTGCAGGGCGGTGTCGAGCGACGCGGTGTGGACGGAGGTCACCAGGCCGTAGGGCACGGAGTTGGTGATCCGCACCGCCTGGTCGAGGTCGTCGGCGTACAGGAGCACGGCCAGCGGGCCGAAGACCTCCTCGCGCAGCAGCGGGTGGCCGGGCGGCACGTCCGTGACCAGGGCGGGGGCCGCGTACCAGCCGTCGCCGCGCGGCGGCGCGGCGCCGGTGAGCTCGGGCAGCGACCGCCGGGCCTCGGTCACCCGGTCCCTGGCCCGCTCGTCGATGAGGGGGCCGCAGACGGTGGCCGGTTCTGCCGGGTCGCCCGTCGGCACCGCCCGCAGCCGCTCGGTCAGCGCCTCGCGCAGCGGCCCCGCGGCCGCGCCCACCGCGATCACCCGGCTGGTCGCGGTGCACTTCTGCCCCGCGTACCCGGCGATCGCGGCGGCCAGGTGCGCGGCGGCCGTGCCGATGTCCGCGTCCGGCAGGACGACGGCCGCGTTCAGGCCGCCCATCTCCGCCTGGACGGGGATGCCGCGCGCGGTGGCGCGCGCGGCGACCGCCTGGCCGACGGCGGTGGAGCCGGTGAAGGAGACGACGTCGGCGGCCGAGACGACCGCGTTGCCCTCGCTTGACCCGCCCGGCAGGACGGTGAACACCCCGGCGGGCACGGCCCGCGCCACGATCTCGGCCAGGCGCAGCGCGCAGGCCGTGGCCTGCGGGGCGGGCTTGAGGACGACGGTGTTGCCCGCCGCGAGGGCCGGGGCCGCCTTCCAACTGGGGATCGCGAAGGGGAAGTTCCACGGCGTGACGAGGCCCGCGACACCGTGCGGGCGGCGGCGCGAGAGCAACAGGCCCGCGCCCGCGGCGGGTTCGTGCACGGCGCCCGTCGGCTCGTAGGGCGCCTGGGCGTAGTGGCGCCAGATCGCGGCGGTGCGCGCCACCTCGGCGCGGGCCTCGGTGAGCGGCTTGCCGACCTCGCGCACGGCGAGCGCGGCCAGTTCGGCGGCGGCCGCTTCGACGGCGGCGGCGATCGAGGCGAGCGCGTCCGCGCGGGCCGCCGCGCCGCCTTCGAGCCAGCCGGTCCCCGCCGCGCGGGCCCGCTCGACGGCGTCCACGGCGGCGAAGGCCCCGGGCGCCGCGGTGCGGACGACGACGTCGGCGGGGTCGGCGGGGTTGCGGGAGACAACCGGTGCCAGGGCGGTGATCATAGGAGGAACCCTCCGGGGAAGGGGTCGTCGGGGTCGAGGAAGTACTGGGCGGTGCCGGTGATCCAGGCCCGCCCGGTGACGCGCGGGACGACGGCGGGCACCCCGGCGACGTCCGTCTCGGCGACCAGACGGCCCGTGAACCGGGTGCCGATGAAGGACTCGTTGACGAAGTCGCGCTCCAGGGGCAGCACGCCCCGCGCGTGCAGCTGCGCCATCCGCGCGGAGGTCCCGGTGCCGCACGGCGAGCGGTCGAACCAGCCCGGGTGGATGGCCATGGCGTGCCGCGAGTGGTGCGCGTCGGAGCCGGGAGCGGCCAGGTAGACGTGTTTGACGCCGCCGATGTCCGGCTGCGCCGGGTGCACGGGCCGGTCGGCGGAGGCGTTGATGGCGTCCATGACCGCGAGGCCCGCGGCGAGCAGGTCGTCCTTGCGGGCGCGGTCGAACGGCAGCCCCAGCGCGTCGAGTTCCACGAACGCGTAGAAGTTCCCGCCGAAGGCGAGGTCGTACGTCACCGTCCCGTGGCCCGGCACGTCCACCTTGCGGTCAAGGCCGACGCTGAACGCGGGCACGTTGGTGAACGTGACCGCCTTCGCCGCGCCGTCCTCGACGCGGACGTCGACGCTGACCAGGCCCGCCGGGGTGTCGAGGCGGACGGTGGTGACGGGTTCGGTGACCGGGACCATCCCGGTCTCGACGAGGACGGTGGCCACGCCGATGGTGCCGTGCCCGCACATCGGAAGGAGGCCGGACACCTCGATGTAAAGGACGCCGTAGTCGGCGTCGGGGCGGGTGGGCGGCTGGAGGACCGCGCCGCTCATCGCCGCGTGTCCGCGCGGCTCGTACATCAGCAGGGTGCGCAGATCGTCGAGGTGCTCGGCGAAGTGCAGCCTGCGCTCGGCCATGGTGGCGCCGGGGATCACCCCGAAACCCCCGGTGATCACTCGGGTGGGCATGCCCTCGGTGTGCGAGTCGACGGCGTGGAAGACGCGGCGCGTACGCATGGAGGTCCTTCCTCGGTCAGCGGTGGCCGTCGGCGACGGCCTTCTCGGTGGCGGCGCGCACCTGCTCCGCGGCCGCCGCGGGCAGCGCCAGGCGCGGCGGCCGGGTGGGGCCGCCGCGGCGGCCGACGATGTCCATGGACGCCTTGATGGCCTGCACGAACTCCGTCTTGGAGTCCCAGCGAAGGAGCGGGTGCAGGGACCGGTAGAGCGGCAGCGCCGCCTCCAGGTCCCGCGCGGTCGCGGCGCGGTAGAGCGCGGCGCAGGTGGCGGGGAAGGCGTTCGGGTAGCCCGCGATCCAGCCGACGGCACCGGCCAGGGCGAGCTCCACCAGGACGTCGTCGGCTCCGGCCAGGAGGTCGAGCTCCGGGGCGAGTTCGGCGAGCTCGTACGCCCTGCGCACATCGCCGCTGAACTCCTTCAGGGCCACGACGCTGCCGTCGGCGTGCAGTTGGGCCGCGAGCGCCGGGGTGACGTCGACCTTGGTGTCGAAGGGGTTGTTGTAGGCCACGACGGGCACTTGCGTGCGGGCGACCTCGGCGTAGTGCGCGCGCACCGTCCGCTCGTCGGCGCGGTAGGCGTTGGGCGGCAGCAACAGGACGCTGCCGCAGCCCTGTTCGGCGGCGTGCTCGGCCCAGCGGCGGGCCTCGGCGCTGCCGTAGGCGGAGACGCCGGGCATGACGCGGGCGGCGTCGCCCGCGGCCTCGACGGCGGTGCGGACCACGCGGGCGCGCTCGTCGTCGGTGAGGGTCTGGTACTCGCCGAGCGAGCCGTTGGGCACGACGCCGTCGCAGCCGTTGTCGAGGAGGTGGCGGACGTGCTCGGCGTACGCGTCGTGGTCGACGGAGAGGTCCTCGCGCAGCGGGAGCGCGGTGGCGACCATGATGCCGCGCCACGGGCGCTCGGGGGTCCAGGAGGCGGGGGAGGGGGTGGCGGTCATGAGGGCGGCCCTTCTGTGGTGTGTGACATTTTATTGAGCGGGGTGTCGGGGCGACAAGGTGCGGGGGTGGTGCGGCTTGGGCGGCTGGTGCGGGCTGACGGGTCGTCAGTGGTCCGGCCCCGTCCCGAGGTTCGGCGTCACGTCGTCCGGCTCCGCGAGTTCGCCGAGGACCCGTAGCGGGACGGGGACCGACAGCGGCCGCCGTTCCGGGGACGGTGGCTGCGGCGGCCCCGGGGCGGCCGCGGCGAGGCAGGCGACCGCCGTCCCGCACATCCGGCCCTGGCACCAGCCCATGCCCGCGCGGGTCAGCAGCTTGACGGTGCGCGCGTCCCGGGCGCCGAAGTCGGCGACCGCCTCGCGGACACCGCCCGCGGTGACCTCCTCGCAGCGGCACACGTCCGTCGCGTCGTCGAGCCACCGCGTCCAGCCGGGACCCGGCGCGTGCGCGCGGGCCATCGCGTCGGCGAACGCCCGCATGCGGTCCCGGCGCCGCCGCAGCTCCCGCACCCGTGCGCTGCGGACGAGCGCGGGCCGACGCCGCAGCAGGGCGGCGATCGCGATGCCCGCCAACGTGCCCTCCGTATGGGCGAGTCGGGCCCCGCCGACGCCGCCGGTCTCGCCCGCGGCCCAGATCCCCGGCACCGACGTCTCCTGCGTGGCGCCCAGGTCCAGGGCCTCGGCCCCGTCCGGCGTCCGCCGCGTCGCACAGCCCAGGCCCGTGGCCAGCTCCAGCTGGGGGAGCAGCCCGTGGCCGACGGCCAGCGCGTCGCAGGCGATGCGGCGGCCCGGTCCCGGCAGCGGCCGCCAGTCGGGGCCGAGCCGGGAGACGGTCACCGCCTCCACCCGGTCGGTGCCGTGCACCCGGGTCACCGCGCTGCGGGTGCGCGGCCGCACCCGGTGGCGCAGCAGCGCCGCACCGTGCGCGGCGGCCTCCGCCAGCTTGTGCGCGTTGGCGGCGAGGATGCGCGGGCTGCGGGCGTAGCCGAGGTAGCCGGACGCCTCCACCACGGCGGGCACCCGGGCGCCCGCCGCGGCGAGCGACGCGGCGACCGCGAGCAGCAGCGGTCCGCTCCCGGCCACCACGACCCGGCTGCCGGGCAGCACGAGCCCGGACTTCAGCATCGCCTGCGCGCCTCCGGCGGCGACCACCCCCGGCAGCGTCCAGCCGGGGAAGGGCAGGTGGCGTTCGTACGCGCCGGTCGCGAGCAGGACCGCGCGGGCCCGCACCCGCACCGGGCGCTCCCCGTCGCCGTCCGCGCCGGTGACCGCGTGCACCTCCCAGGCGTCCGCTGCCGGGATCACGGTCCACACGTGGTGCCCGGTCAGCTGGGTGACGTCGCTCGCGGCCAGGGCGTCGCGCAGCGCGGCGAAGGTCCGCCAGTCGTGGTGCAGGGCCTCGGGGCGCGCGGCGCCGAGCGCCGGGTCGGGGTGGCGGTAGAACTGGCCGCCGGGCCGGTCCGCCGCGTCGATGAGGACCACGGACAGGCCCAGCGAGGCCGCGGTGACGGCGCCCGCGAGACCGGCCGCGCCCGCGCCGATCACCGCGAGGTCGTAACACTCAGCGTGTGCCGACGGCACGGGCGGGGCCTCAGACGCCGAGTCCGGCATGGCCGTGTCCCTCCTGTGTGGTGACCGCGTCGCCCGGCCGCGCCGGGACCAGGCAAGCCCGCCGGTTCGGCCGGGAGTTGATGGTGGCCAGGCAGTCGAAGCACTGGCCGATGCCGCAGAACGCGCCGCGCGGGCGCCCGCCCACGCGTGTGGTGCGCCAGGCGAGGATGCCCGCCGCCCACAGCGCGGCCGCCACGGACTGGCCGGGCAGCGCGGCCACGGGGCGGCCGTCGAAGGTGATCTCGAACGCGGCGCCCGGCGCCGCGCCGACGAGGTCGGCGGGGGTGCGGTCACGCGCCATCGCGCGGCTCCTCTCCGGGGGCGGTGCCCGCGGCTGTGTTCTCGTCGAAGCGGTCCGGTCTGAACGGTGCGACGTCCAGGGGGAGTTCACCGGCTACGAGCATGCGGGCGATGAGCAGGCCCGTCGCCGGGGCGAGGCCGATGCCCGCGCCCTCGTGGCCGCACGCGTGCAGCAGTCCGGGGACGCGCGGATCGGGGCCGATCGCGGGCAGGTGATCGGGCAGGTAGGGCCGGAACCCGGCGTACGTCCGCGTGGCCCGCACGGTGGCGAGGACTGGGAAGAGCCGGACGGCCTGGGCGGCGAGGCGGCTCAGGGCCGCCACCGACAGGGAGCGGTCGAAGCCCACCCGCTCGCGGCTCGCGCCGATCAGGACGGGCCCGGCGGGCGTGCCCTCGACGACGGCCGAGGTCTGTAGCGCCGCCGAGTCGCTGGCGACGTCGGACACGTAGTCCGCCGCGTACACCTTGCGCCGCACCACGCGCGGCAGTGGCTCGGTGACGAGGACGAAGCCGCGCCGGGGGAGCACGGGCAGGGCCACCCCGGCAAGGCGGGCCAGGTCGCCGCCCCAGGTGCCCGCCGCGTTCACGACGTGCGGGGCGCGCAGTTCGCCCGCGCGCGTGCGCACCCCGCGCACCCGGCCGCCCGCGCCGGTGAGGACGCCGGTGACCTCCTCGCCGAGCCGCAGGCGGACCCGCTCGCCGCCCGCGCGCAGCAGTGCGGCGGCGGCGAGGGCGGGCTGGACCTGCGCGTCCTGCGGATAGTGGAAGCCGCCCGCGAGCCCCGGGGCCAGATGCGGTTCGAGCGCGCCGAGCCGGTCGCCCGGCACCTCGTCGGCCCTGACCCCGGCCCGCGTCTGCCGGGCGGCGAAGCCCCGCAGGGCGGCCAGGCCGCGCGCGTCGGACGCGACGACGAGGCCGCCCTTGGTCTCGTACTCGATGCGCGGCGGCAGCGCGTCCGCGAGCTCGCGCCACAACCACGTGGACAGCAGGGCGAGTTCGAGCTCGGGCCCGGGGGCCTTGTCGGAAACCAGCAGGTTTCCTTCACCGGCACCCGTGGTGCCGCCCGCGACGGGGCCGCGGTCGATCACGGTGACGTCGAGCCCGGCGCGGGCCGCGTAGTAGGCGCAGGCGGCGCCGACCACACCCGCCCCGACGACGATGACGTCCGGGGATTTCCTCATGGGCACCGCAGTAATATTTCACATTGCACCAGGCTTGCCAAGGGTCCCCGCGGCCCCAAGCCCCGCGCACCGGCACCGCCTTGGCCCGGGCGCGGCCCCGGGCTACCCCTGGGTGAGCTCGCCCAGCCACGCCTCCACCGCGTCCGGCGTCCGCGGCAGCGCGCCGGACATCAGCCGCGCCCCCTCCGCCGTGATCACCAAGTCGTCCTCGACGCGCACGCCGATGCCCCGCAGTTCGCGCGGCAGCGTCTCGTCGTCCGGCTGGAGGTAGAGGCCGGGCTCGACGGTCAGTACCTGCCCCTCCTCCAGGACCCCGTCCAGATACGCCTCGACCCGGGCCTGCGCGCAGTCGTGCAGGTCGAGCCCGAGCATGTGGCCGCTGCTGCACAGGGTGTAGCGCCGGTGGAAGTCGCCATCGGGGCTCTTCAGGACGCCCCACTCCGCGAGTCCCTCGGAGATCACCCGCATCGCGGCGCCGTGGAAGTCGCGGAAGCGCGCGCCCGGCCTCAGCGCGGCGATGCCCGCGTCCTGCGCGGCGAGCACGAGTTCGTACACCTGCCGCTGCGCGGGGGAGAAGCGGCCGGACAGCGGCAGGGTGCGGGTGATGTCGGCGGTGTAGAGGCTGTCGGTCTCCACGCCCGCGTCCAGGAGCAGCAGCGCGTCCGGGTCCAGGGGTCCGTCGTTGCGTATCCAGTGCAGGACGCAGGCGTGGGCGCCGGACGCGGCGATGGTCTCGTAGCCGGTGCCGTTGCCCTCCGCGCGGGCGCGCAGGCCGAAGACGCCCTCGATCCAGCGCTCGCCTCGGGGGTGGGCGAGGGCGCGGGGCAGGGTGCGGGCGACGTCCTCGAACCCGGCCGTGGTGTGGTCCACGGCGAGCTGGAGCTGCCCGATCTCCCAGGCGTCCTTCACCAGCCGCAACTCGCTCAGGGCCGCGGCGAGTTCGGGGTCGGACGAGGCCTCGCGGCCCGGCGGTGTGCCGAGGGCGTCCAGGGGAGCGCAGCGGATGCCGGTCATGCGCGCGGCCTCGTCCAGGTCGGGGCGGCGGCCGACCCAGAACTCGCCGTAGCGCCGGTCGCGGTAGAAGCCGCTGTCGGTGCGCGGCGAGCGGGGGCGGACGTAGAGGACCGCCTCGTGGCCGTGCGGCCCGTCCGGCTCCAGGACCAGGACGTGCCCGGCCTGCTCCTCCCCGGTCAGGCCGGTGAGCCAGGCGTACGCGCTGTGCGGGCGGAAGCGGTGGTCGCAGTCGTTGGCCCTGACCCGCAACTCGCCCGCGGGGACGAGGAGCCGCTGTCCGGGGAAGCGGGCCGAAAGGCGGGCCCGCCGCGCGGGCGTGACGTCCGCGGCCGTGAGCCGCAGCTCGCCGGGGAGCGGACTCGGCTCCCAGCCGTCCGCCATGAACCGCGCGAACTCCGGGGAGAACGGCAGGTCGTGGCTGACCGTGCGGGGAGCGCCGGGGCTGGTCTCGGACACGGGTGTGCCTCCTCGGTCGCCGGGCGGACCACCCGATTCCGGGGGTGCTCCGGCGGGACGCGGCTGAAGAAAGAAGCGCCTGACCCCTTGTCAGTGCAATTTCACATTACTACGTTACGCGTCACATGGCAGACCGGTTCCCCGTGGAACGGAACCGTCATCCGCCGTGTGTGACAAGGCGGTTGGGCCGCGGCCCGCCGCCGTCTCCCGTGCTTTCCCATGACCCCCACCCTGGGAGCCTCTTGTGTCTCATTCGCGTGTGTTCGCTTCGAGAACCCTGCGCAGATCCCTGCTCACCGTCGCGACGGCCGTGACGCTCTGTGCCACCGCGGCCCCCCTGGGGCAGGCGGACACCCCCGCCCCGGCCGCGGGCGCGATACGCCCGGCGGGCGCCCCCGGGGCCGCCGCGCCCGACCCCTACGACCGGGCCGACCGCCTGGCGAAGGCGCCCAAGCCCTCGGCCCGCGAGGTCCCGGCCCCCGGCGGCCTCACCGAAGGGCGCCTGCCCGGACCGCGCACGCCCAAGCACCGGTCTGCCGCCGCCGGATGCACCCTCGACGACGTCACCCGGCTGTCCCCGGACGCCTTCGCCGACTTCCTCGCCGACCCCGCCGTCACCGCCGACGGCTGTCTGCGCTCGCTGATCTGGACCTGGGACCGGCGCCTGGCCCCGGTGATGTCGGACGCGCACGTCCAGGCCGTGTCCCGGCGCGCCGCCTCGCTCGCCGCCGCCCACGACGGCAAGAACGGCAGCCACCTCCTGGAGATGTTCACGTACCTCCACGCCGTCGCGTACCACGACTTCTCCCGCGACGAGATCGACGTCACCGACCCGCCCACCGTCGCCGCCATGCGCGCGGCCGTCGACGCCTTCGGCACCGCGGCCCGCACCTTCGACGTGACCCGGACGAACGCCGAGACGCTCCGCGAGGCGCTGTACGCGGCGAGCGCGCCGGGGCTGCGCCAGCATCAGCTCCCGCTCGTCAAGCGGGTCCTGAAGACCATGGGCGCGAAGAGCCCGGACACCTACCAGGACGCCTCCTGGGCGGGGGCCGCGCTCGCCGCCCTCTCCCTGAACTACCTGGGCGTCTACCCCGGCAACCGCGACACCGCCTTCCACGCCGCCGTCGCCGCCGACCCCGCCTACCGCGCCGCCTTCAAGGCGTTCGCGGGCCACACCCACCTGAAGGACACCCGCAACGCCTGGGTGGCGCGCGACGCGCTCCTGGAGTACGGCCGCATGGGCCAGGTCGACGCGGTCCGCTCCGAGATCGTCTCCGGGCTCGGCGGCCTGCTGGCCGTCACCGCCCGCAACTTCGGCGACATGAGCGCCCCGTGGGCGAAGGTCGCCACCTGGCTGGTGGAGTTCGAGGCCTGCGCCCCGTACCAGGTGTGCCGCGCGGACATCGAGAAGCGCCTCTTCCCGCACACCTACGCCTACGGCAAGGCGGACACCGACGGGATCGTGGTGCGCGCGGCGCTGAGCCGCGCCACCGTCGACCAGCTGTACTACGCGAGCAAGCAGGTCAAGGCGCAGTTCCACCGCGTCGTCGGCGGCGACAAGCCACTGGCGGGCGACCCCAACTCCAGCCTGCGCGTGGTGCTCTACTCCTCGCGCGCCGAGTACGAGAACTTCCAGCCCCTCCTCACCGGCCTGAGCACCGACAACGGCGGCATGTACATCGAGAAGGGCGCCACCTTCTACACCTACCAGCGGCGCGTCCCCCAGGACTCCTCGCTCACCCTCGAAGAGCTGTTCCGGCACGAGTACACGCACTACCTCAACGGCCGCTGGGCGGTCCCCGGCTTCTTCGGCGAAGGCCCCTGGTACGAGGGCGACCGGACCACGGCGATGGACGAGGGCACCGCGGAGTTCTTCGACGGCGCCACCCGCGACGACGGCATCAAGGTCCGCAAGTCCCTGGTCAAGAGCGTCATCGCGGACACCGCGGGCGGCGGCCCGCGGATGAGCGTGAACCAGCTGCTGCACGCCACGTACGACGGCGACGGCTTCCGCTTCTACTCCTACGCGGGCACGTTCTTCACCTACCTGTGGAGCGAACACCCCGCCCTGCTCAAGGAGATGTACCGGCTGCTGCGCGCGAACGACCCGGCCGGCTTCGACGCCTGGCGCGACCGCCTCGGCCGCGACGCGAACCTCCAGCGCGGCTACGACTCCTTCCTGGACGCGCAGATCGCGAAGGTCGACGACCTGTTCGTACCGGACACCACGTACGTGCCGGTGGGGGAGTTGCGCGACACCACCGCCGACCAGGTCCGGGCCTCCTTCAAGGCGACGACCGGCATCGCCCCGGACTGCGCCCCCGCGGGCTCGCAGGACCGCCCGCGCTTCACCTGCTCCGGCCGCATCACGGCACGCCTGAGCGACTCGGGCAGCGCGGGCACCGTCTTCAAGGACATGTCCGAGACGGTGGACTACTTCGTCCTCGACCGGGCGGCGGGCGGTGACAACAACCTCAAGGACATGAACTGCTCGTTCGGTGAGGTCGACATCTGGACCGACGGCAGCGCGGGCACGGCGGACTTCCAGTGCGAGGGCCCGCTGCGCGGCTGACGCGGGCACCCGGCCCCTCGTCGCGCCGGACGGCCGCGCGGTCAGTCCGCCATCAGGGCGGCGACCGCCGCGGCCGTCCAGTGCCCGGCGGCCCCCGGGCACTCGGCGAGGTAGCGAGCGACGGCGGCGCGCGACCAGGCCGCCGTCTCCAGGAGGCCCGCCGTCAGATGCCGCAGGTAGGGCGCGGTGGGCGCGTTGAGGGCGACGTCCGCCCGCCGCCAGGGGGCGGTGAAGGTGAGCAGGGGAAGGCCGTCGAGCAGCCCCGGGCACACCAGCGTCTCGTAGCGCCCGGCCCCCAGTGCGGCGCGGCCGTCGCGCACGGCGGGGGCCAGGTCCAGATCGGTGCCCGGCGCGCGGTACATCTCCTGGGCGGCGATGTCGGAGAACTGGCCCGCCGTCACCAGATGGGCCCGCGCGAGAAGCCGCCCGGCGCCGCCGGGGTCGTAGAAGGCCCGGCCGCCGCCCCACAGGACGGACTCCGTCGCGAAGTACAGCACGCCCGGCAGTTCCACCGGACGCGACACCTCGGGCGGGCGCGGGTCCCGGCAGCCGGGGTGGTGCCGCGACGAGCCGGGCGGCGTGCCGCCCTCGAGGTAGGCCATGAGGCGGTCCAGGTGCATGTTCGAGCCGTACGAGACGTACCAGACGCGCTCGTGGCCCCGCTGCGGTGGTGGCACGTCGGGCTCCGGGTGTGGTGTGGCGCTCGTCACCCATGATGGACCGGAATTCCCTGAAAGCGTTCGAAAAGAAGATCAACGTCTCCCTATACTTCGCTTTGTTCGAAGGGGTGGGGGGCTTGCCTTCGTGACGTCCCTCGACCCTGCCGTTTTCACGCCAGAAGAGGACCTCACATGTCGCGCAAGAGCCTGGTCACCGCCGGTCTGCTCGCCACCGCTCTCACCGCCGCCCTGGCCCCGACCGCGCAGGCGGCCACGCCCACGATCACGCGCGGCGAGTACGACAAGGTGAAGCTCGGCTCGAGCGTCGCCAAGCTGCACTCGGTCGCGGGCAGAGGCGCGTGCAAGAAGACTTCGAGCACCAGCCTCCCGGGCTACTCCGGTAAGACCTACACCTGCAAGGGCAACAAGGCCCACAGCACCGCCGACTTCCTGTTCGGCAACGGCAAGCTGGAGATGAAGTCGCAGGGCCTCCTCGACGGCAAGAAGTCCAACGGCAAGATGACGAAGGCCAAGTACAACAAGATCAAGAAGGGCAAGACCATCGCCCAGATGCACTCCATCGCGGGCAAGGGTGTGTGCGTGCGCATCGCCGACAGCGAGACCCGGGGCGCGAAGTCGGCGATGTACTCGTGCGAGCAGTCCCGCACCTATGGCGCCGCCTCGTTCGTGACCACCAACGGCAAGGTCAGCTCCCGCAACCAGTTCAACCTGCGCTAAGGCCGTCACGGCCGCCGCTGCACCCGCGACACGCTCGGCGGCACGGCCTCCTCGCCGAGCCGGGCCTCGAAGCCGAGGAAGTGGTCCACGCCCGGGCGCACCCGTGCCCCCGCCGTCACCGTGAACGGCACGGCGACCCGGCCGTGCGGGGGCACTCGCACCCGCTCCACCCGCCGGGGCGTCACCTCCCAGCCGCCGGACGGCCGCGCCAGGAGCGAGACCGTGCGCGCGGTGGCCGTGAAGTTGTAGACGTCGACGGTCATGCGGGTCCGCGCCCCGAGGCGGTAGCCGAGCGGCGGCTCGGCGTCGCCGTCGTCCTTGTTGGGGGCCGCGTCGGCGGCCGCGTACCGCTGCTGGAGCACGATGTGCCGCGCGGCGGACAGCGGGCGGGCGCGGAGGCGGTCGTCTCCCGCCGGGGGCCGGGGGCGGCCCGGCGGCGGCGCGTCCGTCACCAGGTACAGGGGGTCACGGCCCGCCCTGACCCGGACGGTTCCCCGCCGCGAGCGGGGCGGCGTCCCGCTCGGGGCGCCCATGATGTCGTACACGCGCGTTGTGGCCCCGTCCGGGACCGGTACGGCCACCGTGCGCGGGCGCGGCGCGTACACCACCGTCACGGTGCGCCCCGCGCCGTCCCCGAAGACGAGACCCGCCGCGCGCGGCAGCAGTTCCTCCAGCAGGCCCGCGTAGTTCGCCTCGCCGAGCAGGGAGGTGAGCGCGGCGTACGCGCTGAACGCGGGCAGCGGCTGGAAGTCGCGGCTGAACAGCGCGAACGACACGCCGTCGTCCGTGCACGGCGGCCCGCAGAACCAGAACTGCCGGTCCGTGCCCGCGGCCAGGCTCTCCACCGTCGACCGCACCAGATAGCGCGCCTGGGTGCGCCGCGCCGCCTGCGACAGGTCACCGCCGGGAGCGGCGGGCAGGAACGCGCCGCACTCCGTCATCCACAGCGGCGTCGTGGCCCCGAACCGCTCCCGCAACTCCGCCTGGTCCTCCGGCGACGACGGCGGCTCGGGGTCGGTGTCGTCCAGCGGCGGATAGCCGTGGAAGCTCCACACGTCCGCGTACCCCACCACGTCGTTGCGCAGCATGAGCTCCTGGAAGACGCCCTCCTGCGCGATGCCGGGAAGCACTACGGGCGGCGCGTCCGCCTGGTCCGTGATGCCGAGCGCCGCCGCCTTCACGAACGCGGCGTGCTGGTCGCCGGTGCTCGCGGTGGCGTCGACGTCGGGCTCGTTGGACAGCTGGAGCGCGTCCGACACGACCCGCTTGCCGCGCCCGGCGAGATGGGCGCCGTAGCGGTAGGCGTGGCGCAGGTCGTCGGGCAGCGGCACGGACGTCGGCGTCAGCGCCCAGTCCGGGGGCGGCGAGACCACTTCGAGGACCCGCACGCCGCGCGCGCGGAACGCCTCGATCACCGCGTCGTGCGGCGTGCCGCGGAACGGCCCGTCGGGCTCGCGCTGCGCGGCGGGCCAGGCGCTGCCGTCGCGCACGTGGCCGGCGCCCATGGCGGCCGTCGCCGCGGCGAGTGCGGGCAGCCGCGCGGGCGGGACGAGGGCGTAGGTGGCGACGTTGACGCCGAAGCGGTTCGCCGCGCCCCGCACGGCGCGCCGCGCGGGCAGCCGCGCGAACAGGCCGGTGACCGCGTCCCCGGTGCCCACGCGCGCGATCGCGCGGTAGGCGCCGGGCGGCAGCGCGGGCAGGCCGAGCGCGGCCCGCTCGGCGCCCGCCGGGACGCGCAGGGACCCGGCGGCGACCTGTTGCGCGTGGTAGTCGAGGACGCGGTACGCGACCGTCAGCGGCTCCGGCGTGCGCGCGTTGAGCTCGAAGGTCAGCGCCAGGGGCTCGTCGCCGCGGCAGTGGCCGAGGTTGTGCTCCCGGTCCCCGATGTGCACGGACCGCAGCGCGAGGGGCACCGGCGTGAGCGTGAACGCGTCGAGCAGGAAGCGGAATCCGGTGTACGACTCCAGGACGGTCGGTCCTTCGACGGTGAACGTGAGCGTGTTGGCGCCCCGGCGCAGCTCGACGTCGCCGAGCGTGACCCGGGACAGCTCGCCCCACGCGCGCGGGGCCGCGTACCAGTGGGGCTGGGAGTGGGCGAGCGGCGTCGCCGCCCCGCCGTTCACGCGCAGCCGGACGTACGAGCCGGGCTCCTCGGCGTGCGGCACCTCCACCGGAACCGAGGCGACCGCCCGGAGCCGGTAGGGCCCCGGGGCGGGGGCGCGGACCGTGTACGTGGCGTACCAGCCCTCGTCCCCGGGAGGGGACTTGGCGGTGGCCAGCGACAGATAGGCGCCGCCCGCCGCCCGGGGGTCGCGGGCGACGGAGAGGTTGGTACGGGTGGGCGACTCGCCCCGGACGGTGATCACGTCCCGGTCCTGGGCGTGCGAGGCGGGCGGGGCGGCACCCGGGGCCGCCCGGGTCGCGGTGGCCGCCGCCGTCAGGGCGAGCCCCGCGGCGAGGCCTCCCGTCACTGCGGTGCGTCGGTCGATGCTCATGCCTCCAGCACACCGTGGCCGGGGCGCGCGGGCGTCGTGCGCGGGCAGGGGACGGGGGCCGGTCGGCGGGCCGGTCTCTTCTCCACCCAGGGGTGGAGATGGGCGCGGGTAGGGTCGCCGTATGGGGCGGGGGCAGGGGCGGGGGCCGGCGGGCGAGGAGCCGCGCGCCGCCGCGGCGGTGGTGCCCGCGCTGCTGGTGGCGGGGCACGTGGCCGCGGTCGCCCTCCAGGACGTGCTCGGCCCGGACCGCGCGGCGGCGTGGCCAGCGGCGGCCGGGTTCCTCGCGGTGCTCCTGGCCGCGGCCGCGCTGGTGTGGCGCGCGGTGGCACCGGTGCCGGTGCTCGCCGCGACGCTCACGGCCGACGCGGCGGCCGCCGCCCTGCTGCCCGCCTCCGCGCTGACGCCCGCGCTGCCCGCGGCGGTGGGGGTCGCGCTGTTCTCCCTCGCGGTGCGCGGGGGCGCGCGGCCAGGGCCCTTCCGGCGGATCTCCGCGCCATCGCGTCACCTGGCACGCCCTCTCGCCGCACCGGGCGAAAGCCCCAATGGCTGCGCTACGAAGGCTTCCGCCGGGTACGCCGAGAGCGCGCACCGAACGCCGCCCCCTCTCCCACGGAGATCCACCAGCAGGGCCCTGACCCTCGCGGGGGCCGCGCTCGCCACCGCCGCCGTGCCGCTGCACGACACCGGGCCGCTCCTCGACGGCCTCTTCGCGGGCGCGCTCCTGCACCTGGTGATCGTGCTGTGCGGCCGCCTGTACGCCCACCGGAAGGACCGCCGCGCCCGCGTCCTCGCCCGCCTCGCCGACGTGGAGCGCGAACGCCGGGCCGCGGCGGCGGCCGAGCGCGAGCGGCTCGCCCGCGATCTGCACGACCTGGCGGGGCATCACCTCACCGCCATCGCCGTCCAGGGAGCCGCGGCCCTGCGGCTCGCCGAAAGCCGCCCCGAACTGGCCGACGAGGCCCTCGCCGCGGGCGCCGCCACGGGCCGCGACGTGCTGACCGCGCTCGGCGCGCTGGTCGCGGCGGTCTCCGAAGCGCCCGGCGACGGCGCGCCGCACGACGTCCTCCCACCCCTGTGCGCGAGCCTGGCCCGCCTCGGCGTCCCCGTCTCCCTCGACCTTGACCTTGACTTCGATGGAGCGCCCGTCGACCTGCCGCCGGACACGCGCGTCGCCGCGTACCGCGTCGTGCAGGAGGCACTGACCAATGCGATGCGGTACGCCCCGGGGGCGGCCGTCGTCGTACAGGTCCGCCACGAGCCAGGCGCGCTCGGGATCACCGTGGTGAACGCCGCGTTGGAGCCCGCTGACGGGGCCTCTCCCGGCGCGGGCGCGGGCGTTGGCTGTGGCATCGGCCTCGGTGGCGGCCGGGGCCTCGTGAACCTGGCGGAGCGCGTGGCGGCCCTCGGCGGGCGGCTGTCGGCGGGTCCGGGGGAGCGGGGCGGCTGGACGGTCGCCGCGACCCTGCCCGCGCCCGCGCCGCGCCCCGCGCGCGCCTGGTGGCCGCGCGCCGTGGACCTCGCGGCGGTCACCGTCTGCACGGTGGTGCCGCTCCTCGCGGTCACCGCCGCGCACCTCCCCGGCCCCGCCGGACTGGCCGCGCTCACCGCCCTGTTGAGCGTCCACGCGGCTCCCCTGCTCCTGCGGCGCCGTGCGCCCGCCACCGCCCTCGCCGCCCTGCTCGCCGTGTCACTCGTCTGGTCGGCGGCGACGGCCGCGGGCGTCCTCGACTTCGCCTGGCTGGGCGCCCTCGCCCTGGCCTGGCCTGCGGAACTGGTCGCCCTGCACGCGGTGGGCGCGTACGGCCCGGCCCGCGCGACCTGGCCCGCGCCGGTCGCGGTGGGCGTCGTCGGCGGCACCGTCCTCGGACTCGCGGTGGCGAGCGACCCGGCGGAGTCGGCGGGCTTCGGCGCGGTCGCCCTGATCGCGGCCCTCGGCCTCGCCGCGGTGCCCTGGCTGCTGCCCGTCTGGGCGCTCGGGCTGCTGACCCGCGCCCGCCGCGGCGAGGGCGGACGCTGGGAGCGGCGCGTGCTCGACGCCGTGGCCGCGCGGGTCGGCGACGCGGTGACCGGCGAACGCGCCCACGTCGCGACCGGTCTGCACGGGGCGGTCGTCGCCCACACGGCCCGCCTGGTGCGCCGCGCCGAAGCGGGCCTCAGCGGGCCGGAGGCCCGCGCCGCGGCCCTCACCGACATGACGGCCGCGGCACGGGCCGCCCTGACGGGGCTGCGGGAGCTTCTGGACGCGCTGGACGGGCGGGGGGCCCTCGACGCGTAGGCCTCCCGGCTAGGGGGCAGGTGTGCCGCGCCGTCGCGCTGGTCCCCCGGGCAGGCTGTGGCCAGCCCCCGCCGTCCCCGGCTTACGCGGACGCGGGCTGAGCGCCCTAGGGGTTGCCTCCTTGTGGCGTTGGGCGTCTGCGGCTTGCGTTGTGGTTGGGCGCGCAGTTCCTCGCGCCCCTTCGGGGCGCTGCCCGCGCCTCTTGTGCGGTCTGAGTGCCGTAGGGGTTGCCTCCTTGTGGCGTTGGGCGTCTGCGGCTTGCGTTGTGGTTGGGCGCGCAGTTCCTCGCGCCCCTTCGGGGCGCTGCCCGCGCCTCTTGTGCGGTCTGAGTGCCGTAGGGATTGCCTCCCTATGGCGTCGGGCGTCTGCGGCTTCGTCGTGGTTGGTCGCGCAGTTCCCCGCGCCCCTTCGGGGCGCTCGGGTGGGGCCCGGGTCAGCCGCACGGTTCAGGGGCCGCCGCCGTGGTGCTCTTGGACCAGACGAACACCTCGGTGCTCGGCTGGCGTTCGGAGAACAGGTTGGAGGGGGAGGCCTCGTGCAGGAGGCGGCGCAGGTCCGACTCGAAGGCTTCGCGGCGCGTGCCGAAGAGGTGCGGGGCCGAGAACGACATCGAGAAGACGCCCGCGACGACGTCGTCGCTCGTCCGCACCAGCGCCTGTCCGCCAGGGACCACGTGCCGCCGCGGACCGGAGAAGCCCGCACGGGCGAAGACGGCCGCCTCGCCGTCGGGCGTGCCCCGCGCCAGCGTTCCGCGACCGGCCCGCCGGACCGGTCCGAGATAGGCGCCGACCAGCTCCTCGATCGCGGCGCGGGGCTCGGCCGGATGCGGAAGCCCGGCGACGGACCGGCTCTCGCCCTTCAGATCCGATACGTGCGCCAGCGCGCCGCCGGGCCGCAGCATGCCCCGGACGGTCGCCGCGACCAGGTCGCGGTCCATCCAGTGGAAGGACTGCCCGAAGGCCGCGACGGTGAACGTGCCCAGACCGGCGGGCAGTTCCTCGGCCCGGGCCCGCACCCAGCGGGCCTTGCCGGTCACGCCGCGCTCGGCGGCCGCGCGCCGCGCCTCCGCGATCATCCCGCCGTCCGGGTCGACGCCGACGACCTCGCCGAACAGGTGCGCAAGGGCCACGGCGAGCGTGCCGGGGCCGCACCCCACGTCAAGGAGCCGACCGCGCCCGTCCAGGGCGAGCGCCTTGGCCAGCGTGTCCGGCAGGCCGGGCGCGTACGGGAGCCGCCCGCGCCGGTAGTGGCTCGCCGTGCCCGAGAACAGCGTGTCGTCCCACTCCCAGCCGACGGCCATGCCGCCCACCGCCTTCCACCGGAGATCCGCCACCGCCCGGTTCAGCCTCCCAGCCGGAACGGGGCGACGCCAACGGCATGCGGCGGCCCCGCCTGCTTTCTAGGACGGTAACTGGCCTAGATGGCCTCTACCGTCGGCGTGTCACGCAGACCGGCAAGGGTTGTGAGAGAGGACGGCAACGATGAACCGCACCGCGCCCAAGGGGTACACGAACGTCGCGCCGTGGGTGGTCACGGACGACACCGGCGCGTTCCTGGACTTCGTCGCCGCCGCGTTCGGCGGAGAGGAGCTCGCCCGGGTGCCGGTCGAGGACGGCAGCATCGGCCACGGTGAGATCCGGGTCGGCGACACCGTCGTCCTCGCCTTCGACCGGCGCCCCGACTGGCCCGCGACGCCCTCGCTGCTGCGGGTGTACGTGCCCGACGCGGACGCCGCCATGGCCGCCGCCGTCGAGCACGGCGCCCGGGTCGTCACCGAGGTCTGTGACAGCGCGTGGGGAGACCGGGGCGGCCGCGTACGGGACCCGTTCGGCACCATCTGGTGGGTGGTGAGCCACCAGGAGGACGTGGCGCCGGACGAGGCCTGGCGCCGGATGGCCCAGCCCGTGTACGCCGAGGCGATGCGCCGGGCCCAACAGACCCTGGACGCCGAGATCAGCGGCCGGGAGACGGGGGTGGCGAGCACCCCGCTGCGCCCCGGCTCCTGACGCCCGCCGGGGCGGCCTGCCGGGGGCGCGGCAGGCCGCCCGTGGCCGTGGCCGGTCAGGGCGCGGGCACGAGCGTGCGGATGAGCCGCTCGACCTGGGCCCGCGGCTCCGGCGCGTCCGCCCACCCGGTCATCAGGAGGTGGTGCAGCGTCCCGACCAGGGCCAGCGCGACGGACTCCGGATCGACCCGCTCTTCCGTACGGCCAAGGCGCCGCTCCTCGCGCAGATACGCGCCGATCGCCTCCTGGACCACGCCGAAGCCGGGAGCGCCCGCCCGCCAGGCCGCGCGGATGTGCCGGGAGGCCTCCGGGCGGGTCACCGCCAGTTCCACGACGCCCGGGTCGAGGGACAGCACGGCCGAGGCGACGTCCATGAGGTGGGCGGCCACCTCGCCGGTGCCCGCGCGGCCCGGTAGGTCCCGCGCCCGGCCCGCGGCGCGGGCGAACCGGTCAAGGACCAGCTCGGCGACGAAGGCGTCGAGGCCCGCGAAGCGCGCGTGCAGCACGCCCTTGGCGCAGCCCGCCTCCTCGGTGACCGCCCTGCTGGTCAGGGCGGCGGCGCCGTCCCTGGCCAGGACGCGCTCCGCGGCGTCGAAAAGCCGCTCTCGCAGATCGGGGATCGCGACTCCGCGCGGTGACATCAAGTTCCTCCCAGGGCACGGCGATTGCCAGTATGGGCGCACGCCCATACTATTTGGGCACTCGCCCATTCTAGGGTGCCCGGCACCCACCGCTGGAGGTCCGCTCCCATGCACGGCATCGCCAACACCGCCCAGGCGCAGGCCTGGAACGGCTACGAGGGCGCCCACTGGGCCGCCCACCAGGACCGCTGGAACGCCGTCAACGCCGGATTCGACGAGCCCCTGCTCACCGCCGCCGCCATCAGGCCCGGCGACCACGTCCTGGACATCGGGTGCGGGGGCGGAGCCACCACCCGCATCGCCGCCCGCGCGGCCGCCCCCGGCCGGGCCCTCGGCCTCGACCTCTCCGCGCCGGTCCTGGACGAGGCCCGGCGCCGTGCGGCCCGCGAGCGCGTCTCCAACATCGCCTTCGCGCAGGGAGACGCCCAGGTGCACCCCTTCGCTCCCGGCGCCTTCGACGTGGCCGTCAGCCGCTTCGGCGTCATGTTCTTCGCCGACCCCGCCGCCGCGTTCGCCAACATCGCCGCCGCGCTGCGCCCCGGCGGCCGCGTCGCCTTCCTCAGCGCCGCCGAACCGGAGAGCAACGAGTGGCTGCGGGCGCTCGCCGCGCTCGACGACATCCTGCCGCTGCGGGGCTTCGGCGCGCCCGCGGGTCCTGGCATGTTCTCGCTGGCCGACGCCGACACCGCGACGGGCCTGCTCGCCGCGGCCGGATTCCGCGACGTACGCGCCGACCACGTCCAGGCGCGGGGGACATGGGGGAGCGACGCGGAGGACGCGGCCCGCTTCCTCCTCGAATCCGGCCCCGGCCGCCACCTCCTCGACCAGGTCGACCCCGGCACCCGCGACCTCGCCCGCACGCGTCTGACCGACCGTCTGCGGGCGCACGAGACCCCGGGGGCCGTCCGTCTCGCGAGCTCCGCCTGGCTCCTGACGGCCACCCGCCCGGCCTGACGCGCCCCGCCTGACGCGCCCCGGCGGACTCGGTCGCCAGACGTAGGGCCAGCGCCCCATGCGCCACCCGGCCACGGCGACTACGGTCGGTCACCATGCACAGCACGGAGAACGGCCGCCGCACCGCGGGCCAGCGCAAGCACGACACCCTGGACCGGTTGGAGAGGGAGCGGGACATCTGGGTCTCCACGGCCCATCCGGAGCACGGCCCCCACCAAGTGCCCCTGTGGTTCAGGTGGGACGGGCGCGCGGTGTGGATGTGCACCGCCGAGGCCAACGCCCTGGCGCGCAACGTCCGGACGGACCCGCGGGTGCGTCTGGCCCTGCCGGACACGGCCGACGTGGTGCTCCTGCGCGGGCGCGCGGAGTGCTTCCCGGCGCGCGACGTGCCCGGCGACGCGGCGGACGCGTTCGCGGGGAAGTTCGGCTGGGATCCGCGCCGCGAGGAGACCGCGTACGTCTATCTGCGGGTCGCGGTGGAGACCGTCGTCGCCTGGCGCGGCGAGGTGGAGGCGCGCGGCCGGGTGATCATGCGTGAGGGGGCGTGGCTGGAGTAGCGGGGTCCGTACGCCCACACGGTGCTGGGGGCCGGGGAAACCCGGCCCCCAGCACCGCGTGCCTCAACCGCCCACGGCGAACGCCCCGTTGGGGCCGAAGGCGTGCGCGGTGAAGTTCTCCGCGATGCGCCGATGGCCCTCGGGGCAGGGGTGGACCGCGTCCGGCAGCGGCAGTTCGGCGTGGTCGGCCTCGCCGTACAGCTCGCGGCCGTCGAGGTAGCGCAGATGTGGGTCGTCGGCCGAGCGCTCCGCCACGATCCGGGCGAGCTCGTCGCGGATGACGGTCAGCGTCAGGCGTCCGGCGGCGCGCTCGGCGGGGTCGCCGGTGGCCTTGAACCGCACCGTTCCCCCGTCGAAGTCCGGCGCGAGCGGCCCCGGGGTGTCCTCCTGCACCGGGCACAGTACGGACGAGACGACCAGCAGCGGCGTCGTCGGATGGCCCTCGCGGATGGTGTCGAGGAAGCCGTGGACGGCCGGGGAGAAGGCGCGAAGGCGCATCAGGTCCGTGTTGACCACGTTGATGCCGAGCTTGACGCTGATCAGGTCGGCGGGGGTGTCGCGCAGGGCGCGGGCGGTGAACGGGTCGAGCAGCGCGCCGCCGCCGAAGCCCAGGTTGACCAGCTCGACCCCGGCGCGCGCTGCGGCGAGCGCGGGCCAGGTGGCGGTCGGGTGGGTGGCGTTGGAGCCGTGGCTGATCGAGCTGCCGTGGTGCAGCCACACCCGTCGGCCGCGCGCGGGCGCGGGCCGGACGGGCGCGTCGGTCCGCAGGGCCACGAGCTCGGTCCGCTCCGTGTGGGGGAGCCAGATCTCGATGTCCTTCTCGCCCTCGGGCAGGCCGCCGAAGCGGGCCGTTCCTGGCGCACCCTCCTGGACGTCGACCGACTGTGTGGCTAGGTCGACGGTGACCACGTGGCCGCCCTTCACCGTGGCCTGCGCCGTCAGCCGTCCGTCGACGAGCAGGTCGTACACGCCGTCCGCCGGGGCCGGACCGGGCACGCCCCGGTAGGCCCTCTTGGTGGGCAGCGCGTCCAGCTCCACCGCGGTGGCCCGGGTGCGGAAGGCGAGGCGGACGCCCGAGGGCTGCGCCTCGGCCATCGCCAGCTGGCCGTCGGTGATCTGCCGCCGGGCCCGCGCGGGCAGCCGGTGCGGCAGCACGCCGTGCGCGGTCCGCTCCAGGTCGAGGGCGCCGCGCAGCAGGTCGGCGGTGAGGGGCGTGGTGATCCAGCGGGGATCGGGGGGCGTGGTGGTCGCGGTGTTCGCGGTCATGGTGTCTGCCTGTTGTTCGAAGTGCGTGGGTCGTACGGGGTGAGGGCGCAGGGGCGAGCTCACGCCGGGGGCGGCTTGCGCAGCATCCCGTCGAGCGCGTCCAGGAGCCACGGCCAGGTCTCCCGCGCGTCGGGTGCGCTGTGACTGAAGCCGCCCGCCAGCTCCAGGCTGACGAAGCCGTGGAAGACGCTGCCGAGGAGCCGCACCGCGTGCGTCTCGTCGGGCTCCGCCAGGTCGTAGCCGCGCAGGATCGCCCGCGTCATCTGCGCGTGCCGCCCACCGGCGCTGGCCGCCGCGGCCTCGGCGTCGAGGGGGTACTGGGCGGCGGCGTAGCGGCCCGGGTGCTCGCGGGCGTAGTCGCGATAGGCGTCCGCGAACGCGGTGAGCGCGTCCCTTCCGGCCCGCCCGGCCAGGGCGTCGGCGGCCCGGTCCGCGAGCTCCTCCAGGGCGAGCAGCGCGATCCTCGTCTTGAGGTCGTGGGAGCTCTTCACGTGCGAGTACAGGCTCGCGACCTTGACGTCGAACCGTCTGGCGAGCGCCGAGACGGTCACCTGGGCGAAGCCGGACTCGTCGGCCAGCTCCGCCCCCGCCTGGACCAGTCGCTCCGTGGTCAGTCCCGCGCGTGCCATCGTCTTCCCTTCATCTGCCTGATCCCATCATGCATTTGCCTAAAGCATTTAGGCAAATGGGATTGGCGTGAAGGGAGGCGTCGGTGCCCCCGTCAGCGTCGGCCGGACCGCCCCGTCCGTACCGCCCCCGCGCTGGCCGCCACCACCAGCGCGATCGCCAGGCACTGCGGGCCGGAGAGCGTCTGGCCCAGGACCAGGAATCCCGCCAGGGCCGCGATGGCGGGCGCCAGGCTGGTCAGGACCGCGAAGGTCGCCGCGGGCAGGCGGCGCAGGGCCAGCAGCTCCAAGGTGTAGGGGAGCCCCGAGGAGAGGAGCGCCACCGCGCACCCGAGGGCCAGCACCTCCGGTTCGAGCAGGGTGGTGCCCGTGGCGCCGATGCCGAGCGGCAGGCTGATCAGCGCGGCGACGCCCATCGCGAGGGCGAGCCCGTCGAGGCGCGGAAAGCGCGCTCCGGCCCGGGAGTTGAGGACGATGTACGCCGCCATCATGGCGCCCGCGCCGAGCGCGAAGGCGGCGCCCGCGGGGCTGAGCCGGTCGAAGCCCTCCCGGCCGAGGAGGAAGACGCCGCCGAGGGCGAGCCCGGCCCACACCAGACTCACCGCCCGGCGCGCCGCGGCCACGGACAGCAGGAGCGGGCCGAGCACCTCCAGCGTCACCGCCGGACCCAGGGGGATCCGGTCGATCGCCTGGTAGAAGAGGATGTTCATGCCGCCGAGCGCGACGCCGAAGCCGCCCGCGACGGCCCAGTCCGTACGGCTGTGACCGCGCAGCCGGGGGCGGCAGACGAGCAGCAGCAGCGCGGCCGCGAGCGACACCCGCAGCGTCACCACGCCGAGGGCTCCGGCGCGCGGGAAGAGCAGGGCGGCGACGGCGGAGCCGAACTGCACCGAGAGGGTGCCCGCCAGCATCAGGCCGATGCCGCCGAGGTCGGCCCCGCCAGCGGGTGCCGCGATCCGGCGGGCGCGGCCCGCCGCCGGTGTGCCGTGCGCGGCCGCGGACCGTGCTCCCGCCGGGCGCGCCGGGGACGTCGTGTTGGTCATGCCCTCCACGCTAGGAAGCGGCGTGCTCCGCGTGAAATGCCGATTGAGCCGCCGTTATGCTTGTGAGGCATGACCATGGAGCTACGCCATCTGCGGGCCTTCCTCGCCATCGCCGACGAGGGCGCGATCACGCGCGCCGCGGCCCGGCTGCACATCGGCCAGCCCGCCCTCTCCCGTACGCTGCGCCAGCTGGAGACCCATCTCGGCGTCCGCCTGGTCGACCGCTCCACGCACCACCTCGAACTCACCGCGGCGGGCCGCGCCTTCCGCGACCAGGCCGCCACCGCGCTGGCCGCCGTGGACGCGGCCCTTGACCCGCGCTCCCTCGGCGCCCTGCCGCTCCGCCTCGGCCACCCTTGGGCCGCACTCGGAGACCTGACCGTGCCGCTGCTGCGCCGCTGGGACGAGGAGCACCCCGACGTGCCGCTGGAGCTGCGCCGCATCGACGACCGCACGGCCGGGCTCACCCGGGGCAAGGTCGACGTCGCGCTGCTGCGGGGCGAGGTGACCGCGCCCGGACTGGTCACGGAGCTCCTGGTGGAGGAGGAGCGGGTGGCGGTGGTGCCCGCGGGCAGCGACCTCGCCGCGCGCGACACCCTCACCCTCGCGGACCTCGCCGCGTGGCCGGTCGCCCTGAACACGGTCGCGGGCACCACCACCTTGGACCTGTGGCCCGCCGCCGCGCGCCCCACGGCGACGATCGAAGTCACCAACACCGACGAGTGGTTGACGGCCATCGCCGTGGGCCGCGCCGTGGGGATCTCCACCTCGGCCACGCCCCGGCTGCACACCCACCCCGCGATCGCCTACCGCCCGCTGGCCGACGCCCCTGCCGTGCCCCTGGTCCTGGCCTGGCACCGCGGCGCTCCGGGGCACCCGGCGATCCCGGAACTGGTGCGCCTGGCCCGGCGGATGGTGGCGGGGGACTGACGGGCGGTGCCCAGCGGCCCGGCTCTCCGGGTCCGTTCGTATGTTCCCATTCGCCATGTGAATTCAGTGAATGCACCGGAAAAGAATGCCCACTTGGGAAGCGAGGGGAAAGGCTCAGGTCCGTTCGGCGAAATAGTTCCGCTGAATGGAACAGTTCCGCTGAGTGGACCGAAAGTGGCGGCGATACCGGCGGGCAGTGCACGGTGATGACCGTGCCGGGAAGCGGCCCGGCAAGGAACTCAAGGAGAGTGAGTTGCATGCCCATTCGAATGCGAGTAGTGGCCCTGGCGACCGCGGCTGTCGCGGTGGCGGGCGTCGCCAGCGCGACCGCGGCCTCATCGGACGGCGGGTCCTCCAAGTCCAACCCGAGGGTGTACAGGGCGCCTGTGGAGGCGGCGGGTACGCCGGTGCTCGGCGCCCCTGTGAACGTGGCGGCGAACGGCGGGCGCGGCCTCGCCACGGTGGCCTGCCCCGCGGGCACGGCGCCGACCGGCGGCGGTGGCCAGACGAGCGCGTTCGACATCTTCTTCACGGACTCCTTCGCCTCCGGAAACACCTGGGTCATTCGGGGAACGAACACGGGTTCCACGGTCCAGACGCTGAGGGCGTTCGCGGTCTGCCAGTAACCGCGCCGCACGGCGGGAGAAGAGCGACAAGATAAGACCGAGTGCCCGCCGCGATCCGGCGGGCACCGGGGAATTCACGCCCCCGCGCGCCCATTCCGGCGGCGGGCGTGCGCGTGAATGCGGGGGGCGTGCGCCGCGAGAAATGCGCGCCGGGGGTCTGCCCCTGAAAGCCGCCCGGGAGCGCGTCGCGGGGAACGCCTCGGGGGAGCCCGGAAACTCGCCAGGGGAACCCGGAGGCCGGACCCGGGGCCCTTTGGCCGAATTGCGGCGGCCCACACCGGACTTGCAAGTTAGGGTTACCTAACTTCCGTGGTCGCCGATGTCGGCGGCGCACACGGTCCGGAGCGGAGGAGGAGCACCTGTGGCGCACACCAACGGCGAGGCTCGGGCGGCGGACATGGCGGACCGCGCCCTCCTTTTCCAGTACCTCTTCGGGGGTCTGGCGGCCCAGACGCTGCGCGCGGCGACGCGGCTGCGGGTCGTCGAACTCATCGGCGACGAGGAGCGGCGGGCCGCGGACGTGGCCGCCGACGCCGGGGCCCACCCCCAGGCCATGACCCGGCTGTTGCGCGCCCTGGCGAGCCTCGGCCTCCTTGAGGAACGCGCCCCCGACTCCTTCGCGGTGACGTCCGCGGGCGGCCTCCTCGACCCCGGGCGCCCCGACTCGCTCGCCGCCCTGGTGACCATGTTCGCCGAGCCGACGATGGTGCGCGCCTGGGAGCACCTGGACCGCGCGGTGACGACGGGCGAGACCACCTTCGCCTCGGTCTTCGGCAAGGACTTCTTCGCCCACCTCAAGGACAACCCGGAGCTGTCCGCCCAGTTCAACGCCGCGATGAGCGAGAGCACCAGGGCGAGCGGCGCGCAACTGCCGGGGCTCTTCGACTTCGGCCGCCACACCAAGGTCGCCGACATCGGCGGCGGCGACGGCACCCTGCTGTCCGGAGTGCTCCGCGCGCACCCGGATCTCTCCGGCGTCGTCTACGACACCGAGGAGGGCCTCGCGCAGGCCCCGCGGACGCTGGAGCGGCACGGGCTCACCGGGCGGTGCTCCCTGGTGGTGGGGGACTTCTTCCAGTCGGTGCCTTCGGGCGCCGACGTCTACCTGATCAAGAGCATCCTGCACGACTG
Source organism: Streptomyces sp. NPDC043996 (assembly GCF_056435225.1). NCBI lineage: Bacteria > Bacillati > Actinomycetota > Actinomycetes > Kitasatosporales > Streptomycetaceae > Streptomyces > Streptomyces sp. NPDC043996. The sequence continues at coordinate 550,652 of NZ_JBWKEY010000002.1, read as the reverse complement.
GAACGACGAGCAGGCGGTCACCATCCTCAGCCACTGCCGCGCGGCCCTGCCGCCCGGCGGACGCGTGCTCATCGTGGAGCCCGTCATGCCCGAGGTGGTCGCCCGGGAGAACGCGGGCCTGATGTACCTCAGCGACCTCAACATGCTGGTGAACGTGGGCGGCAGGGAGCGCACGCGCACGGAGTTCGCCGACGTGTGCGCGCGGGCGGGCCTCGCGCTCACGGCCGTGACGCCGCTCGGCGAGGGCAGCTCGTTCAGCCTGCTGGAGGCCGAGGCGGCCTGACCTGGCGGCTCCCCGGGCGCGGCGCGGCGCCCGTAGTGTTCTGGCGTACCGGAACAGCGGCGGGACCGCGCCGACGGAGGGCAGGCACATGACGATCCGCGTGCTCGTGGTGGACGACCAGGCGGTGGTGCGGGCGGGCTTCGCGGCCGTCATCGACGCCGAGCCCGATCTGACGGTGGCCGCGCAGGCCGCCGACGGCGCCGAGGCCGTCGCGCTGGCCCGCGCGCACCGGCCGGACCTCGCCCTCATGGACATCCGCATGCCGGGCGTGGACGGCCTGGAGGCCACGCGCCTGCTCGCCGCGCTCGATCCGCCCGTGCGGGTCCTGGTGCTCACCACCTTCCGCCGCGACAGTTACGTCTTCTCCGCCCTGCGCGACGGCGCCTCCGGCTTCCTGCTCAAGGACTGCGAACCCCAGGAACTCGTCGACGCCATCCGCACGGTGGCCTCCGGGGAGGCGCTGCTCGCCCCGGCCGTCACCCGGCGGCTCATCGACGCCTTCGCCACCGGGGCGGTCGCCGCGCGGCCCCGCCCGGACGGCCGCCTCGACGCCCTCACCGGGCGGGAGACGGACGTCCTGCGCGCGGTGGCGAGGGGCCTGAGCAACTCCGAGATCGCCCAGGCCCTCGGCATCGGCCGGTCCACCGTCAAGACCCATATCAACGCGCTCCTGGCCAAGCTGGACCTGCGCGACCGGGCGCAGGCCATCATCCTCGCGTACGAGGTGGGTCTGGCGAGTCCGGGTCAGAGGCTGGTGCGGAAGGGGCCGTTCACCTCGTAGGTGATGCCGCCGCCGCTGGAGCCCGAAGTGCCGCGCTGCGAGGAGAAGTACAGGCGGTTGCCCGCCGGGTTGAACGCCGGTCCCGTGATCTCCGACGAGGACTGGCCCGTCACCCGCAGGAACGGGGCGACCACGTCGGTCGGCGTGATGATGCAGATCTCCATGTTGCCGCCGTCCTCGGCGACGTAGAGGTCGCCGACGGCGGCGGCGGTGACGTTGTCCACGCCGGTCAGCGGGGCGCCGCTGACGTTGTCGTCGTACACGACCGCGAGCGTGTTGTTCCCCGCGTGGTAGGCCCAGACCCGGTTGTCGCCCTTGGTGGTGAAGTAGCAGATGTCGGCGCGGTAGTGGCAGCCCTCGCCGCCGTTGAACACCTTCGCGCCCGACACCTGGTAGCGGGTGGCGGTGGGGCTGCCGTCGGGGTCGGGCACGGTCGCCCAGGACAGGACGCCGCCGACGTCCTTGAGCACCTGCAGGGTGCCCGACGCCAGCTCTCCCCAGACCGTGGGCACGAAGCGGTAGAAGCGGCCGTCGGACTTGTCCTCGGTCAGATAGATCACCCGGCGGACCGGGTCGACGGCGGCGGCCTCGTGGTTGAAGCGGCCCATCGCGTCCCGCCGCACCGCCGCGTTCACGCCCCAGGGGTCGGTCTCGTAGACGAAGCCGGTGTCGACCTCCTCGCACGACAGCCAGGTGTTCCACGGCGTCGCGCCGCCCGCGCAGTTGCGGCTGGTGCCGGACAGGATGGAGTGGGCGCCGGTGATCTGCGCGGAGCTGTTGAACTTCACCGCGCCCGCGCCGCCGTTGCCGCTGAGCTCGGCGTTGGACACATAGATCCAGCCGGTGCCGTCGGCGAAGCAGGCGCCGCCGTCGGGCGCCCCGTGCCAGGTGTGGTTGGTGCCGGTCACCTTCTGCCCGGAGCGGGCGATGACGCGGCTGGTGAAGCCCGACGGGAGCCGGATCCCGTTGGCGTCCGCAGTCTGCAGCGGCCCGTAGGGGCTCGGTCCGGGCAGGGCGGGATACGCGGCGGCCTGCCGCCACAGGGAACCGGAGAAGGCTGCGGCCCCGGCACCCACGACAGCGGCGCGAAGCACGGTACGGCGTTCCATGTCGACTCCTTCGTACACGGGAGGTTGCGGACTCAACGAGTCCAGGTCAACTGCTCACATCCGGCCGACTGGTCATCGCCGTGGACAGTAGGACCGCCGCCCGCGCGGGATAAGCCTCCGGGGAATGAACGGTTTTCGGCCACTGGGCTAATGATCGGCTTCTTATACCCATAGGGGGTACTTGACGAGCCCAACTGGCCGCCATAGCCTCCTTCTTGTCGCAGACGCATACCCCCTATGGGTATATGTCGTCTCTCCTTCCCCTCGTCACAGGAGGCCCCACCATGTGCACCACGTCCTCGGCGCCGCGCACCGAGCCCGCCACGACCGCCGTCGTCCGCGCGGGCACCGACGCGTCCCTGCCCGACTGGCACTTGCGCGGCGAGTGGTTCGACGTCTGCAGCTGCTCCCTGCCGTGCCCCTGCACCTTCGCCCAGGCCCCCACCCACGGGGACTGCCTGTTCACCCTCGTCTGGCAGATCCACGAGGGGCACTCGGGGGACGTGCGCCTGGACGGCCTCGGCGTCGTCGCCCTCGGCGAGTTCACCGGCAACATGTGGGTCGGCGACCCGAACGCCACGATGAAGGTGATGCTCTACATCGACTCCCGGGGCGACCAGGCCCAGCGGGACGCCCTTGAGCGGATCTTCGCCGGTCATGTCGGCGGCTGGCCGGGCGAGTTCGGCTCCCTCATCAGCGAACTGCGCGAGGTCCAGTACGCCCCGGTCCGCTTCGACGCGGCGAAGGACCTGTCGTACTGGCGGGCCGGCGTCGGCGACAAGGTCGCCGTCGGGGCCAGGGCCCTCACCGGGCCGACCGCCGACCCCACCCGCCGCGTCCAGCTCGTCAACGCGCCGGGCGCCGAGGTGGGGCCCGGCCAGATCGCCACCTGGGGCGTGGTCGAGAGCGACCACGCGGAAGGCTTCGACTTCTCCCACGAGTACCGGGGCGGGTCGAGCAAGCACTTCCCCTTCGACTGGCGCCCCTGACCGGCCCCGGACTCCCGTCAGTCCCTAGCCCCTAGTCTCTGCGGTACTGCGCGGGCGACGCCTTCGTGGCGTCGTCCTCGTAGGACCCCGCCCTGCCCCGGTCCACGTGGAAGGTGGTCAGCGTGGACACGGGGGAGCGCGGGTCGCGGCGGTCGCCGATCACCCGCATATGGGCGCTGAAGCGCTCCGGGGTCACCTCGTACACGTCGTACCCGTACCGATTGCCCTCGAAGTACTTCAGATGCGGATTGGCCTTGCCCATCAGCGGCCCGTTGGCCGCGTTCCACTCCGCCGAGTACGCGCCCGACGTCACCGAGTGCGCGGTGAACTCCGTACCGACCAAGGGCGATTCGGGCTCGTCGAAGTCGGTGCGGACGTCGTCGACGAACGCCGAGTGCCAGTCGCCGGTGATGACGACGAGGTCCTCAAGGCCGCTCTTGTGGACGTGCCCGAGGACCTCCTTGCGCTCGGCGAGGAAGCCGTCCCACTGGTCGGTGAACATGTACGAGCCGCCCGGCCTGCCCCGCAGCTGGCTCAGCATGATCGAGTTGGCCCACACGTGCCAGGCGTCGGGAGCCCGGTCGACGGTCTTCCTCAGCCACGCCTTCTGCTCGGCGCCGAGGATCGTGCCGTCGGGGAGGTTCTGCGCGGAGCGGTACGAACGCAGGTCAAGGACGGTGAGTTCGAGCAGGTCGCCCCACCGGCGCACGCGGTGGATCTCCGGGTCGGGCAGCGCGAAGGAGCCGAAGGAGTCGCGGTGCGGCATGTGCTCGAACCACGCCTGGTACGCGGCCGCGCGCCGCCGCATGAACGGCGCGCCGCCCCCGGTGCCGCTGTAGTCGTTCACGACCTCGTGGTCGTCCCACGTCAGGAACCACGGATGCGCGGCGTGCGCCTCCCGCAGCGACTTGTCGCCCTTGTACAGCGCGTGCCGCTTGCGGTAGTCGGCGAGGGTGAGGATCTCGGGTCCGTCGTGGTCGCGCACGTGCTTCTCGGGTACGCCGCCGACCTGCCCGTGCTCGTAGATGTAGTCGCCGAGGTGCACCACGAAGTCGACGTCCTCGCGGGCGATGCCCCGGTGCGCGGCGTAGAAGCCGTCGTGGAACGCCTGGCAGTTGGCGGCGGCGAAGGTGACCTTCGCGACCTTGCCGCGCGGCGCGGTCCGCGTGCGCCCGACCCGGCTGGTCCTGCCGAGCGCCTTGAACCCGTACCAGTAGTGGCGACCGGGGGCGAGACCGCTCACCGGCACGTGCACGCTGTGCCCGAGCGTCGCCGACGCCGGGGCCTTCCCCCGCGCCACGACGCGGCGAAGCCGGGCGTCCTTGGCGACGACCCACTCGACCTCGACGACCTCGGGCAGCTTCTGCTCGGCCGCCAGCGGCTCGGGCGCGAGTCTGGTCCACAGGACCACCGAGTGCGGCTGCGGATCGCCCGAGGCGACCCCCAGCGTGAACGGCGCGCGGTCGTACTCCGCGCCGAGGAGCTCGGCGGCCTCACGGGCCTGCGCGGGGGTCAGGCCCGGGGCAAGCGGCCAGGCGAGGTTGAGCGCGCCCGCGGCCGCGGCGGCCTTCAGCAGGTCACGGCGGTTCACGGTCATCGGTGGTCTCCGGCGGGCTCAAGGGTGAGGGAAACGGCGTCGGCGTAGCCGTCGTTGGAGGTGCCGCCGCCGCTGCGCGTGAAGACGAGCAGCAGCCGCGCCGAGCGGGCCGTGGGCGGCACCTGGGCCTCGGCCGCGCGCTCGAGCAGCGCGGTGCGCCCGCCCCGGTCCGCGGCGCCGACGGGCCCGAGGACACTCAGGGCCACCGGCGTGCCCTTGGCGTCGCGGAACTCCACGGAGAGGCGTGCGCCGTCCTCCTGGCCCGCGAACCCGCCGAGCCAGCCGGTCAGGACGTACCGCACCCGGCCCCGGTCCACCGCGCGCCGCCCGGTCGGCCCGCCCTTCGGCAGGGCGACGTCCTGCACCAGCGCGGTCCGCGGGCTGTTCCCGCCGGAGAAGAACCGGCTTCCGCGCCGGGCCGGACCGGGGTCCGCCGCGGTCGGATAGCCGCCGCCCAGGCTGTACGGGACGAGCGCGGGCGCTCCTTGGACGACCTGCCAGCCACGGACGCTCCCGACGGGTTCGGCGCTGCCGCCCGCCCCGCTCTCCGCGTCGCCGTTGACGACGAGATTCACTCGCTCCTCCTGTGCTGGGTGACATGGGCGCGCACAGCCCAGCAGCCCCGTGTGAACCAGGAGAAGCGTCGTGGCGAATTCTGTTACGCCCGCCGCGGGCACCAGGCGCGGGTCGCACGCGCGAAGGGTGCCCTCCCGGGGGGCCGGGAGACGTCCTTTAGAGTGCTTCCCGTCCCCACACACCTGTGTGGCCCCGTCCCCGCGGCACCCGCCGACCCGGGCCGCGGCCCCGACCGAGGAGCACACCGTGACCGACCTGGCGCCCCTATCCCCGCAAGCGGAGATCGCCCGGGACCTCCAGGTGAGCGCGGACTTCGACGCGCACCGGGAGATCGAGCGCCGGGTGGCCTTCCTCGCCGGTCAGCTGACGTCGACGGGCCTGCGCTCGCTGGTGCTCGGCATCAGCGGCGGGGTGGACTCCACGACGGCTGGGCGGCTGTGCCAGCTCGCCGTCGAGCGGGTCCGCGCCGCCGGGCACGAGGCGACGTTCTACGCGATGCGGCTGCCCTACGGCGTCCAGGCCGACGAGAAGGACGCGCGCCTGGCCCTCGACTTCATCCGCGCCGACCAGGTCCTGACCGTCGACGTGAAGCCCGCGAGCGACGCCGCCCTGGAGACGGTGCTCGCCGGCGGCACGGTCTTCCGCGACGCCCACCAGCAGGACTTCGTGCACGGCAACATCAAGGCGCGCCAGCGCATGGTCGCCCAGTACGCGGTGGCGGGCGCGCACGCGGGACTCGTCGTGGGCACCGACCACGCCGCCGAGGCGGTCTCCGGGTTCTTCACCAAGTTCGGCGACGGCGCGGCCGACGTGGTGCCGCTCACCGGCCTCACCAAGCGGCGCGTACGGGCCGTCGCCGCGGCCCTCGGCGCCCCCGCCGAACTGGTCGGCAAGGTCCCGACCGCGGACCTGGAGACGCTGAACCCGGGGCGGCCCGACGAGGAGGCCCTCGGCGTCACCTACGACGACATCGACGACCTCCTGGAGGGCAAGCCGGTCGACGAGCCCGCCTTCGGGGCCATCGTCCGCCGCTACCGCCTCACCGAGCACAAGCGGCAGCTCCCGATCGCCCCCTGAGCGGCCGCCGGCGCTACCCCCGCGGCCTGCCGTACGTCCTGCCGCCCCGGCGCGGCAGCGCCGCCGGGGCGTCGGCGGGCGTCGCGACCGTCTCCACGGCCAGGTGCAGCTCCGCGCGGACGGTCACCGACGACAGGTCCAGGTCCAGGACCTGAGCGCACTCGGCGAGCCAGGTGGTGAGGGTGGTCCGGTGCAGGGCGAGTTCGGCGGCGGCGGGAGCGGTGCGGCCGCGGTGCCCCAGCCAGCAGCGCAGCGCGATGCGCAGCCGCGGGCCGAGCGGCGCGAGCAGGGCGGCCGCCCAGCGGCTCGCGTCCTCCGGGCCGAGCAGCGCCGCGGGCAGCGGCGGCGCGTCGCGCGGCTCCGCCGACCGAGGAGCCGTTGACCGGGGCGCCGCGGCGGTCGTCGGCGCGGGGGAGTGCGGGGCCCGCAGGGCGAGCAGCAGCCGCGCCTGGACGGTGGGGTGGTCCAGGTCGGCGGCGAGCAGCGCGCCCAACGAGCGCAGCCGCGTGCGGACGGTGCCCTCGGACACGTCCAGGGCGGCCGCGGCGGCCAGTGCCGAACCCGACCGCAGCCACGTCTCAAGGGTCCGCCGCCGCTCGTGGTCCAGCGGCCGCAGCAGCGCCGCGGACCACTGGGCGAGGCGGTCCGCGGGCACGACCCGCAGCAGCCCCCGGGCCCCCAGGCCGGAGACGGCGGCCAGGCACCCGGCCCCCGCCCCGGCGCGCGCGCTCCCCGCCTCCGCCCACGCGGTGACGAACATGTCCAGCGGCGCGGGGTCCGCCACGCCGCCGGTCAGCCGGTAGCGGTCGGCGGCGCGGGCGACGAGCGCGCGCGTCAGACCGTGGTCGGCCCGCGCGTCGTGCAGCGAGACGACCGCGAGGTCCGCCCCGTCCGGGCAGACCAGGACCCGGGGCCCGCCGGGCCACGCCTCCCCCTGCGTCGCCCGCCACAGCGCCTGGTGCGCGGTGGGCGCGCCAGGCCCCGCGAGCCGGAACACCACGGCGTGCGTGCCGCAGCCGTCGCCCAGGACGTCCGCCGCCACCTCGTGCCGCCCGTGCAGGAGCAGCCGCAGCACGGCGGTGTGCAGCCGCTGCTCGGCGCCCCGCTGCTCCTCCGCCCGCCGGGCCCGTACCCGCAGCAGATCGGCGGTGGTCCGCGCGATCAGCGCCACGCGCGGCGCGGGCGCCGCCGCCCCGGGACCCAGGACGAGGGCGGCGCCCGCCACGTGCAGGACGGTGAGGTGCGGGTGCGCCTGCGGGCGGGCCGCGGCGCGCACCCCCAGGGTCCCCGCGGTGCCCGGCGTGCTGTGGAGGGCACCGGCCAGCGGATCCACGAGCGCGGCCCAGCCTTCGGCCAGCGCGGCGGCCTCGGTGATCAGGGAGGCGCCGGAGCGGGCCGCGGCCCGCGTGAGCCGCTGGAGCACCCGTGCGTCCCGCGCGTCCCGCGCCCCGGCGGCGGGCGCGGGGCGCGGATCGCGTCCGGCGTCGCCCGCCGTCACGGTATCCGGGCGACGCCACCCCACCCGGCCCGCGCGGTGAGGGTGCCGGTGGTCGCCTCGGGCCGCCAGCGGGGCCAGGACACATAGCCGGGCTCGACCATCTCCAGGCCCTCGAAGAACGCGACGGTCACCTCCGGCTCGCGGAAGATGTAGGGGATCGCGCCGGAGGCGTTGTACTCCTCCTGCACCGCCCGGTGCTCGTCGTCCGAGGCCGTCGAGTGGCTCAGCGACAGATAGCTCCCCGACGGCAGCCGGTCGAGCAGGCGCCGCACCAGGCCCAGGGCGTCGTCCCAGTCCACGATGTGCCCGAGCACGTCGTTGATCACCAGGGCGACGGGCCGGGACAGGTCAAGGGTCTTGGCGGCGCCGTCCAGGACGGCGTCGGTGTCGCGCATGTCCGCGAGGACGTAGTCCATGGCGCCCTCGGGCGTGCTCCTGCCCATCGCCTGGACGTGCAGCAGGACGAGCGGGTCGTGGTCGACGTACACCACCCGGCACTCGGGCGCGATGCGCTGGGCGACCTCGTGGGTGTTGCTGGCCGTCGGCAACCCGGCCCCCACGTCGAGGAACTGCCGGATTCCGGCCTCCTTCGCCAGCCAGGTGACGGTGCGCACCAGGAAGCCCCGGGACTCCTTGGCGAACGGCTCGATGAGGGGGTACTTATCGCGATAGGCGTCCCCGGCGGCCTTGTCCGCCTCGTACCAGTCCTTGCCGCCCAGCCAGTAGTTCCAGACGCGCGCGCTGTGGGCGACGGACCTGTCTATCTGGTCCAGGCGCGGGGGCAGTTTCATCGGCTCTGTCATGACGGTGCCAGTGCCTCCTTCGACTTGTCGGGATGGAACGCGGTGGCGCAGGAATAGTCCAGGAGCAGACGGTAGGCCGTCACCGTCTCGGTGGCGTCCCAGACGTCGGCCGTTCCGGCGAGACCTCCCTCCCGGACCACGTGGTCGGAGATCTCGGGGACCTCGACCCTGAACAGCGTCAGCGGCGGGCTGCCGGTCAAGGCGTGCGGGGGCCCCTCCAACGGGTGGAGCTGCAAGGTCACGTCGGGCCTTTCGGCGGCGGCCCGCAGCGCCGCGCGCTGCTCGGCCATGACGTGGCCGTCCCCCACCCTGGTGTGCAGCGCGGTGGCCGACATCAGCGCCCAGATGCGGGTGCGCTGCTCGCGCAGTCGCTCCTGGCGCCTCGTCAGGAGCTCGGCGCGCAGGTCCTTGTCGGCGGGGGAGAGGTCGGGGCGCAGCACGTCGTCGACGGCGCGGGCGTAGGCCGGGGTGCGCAGCAGGGTGGGGACGAGCGCCGGGTCCCAGGTGCGGACGATCCCGGCCGCCGACTCGACGCTCATCAGGTCGAGCTGCCAGGGGTCCATGACGGCACGCCAGGGATGCCACCACCCGGGGGCGTTGGCGTTCGCCAGCTTCCCCAGGAACTCCTCGACCTCGGCGGCGGCCGCCCCGTACGCGCCGAGCAGCGCGGAGACCTGGCCCGCGTCCAGGGACGTCTGGGCGCCCTCGATGCGGCGCACGGTGGCCGGGTGGGCGCCGAGGGCGCCCGCGGCCTGCTTGAGGGAGAGACCCGCGGCCTCGCGCAGGGTCCGGAGCCGGGTGGCGAGCACGAGGTGCGCGACCGTCCGGCCGGATCTCTCGCGGGCCACGCGCACCCCCCTTCCGGCACCTTCCGCAACTTGTGGACACTGCACACCTTGTCGCTTGCATTCCCCGCGCGCAAGCCTTTGAGTATGTCCATGGCGACAACCGTCGGCTCGCCGGAAGAAGTCGCCAATGCCTCGGTGGCAAGGGGGAGATGGGGAGATGACGTGCTGACGCTGGGCACGCTGGTCGGCGACGCCGGACTCAGGCTTGCCTTCGCGGAAGGCATCGCGGCAGCCCCATACGAGGCGGTCAGGGTCGTCGGTCTGACGACCCTGGCCCTGCCCCAGCTCCTGGACGGCGAGCCCTGGCGCCGCCTGGAGCCCGGATCGCTCGTCCTGGTCACGGAGATGCCCTTCCGGCTCAGGGGCCGCGCGACGGTCGCCCTGGACACCCTCATGGAGCAGATGGCCCTGGACGCGTGCGCGGGCCTGGTCCTCAACCCCGTGGCGGGCGCCCACCGTTCGCTGCCGCCGTGGATCCGCGACCTGTCCGACACGCACGGGATACCCGTGCTCGTCAGCACGGCCCCGCTCGGGCAGTGGGCCGGGACGCGCCACCGCCTCCAGCGCCGCCGCCTGGCCGTCGCCGAGCGCCGCGTCAGCGAACTCGACACGCTGCTGCGGCAGTTGCCCGACCGGCTCGCCGACCCCAAGGCCATGCAGCGCATCACCGACTGGCTCGCGGCCGCGCTGCGCGCGCAGGTCCTCGTCAGCGGCCCCGAACACGTCCTCGCGGCCTCGCCGACCACCCCGGCCACGGGCCCCGGGCGGCTCACGGGTGCCCACACCCGGCTCATCCCCCTGACCCCGGCGTCCGGGGCGGACACCGTCCTTGGCGTCGCCCGGCGCTCGCCCTTCGACGCCGCCGACGACGGACTCCTGAAGCACACCGCGAAGGTCCTCGGCCTCCTGGACCAGGCCCGCAGGGAGCACCACACCGCCCCGGCGCGCCTGGAATGCGCGGCCCCGCCCAGGGGTTAGCCAGGTGGCGCGCGTCCCAAGGCCCCAAGGCTCTCGGGAACGTGACGCACCGTCATTCCGCATGGACGAAGGAGAAGCCGATGGCCCTGGCACGTGACGAGCGGGAACAGTTCCTGGCGGAACCGCACATCGCGGCGCTGTCCGTGACGGCCGAGGACGGCCGGGCGCCGCTCACCCTCCCGATCTGGTACCAGTACCAGCCCGGAGGCAACATCTGGATCATCACCCAGGCGGACTCCCGCAAGGCCCGACTCATCGCGTCCGCGGGCCGGTTCACGCTGATGGTGGACCGACTCGAACCGACGCTCCGGTACGTGTCGGTGGAGGGTCCCGTCATCGCGACGGAGCCCGCGACCCGCGAGCGGCTGCACGAGCTCTCCGCGCGCTACCTCCCCGCCGAAAAGGTCGACGACTACGTACGGGTCGCCTGGGAGGAGTACGGCGACCAGGTGCTCATCACGCTCCAGCCGCAGCGCTGGGTGTCGTCGGACCTCGGGACGATCTGACGCGGCGGCGGTAGCTCCGCCGCGTCCGACGGATCCGCCGTATCTTTCGCGCTGTCGTGGCAACCCCGGCGCCCTTTGCGGACTCTTTTCCTCCAGCAGCCCTCGTCCCATGACCAGAGGGCGCGGACCAAGAGGGGAACTGTGCACACACACAGCTGGAGAAAGATCGCGCTGGGCGCCGGCATGGCCGGGGTGCTCGCCGCCACGGGGGCGACGGCGATGGCCGACGACGGGGCCGCGGCCCGGGCGAAGGTGCCGGACCTGCGCGCGGACGTGAACCGCGACGGACGCGTCGACGTCGAGGGCACCACCGACGAGGACGGCGAGAACGTCTGGACGACGGCACGGGGCGCCGTCCTGCTGCCGAACATCGACGACGACGCCAAGCGCTGCCCGGTCAAGGACAGCCAGGGGCGCCCCCTGTCGAACGCCAAGCTCGCCCAGTGCAACGACGCGTCGGACACGAAGGTCAACGGCGCCAAGGACGCCGCCGACCTGGCCCGCCTGCGGACCGTGCCGCTGCCCGACGCGGCGGCGGGCAGCCACGGCACCGTGAAGGTCGTCGGCGCGGGCGCCAAGAAGTCGCGCCTGTTCATCAAGCGCGACGGCCGCTGGTCCCTGCTCAAGCCGGCCGACAAGCTCACCGCGAAGGAACTGCGCTCCGGCGTGGAGCTCGGCATCGAGGCCACCGACGTGGTGCGCGACTCCGCCCGCTGGAACGGCGACGTCACCGTGCGGTTCACCGTCACCGCCGACGGCGCGACCAAGGCCGACGACGTCCGCCTGCGCACCGCGCCGGTCCTCACCCACCACCATCTGCAAAAGGCCCAGGAAGTCCTGGTCACCAAGGTGAAGGGCGCCGGAGGCTACGGCCGCGCCCAGCGCAAGTTCGTCAAGGAACTCGCCAAGCAGGTCAAGGACGCCGGCATCAGCAAGCCGCTGACCACCTTCACCAAGTACGGCGACCCCTGGGCGCAGGACTTCGTCGAGCCGGGCTACGCCAGCATGCCCGGCCCGGACGGCAAGCCCCGCACCATGCGCGTCCTGATACGGTCCGCGCAGCTCGACCGCCCGGCGGGCCGCGAGCTGTTCGAGAAGCTGCGCGGCCCTGACGTCGGCGTGGTGCAGGTCGGCAAGGCCGGGGACAACGAGGAGTGGACGCTCAACTCCATGGGCAACCTGGAGACCATTCCGCCCTACAAGCTGGGGAACAAGAGCTACCCCGCCGGGCGCATCATCCAGGGCTACCGCAAGGACAACGGCTCCAAGCCCGCCAAATCCATGCGGATGTTCCTGAAGTCCCAGGGCGTCCAGGCGCCCCTGCTGCTCGACACCTCGTGGCTGTCCGTCGGGCACGTGGACGAGTTCGTCCAGTTCCTGCCCGCCGACACCGAGCGCGGCTGGCGCATCGGCGTGGCCGACCCGAAGGCCGGTGTGGAGCTCCTGCGCAAGGCCAAGCGCGAGGGCCACGGCGGCAAGAAGATGTTCTCGGTGCCGCGCGGCGAGGACGTCCCCGCGCCCAAGGAGACCATCAACAAGGTCCTCGGCTCCGCCAAGTTCCACGCGGACAACAAGCTCGCCGCCGAGCGCATCGAGGCCAACCTGGACACCCTCAAGCGCGAGACCGGCGTCACCGACGCCGAGATCGTGCGGGTGCCCGGCCTGTACGCACGGGACGGCCAGGAGAGCGGCGGCCTGAGCAGCAGCCAGAAGCTGCGCCGCCTCGGCCCGGACTCGCTGCGCAAGTTCAACCAGCTGCGCGGCGACGACAGCCGCGCGGAGCGCCCCGCCGGGGGCTCCGCCGCGCGCCGCGCCGCCTGGCAGAACAGCGCCTACATCCCGGGCGCCGTCAACGGCGTCCTGCTCAGCCCGACCCGCTACCTGGCACCCCAGCAGTGGGGCCCGGTCATCGGCGGCAAGGACATCTTCACCGAGGCCGTGACGTCCGTGTACGCCAAGGCCGGGTTCGGCACCTCGTACATCGACGACTGGTACACGTACCACATCGGCATGGGCGAGGTGCACTGCGGAACCAACACGCTGCGTGACACCAGCGCCCCGTGGTGGCCGAAGGCCTAGCCACCGCCCCCGTGGGGCCGGGGCCGCACCGCGCGGCACCGGTTCCACGGGTCTGCCTCCTGGACGTCGTCTGCTCCGGGCGAATCTGCCACCAGCCGACGAACCGGCCGCGGCGGCCCCGCGCGGCCGACAGTGGACGCACCCGGTCGCGGCGGCGCGACCGGCGTGACGACCAGGAGGTACTCGCGATGACACGGCTGATGACAGGACCGGCGGCGGCGTACGCGCTGCCGCGCGCCGAGGGCGGCGAGGCGCCCGCGACCCGCTTCGACGACCAGCTCGCGGCCCAACTGCTCGGGCAGCGCATCGTCTTCCTCGGCACCCAGGTCGACGAGGTCTCCGCCAACCGCGTGTGCGCGCAGCTGCTCCTGCTGTCCGCGGAGGACCCGCGCACCGACATCGCCCTGTTCATCAACAGCCCCGGCGGCTCGGTGCACGCGGGGCTCGCGATCTACGACACGATGCGCCTGATCCCCAACGACGTGGCGACCCTCGCGATGGGCTTCGCCGCCAGCATGGGCCAGTTCCTGCTCACCGTCGGCACGAAGGGCAAGCGGTACGCGCTGCCGAACGCGCGCGTCATGATGCACCAGCCGTCGGCCGGGGTCGGCGGCACCACCGCCGACATCGCGATCCAGGCGGAGAACCTGGAGTTCACCAAGCGGTCCATCGAGCGGATCACCGCCGAGCACACCGGGCAGAGCCCGGAGACCATCGCCCGCGACGGCGACCGCGACCGCTGGTTCACCGCCGAGCAGGCACGGGAGTACGGCATGGTCGACCGCGTCGTCGCCGCGCTCGACGACGTGCGCCCGGCTGCCACGAAGCGACGGATGGGGCTGTGACCATGGGCCAGTACACGATTCCCACCGTCGTCGAGCGCACCCCGCAGGGCGAGCGCGCCTACGACATCTACAGCCGGCTGCTCTCCGAGCGCATCATCTTCCTGGGCACCGAGATCGACGACGGCGTCGCCAACGTCGTCATCGCCCAGCTGCTGCACCTGGAGTCCTCGGCCCCGGACCGCGAGATCTCCCTCTACATCAACTCGCCCGGCGGCTCGGTCACCTCGCTCATGGCGATCTACGACACCATGACCTTCATCGGCGCGCCCATCTCGACGTTCTGCGTCGGGCAGGCCGCCTCGACCGCCGCCGTCCTGCTCGCCGGGGGCGACGCCGGGCGCAGGTTCGTCCTGGAGCACGCGCGCGTGCTGCTCGGGCAGCCCGCGAGCGGCGGCCAGCAAGGCACCGTGTCGGACCTGAGCCTGCACGCCAAGGAAATGCAGCGCATCCGCTCCCAGGTCGAGGAGGTCCTGGCCCGGCACACCCGCCACGACGTGGCGACGCTGCGCGCCGACACCGACCGCGACAAGGTGTTCACCGCGCGGGAGGCGGTGGCCTACGGCCTCGCCGACGAGGTGGTCACGCGCCGCAGGGCCGCCGCGCTGCTCTGAGCGGGCGGCCTCGCGGCGGGCGGCGGCCGCGCCGGGGTCAGGCGACCAGGCTCAGCCGACCCTGATGCGGCCCGCCGCCGCTCCACGGGGCTCCGCCCGCGAGCGGCGCCAGGGAGGCGCGCGGTGCCAGGGAGCCGGACCTCCCGGTGCCGTGCCGCCCGTCCTGGGCGCGCCGCCCGGACGACGTCAGCTCGTGGTGGGCCAGGCCGAGGAGGTCGGCGAGACCGAGGCCGAGGGCGTGCGCGGCCGCCGCGAGGACCTCCGACGACGCCTCCTTGCGGCCCCGCTCGACCTCGGAGAGATACGGCACCGAGATCCGGGCCGCGTCCGCGACATCCTTCAACGTGCGCTCCTGGGCGAGGCGTTCGCGCCGCAGCACGGCCCCGACCAGGTCACGCCACAGGGGCTCCCGGGGAGCGGGCGCCGGGGGCGCCGCCGGGGCGGCCGGGCGCAGGGGGATGACGCGGGCGTCCCGGTCCTGCTGCCGCTGGGGCTTCGAGGCGTCCGAGGAGTGCGCGGCGTTCGTCGCGTGGCTGGTCACCGCTTCAGGGTAGGAGCGCGGGCGATCGCGGTGGTGATGTTCTGCCATGGGCGAAGTACGTTCTGCCTTCGGCGAAGCGCGGGCACCGGGGGCGCGGCAGCAGCCGGGAACTCGGGCGCGGAGGCCGACGGGAACTCGGGCGCGCCCCACGGCGTTGGAGGGGTGGTGCTCCGGGCACCGCCCCCGGCGAGGCCCGGGCGGACCCCGGCCCCGGACGACCACCGCCCCGACGACCCGGCCAGGAGGCCCGCGTGCCGCATCGCACCCGGTCGGCCCGGATCGCCGCGTCGGTCCTCGCGGTCGTCCTCGCGGTCCTGGCGCTCGCCGCGCCGTCCCGTGACGTCGGCGCGGTCCCGGTCGTCCAGACCCTGGCGGCCGCCGAGGCCCACGCCACCGCACTGGCCCCGGCCGCAGCCGCGCACAACGGTGAGCGGGCCCCGGTCGCGGCCCACGCCCTCGACCCGCGCGGCCCCGAGGCGCCGCACGCCGTCCAGGCGACGGCCCTCCACGCGCACCCCGCGCACCTCCCGCACCCGCCGTACGCGGGCACCACGGCCGCCGACCGCGCGCCCCCGCACCGGTCCGCGGGCGGACCCGCCGCGCCCCCGCACACCACGGCCCCGGCCCGGCGGCACCCGGACGCCGGGCCCCGGCCGCGCGGCCCACCGCCACCGATGAGCAACGACACCGATCAGGACGCCGCCTGACGGGCGCTCACCGCGCCCGGCCGCCGCGCCGTCCCGCCCTTCGTCATGCCCTCATCGTGGATGTGGAGTACACCCATGCCCCGCGCACCGCTGTGGCGTGCGATCGTCGCGCTCGTCGCCGTCGCCGCCTCGCTCTACCTCGCCCTCACCCAGTCACCGCGTCTCGGACTCGATCTGAGGGGCGGCACCCAGATCGTCCTGGAGACCAAGGACTCACCCACCGTCAAGGCCGACGAGGCCGCGACCCGCAGGGCCGTCGAGGTGCTGCGCCAGCGCGTCGACGCCCTCGGCGTGTCCGAGCCGAGCCTCGCCCAGGCGGGCGACAAGCGCATCGTCGTCGAACTCCCCGGAGTGCGCGACCCGCGCGAGGCCGCCGAGGTCATCGGCCGCACCGCGCAGCTGACCGTGCACCCGGTCACCGGCGAGACAGCCGCGCCGGGCCGCACGGCCCCCGCCGCCGACGGCTCCCGCACCCTGCCCGACCCCGACCGCCGCGGCGGCCACCTGAAGCTCGGCCCGACCGCCCTCACCGGCGACGGCGTGAAGGACGCCGACGCGGTCCTCGACCAGCAGACCCTCAACGGCTGGTACGTCACCCTCGACTTCCGGGACAAGGCGGGCGGCGACTGGGCCCGCGTCACCGGCGAGGCGGCCTGCGCGCCCCAGGACGCGCCGCAGCGCCGGGTGGCCATCGTCCTCGACGGCAAGGTCATCTCGGCGCCGGGCGTCAACGCGGACGTCCGCTGCGGCACCGGCATCACCGGCGGCAGCACCCAGATCACCGGCGGCTTCGACGAGGGCGAGGCCCGCGACCTGGCCGCGCTCGTCAAGGGCGGCGCCCTGCCGGTCCCCGTCGACGTGGTCGAACAACGCACCGTCGGCCCCACGCTCGGCGCCGCCGCGATCACCGCGAGCACCCAGGCCGCGCTCATCGGCCTCGCCCTGACCGGCCTGTTC
Organism: Streptomyces sp. NPDC043996; assembly: GCF_056435225.1. Taxonomy (NCBI): domain Bacteria; kingdom Bacillati; phylum Actinomycetota; class Actinomycetes; order Kitasatosporales; family Streptomycetaceae; genus Streptomyces; species Streptomyces sp. NPDC043996. Next base: position 533,867 of record NZ_JBWKEY010000002.1, on the reverse strand, counting down.
ATCATCGTCGTCTACCGGCTGCTCGGCGCCCTCGCCACCGTCGCCCTCGCCCTGTACGGACTCATGGCGTACGCCGCGCTCCTCGCCATCGGCGCCACCCTGACGCTGCCCGGGCTCGCCGGTTTCGTCCTCGCCATCGGCATGGCGGTCGACGCCAACGTCCTGGTCTTCGAGCGGGCCCGCGAGGAGTACCTGGCGCCCCGGCCGCAGGGCAAGGGCCGCACCGGCCGGGCCCCGAGGAGCCTCGCCCGCGCCCTGCACACCGGGTTCACCAAGGCCTGGAGCGCGGTCGTCGACTCCAACGTCACCACGCTGCTCGCCGCGGGGCTGCTGTTCTTCTTCGCCGCCGGGCCCGTGAAGGGCTTCGGGGTGACCCTGTCCATCGGCGTCCTGGTGTCGATGGTGGCGTCGTTCGTCGTCACCCGGGCCCTCGCGGAGTTCGCGGTGCGCCGCGGCTTCGTGCGGGCGCGCCCACGCCTGACGGGCCTCGCCACCACCGGCCGCGTCCGCACGCTCCTGGCCCGCCGCAACCCCCGGCTCGTCCGCCGCAGGGGCCGGCTGCTCGGCGCCAGCGCGCTCCTGGTGGCGGTGGCCGTCGCCGGGATCGTGGTGCGCGGACTCGACCTGGGGGTCGAGTTCACCGGCGGGCGGCTCGTCGAGTACTCCACCAGCAAGCCGGTGGACGCCGACACCGCCCGTGGCGCCGTCGCGGACGCCGGGTTCCCGCGCGCGGTGGTGCAGGAGTCAGGCGACGGCGAGACCGCCGACATCAGCGTGCGCACCGGCGACCTCAGCGACGCCGAACAGGAACGGATCAAGGAGGCACTCGCGGGGCCCGGCGGGACGGTGACCGTCGAGCGCGACGAGCGCATCGGCCCGAGCCTCGGCGAGGAGCTGCGCCAAAAGGCGCTGGTCGCCCTTGGCGTCGCCGTCGCCGCCCAACTGCTGTATCTGAGCGTCCGGTTCCGCTGGACGTTCGCCACGGCCGCCGTCGTCGCGATGGTCCACGACGTGCTCCTCGTGGTGGGCCTGTTCGCCTGGCTGGGCAGGACCGTCGACAGCGTGTTCCTGGCCGCCGTGCTCACCGTCATCGGGTACTCGGTCAACGACACGGTGGTCGTCTTCGACCGCGTCCGCGAGGCGCGGCGCCGCGACCCGCGGGCCGATCTGGCCGAGACCGCCAACACGGCCGTGCTCCGCACGCTACCGCGGACCGTGAACACCGGCATGGGCGCCCTGTTCGTGCTCGCCGCCCTGTTCGCGCTCGGCGGGGACTCCCTCGCGGACTTCTCCCTCGCGCTGATCGCGGGCGTCGTCCTCGGCATGGTGTCGACGGTGACGGTGGCGGTGCCCGCGGCCGTGCTCCTGGAGGGGCGCCACCCCGCGCCCCGGTCGCCGCGCCCGGGCGGGACGGCGTCCGGCGGGGCGCCGTCAGGGCCGCTGGCCGCGCGACGGCACGCAAGCGGCACCGGCGCCGTCGTCTGACGGCGGCCCGTGGTGCGCGCGGTCAGTCGCCCAGGTGCGCCAGGGCGACGGCCGCGTGCACCGCGCTGCCGACCGCGAGGGCGTCCTCGTCGAAGACGACCCGGTTGGAGTGGATGTCGGGGGCGCCCTCGGGCGGCGCGTCCGGGGGCCGGGCGCCGAGGAAGGCCAGGGTGCCGGGGACGCGCTCAAGGACGTACGAGAAGTCCTCGCCGCCCATCACCGGCGCGGCCAGGTGCTTGACGCGGTCCGCTCCGAGCAGGTCCGTCGCCGCGGCCCGCGCGGCCCCGGTGGCGGACTCGTCGTTGACGACCGGCGGATAGCCGTCCGTGAGCTCCGTCTCGACGGTGGCGCCGTGCGCGGCGGCGACGTGGTGCGCGACCCGGGCGACGCTCTCGCGCAGCGCGGCCCGGGTGGTCGCGGTCAGCGTGCGGAAGGTGCCGTGGAGTTCGGCGGTCTCCGGGATGACGTTGGTGGTGGTGCCCGCCTCGATCCGGGCCACGGTGAGGACGGCGGGGTCGAAGACGTGCACCGTGCGGGTCACCGCCGTCTGCAGCGCCTGCACGATCTCGCAGGCCACCGGGATGGGGTCGAGGGCCAGGTGCGGGGCGGACGCGTGGCCGCCGCGGCCCCGGACCGTGATGTGCAGCTGGTCGGCCGCGGCGAACGTGGGACCGGGCCGCAGGTGCACGGTGCCGGAGTCGAACCGGGTGGACACGTGCAGGGCGAAGGCGGCGTCCACCCCGGCCCCTTCGGCGTCGAGGACGCCCTCGTCGATCATGTGCCGGGCGCCGCCGAAGTTCTCCTCGCCGGGCTGGAACATGAACACGACGCGCCCGCGCACGTCCGCGCGCCGGGCCGCGAGCAGCCGGGCGGCGCCGACCAGCATCGCCGTGTGCAGATCGTGTCCGCAGGCGTGCGTGGCGCCGGGCACCTCGGAGGCGAACGCGAGGCCGGTGTCCTCCCGCAGGGGCAGCGCGTCCATGTCGCCGCGCAGCAGCACCGTCCGCCCGGGCAGGGCACCCTCCAGGGTGGCGACCACGGAGCTCAGCCGCTCACCGGTGGTGATCCGCAGCGGCAGCCCGTCGAGGGCGGCCAGGACCGCCCGCTGGGTGCGCGGCAGGTGCAGGCCGATCTCCGGGGCGCGGTGCAGGGCGCGCCGCAGGGCGACGAGGGAGGGCAGCAGGCCGCGGGCCGACGCGTTCAGGCCCCGCGGCGCGGCGGGCGCGGCGGCGCTCATGCCGCGGCTTCGACGGTCAGGGTCACGGGGCGGCCTCCGGGCCTGCGAGGGAGGGGACGGCCCGCGGCCGGGCGGGCCGCCAGGAGACTGCCCGTCCGTACGCCGCGCCATGCCGGAGCCCCCGGGGCCTGACGGGTTTTCGGCCCCAGGCGCGCGGGCCCGCACCCGCCCCGGCCCCTCGACGGCCGGGGCGGGAAGCGGACTCAGCGGGACACGTGCCAGGTCAGGGACCCCGTCAGGAGCTTGCGCAGCTCCGGGTCGAGGACCGCCTTGGTGCGGTCGGCGGCACGCACCGACACCGAGTGCGCGCGGCCGTCGGCGGGCACGCCCAGGGCGCGCGGCGTGACGGCCTTGGCGTCCTTGGGCCGCTTGGCCGCGCGGCCGTCGACGTACCAGCGCAGCCGGACGCCGTCGCCCGCCTCCACCCTGATGCGCTGCCCCCGCTTCACCACGGTGTCCGCGGGCGTCGTGCTGGTGACCACCGAGGCGTGCCGGTGGAAGCCCGCGATCATCGCCTCGCGCCCGGGCAGGTTGAACTCACGGCCGAGCGTGCGCATGATCGAGTCCTCGGTGGGCCGGTACAGGCCGCGCGGGTAGTAGCCGCCGCCCTCGTAGGTGCCCACGGTGCCGCCGTCCGGCGAGGTCTGTCCGAGCCAGCGGTACCACTTCTTGCGCTGCGCGCTCAGCTGGGCCGCGGTGAGCTTGCTGATGTTCGACTCCCACGGCTCGGCCCCCGTGTAGGTGCCGTACTCGTCGTACCAGTACTCGTCCGCGAGCTTGCCCAGCGAGTGCCCGAGCTCGTGCACGACGACCTGGGAGGACTTGGCGTTGTCGGAGGACGCGGTGGCGATGCCGTCGTAGCCCGAGGGCGAGGTGATGTCGTTGTAGCCCGCGCCGCCGTACTTCGTGGAGTTCGAGAGCACGATCACCACGTCGGGGTCCGCGGCCTTGGAGGCGTACGACTCGACCTTCTTCTCGTCGACGCACAGCAACCGCTCGATGTTGTCGCAGAAGAAGTACGAGCCGAGCGCGGTGTCCTTGCGCACGGTGCTCGTCGGGTCGCCCGAGACGCCCGACTGCCGCGAGTGGGCGTCCACGGCCCACACGTTGAAGAGGTTCTTGTACGAGGCGTACGGCTCGACCGCGGAGACCTCCGCCCACTTGGTGCGGACGTCGGCGTGGAAGTCCTCCTGCTGGGCGGCGGTGTAGCCGTCGCCGATGAACACGACGTCGGCCTTGGTGCCGACGGGGCCGTTCCGCACGATCGGCACGACGTCCCCGTCGCCCGCCCGCGCCCGCTCCTGCTGGTCCGCGCGGTCCTTGCCGGACAGCGGGGGCGCCACGGGGACGTCGGTGTGCCGGGGGTGGCCGTCCGCGGTGAAGTACTCGACGCGCTGGGTGGGCCTCTCGGTGGCGTCCGGGTCGGCGGCCGCCGCGCCGCCGGTGGCGGAGAGGGTCGCCGCGAGGGTGGCACCGGCGGCCAGGGCTATCTGGAGTCGCACGCGTCCGGTTCTTCTGGATATGCCGGACTTGCTGCTACGCATGGGGGGTCCTCCCGAAGTCCGCCGATTAAACGGCGAGTTAAGCCGGATTAAGGCGCGGCTCAACGTAGAGGCTGGCGAGAAAGGAGGCAATGGATCGCGCCAAGTTGCTCATGTGACGGGTGAGTTCACGCCACCGATCGCACCCGTCCGGGCTCTACCCAACCCCGCGTCCATCGACTTAGCTCAGATCACCGACCTACGGAGGGGGAGAGGTGGCGGAAAGCAGCCCCGAGGGCGCGCGCCTCGGCGACCAGGCCGAAATCGGCCGCCGCGTGCTGCGGCTTCGCACCGAGCGAGGCCTCACACAGCGGCAGTTGGCCGAGCCGTCCTACACGCCCGCGTACGTCTCCACGCTGGAGTCCGGCAAGGTGCGGCCCTCGGAGGCCGCCCTCAGATACCTGGCGGGGCGGCTCGGCGTCGACTACGAGGAGCTGGCGACAGGACGCCCCACCCGGCTCGCCACCGAGCTGCGGATGCGGCTCACCGACGCCCGCCGCGCCCTCGCCACCGGGGCGCCCGAGGACGCGGGCGCCGTCTTCCGCTCGCTGCGCGCGGAGGCCGCCGCCCACGCCCTCGTCCCCGAACAGGCCGCCGCGCTGCAGGGCCTCGGCGACTGCCTGCTGGAGTCCGGCGAACTGACCGCCGCCCGCGACTGCTTCGCCGAGGCCGAGCAGCTCCTCGCCGACGAGCCGCTGCCGCGCCGCGTCCCCGCGATCCGCGGCCGCGCCACCGCCCACCTCCTCACCGGCGAACTGCGCTACGCCTGCTACCTCCTGGAGTCCACCCTCGACGAGCTCAACGCCTCCGGCCTGCACGACCCGGACGCCCTGCTCCTGCTGTACACCGCCTCCATCGCCCCCTACATGGACATGGGCGCGCACGCCCGCGCCGCCCAGGCCGCCGAACTCGCCCTCGCGCTCGCCCCGAGCGTCAGCGACCCCGCGCTCGTCGCCCATATGCACCGGGGCGTCGCCCGCACCCTGATCGCCGAGGGCCGCACCGCCGAGGCCGACGCCTCCCTCGCCAAGGCCCAGGAGCTCTACCGGCAGCTGCACATCCGCACCGAACTCGCCCACTGCCACTGGATGCGCGGCTACGTCCACGCCCAGGACGGCGACCTGGAGGGCGCCGAGAGCGAGCTGCGCACCGCCCGCGACATGCTCGCCTCCAAGCGGGCCGCGCTCTTCACCGAGCAGGTCGAGGTCGAACTCGCGGACGTGCTGCGCCGCCGCGGCAAGACCAGCGAGGCGGAGGCCCTGCTGCGGCCCTTGCTCACCTCGGGTGCAGCCGGTGAAACGGGCAGACGGGGCGAAGCTGTTGAAACGGGTGGTTCCCGTACGTCCCGGGCGGCCGTCGCGGCGCTGAGCGCGGAGCGCGGCGCCGTGCACGCGGGCGGCGCGCACCGCCTGCTCGGCCTGATCGCCGAGGAGCGCGGCGACACCGAGAGTGCCGAGGAGCACTACTGCGCCGCCCTGTCCCTGCTCGAACGCTCCAGCGCCGCCGGGGACCTGGCCGACCTGTGCCGACTCCTCGGCGATCTGCTGCGCCGCACGGGACGCGTCGAGGCCGCGCTCGACGCCTACCGCACCGGCCTCGGCCACCGGGCCGCCCCCGGCACCACCACCCTGGGCCCGGCCCCGGCGACACCGCCGCTGTGAGCCGTGCCGCACACCGGCCCCCGGGGCTCGTGAGGTGATCACGGCTCTGCTTCGATGGGGGCGATGAGTGCCGATGCGATCAGAGCCGACGTGACTGCCACCGCGCGCCCCGCACCGCCCAGGGCCGCCGCCCGCCCGCCCCTCGACTGGCCCGCCGCGCTGACGACGCCGCGCCTGACCCTGCGCCCCGTCGAGGAGCCGGACGTCCCGCACATCGCCCGCCTGTGGACGGACCCGCGGGTGCGCCGCCACCTGGGAGGCCCGGTCGCCGAAGCCGTGGCCGACGCCCGCAGGAGCCAGTGCGTGGGCGCGCCCGGGGCGTTCGCCGTCGCGCGGGACGGCGACGGGGAGGTGCTCGGCCTGGTCGCGGCCGAGCACGACGGCCACGAGGGCCACACCGAGGTGTCGTACCAGTTCCTGCCCGAGCACTGGGGGCAGGGCTACGCGCGCGAGGCGGTCGCCGCCCTCGTCGCCTGGGCCCGGTGCGCGGTGCGCTCCCCGGCCCCGGGCGTCGTCGCCGTCACCCAGCGCGCCAACACCCGCTCCCGCCATCTGCTCGGCACCCTCGGCGCCACCACGACGGACGACTTCGTCGCCTACGGCGAGCCGCAAGTGCTGTACGCATTCCCCTCGGCGGCGCCCCGTGACGAGTGAGCCCTTTCCTCCGCGGGCGCTGGCGAACCAGGTGATTTCAGCCGACATCGGAATTTCATTTACCGGACAGTAGGAGGCCATGCGGGCCCCGCTATTCGGAATTGAAAACGGTCACCGATGCAGCCTTTGCCAGGCCCGGCGAACTGCGCTTAACTTCCGTGCGTCAGTCGCCGATTCGGCCGACAGTCGATTCAGCCGACAGCCGATCCATGTGGGGGGAAAATTCCGTGGGGCACGCGCACACGCACGGGCACGGGCACGGCCACGACCACAAGGCGGACGGCCATGCCGGGCACAGCCACGGGGTCTCCGCGGACGCCGACAGGCGCTGGCTTTCCCTCGCGCTCGTATTGATTGGCGTTTTCATTGCCGTAGAGACCGTCATTGCCTTCATGGCCGGTTCTCTGGCGCTGATCTCCGATGCCGTCCACATGCTCACGGACGCTTTCTCGATCGTGCTCGCACTCGTCGCGATGCGGCTCGCGGCGCGGCCCGCCAAAGGCACGTACACCTTCGGTCTGAAGCGCGCCGAGATACTCTCCGCCCAGGCCAACGGCCTCACCCTGCTGCTCGCCGCGGCCTGGCTCGGCTATGAGGCCGTCGAGCGGCTGCTGCACCCGCCGGAGGTCACCGGCTGGATGGTGCTCACCACCGCGCTCGTGGGGGTGGCCGTCAACCTCGTGGCCACCTGGTGCCTGTCCAAGGCCAACCGCTCGTCCCTGAACGTCGAGGGCGCCTACCAGCACATCCTCAACGACCTGTTCGCCTTCATCGGCACCGCGGTCGCGGGCGTCGTCGTCATGACGACGGGCTTCGCCCGCGCCGATACCATCGCCACGCTCTTCGTCGTCGCCCTCATGGTCAAGGCGGGCTACGGCCTCCTTCGGGACTCCGGCCGCATCCTCCTCGAAGCGGCCCCCGCGGACCTCGACCCGGACGCGATCGGCGTCAAGCTCGCCGCCGAGCCCGCGGTGGCGGAGGTCCACGACCTGCACGTATGGACCATCACCTCCGGCGAACCCGCCCTGTCCGCACACGTCATGGTGCACCCCGGCGGCGACTGCCACGCCGTGCGCCGCGGCCTGGACAGGCTCCTCGCCGACGAGTACGGCCTGACCCACACCACGCTCCAGATCGACCACGAGGACCACGGCGGCGACGCGGGACGCCTCGCCGCCGTCGCCCCGGCACCGCACTGCGCCAACGGCCACGGCCCGACCCACCGCGGCGCCCCGCACGCCCGCTGAACGGCCTGGCTCAGGCCGAGGCGGGCGGCGCGGGGGCGTACTGCGCCTCGCCGTGGCCGAGTGACCAGTCGGCCGACTCGTTCTCGACCACGGTGATGAAGACGTTGCGCGGCTCGGTTCCCGCGTAGGTCTCGGCCAGTTCGGCGATGCGCCGGTACAGGGCGCGTTTGCGCTCGGGCGTCCGGCCCGCGCGCATCGTGATCAGGACGTAGACGATGCCGTCGTCGCGGCGCACACCCAGGTAGTCGCCGTGGCGCAGGGTGCCGCTGACGCCGTCGTGGCTGGTGAGGATCTGGAAGTGGTCGTCGGGCGGAATGCCGAGCGTCTCCACCAGGGCCTCGTGCACGGCGCGGCCGAGGGCGTCGAGCCGCGCGCCGTCGGCACGCAGCGCGTCGATGCGGACCAGGGGCATGACGGGGTCTCCCTTCCGGAGGGTCAGGCCGGGGCCGAGGCCGGGCCAAGGCTGTGTACATACTAGTAGGTACACAGCCTTGGCCTCTTGCCTCTGACCTAGGCCGTCACCAGCAGCTGGGCCGCGAGGGCCGTGATCACCGCGCTGGACGCGAGGGCCGTCGCCAGCCGGCCGGTGCGGCCGGTCAGGGCGCGGCCGAGCAGCGCGCCGCCCCCGGCGAGCAGCAGCTGCCAGCTCGCCGACGCCGCGAAGGCGGCCAGGGTGAACACGGCCTGCCCGAGCGGGTCCCGCGCCGCGCCGGAGCCGCTGCCCACCACCAGGGCCGCGAAGTAGACGACGGTGGCGGGGTTGAGCAGGGTGATGCCGAGGAACGCGGCGAACGCGCGGGTCCCGGACGCCGGGGCCCCGGAGGACGGCGACGGCGCGTCGGGCGCTCGGTACTGGCGGACGGCCACGGCGGCGGAGCGCAGCGCCAGGGCGACGAGGACCAGGGCGGAGGCCCAGCGCAGTAGGCCCGTCACGGGCGCCACGACCTGGGCCGCCGCGGCGCCCGCCACGGTCGCGACCAGGGCATACAGGCCGTCGGCCGTCGCCACTCCCAGGGCCGCGCAGGCCCCGGTCCGCAGGGAGGTGCGGGCGCTGAGCGCCACCAGATACGTCGCGACCGCCCCGACCGGCAGGGCGATGCCGTACCCGGCGACGAGGCCCGCGACCAGGTCGCCGGTCACCGCGGCGGAAGCGTCGGCCTCCAGGGTCGGCCGGGCTGCCGCTGGCCGCGCGCCGGGCGGGCGGGGGCGGGCGGAAGCGGGGCGGGTGCGCGGTGCGTGGACATGGCCCGAGCTTGTTACCCGGGCGGCCGCCCGGGCAACTGGTTTTCGCCGCTCAGCGCGTCGCGTTCCGCAGGGCCGCGTCGGCCTTCGCGCGCGTCGGCTGCCACCACGTGGTCACGGGCTCCCACACCCGCACGCCCTGGGGCAGGCCCAGCGCGTCGTCGGTGAACTGCTTGCCCCGGTGCGAGGGGTCGCCCGCGACGGTGATGAAGTCCACCAGGCGGGCGCTGGTGTCACCGGGCTTGGCGGCGGTGCGCACGGCGGCGTACGCGGTGCGGCCCGCGCCCACCTTGTACGGCGCGCTCTCGGTGGCGGGGACCGGCTGCGCGGCGCCGTCCAGGGTGCCGAACGTGACGGTCGGGATGCGGTCGACGACGCACGCCGCGCCGGTGCGGTTGGTCACCGAGACGCGCAGCACCCCGGGCTTGTCGGCGGCGGCCGCCTTCACGGTGAGGGCGGAGGCGCGGCAGGTCGGCGCGCGGTCGGCGGCGGCCGGACCCGCCTGCCGCGCCCCGGCGGTGGGGGCGAGGACGAGCAGCGCGGCGCCGACGGCGGCCGAGAGGGTGAGCGGAGAGCGAGTGCGCATGGTGCGGTATCCCCTGTTCGAAGGTGCGGGGCCCGGTGGCCCGGTGGCCCGGCGGCCTGGAGGCTCGCATCGACCGGCGAAGACGTACATCGCGCCGTACGCGTCGACAGTGCCGTGAGGTTCTGCCTTGATGACTGACGAGACGGCTGTCTGGTTGCGTTGGCGGCGGGATTCGCACCCGTCGGCCGCCGGGGAACGGCCCGCTGGCCTCGGCCTGTTGGGGCCCGGCCTGCTGGGACGCGGTCCGGTGGGACGCACGGCTCGGGCGTGGGGGAGCCGTGGGCCTTCACCTGGACGCCTCGGCCCGGGCGCCGAGCCCGGACGCCCCCACCGGCACGCCCGCCCCGTACGCCCCGCCCCGCGTGGCGCGAACGCGACGGGGGCCCTTGACATCCACCCACGCCGCCGCGACGCTCCATCACGCTCGTGTTAACGCTAACACCGGGCCGGGGGACACCCCGGACCCGCCTCGGGACGCACCTGGGGGGCCACCCATGCCAGGCACCACGCCCACCGCGCCACCCACCTCACTCGCACCATGCGCCACACCCGTGCCGCCCGCCTCACCCACGCCACCCGCACCACGCGCGCCACGCGCCCGAACCGCCCCGGCCCGCCGCACCCTGCTCACCGGCGCGGCCGCCACCGCCGCGGGCGCCCTGGCCGCCGCCTGCGGCTCCGGCGGCGGCCAACCCCGCGGCAGGGTCGCCGTGTTCGGCGACAGCGCCGCCTGGTCCGGGCCGATGACCGCCGCGGGCAAGGCCATGGACACCGTCGCGGGGCTGCGGCTCGTCCCCGAGGTCAACCCCCTCCTGGAGTCGTTCGAACAGGTCGTCAAGTCCTCGCTGCGCACCCGCAAGACCCCGGACATGCTCAAGTACTGGTCGGGCTACCGCCTGAAGGACCTCGCGCGCACCGGCGGCATCGTCGACCTCACGCCGCAGTGGGACGCCGCCGTGCGGCGCGGCTGGGCCGAGCCCTCCCTGCGCGCGGCCTTCGCCGACCGGGGGCGCGTCTACGGCCTGCCGATGAACCTCGCGTACTGGGTGTTCTTCCACAACCCCGAGGTGTTCGCCGAGCACGGCCTGCGGCCCCCGCGCACCTGGGACGACTTCCTCGCCGTCTGCGCGCGGCTCAAGCGGAACGGCATCACCCCGCTGCACGCCACCGCCGACGGCCGCTGGCCGTCCTTCATCTGGTTCCAGGAAGTGCTCAGCCGTCAGGACCCGCGGTTCTACGAGGACTTGATGAACGGCCGCGAGCGCTACACCGATCCGCGCGCCGAACGCGCCCTGCGCACCATCGCCTCCTACTTCGACGAGGGCTGGTTCACGCCGCTGGACATGAACCACGTCGACGCGGCCGCCGCCGTCGTGCACGGCAAGCTCGGCATGGTGCCCTGCGGCACCTGGCTCGGCTCGACCCTCACGGGCGCGGGCGGCGAGCCGGGGAAGAACATGAGCGCCTTCGTACTGCCGATGGCCGACCCGAAGGCCCGCCCCAGCGTCATCTTCGAGTCCAGCGCCCTGGTCGCCACCGTGAAGGGACCCGACCACGCCGAGGCCCTGAAGGCGACCCGCGCCTGGCTGCACCCGGCCGTGATGAAGGCCTTCTCGCACACCCTCCAGGACGGCTGCCCCAACCCCCGAGTCGCCCCCGCCAACCCCGTGATCGCCCGGCTCCAGAAGAAGGTGCGCGGCGAGGGCCTGTGGCCGCTCAACCGCTTCTGGGAGCAGGGCCCGCCCGAGCTGGTCGAGGCCACCGTCGACGACCTCGCCGGATTCCTGCTGAACCCCTCCTCGTACCGCGAGACCCTGCGCACCATGCAGGACCGCGCCGACGAGGCGTGGAAGGTGTGGCGGGAGGCGGCCGAGACATGACCGGGACGGTGACCCCCGCCGACACGCCCGTGCCGCCCGCCGGAGGGCGCCGCGCACGCCGCCGTCGCGTGCCCCTGCGCACGCCCCACCAGGCCGTCCCCACCGGCGGCCGCCTCGGCGGCCCCCTCGCGGCCCTGCCCTGGGCGCTGCCCGCGTTCGCGTTCGTGGGCGTCCTGCTGGTGTACCCGTTCCTGCGCAGCGTCTACGGCAGCTTCTTCGAGGACAACGGCTTCACCAGCAGCTACACCGGAATCGACAACTACACCCGGCTCGCCGACGACCCCATCTTCGGCCGCTCCCTGCTCAACACCCTGCTGTGGGTGGCGGGGACGCTGCTCCTGCCCGTGCTCGCCGGGCTCGTCATCGCGCTCGCCACGCACCGCCTGCGCTGGGGCGGCGTCGCCCAGCTGGTGATCGTCCTGCCCTTCGCGATCTCCGGGACCGCCACCGCGGCCCTGTGGTACTTCATGCTGAGCTCCAACGGCGCAGCCAACCAGTTCCTGCGCGCCGTCGGCCTCGACTCCTGGACCCGGAGCTGGCTCCTGGAGTGGCCCCACAACACCCTGTCGCTGATCGTCGCCAGCACCTGGCAGGCCACCGGCCTGAACGTGGTGCTCTTCGCCATCGGCCTGCGCGCCATCCCCCGGGACACCGTCGAGGCCGCCCGCCTCGACGGCGCAAGCGGCTGGCGCATGGTCCGCCACATCACCCTCCCCCAGCTGCGCGCCGTGACCGTCGTCGTGGTCGGCATGGCCATCGTCAACAGCCTGAAGGCGTTCGACATGATCTGGATCCTCACCCAGGGCGGCCCGTCCCGCTCCTCCGAGACGCTCGCCCTGACCATGTACCGCGAGACCTTCCGCCTCTTCCACGTCGGCTACGGCTCGGCGATCGCCCTCGTCCTGTCGGTGGTCGTCGTCGCCTCGTCCTGGCTCTACCTGCGCCGTCAGCTGCCCGACACCGGCTGGGCGAAAGCGTGAGGAGGCCGCCGTGACCCGTGCGCTGCGCCAGCTGTTCGTCGCCGGATGCGTGCTGCTCTGGCTGCTCCCGCTGTACCTCCTCGTCGTCAACGCCCTGACCCCCGCCGCCGCGTACGAGGGCGAACCCACCTGGACCCTCCAGGGCTTCGCCCTCGCCGACAACGTACGGACCGCCTGGGACGAGGCGGGCATCGGCGACAGCTTCCAGGCCTCGCTCCTGTACGCCAGCGTCTGCGGCCTGGCCGCCGTGCTCATCGCCGCCATGGCGGCGTTCGCGGTGGTCGTCCTGCCCGTCCCCAGGCCCGCGTTCTGGTTCTGGCTGATCTACTCGGGGACGCTGTTCCCGCTCCAGGTCTTCCTGGCGCCGCTCTTCGGCCTGTACGCGGACGCGGGCCTCTACGACACCCGGCTCGGCCTGATGCTCGTGTACGTCGCCTGGGCCGTGCCGTTCGCGTTCTTCCTCATCCGCAACCAGATGACCACGATGCCGCCCGAGCTGACCGAGGCCGCGCTCATCGACGGGGCGTCCTTCACCCGGATCTTCTGGCGCCTGCACGTGCCCCTCATGCGGGCCGGGCTCGGCGCGGCCTTCCTCTTCCAGTTCACCGCCGTCTGGAACGACCTGCTGCTCGGCATCACCCTCAGCCGCAGCGGCGACGTCCAGCCCGTCATGGCCGCCCTGAGCACCCTGCGCGCCACCTACGCCTCCAGCGGGCCCCCGGTGATCCTCGCCGGTGCCCTCGTCGTGTCCCTGCCCACGCTGCTGCTGTTCCTGGTGTTCCGCGGCCTGTTCCTGCGCGGCATGGCCGCCTCCGCCCGCTGACCGAATCCGACGCACCCGGGAGACCGCATGACCACACGGGCCCTGGTCCGCACCGCCGACTGGGACAACGAGCGCGTCCGCGCCAGCCTGCGCTCCGGCGTCGTCAGCGCCGAGGGCACCCTCTACGGCGCCGCGCTGAGGCTGATCGAGGAACCCCTGATGCGGTACGCGGACGACGGGACGCTGCTCCAGTCGCTGCGGGCCGAACCGGCGGGCGCCTCCCCGCTGCCCGATGAGCTCGTGGTGCGCACCGAGTCGGGCACGGCCGTGCGGACCGAGCGCGTGCCAGGGCCCCACGGCGGCGCCCGGCTGCTGCTGCCCGCCGTGGACGCGCCGACCCGCCTCACCGTGGGCCTGCCGGGCGACGGCGGCGACACCATCGACGTACAGCTGTCGCCGCAGCGTCAGTGGACCGTCCACCTGGTGCACCACTCGCACCTCGACATCGGCTACACCGACCCGCAAGGACAGGTCCTCAGCGAGCACCTGTCGTTCCTGGATTCGTGTCTGGAGCTGACCCGGGAGACCGACGACTGGCCCGCCGAGTCCCGGTTCCGGTGGTGCGTCGAATCGCTGTGGTCGTTCCGGCAGTGGACCGAGGCCCGCCCCGCGGAGCAGGTCGACGAGCTGCTGCGCCGGGTGCGGGAGGGGCGCATCGAGCTGACGGCGCTGCCGTTCAACCTGCACACCGAGACCTGCTCCACCGACGAGCTGCACGAACTCCTGCGCCTGGCGCGGGACGTGCGCGAGCGCCACGGCGTCCACCTCACGGCCGCGATGCAGACCGACGTGCCCGGCGCGGTCGTCGGCCTCGTCGACGCCCTGGCCGCGGCGGGCGTGCGCTATCTGTCCGTCGCGCACAACTGGGCGGGCCGCTCGGTGCCGCACCTCGTGGGCGGCGAGCGGCTGCCGCGGCTGTTCCGCTGGCGCGCCCCCAGCGGCAACAGCGTCCTGGTGTGGGTCACTGACACCCCGCACGGCCTCGCCTACATGGAGGGCCCGCTGCTGGGCTTCGACACCTCCTACGGCGACGTCGACGACCTCCTGCCCGCCTATCTGACCTCCTTGGCCACGAACCCCTACCCCTACCGCGGCGGCATCTTCGGCTGGGCCATGGACGACGCGGAGGTCAAGCGCGAGCCCTACCCCTGGGACGTCCTGCACCTGCGGGTCCAGGGCAAGTTCGGCGACAACGCGCCACCGCGCCGCGTCATCGCCGACACCGTCCGCCGCTGGAACGAGACCTGGGCGTACCCGCGCCTCAGGCTCTCGCGCAACGAGGACTTCTTCCGGGACGCGGAGGCCCGCGTCGGCGGGGAGATCCGCACCTTCGAAGGCGACTGGACCGACTGGTGGGTCGACGGGGTGGGCGCCGGCGCGCGCCCGCTGTCGCTGGCCCGCACCGCCCAGTCAGTGGTCGCCGACGCCCAGACCATCGGCACGTTCGCCGCCCTCCTCGACGCCACGGGGGCCGAGGACGACACGCGTGACGCGGCCGGTGTCTATGAAGCGGTGTCGCTCTTCGACGAGCACACCTGGGGCGCCGGCGACCCCTGGACCCACGGCGACGAGGGCGGCCACTCCGGTGAGCAGCAGTGGCACTGGAAGTACGGCCAGGCCCTGCGCGCCCACGACGATGGCCGGTCGCTGCTGCGCCGGGCGAGCGCCCGGCTCGGGCAGCGCCTGGCGGCGGCGCCGGACGCCGTCGCGTCGTACCACGTCGTCAACACCTGCTCCTGGCCGCGCACCGACGTCGTCCGGATCTTCCTGCCGGAGAGCACGGTGGCGCTGGACAGGGCCGTCACCGTGTACGACGCCCGCGACGAGCGCGCCCTCGCCCACGAGGAGCGGCCGCAGACCAACGACGACCACCGCGACGCGGGCCGCTTCCTGCTGGTCCGCGTGGACGAGGTGCCCTCGGCCGGGACGGTGCGCCTGGACGTGCGCGCCGACGCCGAACGGGCGGCGGCGGCACCGACGGCCGCCGTCAAGGCGGCCACCGGCTGGAACCCCACCGGCACCACCGAGCGCGAGGACCCCGCCGAGAGCGCCGCCCTGGCCGCGGCCCGCCCCGATCCGACGCTCCTGGAGAACGAGTACCTCGCCGTCCGCGTCGACCTCGCGCACGCCTGCGTCGCCTCCGTCGTCGACAAGGCCACCGGCCGCGAACTCGTCCGCCAGGACGCGATCGTCGGCTTCAACGGCTACGTCCACGACAGCTACACCACCGCGGGCGCCTTCAACCACAACTCCAGCCGCACGACCGCGTCCGCACGCCTGGAACACCTGGGGCGGCGCGCCGTCGCCCCACCGGCCGCGCTGATCGCGCGGCGGTCCACGGAGACCGCCGAGTCGCTCACGTACGAGACCCACCCGGCGGGCGCCAACCGGCTGCGCGTCACCCTCACCCTGGCCCACGGGGTGCCCCGCCTCGACATCGAGAACCGCCTCGACAAGGACCGCACCCTGGGCAAGGAGAGCGCCTACTTCGCCTTCCCCTTCGCCTTCGACCACCCCATCGTCCGCATGGAGGCCTCCGGCGGCACCACCGGTACCGGACTGCCGGTGGTGCCGGGCTCCGCCCTGCACATGCGGGCCGTGCGCCGCTGGGTGACCCTCGCCGACGACGACCTCGGCGTCGCCTGGTCCACACAGGACGCGCCGCTGGTGCAGTTCGGCAACATCGCGCTGCCCTACGCGCCGTTCCCCAAGACCCTCGGCCACGACGAGCCCGCGACGGTCTTCTCCTGGATCCACAACAACCTCTGGGACACCAACTTCCCGAGCGAGCAGGGCTTCGCCTTCACCTTCCGCTACAGCGTCGCCTGCGGGCCGACGGCGTCCGGGCTCGGGACCCGGACGGCGGCGGCGTGGAGCAGGCCGCTGCGGGCCGTGCGCGCCCGCGGCGCCGCGGGCGACGCTCCCGTGACCCACTCCTTCCTCGACCTGGACGACCCCCGTGTGCGCCTGGTCGGCGCCACGACTCCCCGCGCGGGCGAGACACTGCTGCGCCTGCAGTCCTTCGCCGAGGAGGGAGTGGAGTGCTCCCTGTGGATCGGCTTCCCGGCGTCCGCCGCCTACGAGGCCGACTACCTGGGCGGCCGCGGCGAGCGACTGCCGCTGGCCAACGGGGAGGTGACGGTCGCCCTGCCCGCCCTCGGCACGGCGGCGGTGCTCGTCGTACGCCCCTGAGGGAGCTGTCACGCTGCTCGGCTGCCCACCGGTTAAGGAGAACGTGTGTACCGGCTCGACCCGTGTTACGGCCCCGCGCCGGGGGCCGTGATGGCCACCGGCTGGCCCGCCGTGGCCGCCCAGCTGCCCGCAGGCCCGGCGACGGTGGCGGTGGAGGGGCCGCCGTCGGTGGACTTCGCCGCCCTGGCCGCCCGCCTCGCCGACGAACTCGCCGTCCCCGTCCGGGCCCTCGACGTCCGCGCGCACTACGCGCCGCCCGACGAGGTGCGCCGCCGCACCGACGACGGCGCGGACGACCCCTACTACCGCAAGCTCGCCACCAACCCCCTCAGCGACCTCTTCGACGAACTCCCGCGCCCCGGGCGCCCGGTGACGGGCCTGCTCCTCGTGCACGGCCCCGGCGCCGCCCTCGTCCCGCACGACGTGCTGTGGTACGCCGACGTGCCCAAGCGGTACGCGGAGGCGGCCGTCACCGCGGGCACCGGTCGCCACCTCGGCCTGCCCGGCGAACCCCCCGACCTCAGACGGCTGTTCTACACCGACTGGCCCATCCTCGACCGCCACCGCGACGCCCTCGCCCCGCGCGTCGACGCCTGGCTCGACCTGCGGGACGCCCGGCGGCCCGTCTACCTGGACGGCGACGGCCTGCGCGCCACCCTCGCCGACCTCGCCCGCAGACCCGTGCGCACCCGCCCTTACTTCAACTCCACGCCCTGGGGCGGCCATTGGGCGCAGAACGCGCTCGGCTTCAACCCGGGCACCCGCAACACCGCCCTCGGCTACGAGCTCATCGCCCCCGAGTCGGGCATCCTCATCGGCGACGACCCGGGCCTCCAGGCCGAGATCCCCTTCCAACTCCTGTGCGTCCTGCACCCCGTGGCCCTGCTCGGCCCCGACGCGCACGCCCGCTTCGGCACGTCCTTCCCGATCCGCTTCGACTACCTGGACACCGTCGACGGCGGCAACCTGTCCGTGCACTGCCACCCGCGCGAGCGGTACATGCGCGAGCGGTTCGGCTGGCCCTACACCCAGCACGAGTCGTACTACATGACGCTCGGCGGCCCCGGCGCGCGCGTGTTCCTCGGGCTGCGCGAGGACGCCGACACCGACCTGTTCCGCAAGGAGGTCGAGGAGGCCGCCCGGGACGGCGTGCCCATGGACCCCGAGGACCACGTCCAGACCTTCCCCGCCGACCAGGGCCGCCTCTTCCTCATCCCCGCGGGCACCCCGCACGCCAGCGGCGCGGGCAACCTCGTCCTGGAGATCAGCGCCACCCCGTACCTGTACAGCCTGCGCTTCTACGACTGGCTGCGCCCCGACGCCGACGGCCGCCCGCGCCCGCTGCCCTACGAACACGGCCTGGCGAACCTGGACACCGCGCGGCGCGGCGACGCGGTCGCCCGCGACCTCGTCCAGGAGCCGCGCGTGCTGCGCTCCGGGAAGGGCTGGCGCGAGGAGCTCATCGGCGCCCTCGACGAGATGTTCTACGAGGTGCGGCGCTTCGCCCTGGACGCCGACGCCGAGGCGACGGACGACACCGCGGGGCGCTTCCACGTCCTGAACGTCGTCGAGGGGCGGGGCGTGGAGATCCGCACGGCCGCGGGCGAGAGCCACCCGCTGGCGTACGCGGAGACGCTCACCGTCCCCGCGGCGGTCGGCCCCTACCGGATCGCGGCGCGCGGCGGCCCGGCGAAGGTCGTCAAGGCGCTGGTCAGCGAGCGCGCGGAGCCGCCCCGCCGATGAGACCCGTCCTGGAACTCGGCGGCACCCATGTCACGGCCGCCCTCGTGCGGGGCGCCGACGGTACGCGCGTCGTGCGCCGCGTGCGCCGTGAGTTGGACGCGCGCGGCAGCGCCGAACACGTCCTCGGCGCCGTCGTCCGCTGCGCGGGCGACCTCGACGCGCCCGCGGGTGGCCGGTGGGGCGTCGCCGTCCCCGGCCCCTTCGACTACGACCAGGGCGTCGCGCGCTTCGAGGGCGTCGGCAAGTTCGACGACCTGTACGGCATCGACGTCGGCTCCGTGCTGGGCGACGGCATCCGGCCCCGGCCCGCGCGCGTGGTGTTCCTCAACGACGCGCACGCCTTCGCGCTCGGCGAGTGGCACGCCGGTGCCGCGCGCGGGCACCGCCGGTGCGTCGGCGTCACCCTCGGCACGGGGGTCGGCTCTGCCTTCCTCGACGGCGGCGACGTGCGCCACGAAGGACCCGGAGTGCCCCCGCTCGGCCGGATCGACCTCGCCGAGGCCGACGGGCGCCCCCTGGAGGACACCGTGTCCCGGCGTGCCATCCTCGCCCGCTACGGCGAGCGCGGCGCTGACCTGCGGGACGTCGCCGCGCGCGCCCGCGCGGGCGAGGAGCGCGCGGCCCGCGTCCTGCGCGGGGCGCTCACGCCGCTGGGCGCCGTACTCGCCCCGTACCTCAGGGACTTCGGCGCCACCGCGCTCGTCGTGGGCGGTGGCCTCGCCGCGTCCTGGGACCTGGTCGGGCCCGCGCTGCGCGCCGGTCTGGGGGATACTCCGGTCAGGCTCCGCGCCGCCGCGCTCGGCCAGGACGCGGCGCTGCTCGGCGCCGCCGCGCACGCGGGGACGGCGGGCTGAGCGCGGCGCCGAGGGGCCCGTGGGGCCCGGGACTCCGTGGAGTCCGCCGAAGCCCGCGTCCGAGCCCGAGCCCGCGTCCGAGCCCGGTACGGAAAGGAAGGCCGCGCCATGCCCGCGAGCCCGCGTGACCCGAGGAGCGGTCAGCCCACCCTGCGGGACGTCGCCGAGCGGGCCGAGGTCAGCGCCATGACCGCCTCGCGGGTGCTGCGCGACGACCCCCGGGTGCTGCCCGCGACCCGCGACCGGGTCCGCGCCGCGGCCGCCGAACTCGGCTACCGGCCCAACGAACTGGCCCGCAGGCTGCGCCTGGGCCGGGGCACGGGCCTGGTCGGCCTCGTCGTCACCAACCTCGCCAACCCCTTCTACTCGCGGCTCGCGCTCGGCGTCGACTCCGTGCTCGCCGCCGACGGCTTCAAGACGGTCATCGGCAACACCGGCCAGGACCTCGACGCGGAACGGGACCTGGTCGCCGACCTCGTCGCGCGGCGCGTGGACGGCGTCATCGCCGTGCCCGCCGGGGACGACCAGCGCCACCTGTCCTTCGCGGCCGCGGGCGGCGTGCCGGTGGTCCTCGCCAGCCGCCCGCCCGAGGGCTTCGCCGCCGACTGCGTGCTGGTGGACGACTTCGGGGGCGCCCGGGACGCCACCGCGCGGCTGCTCGCCCGCGGCCACCGCCGCATCGGCTTCCTGGGCTCGCCCGCCACCGTCTACACCGGCACCGAGCGCCTGCGCGGCTACCGCGCCGCCCTCGCCGCCGAGGCCCTGGCCCCCGATGAGCGGCACGTCCGCCAGGGCCAGCGGCGGCCCCACGAGGCGGAGCGCGCGGCGGCCGCGCTGCTGGCCCTGCCGGAGCCGCCGACGGCCCTGTTCTGCTCCAACAACCGCAACACCATAGGAGCCTTCCGCGCCCTGCGGGCCGCCCGCGCGGACACCGCCCTGGCGGGCTTCGACGACTTCGAACTGGCCGACGCGCTCGGCCTGCCGCTCACCCTCGTCACGTACGACAGCGACGAACTGGGACGCGAGGCGGGCCGGTTGCTGCTCGACCGCATGCGCGAAGCCGGGACCCGCCCGCGCCGGGAGGCCCGCCGCGTGGTCCTCGGCACCTCTCTGGTGGAGTACGGCGCCTGAACCGGTGGCTACGCGGATGACGCGCGCTCAGCAGGTGAACAGCGGGGCCCGCTGAGTGAGGACCGCCGTCGTCGGGTCGGTCGGCCACGCGGAGCGCAGTTCGTCGGCGAGCGCCGCCACCAGCTTCGGGACGTCCTGCGGGGCGCTGTCGTGCAGGGCCTCGGCGATGATCAGGACGTCGGTCGTGCTCTCCCGTACGGCCGAGTACCCGCTCTGGCGGTTGGTCCAGCGGCGGGCGTGCGCCCGGCGCCCGTCGTCGGCGAAGACGACCTCGCGGGCGTCGGGCCGCTCGACAGCGCCGGAGAACGACTCATAGACCTCGTCCCCGTCGGCGTACCGCACTTCGAGGTTCCCCTCGATCCGGGAGAGGTCGAAGACGCCGACCGGGATGCCGTACGCGAGGGACACGGCGTTGCACAGGTCGATGAGGGGGTGGATGCGGGGCAGGGAGCCCTCCTTGCGGTAGCGGCGCAGGAGGGACTCCGAGGCGCACCGGTACTGGGTGGGTTTGAGGCCGAGCGCGGAGAACGCGCGCCGCCAGGACCGCACTTCGGGGAACTGGCTCTCCGGCGCCGCCGCGAGCCGCTCGGCCGCGGTCGCGCCGTAGTGGGCGACGGGCAGGTCAACGGGGGCGTCGGCGGTGATGCCGCGGGCGCGGAGGACGCCGGGGACCAGCGCCGGGAAGTCCCGCCAGAGGGCGGGGGAGTGCTGGAAGTGCACGGTTGCTTCCGATCGTCGATCGTCAGGAGAGGGCGAGCTTGGCGCCGAGCGCGGCGAAGGCGCCCGCGAAGGCGCGGCGCAGCCACGTCACCACGGCGGGCCGCGCGATGACGTGGTCCCGCATCGCCGCGGCGAACCGCCCGTACGCGGCGAACACGACGAACGTCAACAGCATGAAGTAGCCGCTCAGTTCGAGCATGCGCGCCAGTGCGTGCGGATGGTCATCGGGCACGAACTGGGGCAGGAACGCGAAGAAGAACAGGGTGAGTTTGGGGTTGAGGAGGTTCAGGAGCACGGCGTCCACGATCACGCCCGCCGCCGAGCGCGGCGCGTCGTCCGGCCGGACGGTGAGCGCGCTGGTGTCCCGCAGGGTCTTCCACGCCATGTACAGGAGGTAGGCGACTCCGAGGTACTTCAGCGTCTGGAAGGCGAGCGCGCTGGTGTGCAGCAGCGCGGCCAGGCCCGTGATCGCCGCCAGCATGTGCGGAACGATGCCCACGGTGCAGCCGACGGCCGCGACGAGACTGGCGCGGGCGCCGCGCGTCAGGCCAGCCGAGACGGTGTAGAGGACACCGGTGCCCGGTGTCACGGTCATCACGAACGTGGTCAGCAGAAACTCCATGGCTTGACTCTGTCGTCACAATGGATCTGTGAACAGGTCCAATGGATCTCCATCCGACAGGTCCATATCCACATCTGAGCGCGGTTCTGCGTACGCGGCTGAGTGCGCGCCTCAGCCCCCGTCCCCGCCCGCCTCCGACTTCCTCCAGCTGAACACCGCCGACGTCCCCCGGGGCCAGCTGGCGGACTGGCTGGCCCGGCAGGTCCGGCGCGCGGTCGCCGAGGGGCTGCTGCCAGTCGGCAGCAGACTGCCCGCCACCCGCGTCCTCGCCGCCGAACTCGGCGTATCGCGGGGCGTGGTCACGGAGGCCTACCGGCGCCTGACGGAGGACGGGCACGTCGCGGGCCGGGGCCGCGGCGGCACGGTCGTGGTGGGCGCGCCCCTCGCCGCACCGCCCCGCCCGCGCACGACGAGGGACGGGAGCGGCCCTGGCGCGGGCCCGCTGTTCCTGACGCCGCCCGGCACCGACGTCTTCGACGCCCTGCGCGCCGCGCCCGCCCGCATCGACCTCTCGCCCGGACTGCCCGACCTCGCCGCGTTCCCGCGCGCCGCCTGGCTGCGCGCCGAACGGTCCGTGCTCGCCGAACTCGTCCCCTCCGACTTCGGGTACGGGGATCCGCGCGGCACCCCGGCCCTGCGCCGCGCCGTCGCGCGCTGGCTCGCCCGCAGCCGGGGCATCGCGGCCGACCCGGACGAGGTGCTCGTCGTCGGCGGCACCGCGCAGGCGCTCGGCCTGCTCGCCGCGGTGCTCAGGGCGGCGGGGATCTCCCAGGTGGCGATCGAGGACCCGAGCTCCCTGGGGCTGCGCCAGCACCTGTGCGTGTCCGGACTCCAGGCGCCGCCCGTGCCCGTGGACGCGCGGGGCGTGCGCGTGGACGCGCTGCGGGCCACCGGGGCCCCGGCGGTCCTGCTGACCCCGGCGCACCAGTTCCCGACGGGTGTGGTGCTCGACGGCGTCCGGCGCCGCGAACTGGCCGGGTGGGCCGGGGACGGCGGGCTGATCATCGAGGACGACTACGACGCCGAGCACCGCTACGACCGGCCGCCCGTGCCCGCGCTGCGCTCCACGCTCCCCGACAGCGTCGCGTACGCGGGCAGCGTGTCCAAGCTCCTCGCCCCCGCGCTGCGCGTGGGCTGGCTGCTCGCGCCGCGCGGGTTCCACGCCGCCCTGGTCGACGCCAAGCGCTTCGCCGACCTGGGCAACGCGGCGCTGCCGCAGCTGGTGCTCGCCCGGCTGATGGAATCCGGCGGCCTGGAACGCCATCTGCGCCTGCTGCGTGGACGCCACCGGGCCCGCCGCGACACGATGATCGACGCCATCCGCACCCACCTCCCCGGCGCCGTCGTGCACGGCGCCGCCGCGGGCCTGCACCTGATGGTGACGCTCTCCGCGGCCCACGCAGGACAGGACGACGCCGAGCTGGCCGCGGCGGCCCTGGAGCACGGGGTGAAGGTGCAGCCCCTGTCCTGGCACACCCAGCTCCCGCACCGCCCCGGGCTCGTGCTCGGCTATGCCGCGAGCACGCCGACGGACATCGGTGAAGGCATCGCGCTGCTGGGCCGCCTGCTGCGCTGAGGAGGGGCAGGCCTGAAAGGGGCTCTGTCTCAGTCCCGGCGGGCGTGCGGCGTGACGCCCGCCGTGCGCGCCTCGATGGCGCGCAGCACAGCGACCATGTCCGCGTCCCCGTGCCCCAGCGCCACCGTGTCCGCGAACAGCGCGTGGCACACGTCCAGGAGCGGCGACGCCACCCCGGACGCGCGGGCGGCACCGGCGACCAGCTGATTGTTCATCAGGACGTCCAGGGCGGCGGCCTGTACGCCGAAGTCGCGGGCGAGCAGCTTGGGCGCCTTCATCCGCGAGACGCCGCTGGCCATCGGTCCCGCGTCGAGCACGTCGAGGAACTGCCGCGTGTCCAGGCCCTGCCGCTCGGCGAAGTGGAACGACTCCGCGAGTCCGGTGACCGTGGTGATCAGGAACAGGTTCACCGACAGCTTCATCAGGAGCGCGTTCGGGACGGCCCCGCAGTCGAACGTCTCGTGGCACAGGGGCCCGAGCAGCGGGCGTACCGTCGCCACGGCCTCGGCGTCCCCCGCCAGCATGGCGACGAGCCGGCCGGTCTCGGCGGGCACGCGGGAGCCGGACACGGGTGCCTCCACATAGCGTCCGCCCGCCGCGCGGACGTCGGCCTCCAGGCCCCGCGAGTAGCCGGGAGAGGTCGTGCCCATGTGGACGACGGTGCGGTCGGCGACGCGCGCGGCGAAGTCCGGTGTGCCCCGGCCGATGACGGTGTCGATCGCCTCGTCGCCCGCGAGCATGAGGATCACGACGGGCGCCGCCGCGAACACCTCGTCGGCGTCGGCCGCCACGTGCGCCCCGGCGGCGCGCAGCGGCTCGCACTTCGCGGCGGTGCGGCTCCAGACGGTCAGCGCCAGGCCGGAGCGGGCCAGACGGAGCGCCATGGGTTGTCCCATGAATCCCAGGCCGAGGAACCCCACGTCCACCGCGCACCCCCGTACTCCGGCCCCGAGGCCGCCGTTATGACAGCCGTCATAGTAGCCGCTCGTGGCGCCTTGGGCGCGGCGCTCGCGCGCGGACCCTGGGCGCGGCGTCGATAGGCTGGCCGACCCGCGGCGGACGAGAGGCGTCCGGCGCGGCCTCGTGACGTGGAGGTCGGTGATGGGGTCCGAGCGGGGGCCGCGCGAGCGCATGGTGTTCAGCGCGGCCCAGCTGCTGCGCCGCGGGGGAGCGGCCGCCACGGGGATGCGGGACGTCGCCGCGCACGCGGGCGCGCCGCGCGGCTCGCTCCAGCACTACTTCCCCGGCGGCAAGGAGCAGTTGGTCAACGAAGCCGTCGCGTGGGGCGGGACGTACGCGGCGGGGCGCGTCGCCCGCTTCCTGGCGAGCCTGCCCGCGCCCACGCCGAGCGGTCTGTTCGCCGCCATGGCCCGCCAGTGGACCGACGAACTGGAGCGGGCCCCGGCCGGCTCGGGCTGCCCGGTCGCCGCCGCCGTCGTGGACTGCGCCGACAGCGCGGAGTCCACCCGTGAGGCGGCGGCCGCCGCGTTCGCCCGCTGGGCCCGCCCGGTGGCCGCGGCCCTCACGGACATGGGCGTCCCCGCCGCCCGCGCCGACACCCTGGCGACCGTCATGATCAGCGCCTTGGAGGGCGCCCTCCTCATCGCCCGCGCCGAACGGGACGTACGGGCCCTGACGGCGGTGGTCGGCGAACTGGGGCCGTTCCTCGACGCGGCGGCGGGGGCGGAGGAAGGCGCTGGTGGGGCGGTCGCCGCCGCGGACGGCGTCGAACGGAGCGCTTCGAGGCGGTAGTTCCGTCTCGTCGACATGACGCCCCGCCCGGCGCGGGCCTACGCCCTTCCGGCCCCGCAGGTCATCCCGCTCTGCTCCCGCGTGAGCGCCAGGGCCTCCAGGACCACCGGATGGTGGAGGTGCCGGGCGACGAGGACGAGGTGGGCGCGCTCCCCGGCGGCGGGAACGTCCTCGCCCGGCAGGGCGGGCAGACGCAGGGCGGGCGGCACGGGCGGGTGCCCCGCGCCGCGCTGCCCGGCGGCGTACAGCAGGGTCGCCGCCGCCTGGGCCGCGACGACGTCTATGCCCCCGTCGGCGTCCGCGCCGCCGCTGTCGTGGACGAGGCGGGCCACCGCGTCGGCGGGCGCGCGGGTCATCCACGGGCTGAGGCTGCGGGCCCCGTCCCGGATCTCCACGAGCCTGCGGGACAGGGCGATACGGGTGTCCCAGCCGCCCCACAGCACACCGGGCGCGAGCACGAGCTGCGGTTCGGCGCGCACGACGGTGTCCCACAGCGGACGCAGCGTCTGGTAGTCGCGCCGCTCCCGGCGGCGCGCGTGCAACGGCAGCCGTACGAGGCTGTAGTTGGCGACCACGCCGCCGACGGCCGTGGTCAGCCAGGCGGCCTCGGCGAGGGCGTCGAGCCGGTGGCCGCGCGCCGCGCCCGCCATCGCCGTCAGGATGCACACGGCGTGCACCAGGTTCAGGGCGGCCGCCGCCGCGAAGCCGCGGACGCAGCGCCTGAGCTCCGGCGGGAGCGCGGGGGAGCGGGCCGCGAGGAGCGCGCGGCACTTCAGGACGGTGGCGGTGACGACGGCCCACAGGGCGCTGAAGTACACCAGATGGAACGCGATGACCCCCGGCTCCCGGGCGTGGTCGGCGGCGAGGAGCAGCGGCCGGGCCGGAGCGCGCGGATCCGCCTGGATGAACAGCGCCGTCATCGCGGCGGCCGCCCCGGTGTAGAGCAGGGACCAGGCGATCACCGTGCGGCGGGGCGCCGCGCGTGTCCGGTCGACGGGATGCCACAGGTGCACGAGGAGGTGGGCGTGCCCGGCGCACAGCAGACCCAGACAGTGCACGAGCAGCGCGGCCAGATGGGGCACACCGGCCACGTCCCCGACGGCGCGGTAGCCGCCGGGCGTGGCCAACAGGAAGATCGCCGCCGCGTGGAACAGGGACGACGCCGTGAGCGTCAGGACCGGGCCGGGATCGCGGCGGGCCGCGTGGACTTTGACACTGGCAAGGGCCAGACCGCCGACGGCGACGGTGAGGCTGACCGAGGTCAGCACGGCGTGCCACATCAGCGGTCGCCGCGTCCCCGGGCGAGGGACGGGGCGAGGGCGGCGGCGCCCTCCTCCGTGTCCAGGGACAGCATCAGCAGGCCCACGGTCGCGAAGACCTCCGCGGCCCACTCCTCGTCCTCTTCGTACGCCTCGTTCCCCGCGCGCAACTGGGCCGGCCTGGTGAGCACCTCCGTCACCACGTCGGCGGGCAGGGAGGGCAGCTGCGCGGTGAGCTCGCCCAGGTCGAGCAGGTCACAGGCCGCGAAGGCGGACGGGCTCGGCTCCGGGGGCTCCCCGCACAGCAGGTGGTACAGCTCGTGGAGCAGCACGTGCAGCCCTTGCCGCTCACTGGTGTTGGCGGTGACGACGATGGTGTCTTCCGTCTCGCCCCGGACGCAGAAGCCGCTGACGTGCGCGGGCAGCGCCAGCTTCAGGACGGTGACGGGTCTGCGGCGCTCGCGGACGGCGGCGTCGAGGAGGGCCTCGAGGCCCTGGCCGGGCCGCAGCCCCAGGTCGTCGTGGATGATGCGGACGGCCTGGCGCCGGGCGCGGGCCCAGGCGCGCCGCTTGCGCACGGCGCCGCGGATCCGGGCGGAGGTGTCGACGAGGCGGGCCCGGCCGGTGCGGGGCCACGGTACGGCGGCGCCGGCGAACGGCACGGGTCAGCTCTCCCGGCCCGGTCGGGCCCGCCGCGGGCCGCACCCGGCGCGGGGCAGCGGCGCGGTGTGCCGTGCCGTCGCCGCGGGAGACGCATGGTGTCCCCGTGTGGTGGCGCTCCTCATAGGCCCTTCACGCTCCCCGTTTTCTCCACGTGACAGGCATGTGCCCGCTGACCTGCGCAGGGACATTATCAGGCTGGATTCGCCCGTTGACGACGGAAGAGAGCCAGGACGCTACGCGCGTGGTTCTCCTTTTCCGCCAAGGAAGTTGGCCCCGACGGGCGGCCGCCCGCGTGCCCGGGCACGCGCGTGCCGGACGGCGGGCGGAGAGGCCGTGGCAAGGGGGCGCGCGGGGGCGGGAATCGGAACGAAGGGACGGACTACCGCCGCATTTGACCGAAACTCGAACACTGTACGGCTGACCTGCGTGTCAACGATTGAGGACGTTGCTGGCCGGGGAGGGTTCGGCCGGATACTCTCAGGGCGCCCAACGAGTTCCGTGGCCCATGGAGATCTTCAGGTGAACCCAGCCGACCACCAACCGGCGCCCGGACACGAGATCGCCCGTCTCCTCGAAGACGTCGACGCCTACGCCGCGCGCCTGGGGACCTCGCGCGGCCGTCTGCTGGACCTGGGACTCGTCTCCCGCGCGACGGGCATCGAACCCGACCGGGTGCGGGCCCTGTTGGGCGGCGAGCCCCCCGAGGAGGAGCCGCGCGAGAAGAACGCGCGGGAAAGCTTCCGCAGGGCTCTGTTCCAGCAGCGGCTGCGGTTCCTGCAGCGCACCCGCCTGAAGGAGACCCCGGCGGGCAGGGAGCCGTACGGACTCAGGGAGATCTCCCGGGCCACGGGCATCTCCGCGCAGCACGTGTCGAACCTCCTGAACGGCGAGCGCGGCGCGAACCACGACCACGCCGCCCGCCTCGAGCTCTTCTTCCGTGCCCCGGAGGGCTTCTGCTCGCGCACGGAGGGCGCCGCGCTGATCGCGTATCTGCGCCGCATGGTCCACGAGGACCTGCCCAAGCTGGCGACGCGGGCGGTGCTGCAGGCGCTCGGCGCGCGCTCCGTGGCGCTGCGCAGCACCGCGGACGGGGCGCAGATCGACACGCTCCGGGACCTGCTCCCGGCCCTGGACGAGCTGGTGAGGGTCCTCCAGTCACGCCAACGGGACAGCGCCCCGGAGGGCGGCGACGCGGGAGCGTAGGGCGGGGCGCTACGCGCGTTTCCGTGCGTGCGAGCCGCCGCCCGGCTCCCTCCGCGGCTTGTCCGTCTTAGCACCCTCATGACATGCGTCGTTCTCAATCGTTGACACCGCCTGTGATAGTGCATCAGGATCTGTCTACGCCAGAGCTGGGGGCAGGTCGGCTCTGACGGGGAACGAGACCTGCCCGGATGTTCCATTCGTCCGTACGGCCTGTTCTCGGGCTCCTTCCGTGGGGGCGGGGGTCCCCGGCGAACAGCCGACGGTCCTGCTCATGCCCCGGTCGGCGCCGCGCCGCTCAGCAGCACTCACGGGCTCGCCCGCCCAACCGCTGCGAGACCTCCGGGAATTGGTCGGCCCCTGCGAATGGAACGAGCGTTTCATCAGGTGATGCCAGGGCCGCCGCGGCCCCGACCGGGACCCGCGGCGGTGTGGGGAGGAGCGATGGACGAGTGGCGCGCACCAGCACCACGCGAAGGCTCCTTGGCGGCGCGGCAGACCCCTGGGTGGTGGTCACGGCCGGTTCCGAGGCGCGGGGGCGTCTTGGTGCCGAGGGCCGTGCCGCCGCCGGGTGCGTGCGACGTCCGTGCGCGCGCACGCCGGGCGGGAGTGGGGATCCCGCTCGCCGATCCGCCCTCTCCTCATGAGCCGGTGCTCACGTCACGACGGGGCTAATGTCAGGAAGATGCCATGGATGCGACTGCTACGTCCCTAGCCGCCTCGGCCGGGGCCATCATCACCGATGAGCACGGTGATGTGCTGATGGTGAATCCGCTGTACAGCGCCTACTGGAACCTGCCAGGAGGGCACATCGAGGGAGGGGAGGACCCGAGCGCCGCGTGCGCTCGCGAGATCCGCGCGGAGCTGGGCCTGGACGTGGAGATGGGCGACCTGCTCGTGGTCGCCTGGGTCGACTCCGGCGGAAGCATGCCGCGCGTGTACTACATCTTCGACGCGGGCGAGGTGAGCGCCGAGCGACGGCGCGCCATCACCCTGCGCGAGGACGTGCCGGGGCGGTTCGCCTTCGTCTCGCCGGACCTCGTCGACACGTCGATGATCCCGCCGTTCGTCGAACCCATGTGGGCGGCGGCCCTGACCGCGCGCAAGGACAAGCGCCTGGTGTGTCTCGAAGTAGAGGTGTGAACGAGACGCCCGAGCCGCGCGGTTGAGCGGAGTTCGTACGGGGGCCAGCCCCCTGGCGCACGGGAGAGGCCCGAGCCGACCGGAACCTGTCCCGGCGCCGACTCCTCGTACGAACCGCGCACCGCACGGCCGTGACGTCGGTGGGGATGAGGCACGAATGCCGCCGCCGGGGGGCGGCGACGGCATCCCGTGCGGGTGCGGCGGGGCGTGTGCCGTACCCGCGCTTCACCGAGACTTGGGGGAGAACCGCGCTCGGTGTGCCGGCCGACGTTCCACCGGAACCGGGGCGGCCCGTCGGCATCACCACCTCATCGCGCCGCACCAGAATCGCGCAACTCAACGGCCCCACAAGGGAGTCCGGGATTTCACCCGGTGAAACGAACAGCCGCGGGATTCCGGCGGCCGGAATCCCGCGGCTGTCGCCGTCGTGGTGTGCGCTCAGCCCGCCGAGGACACCGCCGTGGCGCCTTCGCGCTGCCAGGCGATGCGCGAGCAGTCGTCCATCAGGGCCAGGATGTCGGGCTCGGCGTCGCCCGCGTCCAGGTGCCGGAACTCCGACGCCAGGGTGATCACCATGCGTTCGGGCAGGTGCAGTCCGGGATAGCGGTCCTCCTCGATGAGGTGCCGCGCGGCCTCGGTCGGCGTGAGTCCGCGCGCGTGCAAGGAGTGCGCCTGCCCGGCCAGGTCCCGCAGGTAGGCCAGGTGGGCCCGCAGCCCGTTCTGGTCGAGCACGGGACCGTGCCCCGGCACGATGAGTTCGGGGTCCCAGGCCAGGATGCGCTCGCAGGCGAGCACCACCCGCTCCAGGGGCCCCGCCCAGTGACACACGTGGTCACCGGCGAACACCACGTCACCGGCGAACACGACGCGCTGCTCGGGCAGATGGACCACCATGTCGCCCACCGTGTGCGCCGGGCCCACGTCGTGCAGCCGTACGGGCATGTCACCGACGCGCACGTCCAGACGGCCCTCGAACGTCCGGGTCGGCTCCTGGACCGTGATGCCACGGAAGTCGAACCGGCCGAAGTGACGCCGGAAGTACCAGCCGAGCGGCTCGTCGGGGTCGGTGTCCTCCACCAGGTGGCGCAGCTGCTCCGGCGTCGGCTCGAAGCACTGGTGCTCCAGCGTGCGGCGCGTGGAGACGATCTCCGCCCCGACCACGCGCTGGTTGCCCCAGCCGTGGTCGCCGTTGCCGTGCGTCGTGAACACCGTGCCGATCGCGGTGCCGGGACCCGTCACCGCGCGGGCCGCGGCGAGGAAGTCGTCGGTGCGGTCGAGGGTGTACGGCGTGTCCACCAGGGCGGCTTCCCCGTCGGCCGTGAGCAGGCCGCAGTTGGCGAGTCCCCAGCTGCCCGCGGCGTCGGGGGACCAGACGTGGACGCCCGCGGCGAGCGGGACGAGGTGCGCAGCAGATCTCATGGTCATGCATTCTCACCCGGCCCGCGCACCGGCGACACCACGCCCTCCCCGTCGGCGGTCCCGTCCCCCGGTGCCGCGCCCGCGGGCAGCGTCGGCGCGAAGACCAGGAAGAAGAAGCGCGAGCCCGGCGAGCCCAGCGGCTGCGCGGTGCACATCGTCACCGAGCCGAGCACGGACGGCTCGTGCCGCTCGCAACATCGGCTCGTGCGGTCCCGGTCGACCCCCAGGGACGCTATCCCGGCGTGGCGCATGGGGCGCGCGTCGCCGTCGGGATGGACGTACGCCACGTCGTGCCGACGGTAGATGGGCCCCGCCACGGGGTCGTCGTGGACCTCCTCGTCGAGCCGCTGGAGGTCCTTGTTGTGCGGGTGCGCGGCGAACGCGGTGCGCAGCTGCGCCGTCACCTTCACCGCCCAGTTCTTCTCCCAGTCGACGAGGTGGCACTCCCGGGCGTCCTCGCTCAGGAGCATCCACCGCATCAGGTTCCGCTCCGGCAGGCGCGGGACCGTCCCCGGCACCTGCGGGAACATGCGGACGAAATCGTCGTTGCACGCGAGCACGTTCCAGGCGACGTCGTTGATGTAGCAGGGCTGTCCCTTGACCCGGTTCACGGCGGCCAGCCACGCCGGACCCACCTGGGTCCCCGCCAGCGGGTCCATCGGGAAGGGCGGTTCGTATCCGAGGGCGTAGACGTACAGCGCCGTGCGTTCGGGCTCCGCCATGCGAAGGACCGTCGCGACGTTGTCGAGGAACTCGGCCGACGGCTGCGCCATCTCGCCGCGCTCCAGCAGGGCGTAGGTCCGCTCGGAGACGAACAGCTCCTGCGCCACCCTGGCCTGCGAAAGGCCGCGGGCGCGGCGCCCGCGCCCGGTGCGCTGGGGCGAGCCGAGTTCGGTGGGGCTGATCTGGCTGCGTTTGAACTGCAGCAGCTGCTGCAGCGCCTCCTTGTTGTTCAATGTCCAACCTTTCTCCGTCCTTGGCCGGAGGGTCGTGGGGGCCGTTTCACCGGAAGTTGAACTTCCTGTAAAACGCGGACCGGAAAAATCAGGGACTGGTAGTCCCCAGGAACCGGCGGAAGAATGGCGACCGGACCTGAACACACGACGCGGGCCATGGCGGGAAGCCATGCCGGTGAGGAGGAGGGCACGGTGCTGCGACCGGTGGCCACCACGGCGGTGCGTGATCACGCCGGAAGTGCGGTGGCCCGCACTCTCGCCGTGCTCCGCGCCCTGCGTGAACTGGGACCCGGGCCGCACCCCTTGGCCGTCGTCGCCGCGCGCGCCGACCTGCCCGCGCCCACCGCGCACCGTTACGTGCGGGCCCTCGCCAGGGAAGGGGCCGTCGAGCAGCGCGGACCACGGGGCCACTACGCCCTGACGGAGACACCGCACCGTTCCACCCACCTCGTCGATGAGGTCACGGATACTAAAGTCGGTCAGACCTCGCCTGCGTTGCGTGCTGAACTGGTCACTCTACAGTCACGAACGGGTCAGCTGTCGCTGCTGTACGCTCCGCTGCTGATCGGCGCGCACCTGCGGTTCTGTGTCGACCGTGCCGTCGGCGCGCACGCGGCCACCCTGGCGGCGGCGCCCCGCTCGGCGCTGCGCCTGATGTGGAGCGCCCCGATGGACACCGACGCCGCGGGCCACGCGATGCTCGCCTGCCTGGACGGCCCGGCGCCGCCGGGGGTCGCCCTCGACCGCGTCCGTGAGCAGGGCCACGCCGTGGGGCCCTCGCCCCTGCCGGGCTGGGACGCGGTGGCCGCCCCCGTGTGGCGCGGGCCCGTGCTCGCGGGCGCGGTGGCGCTGCTCGCCCCGGAGCGCCAGCTGCGGGGCTCGGTCACCCGCAGCCGCTGTGTGCACGCCGTGATGGACAGCGCCGCCTCGATGAGCGGCCTGCTCACCCGGACCTGGGTGCGGCGCGCCGGCTGAGGCCAGCGGCGAGGACCCGCGCACACCCGTACCGAACGATTCCCCCACTCGACCGGCCCGACCAGAAAGGCACCCAGTGTCCCGCTCCGTACTGATCACCGGAGGCAGCCGCGGCATCGGCCTGGCCATCGCCCGCACCCTGCGGGACTCCGGTGACCGCGTCGCCGTCACCTACCGCACCGGTGAGCCCCCCGAGGGCTTCCTCGGGGTGCGCTGCGACG
Organism: Streptomyces sp. NPDC043996; assembly: GCF_056435225.1. Taxonomy (NCBI): domain Bacteria; kingdom Bacillati; phylum Actinomycetota; class Actinomycetes; order Kitasatosporales; family Streptomycetaceae; genus Streptomyces; species Streptomyces sp. NPDC043996. Next base: position 501,105 of record NZ_JBWKEY010000002.1, on the reverse strand, counting down.
TGACGGACTCCGAGCAGGTGGACCGCGCCTTCGAGCGGGTCGAGGAGGAGCAGGGTCCGGTCGAGGTGCTCGTGGCCTGCGCGGGCGTGGCCAACGACAAGCTGCTCGCGCGGATGAGCGAGGAGGACTTCACCTCCGTCCTCGACACCAACCTCACCGGCGCCTACCGCGTCGCGAAGCGGGCGACCCGCGGCATGCTGCGGGCCCGCTCCGGCCGCATCGTGGTGATCTCCTCGGCGGTGGGCCTGCGCGGCGAGGCGGGCCAGTCGAACTACGCCGCGTCCAAGGCGGGCCTGGTGGGCTTCGCCCGCTCGCTGGCCCGGGAGCTCGGCTCGCGGAACATCACCGTGAACGTCGTCGCGCCCGGCCTGACCGAGACCGCCATGAGCGAGTCCCTGACCGACGAGCAGCGCGAGGCCCTGCTGCGGCAGATCCCCCTCGGCCGGCTCGCGCGCCCCGAAGAGGTGGCCGCCGCCGTGGCGTTCGTCGCCTCGCCCGAGGCCGCCTACGTCACCGGCGCCGTGATCCCGGTCGACGGCGGCGCGGGCATGGGGCACTAAAGACCCCGCACGGTCCCCGCGGACGGCAGCAGGCCTTCGCGTGGACCGTGCGGACAAGACGGCTGCAGCGGCCACGACCGGCACGGGGGTCTGGCCGTGGCCGCGGCAGCTGACCATTTCCGCCATCGTGCGGCTGAAGGGCCGAGACTTGGCCTGAGACACCTGGGATCGTTCCTCACTCCATGCCATCGTGGACGCATCAATTGGTATGGACCTGACAACGCTCGCGTGATCGCGCGAGCCACGGCGGGATGAGGAGCGTACGCATGCGCGGGACCACAGTCTTGCCCGGCGGGCGGAGGAACGGCAGCGAGCCGGAGCGGGGAGGCCTGCCGATCCACCGGCTCGAAGTGCCGATGCCCAACGCGCTGCCCTTCGCGAGCGGCACCTTCGACAGCATCGGCCCCATGTCGCGGGCCTCGTTCCCGCACCGGCACACCTTCCACGAGATCGTGTACGTCACCGGCGGCACCGGAACCCACGTCGTCGACCTGTCCCGCTTCACCCTGCGCCCGCCCCACCTGTGCTTCATCGCACCCGGGCAGGTGCACTACTGGGACGGCGTGCGCGGCCTCGAAGGCCATGTGATCCTCTTCACCGACGACTTCCTCCTGGACAACCCGGCGGACCAGGAGGTCCTGCGCAGGCTCGGGCGGCGCTCCTGGCTCGGCCTCGCCGCCGCGGACGCCGCCTGGGTCGGCCGTCTGGTGGCCGACCTGGACCACGAGTACCGCACCGGAGCCGACGGCTTCCACGGCCTCCTCCAGGCCTATCTGCACATCCTCGTGGTCCGCGCCGCCCGCCTCCTCGCCCCCGAACGGGACGCGGCGGGCGCCGCCCCCGCCCGCCCCGCCGCGATCGCCGCGGACTTCGTCACGCTCCTCGGCACCGCCCGCACCCCGCTGTGGTCGGTGCGCGAGTGCGCCACGCGCCTCGGCGTTTCCGTGAGCTACCTCAACGAGGCGGTGCGGACGGCCATGGGTCGCACGCCCGGCGAACTCCTGCGGCAGGCGCGCGTCCACGAGGCCAAGCGCCTCCTCGTCCGCACCGAGCTCACCGTGCGCCAGGTCGCCGACCGGGTCGGATTCTCCGATCCCGCGTACTTCTGCCGCTTCTTCCGCCGCGAGACCGGCGCCAGCCCCGGCGACTTCCGCCGCGGCGGTGGCGATATTCACCACGACCACCGCATTCCGTCCATCGCCCGGAACCGGCCCTCCGCATAGCTTCTTAGCGATCCCCCCACCCCCACCCAGGAGGAGCCATGGACGGCGAGCGCGTGAACGGGCACGGCAGGGACGAGTCCCCCGAGGACGGCGAAGGACTCGGCGCCTCCGGGCGGGGCCCCAGCCGCAAGACGGTGCTCCGCGCGGCCCTGGCCGCCGGTGTGGCGGTGCCGGTGGCGATGGCGGCCGCCCCCGCACTCGCCCGGACGTCGGCGGGCACCGGCAGGGCACCGGAACTGACGCCGCCGTGCGAAGACGGGGACGACCCGACCCCGCGGCAGACGGAAGGCCCCTACTTCAAGCCCAACTCCCCGCGGCGCACCTCGCTCCTGGAACCCGGCAGCACGGGCATACGCCTGACCGTCACCGGCTACGTCTTCGGCCTGGCCTGCAAGCCGATCGCGAACGCGCTCCTCGACTTCTGGCAGGCCGACGCCAGGGGCGCCTACGACAACGTCGGCTTCCGGTACCGCGGCCACCAGTTCACCAACGCACAGGGCGCGTTCACCCTCACCACGGTCTTCCCCGGCCTCTACCCCGGGCGCACCCGCCATCTGCACGTCAAGCTCCAGGCGCCGGGGCGCCCCATCCTCACGACCCAGCTGTACTTCCCCAACGAGCCGCGCAACAACACCGACCCCATCTTCGACGCGCGGCTCCTGATGAACGTGCGGGACGTCGGCAACACCAAGGAGGCCGCGTTCGACTTCGTCCTCAACGTGCCCCAGTAAGCGTGCCCCGCCGTCCCTGCCAAGACCGTCGCGCCCGGTGTGACCAGCGACGGTCTCCGAGAGGTGGCAGGTGAACGGAAGCGGTGCGAAGGCGCGGTGGCTGTCGCGCACGGCGATGACCGTCGTCTGCCTGGGGGCGGCCGTGACAGCCGCCGCGCCGTCGGCTCGCGCGAAGACGCACCGCTGAGCAGGCTCCGGCGGCGGGACCCGGGCGCCCCGGGCCCCGCCGCCGGTCGATGCCCCCACCCGGCTCAGGCCACCTGACCGCTCAACGCCAGGATCAGCCGCGCCACCGCGTCCGGCCGCCGGAGCGAGGGGAAGTGGTCGCAGTCGGCGAGCCTGACCAGACGGCAGCCGGGGATGCGCGCGGCCATCTCCTCGTTCACCGCGATGACCTCGGCCTGGTCCCGCTCGCAGAGCGCGAGCAGACACGGCACGTCGAGTTCGCCCAGCCGGTCGTAGGTCGGCGCGTCCTTCACGTCGTACGCGTACGTCGTGAACCAGGCCGGGATCGCGGAGCGCAGCGCCCGGGCGGCGGGTCCCTCGGGGGAGGTGTCGAGGACGCCCCACACCCGCTGCGCGAGGGCCACCAGGCCGTCCATGTCGCCCGCCGTGGCCAGGCGTTCGATCTCCGCGCTCACCTCGGGCGACTCCAGGCCCACCGCGCCGACGGCGCCCGGAGCGAAGAGCGCGAGGCCCGCTACCCGGCCAGGATCGGCCAGGGCGAGGGCCAACGCCGTGGAGCCGCCCATGCTGGAGCCGACCAGGACGGCGCGGCCGACGCCGAAGTGGTCGAGGACCGTGCCCAGGTCGCGGAGCTGGGAGTAGGCGACGGTCGGCTTGGGTGAGCGGCCGAACCCGCGGGCGTCGTAGCGCAGCACGCGGTGGTGCTCGATGAGGGCGGGCAGCACGCCGTCCCAGACCCTTGAGTCGCCGACGCCCGGATGCAGCAGGACCAGCGGCAGACCCGGCCCGCCGCTGTCGTCCGCCCACACCTCGCCGCCGTCGACCTTCACCATGGTTTCCATGACCGGGGACCTACCCGTTCCGCCCCCTCAACTCCCCTACCAGCTCGAACGACCGCACCCGGGCGACCGGGTCGTGGACGGGCGTGACCAGCATCAGCTCGTCGGCCCCGGTGGCCGCGGCGATCCGGGCGAGGCGCGCGCCGACCGCCTCCTTGGTGCCCCGGGCCTGCTGGGCGACGAACGCGGCCACGGCCCGCTCCTCCTGTTCGCCGAGCACGTGCTCCGCCGCGGCCTTGGGCGTGGGGAAGGGCGTCTCGGAGCGGCCGCCGAGCAGGCCCGCCTTGATGACGTCCATGGGCCGGGCGAGCTCCGCCGCCCGCTCCTCGGTGTCCGCGCACACGGTCTCCACGCACACCAGGACGCGCGGCGCCTCGCACCAGCGCGAGGGGCGGAAGGCGTCGCGGTAACGCTCCAGCGCCTGAAGGGTGTTGTCGGGGCGGATGTGGTGGGCGAAGGCGAGGGGCAGGCCGAGGGCGGCGGCGAGTTCGGCGCCGGCGTCGCTGGAGGCGAGCAGCCAGGGCTCGGGCAGCTCGCCGAAGCCGACGTCGATGAGGAAGTCCAGGGTGGCGGCCACGTCCGCGTGGTACTCCGCGTCCGTCGCGGGGTCGGCGCCCCGGCGCAGCGCGCGGGCCGTCGGCTCGTGGAAGGTGCCGGGGCCCCGGCCGATGCCGAGGTCGACGCGGCCCGGGTGCAGGGCGGCGAGCGTGGCGAACTGCTCGGCCACGGTGAGCGGGGCGTGGTTGGGGGCGAGCACCCCGCCCGAGCCGACCCGAAGGGCGGACGTCGTCGCGGCGGTGTGCGCGGCGAGCAGGACGGGCGGGAAGGCGCCGATGGCGGGGGAGTGGTGGTGCTCGGCGAACCACAGCCGGTGGTAGCCGAGGCGGCTCAACTCGCCCGCCGCGTACTGGCAGGAGCGCAGCGCGTCGGCGGGGGTTGAGCCTTCCTCGACGAGGGACACCTCGAGGGCGGAGAGCGGCAGATCGATCATGCGTTCACGATAGGCGGGCCCGGAGGGCGGGCGGCGCGCGGGAGGGCAGGGGGAGGTGGCCCGGCCCGCACGCCGCCCCGGGAAGCGGCCGTCGCGGCTCAGCGCGACGGCGCGCACATGGTCCGGTCGAGCAGTTTCTGCAGGGCCTTCTCCGCGGTCAGGAACCAGGCGTCGTCGTCCTTCTTGCCGGTGGCGTTGATGACGACGGAGCGCCGTCCGTCCCCGCTGACGGCCGTGCGCACCGTCAGGCCCTCCACGTCGCCGCCGTGCCCCCAGCGGTAGCCGCCGCAGCTCAGCGGCTGCCGCATCGCGCCGAGGCCGTAGTGAAGGCCGGGCATGACCTGCTGGAAGTCCGCGCTCACCGGCACGACGCGGCGCATCTCGGCCTGCTGGGCGGGGGGCAGCAGGCGCCCGCCGTACAGGGCGGTGAGAAACCGGTCGGCGTCCTTCTCGGTGGTGATGAGCTCGCCCGCGGCACCGATCATGGACACATTGCGCTCGCTGACGTCGACCCACCGCTTGGTGCCCGCGAACTGGTGGTACGCGTGCGCGTAGGCGCCCGGAAGGCGCGGGTCGTCGCCCGGGGCGTAGGTCCCGCTGAGCTTCAGCGGGCGGACCAGGCGGTCGCGGACCTGCGCGTCCCACGTCGCCCCTGTGACCTTCTCGATGATCATTCCGAGGGCCGCGTAGCCGGGGTTGGAGTAGTTCCAGTCGGGCGCCGGGTCATCGGGGTCGGCGGGCGGGAAGTCGGGCGCGTGCCGCATCGCCCCGGTCACGAGCTCACTGGGGTCGTGGTGGTCGTAGCGGGTGCGCTCGAAGTCCTCGGCGCTGGACCCGGTGTCGTCGGCGTGGTCGTAGTTGTGGATGCCGCTGGTGTGCTGGAGCAGATGGCGGAGGGTGACGCGGGACCCGTCGTTGCCGTTGCCCTGGACGACCCCGGGCAGCCACCGCTCGACCGTGTCGTCCAGCGACAGCTTCTTCTCGGCGGCCAGCTGCAGGACGACGGTGGCGGTGAACGACTTGGTGAGGCTCGCCGCGCGGAAGCCCGCCCGGTGGTCCAGGGGCAGCCCGGTGCCCCGCTCCCGCTCGCCCGCCGCCGCCCGCAGTAAGCGGCGCCCGTCGCGCACTTGGACGGTGACGCCGACGTACCCGGCCTTCTTCAGGACCCGCTCGGCCTCCTGTCGCAGCTCCCGCTGCGACAGCGGGCCGCCGCGCTCCCCGGAGTCGGCGGCGGCCTGTACGGGGACGATCGCCGCGGCGGCCGAGACGAGGGCGGAGGCCGCGATGATCCGGAGCCTTGAGGATCTGGTGGATGCTGTCATGCGCACCACTGTCCCCGCGCGCTTAGACACCGGCCATGGGCCACGCCCCCGGGTGCGCGGTGGGGATAACCGGAGGCGCCCCGGAACACCCGCTGTCCGAAAGACGCCTCTCCAGGGGGATGGTGTTCTTCCCTCCAGCCCGGCAAGGATGCACACCTCCCCGGCGCACCACGCCCCACGCCGCGCCGGACGGCACCGTGCACCGACATCACGCCACCGACCACCGCCCCGCACCCCGGCCGCGGGAGGGAGCGCTCCGCCATGGGAACACACGCAGCACAACGACGGCGCAGGCCCACGCTGTTCGCAGCGGTGGGGGCCACGCTGGTCGCCGCCCTGTTCGCGCTGCCGAGCGCGGACGGCGCGCCGCGTTCGGCCGACGCCTGCCGCACCACGGGAGTCGACCTGCCGCGCGGCGACTGCGGGCCGTTCTGGCAGGTCCTCGCCGAGGACTTCAACGGCGACCGGGTCCCCCTCGGCTCGTTCCGCGACTGCGACCACCACGCCGACACCTCCGCCGCGTACTGCGGCGGACTCCGCGGCGACTACCGGGCCAACTGGTGGGCCTACCCCACGGGGTGGCGCGACACGGCCAACGAGCGCGGCCGGGGGCGCGGCGTGGCGGGCGTCTACCACCCGGAGGACACCGTGAGCGTCGGCCCCGCCGCGAACGGCGACGGCCGCATGCGCATCCGCATGTGGCGTCCCGCGCGCGGCGGTCCGGTCCACTCGGCGGCGGTCGTACCCCGCGCCGTCATGCAGATGAAGTACGGCAAGTACAGCGCCCGCATCAAGGTCACCAAACTCGCCCCCGGCTACAAGTCGGCGTGGCTGCACTACGGCGGGGGCTGCGAGATGGACCACCCCGAGGGGGAGTGGACGGGTTCCCTCAGCGCCTTCCACCACCCGTGCGGCGGCGGCAGGCAGGGGTGGTTCCACGGCTCCGACGACTGGACGCGGTGGCACACGGTGTCGACCGAGTGGACCCCCGGGCAGGTGCGCTTCTTCGTCGACGGCCGCCAGGTCGGGCGCGACACCCGCGGGGTGCCGAACCGCCGCCTGTCCTGGGTCATGCAGAACGAGAGTGCCCTGGAGGGACCGAACGCGGCCCCGGGGAGCAGCGCGCAGATCGAGGTCACGTGGGTGGCGGCGTACGCGTACGGCTGGAGGTGACGGTCTCCGCCCGGGGGTCCCGTTCCCGGATGACGGCCGCCGCCCGGCGCAGCTCGGCGAGGACCGTGCGGACGGCGGCGCGCGCGGCGCGTTCGGGGCGGTGCAGGACGTCGACGCGGCGGTGGGCGTGCACGCCGGTGAGCGGCCTGAGGGCCAGGGCCGGGTGGGGACGCGTCGTCCAGCGCGGCATGAGGGCGATGCCGCCCCCGGCGGCCACGGCCTCGGCGACCACGGTGAACTCGTTGACGCGGTGCACGATGTCGAGCCGCCGGTTCGCGGCGGTCGCGATGGCGTCGATCGTCGCGAGCAGCGGGAAGCCGTCGTGAACGGTGATCCAGGGCTGGTCGGCGACGTCGCCGGGCGTCAGCCGGGCCTTGGCGGCCAGCGGGTGGCCGACCGGCACGGCCACGTCCAGCGGCTCGCGCAGCAGCGTGGTGGCGACGACCGAGGACGGCCACGGCGGCGCCGGGTCCATGCGGTGGGCGAGGACGAGGTCGTAGTCCCGGGTGAGCAGCGGGAACCGGTCGCGCGCGACGTCCTCGTCGGCGAGGGCGAGCCGGGGGTGGCCCGGACCCGCGAGGCCGCGGAGCAGCAGCGGGAAGAACGCGGCGCCCGCGCTGTGGAAGGCCGCCACGGACACGGGGCCCTCCGGCTCGTTGAGGAACGCGTCGATGGTGTGCCGGGCGTGGGCCAGGGCGCTCTCCACGCCGACCGCCGCGTCGGCGAGCGCCTGCCCGGCGTCGGTGAGCACGAGCCTGCGCCCGTCGCGCTCGGTGAGCGGCACCGGGATCGACCGCTGGAGCAGGCGCAGTTGCTGGGAGACCGCCGACGGCGTCATCAGCAGGGCCTCGGCGGCCGCCGTGACGCTGCCGAGCTCGCCGAGCTCCCGCAGGATGCGCAGCTGCCGTTCGTTCATCGGCACGGTGTTCCGCGCGGCGGCGTCTCGTGCGTGAGCGCCTCGTGCATCGACGTCTCGTGCATCGACGTCTCGTGTGTCGACGTCTCGTGCGTCGGCGTTCCGCGCGGCGGCGTTCGGGTCATCGGGACAGTGTAGGGACGCTTCACCATCCGTGAAGAAACTCGGTCTTGGCTTCAACATCATCTCGCGGCAGCGTGGGCGGGGTGCTCCCCGTCTCCCTGCTCCACGCCCGCCGCGCCGACGCCGTCCTGCTCCTGGTCGCCCTCGTCTGGGGCTCCAGCTATCTGGCCGCCAAGACGGCCGTCGACGTCCTGCCCGTGCTCGTGGTGCTGTTCGCGCGGTACCTGCTGTCCGCCGCCGTCTGCCTCCCGCTGACGGCCGCCCGCGCCCGCCACCGGCGCTTCACCCGGGACGAGATCCGCGTCGGCGGCGTCCTCGGGCTCACGCAGGCGGCCGTCCTCGTCCTGGAGACGTACGGGGTCGCGCACACCAGCGCCGCCAACGCGGGCCTCATCATCAGCCTCACCATCGTGCTCACCCCGCTCCTGGACCGCGCGTCCGGCGGCGGCCGCCTCCCGGCCCGGTTCTTCGCGGCGACCGGCCTGTGCCTGCTGGCCGTGGGCCTGCTCATGTCCGGCGGCGGCTTCCACGCGCTGCGGGGCGGCGACGCGCTGATGCTGGCGGCCGCGCTGGTGCGCGCCGTCCACGTGGCACTGGTGGGGCGGCTGACGGCGGGCCGCGCGGTGCGGCCCGCGCACCTGACCACCGTGCAGACCGTCGTCGGCACCGCCGTGTTCGCGGTGCCCGCCGCCAGCGGTCTGCCCACGCTGGTGGAGGCCGACGCCGCTGTGTGGGCGCAGCTCGGCTATCTCGCCCTGTTCTGCAGCGTGTTCGCGTTCCTGGCGCAGACGTGGGCGGTGCAGCGCAGCTCCGCGAGCCGCGCCAGCCTGCTGCTCGGCACCGAGCCGGTGTGGGCCGCGGCGGTGGGCGTCGGCCTGGGCGGCGAGCGGTTCACGGTCCTCGCCGGCGTGGGGGCGGCGCTCATGGTCGCGGGCACGTACTGGGCCCAGGCCGTCGAACGCGCCCACCGGGGCGGGGCGCCCGGCGGCGCCAGGAAACGGAACGGCCGGACGGTACCCGTACCGTCCGGCCGTGATCCGAGCCGTGTCACCTAGTCCCGCGGTCCCGGTAGTCCCGCGGTCCCAGGCGCATCCGGCTCCAGACGCTGGTGTCAGTCCCAGGCGTAGCCGTCCCCGAACAGCAGGGTGTGCTCCAGGACGTCCTCCATCGGGTCGTCGATCTGGCCGGTGTTGAGCAGCGCCACCACGGGCGCGTTGTGCGAGTCGCGGTGTGTCTCGTCGGCGTGGGCCGTGCCGGTCGCCAGGGCGACCGGGCCACAGGACAGCGCGGCCACCAGCGCCCAGCGGGACAGATTCCTCACCCAACTGCCGTTCACAGACTGCTCCTTGACGTATCGACTGCTCGTGGAGGCGCTGGACCAGCCGGTCCGGCCCGTTCGCGGTGTCCAACCGCCGAAGCGCTCAGGAGTTACCGACGATCATACGAACGTGTCGTCTGAGCGGTCGTGTGAACCACCGGGCGGCTGTTCCCGGAGCGGGGCGCGACGGCATGTCCGCGCGCCCGCCCGCTCGCGAGTACGCCCTTACTTGTCGGACCGGCCGCCGCGACCATGGGGGCGCGCTGGACCACACCCCCGCCCGGCGAAACCCCCCACGGCAACGACAGAGCAGACACACAGCACCGCTAGGAGAGCGCTCTATGCCGTCCGCACCAGACCCGGCCGGACCGACACCCGTGGCCGCCCGGGCCCTTCCGCTCCTCGGTCACGCCCTGCCCATGTGGCGCGACCCGATCCCGTTCCTGCTGGCGCAGCACTCCGTCGCGCCGCTGGTGCGGCTGCGCCTCGGCCCCAAGTCCGTGTACCTCGTCACGCGCCCGGAGCTCGTCCGCACCGTGCTCGCCAGCGGGCAGCGCAGGTTCGACAAGGGCGGCCCGTTCGTGGACACCGCCCGCACCCTCATCGGAGAGGGGCTCAGCACCTGCTCGGCCCACGAGCACCGCTATCAGCGCCCGTTGATGAACCAGGCGTTCCGCCAGGAGCGCATCACGGGGTACGCCGCCGCCATGGCCGGGTGCGCCGCCGAGGCCGTCGCCGCCTGGCAACCCGGCCAGCACATCGACGTGTGCCGCGAGACGCGCCGCCTGGCCTGCCGCGCGCTGACCCGCACCCTGTTCTCCGACCCGGCCCAGGCCTGGCGCACCGGGCGGATCGAGGAGGCGTACACCGCCCTGATGCCCGGCATGTGGTGGCAGATGGTCGTCCCCTTCCGCCGCGTGCACCGCCTGCCCCTGCCCGTCAACCGGGAGTTCGGGCGGGCCAGGGCCCGGGTGCGCGAGCTGATCGCGGAGATGGTCGCGGCCTACCGGGAGCGCGGAGCCGGTCTCGGCGACGGGCTCTCCGTCATCATGTCGGCGCGCGACGAGAGCGGCCGGGCCTTCACCGACGACGAGGTGTGCGACCAGATCGCGGCCCTCATGAACGGCGGCATCCCCGCCACCGCCGACCTGCTGGCGTGGACGCTCCGCGTCCTCGCGGAGAACGGCGACCTGGAGCGGGAACTGCACCACGAGGTCGACTCCCAGCTGACCGGGCGCCCGCCCGCCTACGACGACATCCCGGGCCTGCCGCTGCTGGCCCGGGTCCTCACGGAGACGCTGCGGCTCTATCCGACGGTGTCGGTCCTCAGCCGCAGGGTCACCGAGGCCGTCACGCTCGGCGGCACCCGCCTTACCCCGGGGGACGAGGTGATGTTCAGCCCGTACTGCCTGCACCGCGACGCCCGCGTGTTCCCCGACCCCGGCCGGTTCGACGCCGATCGCTGGCTGCCCGGCAAGGCGGGCCCGGAGCAGCGCGAGGCGTTCATGCCCTTCGGCGTGGGCGTCCGCCGGTGCATCGGTGAGACGTACGGCATGACCGAGGCGATGCTCGCCGCCGCGGCGGTTCTCTCCCAGGTGTCCCTCGCCCGGATCCCGGACGCCCCCGCCGCGAAGCCGCTGCTGCGCATGACGCTCTCACCCGCCCCCCTGACCCTGAGGGTCGAGCCGCGCCGCCGCGTGGCCGCGCGGCACTGACCCCGGCGGTGCCGCTCGACGGGCCCCGAGCGGCACCGCGCCCCCGAGGCGGTGTCCCTCACGCCGCCGGGGTACGTCCCGGACCGCCCCGTGTCCGCGGACCGCGCTCCGCCCCGGTGAGGGCGCGGACCTGGTGCGCGCGCCGCCGTATCTCGGTGACCAGGGCCAGGCCGGTGGGTGCGGGTCCTGACGCCGGGGGGAGCTCCCGCGACCCCGGCGGGGCGTCGTCGTCGAGCGCCGCGACCAGGGTGTCCAGGAACTCGCTCATGTCGACGAGCGTGTCCCGCAGCATCCGCATCCTCGCGGTCTGGCTGCCGAGTTGTCTGCGCGTGGCGAGCAGACTCTCGAACTCCTGCACGGGCACGGCGACCATGGACGTGCCGTCCACGACGACCCGCCGCGGATTGTTCCGCACCGATGGGCCCACGGAGATCTCCTTCGCGAGATGAGTCCCTGAGGTCCCGGCGACGGGACGGGGGCGCGAAGGGGTGACGGAGCGGACGGCAGTGATACGACCGGGCGCGGCATCCCGCGCGGTCGTCCGTTCGCTCTGTACGCCGACCCGCCCTCGAGGTCACCGGGATGTCCGCGCGCGAAGGGGTCCGCGCGCGGGCAGTTGGCAGGTCTTCGGACTCGCGGGCACGCCCTCCTGACGGAGGACTCCTACTGGCCGTCGCTTCCCAGGCCCCGTTCGTCGGGCCCAGTGCGTGTGACGGCGGTCGTTCCCGCTCACCGCTGCGGGGCAGTCCCGGATTCCCACCGGGTTCCCTCTTGCGACGCTCCCGCCTGGCGGACGGGGCGAACCAGCTGCTCGCAGCAGCCTACGCGGTGTCGCTCGGGAGGGAACAGGACCGCCCGGGGAACAGTGGGTGGGGGTCGATAGGGGGTGACTGGCGCGGGGGCGACTGCTAGACATGTGGGGCCAACACCCGCGGCACGGGGAAGCCGGTGAGAATCCGGCACGGTCCCGCCACTGTGACCGGAGGAGCCCCGGCTCCTTCGGAAGTCAGATCGCCGTCCGCGGGTACCACGACGAAGCCCACGAGGATGGCGCCGACACGTCGCGGGAGTCTCTTGCATGCCTGTCCGCCGCTGCTCCACCCTGAGCGGAACCGGAGCCATTCGCACCGTTCGTTCACGATCCGCGAACGTGGTGGCCCTGCCCTGACGCGCACGGAAAGCACCGATCCGGGCCTCTCGTGCCCCCTGCCAGGGTGCGCCTGACCTTCCCGTCCCGCGTCCGCGCGTAATGACGGACCAGTCAGCGCCGCGGCACCCCGCGTCTCGCCCGGTGACAAGGCACAGCGTCGTGCCGCCACTTGCGCGTGGCCGACTCCGGGGAACCCCGGACCCCGTCGTACCCGAAGACTGACCGAACAGCTCCCTTCGCTGGAGACGTCGCTGCCGCGGCCCACCATGGCCGTGCCCGCGCCGATCCTCCACGGGACCTCGCCCCGCCCGACCGGTGGGGCCGAGCCGGCCCGGATGCGACCTCGGCCGGGTCACGGCCGCCCGACCCGACGTCCCCGAGCGGCTGACCCCTGCCCTCCGGACGTCGCCTCCCGGACCGCCCGAGCCGGTACCGCCCCGCGCCCCGGCGGCCCGACACCGCCCCCTCCGCGCGCGTGACCGGCTCCGCGGCGGACCGCCCCACCAGGACATCCGACCCAGGACGTCCGACAACGACAACCGCTCAGGAAGGACGCCCGGTGGCTCACACGCGCACCGCACCGGCCGGGACCCCGCTCGGCGACAGCTTCCACCTCTACGACACCACCCTGCGCGACGGCGCGCAGCGCGAGGGGATCTCCTACTCCGTCACCGACAAACTCGCCTCGGCCCGCCTCCTCGACTCCCTCGGAGTCGGATTCATCGAGGGCGGCTGGCCCGGGGCCCTGCCCAAGGACACCGCCTTCTTCCAGCGCGCGGCCTCCGAACTCGACCTGAGACACGCGGCCCTGGTCGCCTTCGGCAGCACCCGCAAGCCGGGACGGCGGGCGGAACGGGATCCGCAGGTGCGCGCCCTGCTGGAGTCCGGCGCCCCCGTGATCACCCTGGTCGCCAAGACCGACCGGCGGCACATCGAGCGCGCGCTGCGCACGGACGTCGCGGAGAACCGCGCCATGGTCGCGGACACGGTCCGCTTCCTGGTCGCCGAGGGGCGCCGGGTGTTCCTCGACGGCGAGCACTTCTTCGACGGGTACGCCGACGACCCCGACACCGCGCTGCGGGTCCTGGACGCGGCCATGGAAGCGGGCGCCGACGTCGCCGTGCTCTGCGACACCAACGGCGGCCGACTGCCCGGCCGCCTCGCCGACGTCGTCGCCGAGGTGATCGAGCGCACCGGGTTCCGGATCGGCATCCACTGCCAGGACGACACCGGCTGCGCCGTGGCCAACACGATCGCGGCCGTCGAGGCCGGAGCCACCCACGTCCAGTGCACGGCCAACGGCTACGGCGAACGCGCGGGCAACGCCGACCTGTTCGCGGTCATCGGCAACCTCACCACCAAACTCGACCTGCCGGTGCTTCCGCCCACGCGGCTCACCGAACTCGCGGGGACCGCCCAGGCCCTGGCGGAGACCGCCCACGTGGCCCCCGACCGGCACCAGCCCTATGTGGGCGCCGCGGCCTTCGCGCACAAGGCGGGCCTGCACGCCAGCGCGATGAAGGTCGACCCCAGTCTCTACCAGCACATCGACCCGGACGTCGTCGGCAACACCTCCCGCATCCTCGTCACGGAGATGGCAGGGCGCGCCAGCCTGGAGCTGAAGTGCCTTCAACTCGGGTTCGACATCAAGGACTTCGAGTCCACGGACTTCGAGTTCAAGGGCGCGGACGCCAAGGGCACCGAGGCATTCTCCCGCGTCGTCGCCCGCGTCAAGGAACTGGAGGCCGGTGGCTGGTCCTTCGAGTCGGCCGACGCCTCGCTCGCGCTGCTCCTGCACGAGGAACTCGCGGGCACGGCGACACGCCCCGTGGACCCGGCCACCCGCCCCGCCGGCACGGCCAGCGGCCACCGCGCGCCACGGCTGCCCGGCGGCTTCACACCCCTGACGTACCAGGTCGTCGAGCGCCACACCGCGGACGGCACCGTGGTCTGCGAGGCGAGCGTGCGGCTGCGCGCGGACCACCTCGCGGACGCCTCAGGAACCTCAGAAGCCTCAGAAGTCTCAGGAACGGGACCGCTGGGCGCCGGAGCGTTCGCCACCGAAGGCGCCGGGGACGTCATCGCGACGTCCGGGGGCGAGGGCCCGGTCCGGGCCCTGGACGCGGCGCTGCGCCGGGCCCTGGTGCCGCGGCTGCCGTGGGTCGCGGAGACCGCCCTCGTCGACTCCAGCGTGCGCGTCCTCGACAGCGCCCCCGGCGCGCCCGCGCTGACCCGCGTGCTCGTCGTCTCCCGTGACGCGGAACGCGAGTGGACCACCGTCGGCGTGCACGCCAGCGTGGCCGTGGCCGCCATGCTCGCGCTCGGCGACGCCCTCGCCTACAAGCCCCTGGGCGACACGCTCATCCGCGCCGGGACGCGGGCGCCCGTCCCCACGAGATGAACCGCCCGAAGGGCCGAAGGACCATGCGGAACCAGACCGAAGAGGTTGGACGATGAAGAGCACCACGAACAGCGCGCCACGGACCGACCCCGAGTTCGAGGTCCTGGCCGAGATCGAGGACCGTGTGCTGTGGCTCTCGACGGCGATCGTCGACCACGCGAACCGGGTGCGCCCGAACCCGACGGGCCTGAAGGTCGGGGGCCACCAGGCCTCGTCCGCGTCCATGGTGTCGATCATGACGTCCCTGTGGTTCAGGCACCTGCGGCCCGAGGACCGGGTGTCGGTCAAGCCCCACGCGTCCCCGGTGCTGCACGCCATCAACCACCTCCTGGGCTTCCTCGACGCCTCGTACCTGCCGCGGCTGCGGGAGTTCGGGGGCCTGCAGAGCTACCCGAGCAGGACCAAGGACCCCGATCCGGTGGACTACTCGACGGGGTCGGTCGGCATCGGGGCCACCGCCCCGCTCTGGGGCGCGCTCGCGCGCCGCTACACCGCGGCCGCGGGGAGCGATCCGGGCACCGGACGCCAGTACTCGCTCCTCGGCGACGCGGAGCTGGACGAGGGCGCGATCTGGGAAGCGGTCCTCGACCCCTTGGTGGCGGAGCTCGGGGAGGTCGTCTGGGTCGTCGACATGAACCGGCAGTCGCTGGACCGGGTCGTGCCGGGCATCGCCGCCGAGAGGCTGCGCGGCATGTTCTCCGCCGCGGGGTGGCAGGTCATGACGCTGAAGTACGGACACCTGCTGGAGGAGCTCTTCGCCCGGCCCGGCGGCGACGCCCTGCGCCGGCGCGTCGACGAGATGGCCAACCCGGAATACCAGCGGCTGCTGCGCTGCGAAGGCCCCGAACTGCGCCGTCGGCTGCCCGGCACGGGACCCGAAGCGCCCCGCGTCGCCGCACTCGTCGCCGACGTCGACGACGACACCCTCGTCGAGGCCCTGGCCCATCTCGGTGGCCACGACGCGCACGCCCTCGACGCCGCCTTCGCCGCGATCGACGACACCCGGCCGACCGTCATCTTCGCGTACACGGTCAAGGGACACCGCCTCGCGACGAAGGGACATCCGCAGAACCACTCGGCGCTCCTGACCGAGCGTCAGCTGCGCGACCTGGCCGCCCGCGTCGGCGCGGACGCGGACGACCCGTGGCGCGCCCTGCCCGCCACCGGCGAGGCGCACCGGCTGTGCGAGAAGACGGCCGAGCTGCTGCGCCGCCCTGCCGTCCACCACAGCGCGCCCCCCGAACTGCCCGCGGACTTCGGCCGTACCCCGAAGGGAACGACCACCACGCAAGCCGTCCTCGGCCGCGTCCTGCTCGACCTGACCCGCCAGGCCCCCGATGCGGCCCGCCGGATCGTGACCGTCAGCCCGGACGTCAGCTCCACGACCAACCTCGGGGGCTGGGTGAACAAGGTGGGCGTCTGGTCGCCGCGCGAGCGCAGGGACTGGTTCGCCGACGACGCGGAGACGATCCTGCACTGGAACGAGAAGCCGACCGGCCAGCACATCGAACTGGGCATCGCCGAGACCAACCTGGTGGGCCTGCTGTCCGAACTCGGCGCGACCTGGAGCCGGTGGGGCGAGCCGCTCCTGCCGATCGGCGTCGTCTACGACCCGTTCGTCGAGCGGGCCCTCGAACCCTGGTCCTACGGCATCTACGCGGGCGGACAGTCCCTCCTCGTGGGCACCCCGTCCGGAGTGTCCCTCGCCGCCGAGGGCGGCGCCCACCAGTCGGTCAAGACCCCGACGATCGGCCTGCAGCAGCCCGGGTGCGTGACGTACGAGCCGGCCTTCGCGATCGACACCGAGTGGACGCTGCTCGCGAGCCTCGCCCGCCTCGGCCGCCCGGACGGCGGCTCCTGCTATCTGCGCCTGTCCACGCGTCCGGTGGACCAGTCCCTGGCCGCGGTCCCGGACGATCCGGCCGCGCGGGCGCGCCGCCGCCGTCAGGCCGTCGCCGGTGCCTATCCGCTCAGGCGGCGCGCCGGTGCCCGGGTCACCATCGCCGCCATGGGGGCCGTGGTCACGGAGGCCCTGGCCGCGGCCGACCGCCTGGAGAAGGAGGGCGTGCCCGCCGACGTGGTCTGTGTGACCAGCCCCGACCTGCTGTACCGCGTGCTGCGCGCCCGCCAGGGCCACGAACGCGCCGACACCTGGATCCTGGACCAGGCGTTCCCCGCGGACCGCGCCACGCCCCTGGTCACCGTGCTCGACGGCCACCCGCACACCCTGTCGTTCCTCGCCACGGTCAACAAGGTCGCCACGAGCGCGCTCGGCGTCACGGGGTTCGGCCAGTCGGGATCGCTCACCGACACCTACCGCCACCACGGGATCGACGCCGACAGCATCGTGTCGGCCGCACTCGACCTCGCGACCTGACGGGCGCGTCCTGGGCGGTGGCGCGCGCGTCCTACGATGATCGGATGTACGCGATATCGCTGGGCGACGACGGTGCGCAGCTGCGGCCCCTTGAGCCGTGGCAGGCGGGGGAGTTCCTCGCCCACATCGAGCGGGGACGGGAGTTCATCGGGCGGCACAACGGGCTGCCCGACCTCATCACCGACCTGGCGTCGAGCCGGGCCTACCTCCAGGCGTACGCGGACAAGACGGCGAGCGACACCGGGCGCATCTGCGGTATCTGGTGGGGCGGCGAACTCGTCGGCGCGGTCATCCTGCGGCGCCTGGAGGCCGAGGCGGGCATCGCCGAGGCGGGCTGCTGGCTGGA
Organism: Streptomyces sp. NPDC043996; assembly: GCF_056435225.1. NCBI lineage: Bacteria > Bacillati > Actinomycetota > Actinomycetes > Kitasatosporales > Streptomycetaceae > Streptomyces > Streptomyces sp. NPDC043996. The sequence continues at coordinate 483,734 of NZ_JBWKEY010000002.1, read as the reverse complement.
GCCCGCGGGGGTGGGCAAGGGCCTGGTGACCCGGGCCGCGCGCGTCCTCATCGACTGGGCGGTCGAGGCGCGGGGCATCCACCGCGTGGAGTGGGTGGTCGCGTCGGGCAACGCGCCCAGCATCGCCGTGGCCGAGCGGCTCGGCATGACGCGTGACGGGGTGCTCAAGGAGAGCTACCTGTACCGGGGCGTGCGGCACGACGAGGAGGTCTGGTCGGTGCTCGCGCCCACCTGGCGGGCGCGCGGGCACGGCCGCGCCTGAGCGGCGCGCGGCTCAGTGGTGCCCGTGCGGGATGAGCCGCCCCACCGCCTTCCACGTCGCCCGCAGCCCGAAGCGGGCCCCGGCGGCGGACGGCGGGGGCGCGGCCGGGCCCCGCGGCGCCGGGCAGGCGCGGGCCTCCCAGTCGCACGGGGGAGAGGGGGCGTCGGCCGCGGGTCCCGGCCGACCGGGCTCCGCGCCCGAGGCCAGCGCGTCGTCGTGGGCCTTGAGGCCGACGCTGACCAGCGTGAGCAGGAGCGCGACGTCCATGTCGCAGTCGAGCAGCACGGTGATCCAGGACGCGCCGGGCCGGACCCGGATCGCGGAGCTGTGCGTCAGCTGCGGGCGCAGCCGGTCGACGGCGGCGCGGGTGAGGCACACGTCCGCGGCGTCGTCGGAGTGGAAGTGGACGAGCTCGTACCCCGCCGTTCCGGGAGCGCCCGGGGTGCTGAAGGACCGCCCGACCGCACATCGGGGAGGACCACTTACGAGATGCGGCCATGACTCCAGTTGGGTCATGGCTCGTTGCGCCGCCGTCATGGGCCCCATCGTCGCGCGGATTTCACCCTGCCAACTACCCCCGTTCACAAGCCGCTTCCTTACGATGACGCAACCTCGCGGCAGCAGGGGGAGGTCAACAAGGATATGCGGGCGGCCGCATGACAGGGAACCCATCGCGCCATGTCACTCGCGCGTGCTGAGGACGTGGGATGTTGTCGTACCGCAGCGCCGTCACCCGGCCATCGTCTATATGACGTAGATCACATCAGCCTCCGGGAACTCGCTCTCCTCCCGGCTCGACCCATGGACCGCCCCGGTCGCGACCGGCGCACCCGTTCCGACCGCACCAGGAGAGCACGACATGTCCGCCGCACCCCCCGCCCCCGCCCCGCCCGACGGGCGGCCCGCCCCCACCACGGGGCCCGCCGCGCGCCGGTCCGCGTGGGGCTCCCTGCGCCCGCTGGTGCTTCGCCTGCACTTCTACGCCGGGGTGCTCATCGCGCCGTTCCTGCTCGTCGCCGCCGCGACGGGCCTGCTGTACGCGGCCTCGTACACAGCGGAGAACATCGTGTACGCCGACCAGCTGCGGGTCCCGGTGGGGGACCGGGAGCTGCCCGTGGAGCGGCAGGTCGCCGCGGCCCGCGCGGCGCACCCCGAAGGCACGGTCGCCGCGGTGCGTCCTTCGGCGGAGGACGGCGCGACGACGCGGGTGCTGCTCTCCGGGGTCCCTGGCGTGCCCGAGGACCGCACGCTCGCCGTCTTCGTGAACCCCTACACCGCCGAAGTGCGCGGCGCCGAGGAGAGCTACGGCTCCAGCGGCGCGCTGCCGCTGCGCACCTGGATCTCCGGCCTCCACCGCGATCTGCACCTGGGCGAGACGGGCCGCCTGTACAGCGAACTCGCCGCGAGCTGGCTGTGGGTGATCGCGGGCGGCGGCCTCGTCCTGTGGTTCGCGCGGCGCCGGGCGCGCCGCAAGCTGCGCGGCACGACGGGCCGACGGCGCCTGCTGTCCCTGCACGGCTCGGTGGGCGCCTGGGCGGCCGCGGGCCTGTTCTTCCTGTCCGCGACCGGCCTGACCTGGTCCGCGTACGCGGGCGAGAGCATCAGCGACCTGCGCCAGGCGCTGGGGCAGACGACGCCGACGATCTCGGCGAGCGCGGCGGGCGGCGGCGGTGAGCACGCCGAGCACGGCGGTGGCGGCGCCACCGGCGGGTCCGCCAAGGCGAAGGACATCGGCCTGGACGCCGTCCTCACGTCGGCCCGCGCCGAAGGCCTCTCGGGCCCCGTGGAGATCGTGCCGCCCGCCGACGGCGCGTCCGGCTACCTCGTCAAGCAGATCGAGCGCACCTGGCCCGGCAAGGCGGACTCCGCCGCCGTCGACCCCGGGACCGGCCAGGTCACCGAGGTCCTGCGGTTCGACGACTACCCGATGCTCGCGAAGCTGACCCGCTGGGGCGTCGACGCGCACTCCGGCACGCTCTTCGGGCTCGTGAACCAGATCGCCCTCGCCGCCCTGGCGCTCGCCCTGGTGCTGCTCGTCGTGTGGGGCTACCGGATGTGGTGGCTGCGCGGAAGCGGCGGCGCGTTCGGCCGCCCGCTGCCGCGCGGAGCCTGGCAGCACGTCTCCCCGTACGTCCTGGTGCCGCTGATGGCCGCGATCGCGGTGCTCGGCTACTTCGTGCCGCTCCTCGGGCTTCCGCTGGCCGCCTTCCTCGCCGTGGACGTCGTCCTCGGGGAGGTCGCGCACCGGCGCGGCAAGCGCGAGAACCCCGCGCTGCGGGAGGGCTGAGGTCCGGGTCCGCCGCCCGCGGCGGGCCGGTGGCCAAAACCGGCCCACCTGCCATGTCCGCGGCCCGGCGGACCCGTTGCCGCGCACCGCACCGACGATCTACCCTCCCCGGAATCCGGAGATCCGTGACGAGGACGGATCACGGGGACCGAGGACGTCGAGTCGTGGGGGTACGTGGTGGAGTACGCGGATTACAGGACGTACGACGCGGTCGGGCTCGCCGGTCTCGTGGCCCGCGGCGACGTGTCGGCGGCCGAGCTCCTGGAGACGGCCCTCGCCCGCGCCGATGCCGTCAACGGGAAGATCAACGCGATCGTCCGCCCGATGCCGGACATCGCCCGCGAGCGTGCGGCGGGCGAGCTCTCGGGCCCGTTCGCCGGAGTGCCGTTCCTGATCAAGGACTTGATGCAGGACTACCAGGGCCGCCCCACCGGGCGCGGCTCACGGGCCGCCCAGGGGCTCGTCGCGGCCCGCCACAGCGAGGTCGTCCGGCGCTGGCTCGACGCCGGACTCGTGGTGTTCGGGCAGACCAATACACCCGAGTTCGGCATCAAGAGCATCACCGAGCCCGAGGCGGGCGGAGCCACCCGCAACCCGTGGCACCTCGGCCACACGCCCGGCGGCTCCTCCGGCGGCTCGGCGGCGGCCGTCGCCGCGGGCATCGTCCCGGCCGCGGGCGCCAACGACGGCGGCGGCTCCATCCGCATCCCCGCCGCCTGCTGCGGCCTGTTCGGCCTGAAGCCGGGCCGCGGCCTGGTGCCCGCGGGCCCCGGCTACGGCGAACTCCTGCTCGGCGCGGCCACCGACGGCGTCGTCTCCCGCAGCGTCCGCGACACCGCGGCCCTGCTCGACGTCCTCACCGCGCACCCCGACCCGGGCGGCCCCTACCTGGCGGCGCGCCCCGACGAGCCGTACGCCGAACTCGCCCGCAGGACACCGCGGAAGCTGCGCGTCGGCGTCAGCACCCGCTCGCCGATCGGCACCCCGGTCGCCCGCGAGGCGCGCGACGCCGTCGAGGCGGCCGTGAAGCTCCTCGTCGGCCTCGGCCACGAGGTGGAGGAGGCCGAACCCGGCGTCGACGGGCTGCGCATGGCCGATGACTTCATGGCGATGTACGCGGCCGTGAACGCCGCGGCGCTCGCTGAGGTCAAGCACAAGAGCGGCGCGGACGAGGGCCAGTTCGAGCTCGACACCCGGCTCATCGCCGCCGCGGGCCGCGCCGTCGACGCCGCCGAGCACACCATCCGCCACGACCGCTGGAACACCTACACCCGGCAACTGGCCGCGTTCCACGAGACGTACGACCTGCTGCTCACGCCGACGCTCGCCCGCCCGCCGGTCAGGATCGGCGAGCTCGACACGCCGTGGGTGACCCGGCAGCTCGGCAGGGCGCTGCTGCGGACGGGCCTGGCGGGCCGCTTCAGCAGGACGCGGTTCTGGAAGGAGGCCGTCGTGCAGAACCTGGCGCCCAACCCGTTCACCCAGCTCGCCAACATCACGGGCCGCCCCGCCATGTCGGTGCCGCTGTACCGCACGCCCCAAGGGCTGCCCCTCGGCGTGCAGTTCTGCGGACCGCTGGGCGGCGAGGGCACGCTGCTCGCCCTCGCCGGACAACTGGAAGCGGCCGCCCCCTGGGATCGGGAGCGGCCGGCTCTGTGAAGCGTGCGCGGCGGGCGCGCGTCAGTCAACGCGCCCCCGCCACGCGGTGATCAGCGGACGTCGACGTAGTCACTGGTGGCCGCGACGGCCCCGGTGGTCGTGTTGCCCGCGAAGTTCCAGCGGTAGTCGCCGTCGGCCGAGGCCTTGACCGTCGTCTTCAGGTTGCCCTTGGTGTCGGTCTTGACGGACTTCACCACGGAGTACGCGGTGGCGCCCTTCTTCTTGTACTCGAGCTTCACCGACTGGCCGGAGTAGCCGGAGTACTTCTGCGTCTCCCAGTTGGCGCGGGTCAGCGCGCCCTTGATGGTGAGCGTCTTGCCCTTCTTGATGGGCTCGGGCGTGGCGTCGACCGTCAGCTTGGCGGCGCGCTGCACCTTGAAGGAGCCCGCCTTCTCGAAGAAGTCGCTGTCCTCCTCCGCGAACAGCGCGGCGTTGACGTACCAGGTCGCCGCGGGCTTGTTGTTGAAGAAGTCGACGTCCGGGTCGATCGTGAACTTCTCCGTGCAGGTCGCCTTCGTGCCCTCGGCCGTGCACGTGGCGCCATTGGCGCCCGAGTTGGCGGCGTCGGGGCCGAAGAGGTCGAGGTCGGCCTCGGTGAGGGGCGAGCCGGTCGTGGCGTTGACCGTGACCGTGAACGTCTTGGCGGCGGTCGTGCCCAGCACGACCGGCTTGCCGCCGTTGACGGTGACCTTGTCGATCGTGATGCCGGGCGCGGCGGGGGCCGCGAAGGCGGCGGGCGCGGCGAAGCCCGCGGCGGCCACGGCGAGCGCGGAGCCGAGGGCGGCGATGCGGGTGCGGTGCTGCATGTGGTGTCCCCCCACAGGTGATGCCGGGGCCCGAGTGCACCCGGCGACAGATGTGAACGAGGTGACCTTACGTTCTTCACGGCACCTTCATCACCGTGGTGATCGCCACGCGCGTCGCGTACAACCTTTCGCGGAGATGGCGTGCGCGGCGCGGCGACGGACGTTCGGGCGGCGTGCGGGGGCGTGGCGCGGTGCGCGAGAGCGGCGGACGGCGACTGTCAGAGGCGTCTCCTACGGTGTGGACATCGGGATCCGCCGGAGTCGCCGCGGGTCCGCCCTGGGGAGGGGTCTGCCATGTCCGCCGTGTCCGCGGAGTCGACGACGTATCTGGAGCTGTCCCAGGAGGGCGAGGGCGCGCACAAGTTCTACGAAGTGGCCGTCACCGGGACGGTGGTGACGGTGCGGTACGGAAGGATCGGCGCCGTCGGGCAGACACAGACGTCAGCGTTCCCCACCGCCGAGAAGGCGCGCGCGGCGGCCGCGAAGAAGGTGGGCGAGAAGGTCCGCAAGGGGTACGCCCCGGCGGTCCCCGGGCAGCGCGCGCCCCGGGCGGTGACGCGCCGTCAGGTGGCCTCCGCCCCGTCCACCGCGCGGGCCGTGGCGCCGGTCCTGTGGCGCTTCCGCACCGGTTCGTCGGCGTTCGGCATCCATGTCGACGGCGAGCACTGCTGGGTCGGCAACCAGGCGGGCGACGTCTACACCCTGGACCACGACGGCGGCGTCCGCGCCCGCTTCGGCCTCCCGGACGGCGTGAAGTGCCTGGTCGCCGACGACTTCTGGATCTACGCGGGCTGCGACGACGGCAAGGTCTACGACCTGTCGTCCAAGCTCCCCTTCGCCGCCTACGACATCGCGGCGGACGTGGACATCTTCTGGCTGGACATCCACGAGGGCGTCCTCGACGTGTCGGACCGCGAGGGCCGCCTCACCGTGATCGACCACGAGGACGAACACCAGTGGGCGCGGCGCAGCTCCGGCGACCACGCCTGGATGGTCCGCGCCGACGACCGCGCCGTCTACCACGGCCACCACCGGGGCGTCACCGCCTACGCGCCCGACGGCGGCGGCGAACTGTGGCACACGCCCACGCGCGGCGGCGTCCTGTTCGGCTGGCAGGAGCAGGACGCCGTGTACGCGGGCACCGCGCACCGCGTGGTGCAGCGCCTGACGAAGGCCACCGGCACGATCGAGGCCACCTACGCCTGCGACGGCCCGGTGTACTCGTGCGCCACATCGCCCGGCGGGCGGTTCGTCTTCGCCGGTGACGCGGCGTCGTCGGTGTACTGCTTCGACCGGGACGGCACGCGCCTGTGGAAGCTCGGCACGGGCGGCGGCTCGGCCCTCTCGATGCAGTACCACGACGAGCGGCTTTACCTGGTGACGACGGACGGCTCCCTGGTGTGCGTCGACGCCAGCGAGACGGCCGTCACCGCGGCGCAGCAAGGCACGGTGCCGGTGGCCCGCGACGTGAAGCTCGCCGCCGCGCTGCCGACCTACGAGCCGGTGGCCACCGTCAGTTCGGTGGCCACGGTCACCCACGCCCCCGCCGGCGCCGTCGTCGTCGAATGCGTCCAGGACCACGGCCGGCTGCGCGTCCACGTGGTGTCGGAGGGCTACGACCCCTCCTGGAACGTCCAGTTCCCCCGCGCGATACGACAGGACGGGGCGCGCTACGTCGTGGACGCCCTGCACGCGGCTGCGGGCGGGTTCTACCGCGTCCGCGGGGACATTCGACGCCTGCTGTGAGCAGCGCTTTCGCGGCCCGCGAGGGTCAGCGGCGGGTCGGTGGCCGATCGGCGGCGGGTCGGTGGGCGCCCGTCACAGGACCGCCGCCCGGCCCGCGCGGGCCCGGCGTCCCGCCCGACACCTGTTGTATGAACCCCACAGCTACCGCCCGGCAGCTCTGCATGATCGCATCCGTTCGCGCACGGGCCGCTTCGATGAGGATGAGCGGGTGCCCGAACTACTGAATCCCGCGGAGCCGGCCTTCGCCCGCGACCCGTATCCGTACTACGCGCGGCTGCGCGCGCAGAGCCCCGTCGCCCGGGTGGACCTGGCGAACGGCACGCACGCCTGGCTCGTGACCGGCTACCAGGAGGCGCGGGCGGTCCTCGCCGACCCGCGCTTCTCCAACGTGCCGCCCCAGCGGGCGGGCCGCCCCAAACCGCCGTCGCCCGCGGCGAGCGCCCGGCAGTGCCTGGCCCGGCACATGCTCAACTCCGACGCGCCGGACCACAGCCGACTGCGCCGCCTCGCCACGGCCGCGTTCACACCGAGCCGGGTCGACGCCCTGCGCCCGCGCGTCGAGCGGCTCACCGCGGGCCTGGTGGCCGACCTCGCCGAGCGCCTGGCCCGGGACGGCGAGGCCGACCTGGTGGACGCGTTCGCGTTCCCGCTGCCGGTCCTCGTGATCGGCGAAGTCCTCGGCGTGCCCGAGGCCGACCGGGCCGACCTGCGGACCTGGACCTACCGCGTCGGGTCACCGGCCGACGCCCTTGAGCCCGGCGCCGCCGACGCGGCCTGGACCAGTCTGCACGCCTATTTCACCGCCCTGATCGCGGACAAGCGGAGCAGCCCGGGCGAGGACCTCTTCAGCACGCTCGTCGCCACCACCAGCGAGGGCGGCCTCGACGACGGCGAACTGCTCGCCATGGCGTTCCTGCTGCTCTTCGCGGGCTACGAGACGACCATGAACCTGCTCGCGTCGGCCTCGCTCGCGCTGCTCACGCACCCCGGCGAGCTGGCCGCCGCCCGCCGCGGGGGCGCCGAGGGCTGGGCCGCCGTGGTCGAGGAGACCCTGCGGCACGCCAGCCCCCTGGAGGGCACGACCTGGCGGCGCACGACCGAGGCCGTCGACCTGGGCGCGGGCACCGTCATACCGGCCGGGGCGTCGGTCCTCGTGGTGCTCGCCGCCGCCAACCGCGACCCCGCGCACTTCCCAGCCCCGGACGACTTCCAGCCGGGCCGCTACGGCTCCGCCGCCGGGCGCCCGTCCCCGCACGCCGCCTTCGGCCACGGCCCCCACTTCTGCCTCGGCGCCCGCCTCGCCCGCCTGGAGGCCGCGATCGCGCTGCCCGCCCTGTTCACCGCCCTGCCAGGACTGACCCTCGCCGCCCCCTGTGAGGCGCTCGCCTACCGGCCGGGACTGCTGGTGCGGGGGCCGCGGCGGGTGCCGGTACGGGCGTAGGAGCGCGGGGGGAGGTGAGGTGCCGCTTCCGTTTCCGTGGGTACTCGCGGCAGCGCACTCAAGCCCCCTTCGGGCCCGCGGCGCCGTGGGCCCGCGCTGAGGAGAGGAGACCCTCGTGTCGCACGTCGAGGAGTCGATCGAGGTCAACGTGCCGGTGACCACCGCGTACAACCAGTGGACGCAGTTCACGTCGTTCCCGCAGTTCATGGGCGGCGTCGAGCGCGTCGAGCAGCGCTCGGACACGCTCACCCACTGGACCACGTCCATCGGCGGGGTCACGCGCGAGTTCGACGCGCGGATCACCGAGCAGCTGCCCGACACCCGCGTCGCCTGGACCACGGTCGGGGGCGAGGCGCGGCAGGCGGGCGTGGTCACCTTCCACCGCCTGGGCGACACCATGGCGCGGGTGATGCTGCGGATGGAGTTCGACCCCCAAGGCGTGGCCGAGACCGTCGGCGACAAGCTGGGCTTCGTGAAGCGGCAGGTCAGCGGCGACCTGGCGCGCTTCAAGCGCTTCATCGAAGCCCGGGGCGCCGAGACCGGGGCCTGGCGGGGCACCGTCTGAGCGGAACGCGAACGCCGGGGCCGCGACCGCGGTGAGCGGTCGCGGCCCCGGCGCCGGGTGCGAAGGGGTGCCGCGTCAGACCGTCGCGGGCTCCGAGGCCGCCGCGGAGGACTCGGCGGGGCGCGGGATCCGGTGCAGGCCCTTGCGGTCGTACAGGCGGGTCATGCCGAAGCCGAAGAGCAGGGAGACGGCCAGGGCGATGCCCATGGAGGCGAAGGCCCGGGTCAGGCCCGCGTCGGCCTGGGCGTCGAAGTACAGGATGGCGCGCAGGCCCCCGGTGAGCTGGCGCAGCGGCTCGAACTCGGCGAGCGCACGGAAGAACCCGGGCAGTGCCTCCAGCGGCACGGTGGCGCCGGAGGAGGGGACGGCCATGGCCACGAACACGATGGTCGAGATCAGCATGCCCGGAGTGCCGAAGACCGCGAGCAGCGTCAGGGCGCTCAGACCGACCACGGCGATGGTGCCCACCGAGTAGAGCCAGAGCAGGCCGAGGTGGGAGGCGTCCATGCCGAGCACGCCGACCGTGGCCAGTTCGACGAGGGAGCCCATCACCACGGACAGGCCGAGCATCAGGGCCGCATTGATGGCCAGCGTGCGCACCCGGCTGGTGTGGCGGATCGGCTCGCGCTTGCGGAACGGGCCGAAGTCGGTGTGCACATAGCCGAGCGCCGTGTCGACCTGGGAGTGGATCACGTTGGCGGCGAGCATGCCGGAGACGAGGAGGACCAGGGCGTAGTAGAAGGCGCTGAGCCCCATGGCGCTGTGCGTGTCCAGCGGGTGGCCGTCGGCGACCTGGACCGTCACGGGATCGGCGAGCAGCAGCTTGGCCGCGGGGGCGAGCGGGGCCTTCTGCTGCTGCGCGCGGGTGAGGAGTTCCTTGCCGAGCTCGGCGGAGGCGGCGTGCGCGGCCTTCTGCGTGGCCTGGCTGGCCATGGAGGAGCCGAAGCTGCCCGCCGCCTGGTTGGTGAGCACCTTCAGGGTCGGCGCCGAGGGGTCCTTGGCCCCCGGCTTGGAGAGCCCGGTGACCGTGGCGGAGAAGTCCTCGGGCACGACGAGCGCGCCGTACAGCTTGCCCTGGCCGAGCCGCTTCTCGGCCTCCTTCTTGCTGAGGACCTGCCAGTCGACGCTGTCGTCCTTCGCGGTGGCCTTCTTGATGCCGGAGACGACCTGGTCGCCGATGTTGACGCGCCGCTCACCCGTGTCCGCGCCGCGGTCGCTGTTGACCAGCGCGACGGGCAGGTCGCGCAGGTTGCCCTTGGGGTTCACGTTGCCGCCCACGTACAGCAGGGCGAACAAGGTGGAGACCACCGCGACGATGATGCCCGTGCCGATCCACAGCTTGGGGCTGCGGAGCGCGGAGGAGGGCTGAGGGGATGGCATGAACGCTCCAGTGCGATGACGCTAGGTAACTAGATACTGGAAGTATCCAGTGCTAGATAGTGACAGTATCGAGTTGGTGGTGTCCAATTGCCGTTGAGGGGCTGCCGGGGCGCGGCCCCCGTCGTCGAGGAAGCCGCATGAAGATCGAAGCCGCATGAAGATCTCGGAGCTCAGCCGCACGACCGGGGTGCCGGTCGCCAGCATCAAGTACTTCCGGCGCCAGGGCCTGCTGCCCGCGGGCCGGGCGACGGCCGCGACGCTCGCCGAGTACGGCGAGGAGCACATCCAGCGGCTGCGGCTGATCAAGGCCCTGACGACGCTCGGCGGTCTGTCCATCGCCGCCACCCGGGACGTCCTCGCGGCGGTCGACCGGTCGCAGAGCACCGACGGCACGCTCAAGGCCATCAGCTACGCCCTGCCGGTGCCCGTCGCGCAGGCCCCGGCCGGGGACGCGGAGCGGGAGGCGGTGGCGGAAGCCGCCGCGGAGGCGGACGTCGCGGAGCTGATCACGGCCATGGACTGGCGGGTTCCCGGCGACTCCCCGCACGTCCAGGGTCTGACGACGGCGCTGCGCGAGCTGCGGCGGCTCGACGCCGACTACCGCCTCGACCGCCTCGCCGCGTACGCGGACCTGGCCAAGGCGATCGCCCGCCTGGATCTTGAGCGCGCGGCGGCCTTCGACGACTCGCCCGCGCTGGCCGAGCAGGCGGTCGTCGTGCTCGCCCTGTCCGGGCCCCTGCTCGAACTGCTGCGGCGCCTCGCGCAGGAGGACCAGGTGGGCCGCCGGATGCCGGAAGGGGACTCCGGCGAGGCGTGACCGCCGGACGAGGCGGCTGTCACTCGTCGCCGTGCGGGCGGGGTTCCTCCAGGCGTGAGAGCCAGGTCGTGAGCAGCGCTTCGAGCGTCCGCGCCTCGGTGGGTGTCAGCAGGTCGAGGAGTCGGCGCTCGTTGCGCATGTGGTCGGTGAACGCCTGGTCGATGAGCGTGCGCCCGGCTCCAGTGAGGGCGACGATCCGGCCGCGCTGGTCGTCGTCGGAGCGGCGGCGCGTGACGAGCCCGGACCGCTCCAGGCGGTCGATCCGCTTCGTCATCGCACCCGTGGTGACCATGGTGTGCGCGGCGAGCTCGCCGGGTGCGCGCTCGAAGGGCGACCCGGCGCGGCGCAGGGCGCACAGGACGTCGAACTCGCCTTCGCTGAGGCCATAGCGGTCGTAGACCAGGCACAGGTTCGTGGTGAGCCCGTCGGCCAGGCGGTGCAGCCTGCCGATCACTCCCTGCGGGGAGACGTCGACGTCGGGCCGCTCGCGCCGCCAGTCGGCCTGGATGCGGGCCACGCGGTCCATGTGGCCCACGCGACGGTCCGCGCCGTCCGCGCCGTCCTTGCCGTCCTCACGGTCCGCGCCGTCTGGGGAGTGCGGGTCTTCACGGTCGAGGGGGTCCCGGGCTGCCATGGGTTCCATAGTAGCTTCCCAGGAAGCTACATTATCTTCCATGGAAGCTAATGCCCGGTGGGTGGCGCTGACCGCGGTCGCTCCGGTGGCCTGGGGGACGAACTACTTCGTCACGCACGAGTTCCTGCCCGCGGACCGCCCGCTGGGCGGAGCCGCGCTGCGCGCGCTGCCCGCGGGCCTCGTCCTGCTCGCCCTGTGCCGGAAGCGGCCGCACGGCGCCTGGTGGTGGCGGTCCGCCGTGCTCGGGCTGCTCAACGTGAGCGTGTTCTTCGTCCTCGTCTACGTCGCCTCGCAGCTGCTGCCGACGAGCGTCGCCTCGACCGTCATGGCGGTGTCCCCGCTGGCGATGATGCTGCTCGCCTGGCTCCTGGTCGCGGAGCGGCCCCGCGCCGCGCACCTGGCGGGCGCGGCGGTCGGGCTCGCCGGAGTGTGCCTCATGCTGCTGACGGGGGCGGACGGGGCGAGCGTGCCGGGAGTCCTGGCGTCGGCCGCCGCCATGCTGGTGTCGTCCTTCGGGTACATCCTGGCCAAGCGGTGGAGCGACGACGAGGTCGACGTGCTGGCCTCGACCGCCTGGCAGCTCACCGCCGGAGGGCTGTTCCTGCTTCCGGCCGCCGCGGTCGTGGAGGGCCCGCCCCGCGCCCTTCCCCCTTCGACGCTCCTCGCGTTCGGCTATGTCGCCCTGGTCGCCACCGCCCTTGCGTTCGTCGCCTGGTTCACGGGCCTGCGGCGGCTGCCCGCGGGGACCGTGGGTCTGATCGGACTGCTCAACCCGTTCACGGGCGTGCTGCTCGGCACGGTGGTCGCCGCGGAGGCGCTCACGGCGCGGCAGTTGTGCGGCCTGGCCCTGGTGCTTGCCGGAGTCGTCCTCGGGCGGCCCGCGCGGGTGCGGCGGGACCGCGGCGGCGCGGACCCCGCCCCGCCCGCCGCCAACGAGCCTCGCGGGCGGGGGACTTCGGCACGCCGCCCCCGGTGAGAGGGCCGGGGGCGGCGGGCGGGCCTCAGCCCTTGCCGCAGAACTCCGCCTCGAAGACGTTCTCGTAGAGCTGGCCGTCCTCCAGCCAGTCCCCGTTGAGGTGGAAGGTCAGGCTGTGCTTGCCGTCGGCGGTGGTCGCCGAACTGGTCAGCGAGCCCCAGACGATGCCGTCGTGGCCGTATACCTTCACGCCGCACGACAGGGTGCGGACGATCAGGCCCGCGCCGTAGTCGAAGAACGTCCCGGTCTTGACCGTATCCAGCAACTTCCGCTGCTGGGCGGGCGGCAGCAGCTCGCCCCTGAGCAGGGCGCGGTAGTAGCGGTTGAGGTCGCCGGTGGTGCTGATGACCTCGCCGGTGGCGCCGGACCACGCCGGGTTGTACTCGGTGGCGTCGTGGATCTCCGGGCCGGGGTTCGCCGCGTACAGCTTGGAGTAGCCGACCGCGTGCGGGGCGGGCAGCTTCGGGTCGGTGCCGGGGAACGTGGTCTCGCGCAGCTTCAGGGGCTTGATGACGCGCCGCTCGGCCTCGTGCGCGTACGTCCTGCCCGTGACCTTCTCGATGATCATGCCCGCGAGCACGAAGTTGGTGTTGGAGTAGTTCCAGCCGGCGCCGGGCTCGAAGTCGGGCTCGTACTTGAGCGCCAGGTCGACGATCTGCCGCGGGGTCCACGTCTCGTAGCGGTGGGCCAGGAAGCCCGGGCCGTTCATGTACTCCCGCCACTCCGGCGTGGACACCATGTCGTGCACGCCGCTGGTGTGGTTGAGCAGTTGACGCACCGTCACCTTGCGGCCGTCGTGGCCGTGGCCGCGCACCACGCCGGGCAGCCAGCGCTCGACGGTGTCGTCCAGGCTGAGCCTGCCCTCGGCCTCCAACTGCAGCAGGACCACGGCGATGAAGGACTTGGTGTTGCTGCCCGCGCGCAGGTGGTCCGCGGCGGTGCGCTCGCGCTTGGCCGAGGTGTCGGCGAAGCCCGCGGAGCCGAACCACTTCCCTCGCGGGCCGTTCACCTCGGCGGCCACGCCCGGCATCCCGGCCCGCTCCAGGGCGTCGAGGGCGCGTTGGGTGGCGGCGTGCCGGTCGCCTGACCCGGACGGCTCCGCCGCCGTGCCGGTGCCGGTGGCACAGGTCAGCGCCACCGCCGCGCTGAGCGCCACGGCGGCGCCCCTGAGCAGCGTCCGGCCTCTTCGAACCGCGCGTATGGACATGCGTATCCCCCACGTGACCAAGAAAGATCATTTGCGGAGGCAGTGTACGGGTGGGGCGGCTCCGGCCGCTCCGGTCGCCCCGCACGTTCCCTGGCGCGGCGCACATGGTGCTGGCATGTGCCAGAGCGAGTTTTCGCGGACGCGAACTTAACGCGAGGTAACACCAGGTGGTAGGGGAAACAATGATTCGCGCTGGCGTATGTGGCGGCTTGCTCGCCGTGCAGGGCGGTGGCTGCGCCAGCAAAGTCGGCGGCATTACTCCGCTTTCAGCGAGCGAGAAAGAGGAGAGGGGGAACGGGCCCGCTCGTATCGATACTGACGAGTAAGTCATGGGGTGCCGAGTCCGGTTGATGCGGGGAGAGTGGGGGCTCGTGTCTCGGGACGCGGTTCCGGTACTTCCCGGCGCGCCGCCTTGGCGGCCGAGCGGAGGCCCCTTGAGGCCCGTTGGCATTTACGGCACGCGTTTCCCCTTGTTCTCGCGCCCGTGGCCTCACCGGCCCTCTTGTTGTCATGGTCATTGGGTAATCCGGCGCGGCGGTCGCGAGGGATGAGTCGCGGAGGAACAGTGGTGCTCGGGGTGGTGTCCGGGCGGGCGGCGCGGAGTCCGCGATCCCTTGAGCGGTGGATCCGGCCTGGATGGCGCCGTACACCTGCTGGGCTCCGCCTGGCCGGCTAGGAGTCGGGTAGGGGTTTCCTTGGCCAGGCGGCGCGGCCGGAATGCCGCGTGAGCTCTGCCACGTACGGCCGGAGGAGCGCTTTTCGGCCTGGCGGGCGGCCCGTCCCTGGCGGTGAACAGAGGCGAAGGCCGGTGTATTAAGGGTTTACATGTGGCCTGAAATTTTCCGTTACATGACGAGCGTGTGACGGCTAATGGAGCCGCCGATTTCTTTGATGTCCCTAGGGGGGCGTCCGGTCCGTATAGGTCGTACCCACCAGTGGTGCCCTTTAGGGCGAAGGGGTGGTGCCCCAAAGGGTATGAGCTGAGTTCAACGCCATCTTGAGGTGTGTCGAAGGGGAGCTGACGCATGTGGTAATCGCGCGCGCCCGCATGTCCCGCTTCGCGCGCGCGACATCGCCGGTCGGCATTGCCCTCGCGGCGACTAATGGGTCAACGCGGCACGCCGAGTACCGGACTTGAAAGTGCTCGGTTGACATTTTCTGGAGCGCTGGTCTTGACTTGCGATCGTTGTCACGGCGGATTGGCCGAGAAATAGTTGAAGTCAATTCAAGCCGACCAAGTATGTGTCATGCATGGCGTCATGCATGGATCCAGTTCTAGTGGACGACTGACGAGGGCTGAAGCTGCCATGCGTGAATTAGCGCGAGTGGACACAGGCACGGTCGCTGTCATCGGGGCCGCACCCGCGGCGCCGGTACGGGCGGAATCGACCCCGGGGGCACTGGCCGAGCTGATCGGCGCGCCCCTGCCCGCGGGCCAGGCGGCCGCGCTGGAGTCGGCGTGGAGGGCCTGCGAGGACGCGGGCATCGGCGCGCTCGATCCGGAAGACATCGATGTCTTTGTGGCCGTGGACGCGCCTGGGGGCGACACCGCCGGGGACGACACCGCTGTGGGCGTCGCCGCTGTGGGCGTCGCCGCCGTGGGCGTCGCCGCCGTGGACGCCGCCGCCGTGGACGCCGCCGCCGAGGGCGGCGCGGCTGGGGATGACGCGGCCGAACTGACGGGAGCCCTCAGCCTGCTGGGCCGCTGCCGCACCGCGCACGACCCCATCGCCGCGGCCGTCGACGCCCTGCGCTCCGGTGACCGCGCCCTCGCGCTGGTCGGAGCGGACGGCGCCTTCGCCGTCCTCACCCGCGCGGACTCGGCCCGCACCGCCGCCTTCGCCTACCTGATCGACCCCGGCCAGGCCTGGCCCGACGGCGTTCCCGCCCTGGTCGAGAGCGCGCTCCGCGCGGGCCGCCCCGCACCGGGACGCCCCGCGCAGGACGGGCCCGCCGTCCCGGTCACCCTCTCCGCGCACAGCCCGGACGCCCTGCGGGCACGGGCCGCCGACCTGCGCACGCTCCTCCGGGCCGAGCCGGAACTGCCCCTCACCGACGTCGCCTTCTCCCTGGCCACGACCCGGCCCGCGCTCGCCCACCGCGCCGTGTTCACCGGCGCCGACCGCACCCGGCTCGCCGACGACCTGCTCGCCTTCAGCGAAGGCGGCCTGGCGCTGCCGGGCCTGGCGACCGGCGGTCCCGCCCGCGCCACGACGGACGAGCTCGCCTTCGTCTTCCCCGGGCACGGACCGCAGTGGCTGGGCATGGCCGACGAACTCCTCGCCACGTCACCGGTGTTCGCCGAGCACCTGCACGCCTGCGTGGACGCCCTCGCGCCGCACCTGGACCAGCCGGTGATGGACGCGCTGCGCGGCACCGCGGACCCCTCGTCACTGGACCGGCCGGACGTCGGGCAGCCCGCGCTCTGGGCCATGATGGTGTCCCTGTCCGCGCTGTGGCGCTCCTGGGGCGTGCGGCCCGCCGCCGTGCTCGGCTCCAGCTTCGGCGAGATCACGGCCGCGACCGTCGCGGGCGCGCTGTCCATCGACGACGGCGCCCGCCTCGTCGCCCACTTCGTCAAGGCACAGGTGCGCCTGCTCGAACGCGGCGTGATGGTCTCCGTCCTCGCCTCCGCCGACGACGTGCGCGAGCGGCTGACCCGCTACGACGGGCTCGACCTCGCCGCCGTCCACGCCCCCGGCTCGGTCCTCGTGTCCGGCACCGAGGACGAGGCCACCGCGCTCCTCGCCGAACTCGCCGCGGACGGCGTCCGCGCCCGGAGCATCGCGATCCGCCTCGCCGCGCACGGCCGCCAGGTCGACTCCGTGCTCGACGCGCTGCGCGCCGACCTCGCCCCGATCACCCCCCGCGCCACGGACACGCCGATCTACACGGCCACCACCGGCGCCCGGGTCGACCCGCTCACGCTCACCGCGGACCACTGGTGCCGCGACATGCGCGACACCGCCGACTTCGAGCGCGCCACCCGCGCCGCCCTGGCCGCGGGCCACCACCTGCTCCTGGAGCCGAGCCCGCACCCGGTCCTCACTCGGGCCGTGCAGGAGACCGCCGAGGACGCGGGCGTCACCGCCGCCGTCATCGGCACGCTGCGCCGGGGCAAGGGCGGCGCCGACCAGATGGCCCGCGCCCTCGCCGAACTGCACGCCCACGGCGTACTCCCCGACTGGGACGCGGTGTTCGCGGGCCGGGAGGCGCGCGCGGTGCCGCTCCCCGCCTACCCGCTACACACGGCCCCCGCGGCCGCCCCCGCCCCGTCGTTCGCCGACCGGCTCGCCGACGCCCCCGACCGCCACGGCTTCCTGCTCGACCTGGTCCGCGCGCAAGTCGCCGCCGTCGCCGGTGAGGACGTCGGGCCCGAGGCCGACGCGGACGCCCCGCTGCTTGAGCTCGGCATCGACTCGGCGGGCGCCGTGACCCTGCGCAACCTGCTGAACGCGGCCACCGGCCTGAACCTGCCGGTGTCGGCCGTGTTCGACACCCCGACGTGCCGTGGCCTCGCCGAGCGCGTCGGCCGCGCCGTCCTCGGCGAGCCCGCCGAGGACGACGAGCCCGTGGCCGCCCTGACGGCCGGGGACGACGAGCCGATCGCCGTCGTCGCGATGAGCTGCCGCCTGCCCGGCGGCGTACGCGGCCCCGATGACCTGTGGGAACTGCTCCGCGATGGCGGCGACGGCGTCACCGCGTTCCCCACCGACCGCGGCTGGGACCTGGACGGACGCTACGACGACGACGCCGGGCGGCCGGGCGGCTACTACCAGCGCGAGGCCGGATTCCTGCACGACGTCCCCGAGTTCGACGCCGAGTTCTTCGGGATATCGCCGCGCGAGGCCCTCGCCATGGACCCGCAGCAGCGCCTCCTCCTGGAGATCGCCTGGGAGTCCGTCGAGCGCGCCGGGATCGACCCGGCACAGCTGCGCGGCAGCCGTACCGGCGTGTTCGTCGGCGCCATGACGATGGACTACGGCCCGCGGCTGCACGAGGCACCCGCGGACCTGGAGGGCTACCTCCTCACCGGCAACACCGCGAGCGTCGCCTCCGGCAGGCTCGCCTACACGCTCGGGTTCGCGGGCCCCGCGCTCACCATCGACACCGCCTGCTCCTCCTCCCTCGCCGCCCTGCACGTGGCCGTGCAGTCGCTGCGGCGCGGCGAATGCCCCCTCGCGCTCGCGGGCGGCGTCACGGTCATGCCCTCGCAGGGCCTGTTCGTGGAGTTCAGCAGGCAGCGCGCGCTGGCGCCCGACGGGCGCTGCAAGGCGTTCTCGGCGAGCGCGGACGGATTCGGCCTCGCCGAGGGCGCCACCATGGTGGTCCTGGAGCGGCTCTCCGACGCGCGGCGCAACGGCCACCCCGTGCTCGCCCTGATCAAGGGCACCGCCATCAACCAGGACGGCGCGTCCAACGGCCTCACCGCCCCCAGCGGCCCCGCACAGCGCAGGGTCATCCGGCAGGCGCTCGCCGACGCGGGCGTATCGGCCGCCGACGTCGACGCCGTCGAGGCCCACGGCACCGGCACCCGCCTCGGCGATCCCATCGAGGCGGACGCGCTCCTCGCCACCTACGGCCAGGCACACCCCGCCGACCGGCCGCTCCTGCTCGGCTCGCTGAAGTCCAACATCGGCCACACCCAGGCGGCTTCCGGCGTCGCGGGCCTGATCAAGATGGTGCTCGCGCTGCGCCACGGCATGCTCCCCGAGTCCCTGCACATCACCGAGCCCACCCCGCACGTCGACTGGTCGTCCGGCGCGGTGTCGCTGGTCACCGGGGCCACGCCGTGGCCCGAGGTCAACCGCCCCCGGCGGGCCGCCGTGTCCTCGTTCGGCATCAGCGGCACCAACGCGCACGTCGTCCTGGAGCAGGCCCCCGACGACACCCCGGCCGACGAGACCGCCTCGCCCGGCCCGACCCCACTGGTCCTGTCCGCGCGTACGGAAGACGCGGTGCGCGCCCAAGCCGCCCAACTCGCCCCCTTCGTAGACCCTGTTATCGGGGGGCTGAGGCCACTGGATGTGGCGGGTGTGTTGTTGTCGCGGTCGGTGTTCGAGCATCGGGCTGTGGTGGTGGCTGGTGGTGCGGACGCGCTGGCGGCGGTGGCGCAGGGGGTGGAGTCCGCGCGGGTGGCGGTGGGTGTGGCCCGTCCGGCTGGGAAGGTGGCGTTCGTTTTCCCTGGTCAGGGTTCGCAGTGGCTGGGGATGGGGGCCGCGCTGGCCGAGTCGTCGCCGGTGTTCCACGCGTCCATGGAGGCGTGTGCTGTGGCGCTTGCTCCGTATGTGGAGTGGTCGTTGTGGGATGTGCTGGGTGATGGTGGCGCGTTGGAGCGCGTGGATGTGGTGCAGCCCGCTTTGTTCGCGGTGATGGTGTCGTTGGCGGCGTTGTGGCGTTCGTACGGTGTCGAGCCGGACGCGGTGGTCGGCCACAGTCAGGGTGAGATCGCGGCCGCGTACGTTGCGGGTGCGTTGTCGTTGGAGGACGCCGCGAAGGTGGTGGCGTTGCGGAGTCAGGCGATCTTGGCGTTGTCGGGTCAGGGTGGCATGGTGTCGCTGGCCTTGACGGTGGATGAGGCGCGGGAGCGGATCGCGCGCTGGGATGGGCGGATCTCGGTCGCCGCTGTCAACGGTCCCCGTTCAGTGGTTGTGGCGGGTGACGCGGACGCGCTGGATGAGCTGGTCGAGTCGTGTGCGGCCGATGAGGTACGGGCCCGGCGTGTCCCCGTCGACTACGCCTCCCACTCCCCGCACGTCGAGCTCCTCCAGGCGACCCTCGCGGGTGCGCTGGCCGGAGTTGAGGCCAGGACTGCTCAGGTGCCGATGCTGTCCACGGTGACGGGGGAGTGGCTGACCGGCACCGAAGTGGGTGCCGAGTACTGGTATCAGAACCTGCGGCACACTGTGCGCTTCGAGGACGCCACGCGCGGTCTCCTCGGGAACGGCGTCGGCACTTTCGTTGAGTGCAGCCCGCATCCCGTCCTCACCTTCGGCGTACGCGAAACGCTCGACGCGACCGGCCGCGAGGCGATCGTCGTCGGCACCCTGCGCCGGACCGACGGCGACCTCGACCGGTTCTTGCTCTCCGCCGCCGAGGCGTACGTGGAGGGTCTGCCCTTCGACTGGCGGGCCGTGGTGCCGTCCACCGGGCGGCATGTGGACCTGCCGACGTACCCCTTCCAGCGCAAGCGCTACTGGCTCGACGAGACGGCCCGCCCGGCGGCGGGCGGTGACCCCGCCCTCGAGGAGTTCTGGACCTCCGTCGAGCGCGGCGACCTCGCCGCGACACTCGACGTGCCCGCCGACGCGCCGCTGACCGACGTCCTGCCGAGCCTCGCCGACTGGCGGCGCCGCAGGCAGGAGCGGTCCGCCGTCGACGCCTGGCGCCTGCGCGTCACCTGGCGCCCGCTCGCCGCCCCCACCACACCGGCCCTGACCGGCACCTGGCTCGTGGTCGGGACGCCCGCCACGGCGGCACACCCCTGGCACGCGGCGGCCGTCGACGCCCTGCGCGCCCACGGCGCCGACGTCCTCGAAGTCGACGGCTCCACCGCGTCCCTGAACGCCCTCGACACCGCCCCCAGTGGCGTACTGTCCCTGCTCGCCCTGGACGAAAAGCCCGACCCCGCCGCACCAGCCGTCCCCAACGGCCTCTCCGCCACGCTGGCGCTCGTGCGGGCCCTCGGCGACGCCGGGATCGGCGCGCCGCTGTGGCTGGCCACGACGGGCGCGGTGTCCGTCGGCCGCTCCGACCCGCTCACCCACCCGACGCAGAGCCAGGTCTGGGGCCTCGGCCTGGCCGTCGGACTCGAACACCCGGACCGCTGGGGCGGCCTCGTCGACCTGCCCACCACTCCCGAAGCCAGGACCGCGGCACGCCTCACCGCCGTCCTGGCCG
Source organism: Streptomyces sp. NPDC043996 (assembly GCF_056435225.1). Taxonomy (NCBI): domain Bacteria; kingdom Bacillati; phylum Actinomycetota; class Actinomycetes; order Kitasatosporales; family Streptomycetaceae; genus Streptomyces; species Streptomyces sp. NPDC043996. Next base: position 463,054 of record NZ_JBWKEY010000002.1, on the reverse strand, counting down.
GGCAGGGCGACGAGGACCAACTGGCGGTCCGGGCCTCCGGGGTGTCCGTGCGACGCCTCACCCCGGCGCCCGCGCCGGCCGCCGCGCCCGCCTGGCGCACCGGCGGCACCGCGCTCATCACCGGCGGCACCGGCGCCATCGGCGGACACGTCGCCCGCTGGCTCGCCGTCAGCGGCGCCGAACACATCGTCCTGACCAGCCGCAGCGGAGCCGACGCGCCCGGCGCGCGGGAACTGGAGGCCGAGCTGACCGCGCTCGGCGTCCGCACCACCGTCGCCGCCTGCGACGCGGCCGACCGCGCCGCGCTCACCGAGCTGTTCGCGCGGCTCGACGCCGACACCGCCCCGCTCCGCTCCGTCTTCCACGCCGCGGGCACCGTCCCCTCCCTGCCGCTCGCCGAGACCGGCACCGCGGACCTCACGTACGCGCTGGCGGCCAAGGCCGTCGGCGCGGCCCACCTGGACGAGCTGTGCGCCGGACGCGACCTCGACGCGTTCGTCCTGTTCTCCTCCGGGTCCGCGGTGTGGGGCAGCGGCGACCTCGGCGCGTACGGCGCCGCCAACGCCTACCTCGACGGCCTCGCGCAGCGCCGCCGCGCCGAAGGACTGCCCGCCACCTCGGTCTCCTGGGGCATGTGGGCGGGCGGCGGCATGGTCACCGGCGACCTCGACGACCAGCTGCGCCGCCGGGGCCTGCGCCCCATGCGGCCCGAACTCGCCGTCGGCGCCCTCGCCACCGCCCTCGCGGCGGGCGAGACGACCCTGACCGTCGCCGACGTCGACTGGGCCCGCTTCGCCCCCGGCTTCACCGCGGCCCGTTCCCGCCCGCTGATCAGCGAGATACCCGACGTCGCGGCACTGGCCGAGCAGGACGAGGCCGAGCAGCCCGCCGCGGGCGGCGCCCTGGCCGACCGCATCGCCGGGCTCACCGAAGCCGAACAGCACCGGCACCTGCTCGACCTGGTGCGCGGCCACGCCGCGGCTGTGCTCGGCCACGAAGGACCCGAAGCCGTCACCCCCGACCGGGCGTTCCGCGACCTCGGCTTCGACTCCCTCACCGCCATCGAGGTCCGCAAGCGCCTCAACACCGCCACCGGCACCCGGCTGCCCACGACCGTCGTCTTCGACCACCCGACACCGGAGGCGCTCGCCCGCCACCTGCACACCGTGGTCCTCGGCGAGCGCGCGACCGCCACACCCGGCGAGACCGCGGCCCGCGCCGCCGACGAGCCGATCGCGGTCGTCGCGATGAGCTGCCGCCTGCCCGGCGGCGTACGCGGCCCCGAGGACCTGTGGAACCTCGTCCTCGCCGGACACGACGCCGTCGGCCCCTTCCCCGACGACCGCGGCTGGGACCCCGACCGGCTCTACCCGGCCGACGCCGAGGCCCAGGGCCGCAGCCGCACCCTCGAAGGCGCCTTCCTCGACGACGCGGGCGGCTTCGACGCGAACTTCTTCGGCATCGCCCCGCGCGAAGCCCTCGCGATGGACCCCCAGCAGCGGCAGGTCCTCGAACTCGCCTGGGAGGCCTTCGAACGGGCGGGCATCGCCCCGACAGCCGTACGCGACAGCCTCACCGGCGTGTTCGTCGGCGCCTCACCGCAGGCCTACGCGGGCAGCCTGGAACAGGCCACGCCCGAGATGGACGGCTACCGGCTCACCGGCGACGCGCTCAGCGTCGTATCGGGCCGCATCGCCTACGCCCTCGGCCTGCGCGGACCCGCCGTCACCGTCGACACCGCCTGCTCGTCCTCGCTGGTGGCCCTGCACCTCGCCGTGCAGGCGCTGCGCTCGGGAGAGTGCTCGATGGCCCTCGCGGGCGGCACGGCGATCATGGTGACGCCGACGCCGTTCGCCGAGTTCAGCCTGCAGGGCGGCCTCGCCCCCGACGGCCGCTGCAAGCCCTTCGCCGACGCTGCCGACGGCGTCGGCTGGGGCGAGGGCGCGGGCCTCGTCCTCCTCCAGCGGCTCTCCGACGCCCAGGAAGCGGGCCACGAGGTCCTCGCCGTCATCCGTGGCTCCGCCATCAACCAGGACGGCGCCTCCAACGGCCTGTCCGCGCCGAGTGGGCCCGCGCAGCAGCGCGTCATCCGCGCGGCCCTCACCAGCGCGGGCCTGACCGCCGCCGACGTCGACGCCGTCGAAGGACACGGCACCGGCACCCGCCTCGGCGACCCCATCGAAGCCCAGGCGCTGCTCGCCACGTACGGCCAGGACCGGCCCGCCGACCGGCCGCTGCTCCTCGGCGCGCTGAAGTCGAACATCGGCCACACCCAGGCCGCGTCCGGCATCGCGGGCGTCATCAAGATGGTGCAGGCGCTGCGGCACGGCGTCCTGCCCCGCACCCTCCACCTCGACCAGCCCTCCCAGCACGTCGACTGGACGACCGGCGCCGTGGAACTGCTGCCCGAGCAGCGGCCGTGGCCCGAGGCCGGCAGGCCGCGCCGGGCCGCCGTCTCCGCGTTCGGCGTCAGCGGCACCAACGGCCACGTCATCCTCGAACAGGCCGAACCCGCCGCCGCCCCGGCCCCGACCGCCGAGCCGGACGCGTCGGCCGAGCCCGACGGCAGGACCCTGGCGTGGGCGCTGTCCGCCCGCGACACCACCGCCCTGCGCGCCCAGGCCGCCCGCCTCGCGACCACCCTCGACGAACGGCCAGGACTCGCGCCGGTGGACGTCGCCGCGACGCTCGCCACCGCACGGGCCGCGCTCGACCACCGCGCGGTCGTCCTCGGCACCACCGCGCCCGAACTGCGCGCCGCACTCGACGCCCTTGCCGAAGGCACCGACACCCCCGCCGTCGTGCGGGGAACCCCCGACGGCGGCGGCCTCGCCGTGCTGTTCGCGGGCCAGGGCTCCCAGCGCATCGGCATGGGCCGGGGCCTGTACGAGACGCACCCCGTGTTCGCCGACGCCCTCGACGAGGCGTTCGCCCACCTCGACACCCACCTCGAACTCCCGCTGCGCGACGTCGTCTTCGGCGACGACCAGACCGCCATCGACCGCACCGAGTACGCGCAGCCCGCGCTGTTCGCCGTCGAGGTCGCCCTGTACCGGCTGTGGGAGTCCTGGGGCCTTGAGCCCGACGCCCTCGCGGGCCACTCCATCGGCGAACTGTCCGCCGCGCACGTGGCGGGCGTGTTCTCCCTGCCCGACGCCTGCGCGATCGTCGCCGCGCGCGGCGCCCTCATGCAGGCGCTGCCCGCCGGGGGCGTCATGGTCGCGGTCCGGGCCAGCGAGGAGGAGATCGCCCCCGAGTGCTCCGAGCACGTCGGCATCGCCGCCATCAACGGCCCCAACTCCCTGGTCCTCTCCGGCCGGGACCGCGAGGTACTCGACCTCGCCGACCGCCTCACGGCACAGGGCCGCAAGGTGACCAGGCTGCGCGTCAGCCACGCCTTCCACTCGCCGCTGATGGAGCCCATGCTCGACGCGTTCCGCCGCGTCGTCGCGGGCGCCACCGCCCACCCGCCGACGCTGCCCATCGTGTCCACCCTGACCGGCGCGCCCGTCGGCACCGACGAACTCGCCTCGCCCGAGCACTGGGTACGCCACGTGCGCGAGGCCGTGCGGTTCGCCGACGGCGTCACCGCGCTCGTCGCCCAGGGCGTCACCACGATGGTCGAGGTCGGCCCCGGCAGCGCCCTCACCGCGATGGGCCAGGACTGCGCCCCCGACGCGGTGTTCGTACCGACCCTGCGCTCCGAGCGGCCCGAGCCCGACGCGTTGGCCCTCGCCGCCGCGCACCTGCACGTCCGGGGCGCCCGGCTCGACCTGGCCGCCGTCATCGGCGGCCGCCGCGGCCGCCGTGTCGATCTGCCCACGTACGCCTTCCAGCACGAGCGGTACTGGCTGACCGCCGCCGTCGCCCCTGCAGGCGACGGGGCGACGACGGCACTCGGCGTCGCCGCGGGCGAACACCCCCTGCTGCGCGCGGCCGTCGCGCTGCCCGACTCCGACGGCGTCGTCCTCACCGGCAGACTGTCCACCCGGACCCAGCCCTGGCTCGCCGACCACGGCGTCGGCGGCCGGGTCCTCTTCCCCGGCACCGGCTTCCTCGACCTCGCCCTGCACGCCGCGAGCCACTGCGGCCTGGACACCGTCGAAGAACTCGTGCTGCACGCCCCGCTGGTCCTGCCCGAACGCGGCGGCCTCGCCCTGCGCGTCACCGTGGGCCCCGAGACCGACGGCACGCGGAGCGTCCGCGTCCACTCGCGGGCCGAGGACGCAGAGCGGGACGAGCCGTGGACCGAGCACGCCACCGGCACCCTCACCACCGGCGACTCCCCGGCCACCGAGCTCGCCGCCTGGCCGCCGCCGGGCGCCACCCCCATGGACGTCGACGACGTCTACGACCGCCTCGACGAACTCGGCTACGGCTACGGGCCCGTCTTCCGCGCCCTGCGCGCCGCCTGGCGCCTCGGCGACGACGCGTACGTCGAGGTCGCGCTTCCGGAAGGGACCGGCGGCGACGGCTTCAGCGTGCACCCCGCCCTGCTCGACGCCGCGCTGCACGCGCCCGTGCTGCGCGCCCTCGACGAGACCGGCGGCGGCCCCCGGCTGCCGTTCAGCTTCACGGGGGTACGGCTGCACGCCGTCGGCGCCTCGACGCTGCGGGTGCGCTGGACGCCCAAGGGCCAGGACGACATGGCGCTGGCCATCGCCGACCCGTCGGGACGCCCCGTCGCGACCGTCGAATCGCTGGTCATGCGACCGGTGGAACTGCGCGGGCTCGCGTCCCCGGCCACCGAATCGCTGCTCGCCCTGGAGTGGACGCCCGCCGACGCGACCGTGGACGACGGCACCGACCAGTCACTCGGCCTCGCCGTGCTCGGCGACGACGACCTCGGCACCGACGCCCCCACCGTGTCCGGCTTCGAAGCCCTCGACGGCGTGACCGACCTGCTGGCCCCCTGCCCGCGGCCCTCGGGCGCCGCGGGGAAGACGGCACGCGAGGCGGTGACCTGGGCGCTGGCACTCGCCAAGGACTGGCTCGCCGACGAGCGGACCGCGCACGCCCGCCTGGTGTTCGTGACCCGCGGCGCCGCCGACCCCGCCACGCCCGACCCGGCCCAGGCCGCCGTATGGGGCCTGGTGCGGTCGGCGCAGACCGAGAACCCCGGCCGGTTCGCCCTGGTCGACCTCGACGGCGCCGAGGACTCCGCCCGCGCCCTGCCCGCCGCGCTCGCCACCGCCGAACCCCAACTGGCCCTTCGGGCCGGGAAGGTGACGGTGCCCCGGCTCACCCGCGCCGCCGCGGAAAGACCGCTCGCCGCGCCCGCCGAAGGACCCTGGCGCCTCGACGCCCGGCCGCGCGGCTCCCTCGCCGACCTCAGCCTGGTCCCGCACCCCGACGCCACCGCGCCCCTCGCCCCCGGCGAGGTCCGCGTCGCCGTCCGCGCCGCCGGACTCGACCCCAGGGACGTACACCGCGCCCTGGACGCCCACCTGGGCACCGCCGGACTCGGCAGCGAGATCGCGGGCGTGGTCACCGAGGTCGGCGCGGACGTCACCGACCTGGCGGCGGGCGACCGCGTGCTCGGCCTGACCGACTCGGGCTTCGGCCCGCTCGCCGTCACCGACCGCAGGCTCCTCGCCCCGATGCCCGCCGGATGGTCCTTCGCCCGCGCGGCGTCCGTGCCCCTGACGTTCCTCACGGCCCAGCACGCCGTGCGCGACCTGGCACTCCTGCGCCAGGGCGAGTCCGTACTGATCCACGGAGCGGCGAGCGGCGCGGGCCTCGCGGCCGTACGGCTCGCGCTCCACCGGGGCGCGGAGGTGTACGCGACGGCGAGCCCCGCCGACTGGGACGCGGTACGGGCCGCGGGCGTACCCGCGACGCGCCTGGCGTCCTCGGACGACACCGGCTTCGTGGCCCGGTTCACCGCCGAGACCGGCGGCCGCGGCGTCGACGCCGTCCTGAACGCGCTGGCACGGGAATGCACCGACGGCGCCCTGGAACTGCTCGCCGACGGCGGCCGGTTCGTCGAACTCGGCGCGGCGGACAGCGGCGACACCGCCGCGCTGCCGCCCGGCGGCACGAACGCCACCGTCGACCTGACCCGACCGGGCCCCGACCGCGTCCAGGAACTCCTCGCCGACGTCCTCGCCCTGTGCGACGAAGGCGTCCTCAGCCCCCCGCCGGTGCGCGCCTGGGACGTCCGCCGCGCACCCGAGGCGTTCCGCCACCTCCACCAGAGCGGGCCCACCGGCAAGGCCGTCCTGACCGTGCCCGCGCCCCTCGACCCGGACCGCCCGGTCCTGGTGACCGGCGGCCTCGGCACCCTCGGCGCCCTCGTGGCCCGCCACCTGGTCACAGACCGGGGCGTACGCCACCTCGTCCTGGCCGGCCGCAAGGGCCTCGCCACCGACGGCGCCGAGGAACTGCGCGCCGAACTGGCCGCCCTTGGCGCCCAGGTGACCGTGGCGGCCTGCGACATCGCAGACCGCCCGGCCGTGGCGGCGCTGCTCGCCTCGCTGGAGCGGCCGCTCGGCGCGGTCGTGCACACGGCGGGCGTCGTCGACGACGGCGTCCTCGGGTCCCTGACCCCCGAACGCGTCGACCGCGTCTTCGCCCCGAAGGTCGACGGGCTGCTCCACCTGGACGAACTCACCCGGGACGCCGACCTGTCCGCGTTCGTCGTGTTCTCCTCCGCCGCGGGCCTCCTCGGCAGCGCGGGCCAGGCCGCCTACGCCGCCGCGAACGCCGCGCTCGACGCGCTCGTGCGCCGCCGCCACGCCCTCGGACTGCCCGGCGTCTCCCTGGCGTGGGGCATGTGGGCCGCCGCCAGCGGCATGACGGCGGGGCTCGACGCGGGCGACCGGGCCCGGCTCGGCCGCTCCGGCGTCCGCGAACTGCCCACCGGGGACGCGCTCGCGCTCTTCGACGCCGCGGCAGGCGACGACCGCCCCGTGCTCGCGCCGCTGCCGCTGGACACCGCCACGCTGCGCGCACAGGCCGCGAACGGCACCCTGCCGCCGATCCTGCGGGGCCTGGTCCGCGCCCCCGTCCGCCGGGCCGCGACGGCGACCCCCGCCGCCAGCGCGTCGTTCGCCGACGCCTTCGCCGCCCAGTCGCCCGCCGACCGCGAACAGACGGTGCTCGACCTCGTGTGCGCCCAGGTCGCGGCCGTCCTCGGCCACACCACGGGCACCGAGGTCGACCCCGGGCGCGGCCTGCGGGACCTCGGGTTCGACTCGCTGACGTCGGTGGAGCTGCGCAACCGGCTCACCGCGGCCACCGGCCTGCGGCTGCCGTCGACCCTCGTGTTCGACCACCCGACGCCCGCCGCGATCGCCCGGCACGTCCTCACCCGGCTCGCACCCGCCGGGCCCGAGCCCCACACCGACGTGCTCGACCAGCTCGACCAGCTGGAGAACGTGCTGCTCGCCCTCACCGACGACGGCACCGTCACCAAGGCCGACCTGCGGCTGCGCGCCCTCCTCGCCCGCTGGGGCGAGGCCCGCTCCGGCGACGCGGCCGACGCGGACGAAGCCGAGGGGTCCGACCTCACCTCGGCCTCCGACGACGAGCTCTTCGGCTACCTCGACAACGAACTCGAGACCTCGTGACCGCCACGACCCGCGTCGCTCCCTTCCGCCCCGCCGTCCGCCCCGCCGTCCGCACTGCTGTCCCTCCCGCTGGCAGTCCCGCTGCCCGCCCCGCCGTCTGCACCGCTGCCCGCACCGCTGTAAGGAGCGCACGCTAAATGGAGAACGAGAACAAGCTCCGCGACTACCTCAAGCGGGCGACCACCGACCTGCGCAACGCCCGCCGGCGCCTGCGCGAGGTCGAGGAGCGGGAGCACGAGCCCATCGCGATCATCGGGATGAGCTGCCGCTACCCCGGCGGCGTCGCGTCGCCGGAGGACCTGTGGCGCCTGGTCGCCGACGGCGGGGACGCCGTGGTGGAGTTCCCCGCCGACCGCGGCTGGGACGCCGACGCCCTCTACGACCCCGACCCGGAGCACGCGGGCACGTCCATCACCCGCCACGGCGGCTTCCTCCAGGGCGCCACGGACTTCGACCCGGCGTTCTTCGGGGTCAGCCCGCGCGAGGCCCTCGCGATGGACCCGCAGCAGCGCCTCCTCCTGGAGACCTCCTGGGAGGCGTTCGAGCGCGCGGGCATCGACCCGGCGCGGGCCAGGGACTCCAAGACCGGCGTGTTCGCGGGCGTGATGTACAACGACTACGCCACGCGCCTGCCGCAGGCGCCCGACGGGTTCGAGGGCTACCTCGCCAACGGCAGCGCGGGCAGCATCGCCTCCGGCCGCGTCGCCTACACCCTCGGCCTGGTCGGGCCCGCCGTGACGGTGGACACCGCCTGCTCGTCGTCGCTGGTGGCCCTGCACCTCGCGATGGTGGCGCTCCGCCGCGACGAGTGCTCCCTCGCACTCGCGGGCGGCGCCACGTTCATGTCGACCCCGCGCACCTTCGTCGAGTACAGCAGGCAGCGCGCCCTGTCCGTGGACGGCCGCTGCAAGGCGTTCTCCGACAGCGCCGACGGCACCGGCTGGGGCGAGGGCGTCGGCATGCTCCTGGTGGAGCGGCTCTCCGACGCCCGCCGCAACGGCCACCCCGTCCTCGCGATCGTCCGCGGCTCCGCGGTGAACCAGGACGGCGCGTCCCACGGCCTGACCGCGCCGAACGGCCCGTCCCAGCAGGCGGTCATCACCCAGGCCCTCGCGAGCGCCCGCCTCACCCCGTCCGACGTGGACGCCGTCGAGGCGCACGGCACCGGCACCACCCTCGGCGACCCCATCGAGGCCCAGGCCCTCATCGCCACCTACGGTCAGGACCGCGACGCCGAACGGCCCCTGTGGCTGGGGTCGTTGAAGTCGAACATCGGCCACGCCCAGGCCGCCGCCGGGGTCGGCGGCATCATCAAGATGGTCATGGCGATGCGGCACGGCGTACTGCCAAGGACCCTGCACGTCGACGAGCCGAGCAGCCACGTCGACTGGTCGGCGGGCGCCGTGTCCCTCCTGACCGAGGACCGGGCGTGGCCGGAGACCGGCGCGCCGCGCCGCGCGGGCGTGTCGTCGTTCGGCGTCAGCGGCACGAACGCCCACGTCATCCTGGAACAGGGACCCGACACGGCCCCGGTCGCGGCCGAGGCCACCGCCCCGGCACCCGCCGTCGTACCGTGGGCGCTGTCCGCCCTGACCCCCGACGCGCTGCGCGCGCAGGCCGACCGCCTCCTGTCGGCCGTGCGGGACGCCGACGGCTTCGACGCGGCGGGTGTCGGCTTCTCCCTGGCCACGACCCGCTCCGTGTTCGAACACCGGGCCGTCGTGCTGGCCGAGGACAAGGACACCACCCTCGAACGCCTCACCGCCCTCGCCGAGGGCCGCGGCGGCCCCGGCGTCGTGGTGGGCGAGGCGGCCACCCGCCGCGTGGGCTACCTGTTCTCGGGCCAGGGCTCGCAGCGCCTCGGCATGGGGCGTGAACTGGCGGACCGTTTCCCGGTGTTCGCCGAAAAGCTGGATGAGGTACTAGACCTGCTGGCGCCCGAGGTCCGTGAGGTGCTGTTCGGCGAGGACGCCGACGCCCTCAACGAGACCGGGGTGACGCAGCCCGCGCTGTTCGCCGTCGAGGTGGCGCTGTTCCGCCTGCTCGACTCGTGGGGCGTGCGTCCCGAGGCGCTCGCGGGCCACTCGATCGGCGAGCTGGCCGCCGCGCACGTGGCGGGCGTGTGGTCCCTCGCGGACGCCGTGAAGGTCGTGTCGGCGCGCGGCGCGCTGATGCAGGCGCTGCCTTCGGGCGGCGCGATGGCCGCGATCCAGGCGTCCGAGGCCGAGGCCGTGCCCGACCTGCCGGACGACGTGGGCATCGCCGCCGTGAACGGTCCTGACTCGGTGGTCGTCTCGGGCCCGGCCGCCGCTGTGGAGGCCGTCGCGGAGCGGTGGCGCGCGGCGGGCCGCAAGGTGACGCGGCTGCGCGTCAGCCACGCGTTCCACTCCCCGCTGATGGACCCGATGCTCGACGACTTCCGCCGCGTCCTGGAGGGCGTGTCGTACGACGCGCCCGCGATCCCGATCGTGTCGACGCTGATCGGCCGCCTGGCCACGGCCGAAGAGCTGGCGTCGCCGGAGTACTGGGTGCGCCACGTACGCCAGTCGGTGCGGTTCCACGACGCGGTCGCGGCGCTCCGCGAGCACGGCGTCGACGTCTTCGTGGAGATCGGCCCCGGCGGCGTCCTGTCCGGCCTCGGACAGCTCAACGCCCCGGAGGCCGCCTTCATCCCCGCCCTGCGCGGCGACCGCCCCGAACTCGCCGCGCTGACCGCCGCCGTCGGCGGGCTCCACGTGCGCGGCGTCCCGGTGGACCTGGCCGCCTGCTTCGACGGCGACGACGCCCGCCGCGTGGACCTGCCGACGTACGCCTTCCAGCGGGAGCGCTACTGGCTGGACGCCCCGGCCGTCGGCGAGGCCGCCGCGTACATGTCTCCGGTGGAGGCGCGGTTCTGGGAGACCGTGGAAGAGGGCGAACTCGGCGACCTCGCCCGCACGTTGGGCGTGTCGTCCGACGACCCGCTGAGCGCGGTGCTGCCCCGCCTCTCCGCCTGGCGCAGGAAGCAGCGCGACCGGTCCACCGCTGACGCCTTGCGGTACGGCGTCGAGTGGCGGCCGGTGACGGCCGGGTCCCACCGCCTTGACGGCGCCTGGCTGGTCGTGGCGCCGGTCGGCGAGGACCGGGTCGAGTGGGTGCGCGAGGCGCTGGCTCGCAACGGTGCCGAGGCACGGGTCCTGCACGTCGACCCGCAGGCCGCCGACTGGGCGGAGCAGCTGAGCGAACTGCCCGTTCTCAGCGGTGTGGTCTCGCTCCTCGCGCTCGCCGACGGGGACGGTCCGGGCGTACCCGTGGGCCTGCGGGCCACCATCGCCGTGTCACGCGCGCTGGACGAAGCGGGCGTCTCGGCTCCGCTGTGGTGCCTGACGTCGGGCGCGGTGGCGACGGGCCCGGACGACGCCGTGACCAGGCTTGAGCAGTCGATGGTGTGGGGCCTCGGCCGGGTGGCCGCGCTGGAACAGCCCGGCCGCTGGGGCGGTCTGGTCGATCTGCCGGACGCGCACGACGACACGACCGGTGATCTGCTGGCCTCGGTGCTTGCCGGGTCGAGTGGCGAGGACCAGGTCGCTGTACGCGGCGGCGAGGTCCTCGGCCGCAGGCTGGCACCCGCACCCTTGGGCGACGCCCCCGTCGAGGGCTGGACGCCGCGCGGCACGGTGCTCGTCACCGGCGGCCTCGGCGCGCTGGGCGGTCATGTGGCGCGCTGGGTGGCGGCGCGCGGGGCCGAGCACGTGGTCCTCGCCAGCCGCCGCGGCCAGGCCGCCGAAGGCGCCACGGAACTGGAGGCCGAACTCGTCGAGCTGGGCGTACGGGTGACGCTCGCGGCCTGTGACGTGGCGGACCGGGAGTCCGTCGCGGCGCTGCTGCACAGCCTCCCGGAGCTGACCGCGGTCGTCCACACGGCGGGCGTCGAGCGTCCGGCAGCCCTCGCCGACCTCGACCCGACCGACCTGGGCGCGTTCGCCGACGTACTGGCGGCGAAGGCCGACGGCGCCCGCCACCTGCACGAGCTGCTCGCCGACACACCGCTGGACGCGTTCGTGCTGTTCTCGTCGATCGCCGGTGTGTGGGGCAGCGGCGGGCAGGCCGCCTACGGCGCGGCGAACGCCTACCTGGACGCCCTGGCCGAGCACCGCAGGGCTGCGGGCCTGCCCGCCACGGCCGTGGCGTGGGGCCCGTGGGGCGGCGGCGGCATGGTCGCGGACTCCGGGCAGGCCGCGCACCTGCGGCGCAGGGGCCTGAACACGATGTCCCCCGAAGCGGCGCTCGCCGGTCTCGGCGCGGCCGTCGACAACGGCGACGCGACGGTCACCCTCGCCGACGTCGACTGGGACCGGTTCGCGGGCACGTTCATGGCGCGGCGCCCGAGCGCGCTGCTCAGCGAACTCCCCGCCGTACGCGCCGCGTTCGACGCCACGGCACCGGAGCGGGGTTCCTCGGCGCTGGCACAGCGGCTCGCCGGGCTCGACGAGGCCGAGCAGGAGCGGCAGCTGACCGACCTCGTCCGTTACGAGGCGGCGGCGGTCCTCGGCCATGTGTCCGGCGACGCGTTCTCCGCGAACCGCGCCTTCCGGGAGCTGGGCTTCGACTCGCTGACGGCGGTCGAGCTGCGCTCCCGCCTGAGCGAGGCCACGGGCGTCGCCCTGCCCTCGACGCTCGTCTTCGACTACCCGACCGCCGCCGAACTCGCCGCGTACCTGCGCACCGAACTGTCCGGCGCGAGCGTGAACTTCGACCCCGCCGCGCCCACGGCCGTGGCGGGCCCGGCCGACGAGCCGATCGCGATCGTGTCGATGGCCTGCCGTTTCCCGGGCGGCGTGGCGAGCCCTGAGGACCTGTGGCGGGTGCTCCTGACCGGCGGCGACGCGGTCGCGGACTTCCCGAACGACCGTGGCTGGGACCTGGAGGCGCTGTACGACCCCACTGCCGAGCGCACGGGCACCTCGTACAGCCGCAAGGGCGCCTTCCTCGACCAGGTCGCGGACTTCGACCCGGCGTTCTTCGGCATCTCGCCCCGCGAGGCCCTTGCCATGGACCCGCAGCAGCGACTCCTCCTGGAAACCTCCTGGGAGGCCTTCGAGCGGGCGGGCATCGACCCCGACTCGCTGCGGGGCAGCCGCTCCGGCGTGTTCGTCGGCACCAACGGCCAGGACTACACGACGCTGATGATGTCCGCGCCGGACAGCGTCGAGGGCTACTTCGGCACCGGCAGCGCGGCGAGCGTCATCTCCGGCCGCCTCTCCTACACCTTCGGCCTCGAAGGCCCGGCCGTGACCGTGGACACGGCGTGCTCGTCGTCGCTCGTGGCGCTGCACCTGGCGGTACAGGCGCTGCGGTCGGGCGAGTGCGAGCTGGCGCTCGCGGGCGGCGTGACGGTGATGTCGACGCCCGCCGCGTTCGTGGAGTTCAGCAAGCAGCGCGGCCTTTCCGTGGACGGCCGCTGCAAGGCGTTCGGCGCGGACGCGGACGGCACCGGCTGGGGTGAGGGCATCGGCATGCTCGTCGTCGAGCGGCTCTCCGACGCCCAGCGCAACGGCCACCAGGTCCTCGCGGTGGTCCGTGGCTCGGCGGTCAACCAGGATGGCGCGTCCAACGGCCTGACGGCCCCGAACGGTCCGTCCCAGCAGCGGGTGATCCGCCAGGCCCTGGCCAGCGCGGGCCTCGCCCCCGCCGACGTGGACGCGGTCGAGGCCCACGGCACCGGAACGCGCCTCGGTGACCCGATCGAAGCGCAGGCCCTGCTCGCCACGTACGGCCAGGACCGTGACGCCGAACGGCCGCTGTGGCTCGGCTCGGTCAAGTCCAACATCGGCCACACACAGGCCGCCGCCGGTGTGGCGGGCGTCATCAAGATGGTCATGGCGATGCGCCACGGCATCCTGCCCCGCACGCTCCATGTCGACGAGCCGTCGCCGCACGTCGACTGGTCGGCGGGTGCGGTGGAGCTGCTCGCCGACGAGCGCGAGTGGCCCGCTGCGGACCGGCCGTGGCGGGCGGGTGTGTCGTCGTTCGGCTTCAGCGGTACGAACGCCCACGTCGTCATCGAGCAGGCCCCCGTGGCCGCCGAGCCCGAGCACGCCCCGGAGCCGCTGCCCGCCGGTGCCGTCGTCCCGTGGCCGCTGTCGGCCAAGACCCCCGAGGCGCTGCGCGAGCAGGCAGCGCGGCTCAAGTCCCTCGTGGACGAGTCGCCGGAGCTGCCGGTGGCGGACGTCGGCCGCGCCCTGGCCTTCTCGCGCGCGGTGCTGGAACACCGCGCGGTGGTCGTCGCCGCCGAACCCGCCGAGTTCCAGTCGGCGCTGGCCGCCCTCGCCGAGGGGCGGACCGGCCCGGGCGTGGCACTCGGCGAGGCGGACCCGCACCAGGTGGGTTTCCTGTTCTCGGGCCAGGGCTCGCAGCGCCTTGGCATGGGGCGTGAACTGGCGGTCCGTTTCCCGGTGTTCGCCGAAGCCCTGGAGGAGGTGCTTGATCTCCTGGCACCTGAGGTCCGTGAGGTGCTGTTCGGTGAGGACGCTGAGGCGCTGAATGAGACGGGGGTGACGCAGCCCGCGTTGTTCGCGGTGGAGGTGGCGTTGTTCCGTCTCCTTGAGTCGTGGGGTGTACGGCCGGATGTGCTGGCCGGGCATTCGATTGGTGAGCTGGCTGCCGCGCATGTGGCGGGCGTGTGGTCTCTCGCGGATGCCGTGAAGGTGGTGTCGGCCCGTGCTGGGCTGATGCAGGCGCTGCCTGAGGGTGGCGCGATGGTGGCGATCCAGGCGACGGAGGATGAGGTCGCGGCGGAGCTGCCGGAGACCGTAGGGATCGCGGCGGTCAACGGCCCGTCGTCGATCGTCGTCTCGGGTGTCGCCGCTGATGTGGAGGCTGTTGGGGAGAGGTGGCGCGAGGCGGGCCGCAAGGTCACCAAGCTCCGTGTCAGCCACGCTTTCCACTCGCCGCTGATGGACCCGATGCTCGACGACTTCCGCGCGGTGCTTGATGGCGTGTCGTACGAGGCGCCCGCGATACCCATCGTGTCGACGCTGACGGGCCGTTCGGCTTCGGCGGAGGAGCTGGCGTCGGCGGAGTACTGGGTGCGGCACGTGCGTGAGGCGGTGCGGTTCGCCGATGCCGTGAGCACCCTGGCCGCTGACGGTGTCGGCACGTTCGTGGAGGTCGGGCCGGGTGGCGTGCTGTCCGCGCTTGGCCGGGAGTCCGCGCCGGACGCGGTCTTCGTACCCGTACTGCGTGGTGATCGCCCGGAGGCGACGGCCGTCACGACGGCTGCGGGACAGCTGCATGTGCGCGGTGTCCGCGTGGACTGGGAGGCGTTCCTCGTCGAACGAGGTTCGCGGTGGGTGGACCTGCCGACGTACGCGTTCCAGCGGGAGCGCTACTGGCTGGACGCCGCTGCCGCCGACGCGGGTGCCGAGCGGTTGTCTCCGGCGGAGGCGCGGTTCTGGGAGGTCGTCGAGGAGGGCGATGTCGCCGACTTCGCCCGCACCCTGGATGTGTCGTCGGACGACCCGCTGAGCGCGGTGCTGCCTCGGTTGTCCGAGTGGCGCAAGGAGCAGCGGGACCGGTCCACGGCCGATGGCTGGCGGTACGGGGTCGAGTGGCAGCCGGTGGCGGCTGGAGCCGGTCAGCTCGATGGCACGTGGCTGGTCGTGGCGCTGGTGGGTGAGGAGCGGGCCGAGTGGGTGCGCGACGAGCTGACCCGCAACGGCGCAGAGGCGCGGGTCCTGCGCGTGGACGCGGATGCCGCCGATTGGGCGGAACAGCTGCGTGAACTGCCCGTTCTCAGCGGTGTGGTCTCGCTGCTCGGGCTTGCGGACGCCGGTGCCGTTCTCACGACCGGGCTGCTGCGGGCGCTGACGGACGCGGGTGTGTCGGCTCCGTTGTGGTGCCTGACGTCGGGTGCGGTGGCTGCGGGTCCGGATGACGTTGTGGCTGGGTTTGAGCAGTCGATGGTGTGGGGTCTGGGCCGGGTGGCCGCGCTGGAGCGGCCGGGCCGCTGGGGCGGTCTGGTCGATCTGCCGGAGGCGCACGACGACGAGTCGACTGGTGACTTGTTGGTCTCGGTGCTTGCCGGGGTGAGTGGTGAGGATCAGGTCGCTGTACGCGGTGGCCGGGTGCTCGGTCGCAGGCTGGTGCCGGCGCCATTGGGTGAGGTGTCGGGGGCTGGTTGGTCGCCGCGTGGGACGGTGCTTGTCACCGGTGGTCTTGGTGCTCTGGGTGGTCATGTGGCGCGGTGGCTTGCGGGGCAGGGGGCTGAGCATCTGGTGCTGGCCAGCCGTCGTGGCGGCGAGGCCGAGGGTGCTTCGGAACTGGCGGCTGAGCTGGGCGAGTTGGGCGTACGGGTGACGTTCGCGGCCTGTGACATGGCGGACCGGGAGTCCGTCGCGGCGCTGCTGGACAGCCTTCCGGAACTCGACGCTGTGGTGCACGCGGCGGGCATCGAGCGGTCGGCCACCCTCGCCGACCTCGACCCGGACGACCTCGCTGACGTACTGGCGGCGAAGGCCGACGGTGCCCGCAACCTGCACGAGTTGCTCGCCGACACGTCGTTGGACGCGTTCGTGCTGTTCTCGTCGATCGCTGGTGTGTGGGGGAGCAGTGGGCAGGGCGCGTACGCGGCTGCCAACGCCTACCTGGACGCGCTGGCCGAGCACCGCAGGGCTTCAGGCCTTCCCGCCACGGCCGTGGCGTGGGGCCCGTGGGGCGGCGGCGGCATGGTCGCCACCGCCGAACAGGCCGCGCTGCTGCACCGCTGGGGCCTGTCGACGATGACTCCCGCCGTGGCGATCGCGGGCCTGGCCACGGCGGTGGAGCGTGGTGACGGGAACGTCGTGGTCGCCGATGTGGACTGGGAGCGGTTCGCGGGTACGTTCATGGCGCAGCGCCCGAGCGCGCTGCTGAGTGAACTCCCGGCCGTACGCGCCGCGTTCGAGGCCACGACGGTGGATCAGGGTTCGTCGGAACTGGCGCGGCGGCTCGCTGGGCTTGACGAGGCGGAGCAGGAGCGGCAGCTGACCGACCTGGTCCGGTACGAGGCTGCGGCGGTCCTCGGCCATGTGTCGGCCGACGCTTTCTCCGCGACACGAGCCTTCAAGGACCTGGGCTTCGACTCGCTGACGGCGGTCGAGCTGCGCTCCCGCCTGAGCGAGGCCACAGGCGTCGCCCTGCCCGCGACCCTGGTCTTCGACTACCCGACCGCCGCCGAACTCGCCGCGTACCTGCGCACCGAACTGTCCGGCGCGGGCGTGGACTTCGACCCCACCGCGCCCACGGCCGTGGCGGGCCCGGCCGACGAGCCGATCGCGATCGTGTCGATGTCGTGCCGGTTCCCCGGCGGCGTGGCGAGCCCGGAAGACCTGTGGCGGGTGCTCCTCGCGGGCGGCGACGCGGTGGTGGACTTCCCGGCCGACCGTGGCTGGGACGTGGAGGCGCTGTACGACCCCGACCCGGACTCCGTGGGCACCACGTATCTGCGGTCGGGCGCCTTCCTGGCGGACGTGAGCGGATTCGACGCGGGCTTCTTCGGCATCTCACCGCGCGAGGCCCTCGCCATGGACCCGCAGCAGCGCCTCCTCCTGGAAACCTCCTGGGAACTCCTGGAACGGGCGGGCATCGACCCGGCTTCGCTGCGCGGCGAGCGCGTCGGCGTGTTCGTCGGCTCCAACGCCCAGGACTACGGGCTCGTCCTGGGCGAGGCCGCCGAGGACGTCGGCGGCTACATGGCGACCGGCAACGCGGCCAGCGTGGCCTCCGGCCGCCTCTCCTACACCTTCGGCTTCGAGGGCCCGGCCGTCACCGTCGACACGGCGTGCTCGTCGTCGCTGGTGGCGCTGCACCTGGCGGTGCAGGCGCTGCGGTCGGGGGAGTGCTCGCTGGCCCTGGCGGGCGGTGTGACGGTGATGTCGACGCCGGGTGCGTTCATCGAGTTCAGCCGCCAGCGCGGCCTTTCGCTGGACGGCCGCTGCAAGGCGTTCGCCGCCGCCGCCGACGGCACGAGCTGGGGCGAGGGCGTGGGCATGCTGTTCGTGGAGCGCCTGTCGGACGCGCAGCGTAACGGCCACCAGGTGCTCGCGGTGGTCCGTGGCTCGGCGGTCAACCAGGACGGCGCGTCCAACGGCCTGACGGCCCCGAACGGCCCGTCCCAGCAGCGGGTGATCCGCCAGGCCCTGGCCAGCGCGGGCCTCACTCCCGCCGACGTGGACGCGGTCGAGGCACATGGTACGGGCACCAAGCTCGGCGACCCGATCGAGGCGCAGGCGCTGCTCGCCACGTACGGCCAGGACCGGCCCGAAGGCCAGCCGCTGTGGCTGGGTTCGGTGAAGTCGAACATCGGTCACACGCAGGCGGCTGCCGGTGTGGCGGGTGTGATCAAGATGGTCATGGCGATGCGTCACGGCGTCCTGCCTCGCACGCTCCACGTGGACGAGCCGTCGCCGCACGTCGACTGGTCGGCGGGCGCGGTGGAACTGCTGACGCAGGACCGCGCGTGGCCGGAGACAGGCCGGCCGTGGCGGGCGGGTGTGTCGTCGTTCGGGTTCAGCGGTACGAACGCGCACGCCGTCATCGAGCAAGCCCCTGCCGTCGAGCCGGAGAAGGCCCCCGAGCAGACGTACGACGGCCTGGTGCCGTGGGTGCTTTCGGCGGGCGACGAGAACGCGCTGCGCGGCCAGGCGGAGCGCCTGCTCGCCCTCGCGGACACGCACGCACCCGTCGACATCGCCTACTCCCTCGCGACATCACGGACGGCCCTCGACCACCGCGCGGTGGTCGTCGCCGCCGAGCCCGCCGCGTTCCTGTCGGCGCTCGCCGCGCTCGCCGAGGGACGTGAAGAACCGGGCGTCGTGGTGGGCGCGGCAGCCGCCCACCGGGTGGGCTTCCTGTTCTCGGGCCAGGGCTCGCAGCGTCTTGGCATGGGCCGTGAACTGGCGGACCGGTTCCCGGTGTTCGCCGAAAAGTTGGATGAGGTGCTGGATCTCCTGGCGCCTGAGGTCCGTGAGGTGCTGTTCGGTGAGGACGCTGAGGCGCTGAATGAGACCGGGGTGACGCAGCCCGCGCTCTTCGCGGTCGAGGTGGCGCTGTTCCGTCTGCTCGAGTCGTGGGGTGTGCGTCCTGACGTACTCGCCGGGCATTCGATCGGCGAGCTCGCGGCCGCGCATGTGTCTGGTGTGTGGTCCCTCGCTGACGCCGTGAAGGTGGTGTCGGCCCGTGCCGGGCTGATGCAGGCGCTGCCTGAGGGCGGTGCGATGGTCGCCATCCAGGCGACCGAGGATGAGGTGGCGGCGGAGCTGCCGGAGACCGTTGGTGTCGCGGCGGTGAATGGGCCGTCGTCCATCGTCGTCTCTGGTGTCGCCGCTGATGTGGACGCTGTTGGCGAGCGGTGGCGTGCGGCGGGCCGCAAGGTCACCAAGCTGCGGGTGAGCCACGCGTTCCACTCTCCGTTGATGGACCCGATGCTCGACGACTTCCGCGCGGTACTTGAGAGCGTGTCGTACGACGCGCCCTCCATCCCCATCGTGTCCACGCTGACCGGCGCCCGGGCCACCGCTGAAGAGCTGTGCTCGCCGGAGTACTGGGTGCGGCACGTGCGCGAGGCGGTGCGGTTCGCCGACGCCGTGAGCGCGTCGCGGGACGAGGGTGTGACCGCGTTCGTGGAGATCGGGCCCGGCGGGACGCTGACCGCGCTCGGTCTGGGCAGCGCGCCCGACGCGGTGTTCCTGCCCGCGCTGCGCGCGGACAGGGCCGAGGAGGCCGCCCTGCTCACCACGGTCGCCGCGCTGCACGCGCGCGGCGTGGCCGTCGACTGGAGCGCCTGGTTCGCGGGCAGCGGAGCCCGGCGCGTCGACCTGCCCACCTACGCCTTCCAGCACCAGCGGTACTGGATGGACACCAAGCCCGGCGGGAACGAGGCCGCGCCCGACGCGGCCGAGGCGGAGTTCTGGGCCGCCGTCGACAGCGAGGAGGCGACCGCGCTCGCGTCGTCCCTCGGCGTCAGCGACGACGAGACCACCGACTCGCTCCGCGCCGTCCTTCCGCTCCTCGCGTCGTGGCGGCGCCAGAGCCGCGAGAAGTCCACGGTCGACAAGTGGCGTTACACCGTCGACTGGAAGGCCGTCGGCCACCAGGCCGTCACGCCTCCCGCGGGCACCTGGCTCGCCGTGACGCCCGCGGGCGACGAGCGCGCCGCCGCGCTTGCCGAGTCGCTGACCGGCCAGGGCCTCACGCTCCTCGCGCTGCCCGTGGCCGGGGCCGACCGCGAGGGCCTGGCCGACGCGCTGCGCGCGGCCGTCGCGGGCGCCGAGATCAGCGGCGTCCTCTCGCTCCTCGCGTTCGACGAGTCGCCGCACCCCGACCACCCCGCCGTGCCGAACGGCGTCGCGGCCACCCTCGCGCTGCTCCAGGCGCTCGGCGACACGGACGTACGAGCACCGCTGTGGTGCGTGACGTCGGGCGCGGTGTCGGCGGGCGCGGAGGACGCGGTCGCGGGATACGCGCAGTCCATGGTGTGGGGCCTTGGCCGGGCCGCCGCGCTGGAACACCCCGACCGCTGGGGCGGCCTTGTCGACCTGCCGCAGACGGTGGACGAGCCCGTGGCCGCACGGCTGTGCGGCCTCCTTGGCGGAGCGGAGGACCAGGTCGCCGTCCGCGCGTCCGGCGTCCTCGCCCGGCGGCTGCGCCGCGCCGCGCCGACCGCCGCGGGCCTCGCCTGGACGCCCCGCGGCACGGCCCTGGTGACCGGCGGTCTCGGCGCCCTCGGAGCGCGGGCCGCCCGCTGGCTCGCCGCGCACGGAGCCGAGCACATCGTCCTGGTCAGCAGGCGCGGCCCCGACGCCGCAGGCGCGGCGGAACTGGACGCCGAACTCGCTGACCTCGGCGCCCGCGTCACGGTCGCCGCCGTCGACATCGCCGACAGGGACGGCCTCGCCGCGCTCCTCGACGACCTGGCCGCCGCCGGTGACCCGGTCCGCGCCGTCGTCCACACCGCCGGGCTCAACGACAGCGTCCCCGCCGACGAGACGGACCTCGCGCGCTTCGCGGACGTGGTCACCGCCAAGGTGGCGGGCGCCGCCCACCTGCACGAACTCCTCGCCGACACGCCCCTCGACGCGTTCCTCTCCTACTCCTCGATCGCCGGGATCTGGGGCAGCGGCGGCCAGCTCGCCTACAGCGCCGCCAACGCCTACCTCGACGCGCTCACCGAACACCGCGCCTCGCTCGGCCTGCCCGGTACCACCGTGGCCTGGGGCCCCTGGGGCGGCGGCGGCATGGCCGACGACGAGGCGCGACGGCAGCTGTCCCGGCGCGGGCTCCCGGCCCTGCCGCCCGAACCCGCGGTGAGCGCCCTCGCCGACGCCGTCGGCGGCGGGACGCCGACCACCGTCGTCGCGGACGTCGACTGGGAGCGGTTCGCCCCCGCGTTCACCATCGGCAGGCCCAGCCCGCTGCTCGCCGACCTGGCCGAGGCGCGCGACGCGATCGCCGCCCAGGCCGACCGGCCGGGCGCGCCCCATGGATCCGGTGCCGCCGACGAGGACGGCGCCGCGCTGCGCCGCCTCCTCACCGGCCTCGACCCCGAGCGGCAGCGGGACGCGGTGCGCGGCCTCGTCGTCACGGAGGCCGCCGCCGTCCTGGGGCACACCTCGACCGGCGCCGTGGACCCCGACCGGGCCTTCCGCGACCTGGGCTTCGACTCGCTGACCGCCGTGGAACTGCGCAACCGCCTCACCACCGCGTCCGGCCTGACCCTGCCCGCCACCGTCGTCTTCGACTACCCCAGCCCCGCCGCGCTCGCCGCCCACCTGCTGTCGGAGGTCCAGGAACCGCTCGGCGGGCCCCTCCCCACGCCCGGCACCACCGCTCCCGGCACCACCGACGAACCCATCGCGATCGTGGCGATGGCCTGCCGCTACCCCGGCGGCGTGACGAGCCCCGAAGAGCTGTGGCAGGTGCTCCTGGCGGGCGGCGACGCGGTGTCGCGGTTCCCGGACGACCGCGGCTGGGACCTGGAGGCGCTGTACGACCCGGACCCCGAAGGGGTGGGCACGTCCTACAGCCGCAGCGGCGCCTTCCTCGACCGCGTGGCCGACTTCGACGCGGGCTTCTTCGGCATCTCGCCGCGCGAGGCCCTCGCCATGGACCCGCAGCAGCGCCTCCTCCTCGAAACCTCCTGGGAGACCTTCGAGCGCGCCGGACTCGACCCGAACGCGCTGCGCGGCGAGCGGATCGGCGTGTTCGTCGGCTCGAACGTGCAGGACTACGGACTCGTCCTCGAAGGGGCCGCCGAGGACGTGGGCGGGCACGTGGCGACGGGCAGCGCGGCCAGCGTCATGTCCGGCCGCCTCTCCTACACCTACGGCCTCGAAGGACCCGCCGTCACCGTCGACACGGCCTGCTCGTCGTCGCTTGTCGCCCTGCACCTCGCCGTGCAGGCGCTGCACCAGGGCGAGTGTGAACTGGCCCTGGCGGGCGGTGTCACGGTGATGTCGACGCCGGGCGCGTTCATCGAGTTCAGCCGCCAGCGCGGCCTGTCCGTCGACGGCCGCTGCAAGGCCTTCGCCGACGCCGCCGACGGCACCGGCTGGGGCGAGGGCATCGGCATGCTCCTCGTCGAACGCCTCTCCGACGCCGAGCGCAACGGCCACCAGGTCCTCGCCGTCGTACGGGGCTCGGCCGTCAACCAGGACGGCGCCTCCAACGGCCTCACCGCCCCCAACGGGCCCGCGCAGCAGCGCGTCATCCGCCAGGCCCTCGCCAGCGCGGGCCTCACCTCGGCGGATGTGGACGCGGTGGAGGCGCACGGTACGGGTACGAAGCTGGGCGACCCGATCGAGGCGCAGGCCCTGCTCGCCACGTACGGCCAGGACCGGCCCGACGACCAGCCGCTGTGGCTCGGCTCGATCAAGTCCAACCTCGGCCACACCCAGGCCGCCGCCGGAGTCGCCGGTGTGATCAAGATGGTCCTCGCGATGCGCCACGGCGTGCTGCCCCGCACCCTCCACGTCGACGCCCCGTCCTCGCACGTCGACTGGTCCGCGGGCGCGGTGCGCCTGCTCACCGACCAGCGCGACTGGCCCGCCGTGGACCGGCCGTGGCGCGCGGGCGTGTCCTCGTTCGGATTCAGCGGTACGAACGCGCACACCGTCATCGAGCAGGCCCCCCGGACGACACCGGACGAGACCGGACCCGCACCGGCGGGCGTCGTCCCGTGGGTGCTGACCGCGCGCTCCGGCGATGCCCTGCGGGAACAGGCGGCCCGGCTCCGGGAGGAGTGCGCCCGCCAGCCGGGCCTGCCCGTCGCCGACGTCGCCCACGCGCTGCGCTCCCGCGCCACGTTCGACCACCGGGCCGTCGTGGTGGGCCAGGACCAGGAGGAGTTCCTCTCCGGTCTCACCGCCCTCGCCGACGGCCGCGAGGCCCCGAACGTCGTCACCGGCGTGGCCGACCAGCGCGGCACCGGCCCGGTGTTCGTGTTCCCCGGCCACGGCTCGCAGTGGCTCGGCATGGCGGGCGACCTGCTGGAATCCTCGCCGGAGTTCCGGACCCGCATGGAGGAGTGCGCCGCCGCGCTCGAGGAGTTCGTCGACTGGTCGCTCCTCGACGCGATCCACGACCCCGCCCTCATGGAACGCCTCGACGTCGTCCAGCCCGCCCTGTTCGCGGTGATGGTGTCGCTGGCCGCGACCTGGCGGTCGTGGGGCGTCGAGCCCAGCGCCGTCCTCGGCCACTCCCAGGGCGAGATCGCCGCGGCCTGCGTCGCGGGCGCCCTGACCCTGCAGGACGCCGCCCGGCTCGTCGTCCTGCGCAGCGGAGCCCTCGCGGCGCTGTCCGGGCAGGGCGGCATGGTGTCGGTCGCGCTGCCCGTGGCCGACGTACGGGAGCTGATCGCCCGCTGGGAAGGACAGCTCGCCGTCGGCGTCGTCAACGGACCCGCCTCCGTCGTCGTCTCCGGAGACCTCGACGCGCTCGACGAACTCCTTCAGGACTGCGCCGGGAACGGCGTGTGGGCACGGCGCGTCCTCGCCGACTACGCCCCCCACTCCCACCACGTCGAACGGATCGAGGGGCGCCTCCTGGAAGGCCTCGCGGACGTGTCGCCGCGCCCCGCCGACGTGCCGTACTACTCCCCGCTGACCGGCGGCTGGCTGGACACCCGCGAGCTGGACGCCGCCTACTGGTACCGGAGCCTGCGGCAGACCGTCGAGTTCGCCGACGCCGTCTCCACCCTGGCGGCGGACGGGTTCACGGCGTTCGTCGAAGTGAGCCCGCACCCCGTCCTCGTGGCGGGCCTGGGCGAACTCACCGGCCCCGAAGGCATCGTCGTCGGCTCCCTGCGACGCGGGGACGGCGGCCTGACCCGGCTCCTGTCCGCCGCGGCCGGCCTGTTCGCCCGCGGCGGCCAGGTGGAGTGGCGGACGTCCGGCACGCGCCGCGTCGACCTGCCGACCTACCCGTTCCAGCGCACCCGCTTCTGGCCCACGACGACGCACACCGCCTCCGGCGACGTCACCTCCGCGGGACTCGGCCGCGTCGACCACCCCGTGCTCGCCGCCGTCACCGAACTCGCCGACTCCCAGAGCCTCGTGTTCAGCGGCAGGCTGTCCCCGCGCACCCACCCCTGGCTCTCCGACTACCGCGTCCTCGGCTCCGCGGTGCTCCCCGGCGCCGCCTACGTCGACCTTGCGCTGCGCGCCGGTGACCACGTCGGCTGCGCCTCCCTGGACGACCTGGTCCTGGAGACACCCCTGGTCCTTCCCGAACGGGACGGCGTCCAGGTGCGGCTCAGCCTCGCCGGACCGGACGCCACCGACAGGCGCGCCTTCACCGTGGACTCCCGGGGCGACGACGGCGGCGACTGGACCCGCCACGCCACCGGCGCCCTGACCGAGCGGGCACAACCCGTCACCGACACCCTCGTCGCCTGGCCGCCGAGCGAAGCCGAACCGGTCGACCTCGACGGGCACTACGCCACCGTCGCCGCCTCCGGCCTCGACCACGGCCCCGCCTTCCAGGGCCTGCGCGCCGCCTGGCGCAAGGGCGACGAGGTGTTCGCGGAAGCGGCCCTGCCCGAAGGACTCGCGGACGACGGCTTCGGCCTGCACCCCGCGCTCCTGGACACGGCCCTGCACGCCGTCGGCCTCGGCGTCAGCTCCGCGGGACTCCCGTTCTCGTGGGCCGGGGTACGGCTCCTCGCGACCGGCGCGAGGGCGCTGCGCGTCCGGCTCACGCCCGTCGGCGTGGACGCCGTGGCCGTGCTCGTCACCGACGGCACCGGCGAACCCGTCGCCGCCGTCGACGAGCTCACCCTGCGGCCCCTGTCGGCCGACCAGCTCGCCCTCGCCCGCTCCGCGCACCGCGACTCCCTGTTCACGGTGGCCTGGGCCCCGGCCCAGGACGCCGCCCCCGACAGCGGCACCTGGGCGCTGCTCGGCGGCGACACCGACGGCCTCGCCCACGCGCTCACCGCCGCGGGCCAACAGGCCGACGCACACGCCGACCTGGCCGCGCTCCTGGCCGCCCTCGACCAGGGCGCACCCGCGCCCCGGTACGTGGCCGTGACGCCCGGCGCGAGCGCGACGACCCCCCGAGCGGCCACGCACCACACCCTCGGCCTGCTCCAGCGGTGGCTCGCCGCCGACCAGCTCGCCGACTCCCAGCTCGTGCTGCTCACCAGCGGCGCCATCGCCGCCGGCCCTGACGAGGACGTACCGGACCTGGTGCGCGCCCCCGTGTGGGGCCTGGTGCGCTCGGCGCAGTCGGAGCACCCGACCCGGTTCGTCCTGGTCGACACGGACGGCGACGAGCGGTCGCTGCGCGGCCTTCCCGCCGCCGTGGCGAGCGGAGAGCCGCAGCTCGCGATCAGGGGCGGAGCCACCACGGCGCCACGGCTCGCCCGGCTCGCCGTCCCGGCGAACGCCCCCGCCCCGGAGGCCTTCGCCCCCGACGGCACGGTACTGATCACCGGCGGGCTCGGCGTGCTCGGCGGCCTGACCGCCCGGCACCTCGTCTCCCACCACGGCGTACGCGACCTCGTCCTGACCGGAAGGCGCGGCACGGCCACGCCGGGCGCGGCGGAACTGCGCCAAGAACTGGAGGCACTCGGCGCGCGCGTCGCGGTCGCCGCCTGCGACGTCAGCGACCGCGACGCGGTCGCCGCGCTCCTCGCGGAGCACCCCGTGACCGCCGTCGTGCACACCGCGGGCGTCCTGGACGACGGCGTCATCGAGTCCCTCACCCCGGAGCACATCGACGCCGTGCTCCGCCCGAAGGCCGACGCCGCACAGCACCTGCACGAGCTGACCCAGGGCCGCGACCTCACCGCGTTCGTCCTGTTCTCCGCGGCCGCCGGTGTGTTCGGCGGCCCAGGGCAGGGCAACTACGCGGCCGCCAACGCCTACCTCGACGCGCTCGCCCACCACCGCCGCGCCGCGGGGCTGCCCGCGACGTCACTGGCCTGGGGCCTGTGGGCCGAGGCCAGCGGCATCACCGGCCACCTCGACGACGCCGACGTGCAGCGCATGGCGCGCGGTGGCATGGTCCCGCTGGCCAACGAGGACGGCATGGCGCTGTTCGACGCGGCCCGCGCCACCGGCGCCGCGACGGCGGTGCCCGCCGCGATCGACCTGGCGGCGCTGCGCGCCCACCCGGAGCGGGTGCGGCCGCTGCTGCGCGGCCTGGTTCCCACCCCCGCCCGCAGGACCGCGCGGTCCGGCGAGGACTCCGGCGCGGTCCCGCTTGCCCAGCGCCTCGCGGGCCTCACCGAGGCGGAGCAGGACCGGGCGCTCGTCCACCTCGTCCGCACGCACACCGCGGCCGTCCTCGGCTTCGCGGGACCGGAGGCCGTCGAGGCGGACCGGGCGTTCAAGGCGCTCGGCTTCGACTCGCTGACCGCGGTGGAGCTCCGCAACCGCCTCGACGCGGAAGTCGACGCCCGCCTGCCCGCCACCCTGGTGTTCGACCACCCCAACCCCGCGGCGCTCGCGGCGCACCTGCGCACGACGGTCCTCGCCGACCACGGCTCGCCCGCCGCCGCCGTACTCAGCGAACTCAACAGACTGTCGATCACCATGGCCAAGCTCGACCCGGACGACGCGCTGGCCGGGGACATCCGGCTGCGGCTCCGCTCGCTCCTGAACACATGGGACGAGCCGGAGCCCGAGGCTGAGACGGCCGACCTGACCTCGGCGACGCTCGACGACGTCTTCGACATCATCGACGAGGAACTCGGAAAGTCCTGATCAGCCAGCACGGCCTGGCACCCACCCCAGCCGCGGTGGTGGCTGGCACCCACCTCAGCCACCACCGCTGGTATCCACCTCAGCCACTACCGCTGGCACCCACCTCAGCCACCACGGCTGGTATCCACCCCAGGCCACCACCGCTGGCATCCACCTCAGCCGTCACGGCTGGCATCCATCCCAGCCGTCCCGGGCTGTCCCCGGACAACACCGCACGGACTCCCATCCACACGGGTACGGACTCACACCCACAAAGGGGTAGCACGCACATGTCGAACGACGACAAGGTCCTCGACTACTTGAAGCGCCTGACCGCCGACCTGCGGCAGACCAAGCAACGGCTGCGCGAGGTCGAGGAGAAGGCCAGCGAGCCGATCGCGATCGTCGGCATGAGCTGCCGCTTCCCCGGCGGGGCGAACTCGCCCGACCGCCTGTGGAGTCTTGTCGAGTCCGGCGCGGACGCCGTATCCGGGTTCCCCGCCGAGCGGGGCTGGGACGTGGAGTCGCTGTACGACGCGGACCCCGGCCACTCGGGCACCACCTACGCCCGCGAAGGCGGATTCCTGCACGACGCGATGGAGTTCGACGCGGACTTCTTCGGCATCTCGCCCCGCGAGGCCCTCGCCATGGACCCGCAGCAGCGCCTCCTCCTGGAAACCTCCTGGGAGGTGTTCGAACGCGCTGGCATCGACCCCGACTCGCTGCGGGGCAGCCGCTCCGGCGTGTTCGTCGGCACCAACGGCCAGGACTACGCCCAGCTGCTGGTGGCCGCGCAGGAGACGGTCGAGGGCTACGCGGGCACGGGCATCTCCGCGAGCGTCATCTCCGGCCGCCTCTCCTACACCTTCGGCCTCGAAGGCCCGGCCGTGACCGTCGACACGGCGTGCTCGTCGTCGCTGGTGGCGCTGCACCTGGCGGTGCAGTCGCTGCACAAGGGCGAGTGTGAACTGGCGCTCGTCGGCGGTGTGACGGTGATGTCGACGCCGGGTTCGTTCATCGAGTTCAGCCGCCAGCGCGGCCTCGCCCCGGACGGCCGCTGCAAGGCCTTCGCCGACGGCGCCGACGGCACCGGCTGGGGCGAGGGCGTCGGCATGCTCCTCGTCGAGCGGCTCTCCGACGCCCAGCGTAACGGCCACCAGGTGCTCGCGGTGGTCCGTGGCTCGGCGGTCAACCAGGACGGCGCGTCCAACGGCCTGACGGCCCCGAACGGCCCGTCCCAGCAGCGCGTCGTCCGCCAGGCCCTGGCCAGCGCGGGCCTCGCCCCCGCCGACGTGGACGCGGTCGAGGCGCACGGCACCGGAACGCGGCTCGGCGACCCGATCGAGGCCCAGGCCCTGCTCGCCACGTACGGCCAGGACCGCGACGCCGACCGGCCGCTGTGGCTCGGCTCGGTCAAGTCCAACATCGGTCACACGCAGGCCGCCGCCGGCGTGGCGGGCATCATCAAGATGGTCATGGCGATGCGCCACGGCGTCCTGCCCCGCACGCTCCACGTGGACGAGCCGTCGTCGCACGTGGACTGGTCGGCGGGTGCGGTGGAGCTCCTTACGGAGTCCCGGCCGTGGCCGGAGACCGGCCGCGCGCGGCGGGCGGGCGTGTCGTCGTTCGGCGTGAGCGGCACCAACGCGCACACCGTCATCGAACAGGCCCCGGAGCCCGCCCCGGAACCCGACCAGGAGCCCGACCAGCCGACTCCCGCCGTGGCGTCCGCGCCGGGCGGACTCGTGCCGTGGGTCCTTTCGGCCCGGACCACGGAAGCGCTCAGGGAGCAGGCCGAGCGGCTGCGCTCGGAAGCCGCTGCCTTGGACCCCGTGGATGTGGGCTTCTCGCTCGCGACGACGCGGGCGTCGCTGGAGCAGCGCGCGGTCGTCGTAGCGGAGGGCGCTGAGGACCGGCTGACTGCCCTGGCCGCGCTGGCTGAGGGCAGGCAGGCGGCGGGCGTGGTGACGGGCTCCGCCACCACCGGGCTGCTCGGCTTCCTGTTCTCGGGCCAGGGCTCGCAGCGCCTAGGCATGGGGCGTGAACTGGCGGACCGTTTCCCGGTGTTCGCCGAAGCCCTGGAGGAGGTACTGGTCCTCCTGGCGCCCGAGGTGCGTGAAGTGCTGTTCGGTGAGGACGCCGACGCGCTGAACGAGACCGGGGTGACGCAGCCCGCGTTGTTCGCGGTCGAGGTGGCGTTGTTCCGTCTGCTTGAGTCGTGGGGTGTACGGCCGGACATGCTGGCCGGTCACTCGATCGGCGAGCTGGCGGCCGCGCATGTGGCGGGCGTCTGGTCCCTGGCTGATGCGGTGAGGGTGGTGTCGGCCCGTGCTGGGCTGATGCAGGCGCTGCCTGAGGGCGGTGCGATGGTGGCGATCCAGGCGACGGAGGATGAGGTCGCCCCGGAGCTGCCGGAGACGGTAGGGATCGCGGCGGTGAACGGCCCGAACTCGGTGGTCGTCTCTGGTGTGGCCGCTGATGTGGAGGCGGTGGGCGAGCGCTGGCGCGACGCGGGCCGTAAGGTCACCAAGCTGCGCGTCAGCCATGCGTTCCACTCGCCGCTGATGGACCCGATGCTCGACGACTTCCGCCAGGTGCTTGAGGGTGTGTCGTACGAGGCGCCCGCGATCCCCATCGTGTCGACGCTGACGGGCCGTTCGGCTTCGGCGGAGGAGCTGGCGTCGGCGGAGTACTGGGTGCGGCATGTGCGCGAGGCGGTGCGGTTCGCCGACGCCGTCAGCACGCTGCGGGCCGAGGGCGTGACCGCGTTCGTCGAGGTCGGCCCGGGCGGCACGCTGTCCGCTCTCGGCCTGGGCAGCGCGCCCGACGCGGTGTTCCTGCCCGCGCTGCGCGCGGACAGGGCCGAGGAGGCCGCCCTGCTCACCACGGTCGCCGCGCTGCACACGCGCGGCGTGGCCGTCGACTGGACCGCCTACTTCGCGGGCAGCGGAGCCCGACGTGTCGACCTGCCGACGTACGCCTTCCAGCGGGAGCGCTACTGGCTGGACGCCCCGGCCGTCGGCGAGACCGCCGAGCACATGTCTCCGGTGGAGGCGCGGTTCTGGGAGACCGTGGAAGAGGGCGAACTCGGCGACCTCGCCCGCACGTTGGGCGTGTCGTCCGACGACCCGTTCAGCGCGGTGCTGCCCCGCCTCTCCGCCTGGCGCAAGGAGCAGCAGGGGCTGTCCGCCGTGGAGGGCTGGCGGTACCGGGTCGAGTGGCGGCCGGTGGCGGCCGGGTCCCACCGCCTTGACGGCGCCTGGCTGGTCGTGGCGCCGGTGGGCGAGGAGCGGGCCGAGTGGGTGCGCGACGCGCTGACCCGCAACGGCGCGGAGGCACGGGTCCTGCACGTCGACCCGCAGGCCGCCGACTGGGCGGAGCGGCTGTGCGAGCTGCCCGCTCTGAGCGGTGTGGTCTCGCTCCTCGGGCTCGCGGACGCGGGCGCTGCGGCCGTCCCCGCGGGGGTCGTGGCCACGATCGGGCTGCTGCGCGCGTTGGACGAAGCGGGCGTGTCGGCTCCGCTGTGGTGCCTGACGTCGGGCGCGGTGGCGGCAGGCCCGGACGACGCGGTGACCGGGTTCGAGCAGTCGATGGTGTGGGGCCTGGGCCGGGTGGCCGCGCTGGAACAGCCCGGCCGCTGGGGCGGCCTGGTCGATCTGCCGGACGCGCAGGACGACGAGACGACGGGTGATCTGCTGGCCTCGGTGCTTGCCGGGTCGAATGGCGAGGACCAGGTCGCTGTACGCGGCGGCGAGGTCCTCGGCCGCAGGCTGGCACCCGCGCCCTTGGGTGACGCCCCCGCCGAGGGCTGGACGCCGCGCGGCACGGTGCTCGTCACCGGCGGTACCGGTGCGCTCGGCGGACACGTCGCCCGGTGGCTGGCCGCCAAGGGCGCCGAGCACCTGCTCCTGACCAGCAGGCGAGGCCTCGACGCCAAGGGCGCGCGGGAACTGCTGACGGAGCTGACCGAACTGGGCGCCCGCGTCACCATCGCGGCCTGCGACACCACCGACCGGGACGCGCTCGCCGACGTACTCGCCTCGGTGCCCGCCGAGCTCCCGCTCACCGCTGTGGTGCACGCGGCGGGCGTCGAGCGTTCGGCCGCCCTCGCCGACGTAGACCCGTCCGACCTGGGTGAGTTCGCTGACGTACTGGCGGCGAAGGCCGACGGCGCCCGGAACCTGCACGAGCTGCTCGCCGACACGTCGTTGGACGCGTTCGTGCTGTTCTCGTCGATCGCTGGTGTGTGGGGGAGCAGTGGACAGGGCGCGTACGCGGCTGCCAACGCCTACCTGGACGCGCTGGCCGAGCACCGCAGGGCTTCGGGCCTTCCCGCCACGGCCGTGGCGTGGGGCCCGTGGGCCGATGGCGGCATGGTCGCGAACGCCGGGCAGGGCGCTGCGGCGCAGCTGAAGCGTCTTGGCCTGCCGTCGATGGCTCCGGCTGTGGCGATCGCGGGTCTGGCCACGGCGGTGGAGCGTGGTGACGGGAACGTCGTGGTCGCTGATGTGGACTGGGAGCGGTTCGCGGGTACGTTCATGGCGCAGCGCCCGAGCGCGCTGCTGAGTGAACTCCCCGCCGTACGCGCCGCGTTCGAGGCCACGGCGGCGGAGCAGGGTTCGTCGGAACTGGCGCGGCGGCTCGCTGGGCTTGACGAGGCGGAGCAGGAGCGGCAGCTGACCGAGCTGGTCCGTTACGAGGCTGCGGCGGTCCTCGGCCATGTGTCGGCCGACGCGTTCTCCGCCACGCGTGCCTTCAAGGACCTGGGCTTCGACTCGCTGACGGCGGTCGAGCTGCGCTCCCGCCTCAGCGAAGCCACAGGCGTCGCCCTGCCCGCGACCCTGGTCTTCGACTACCCGACCGCCGCCGAACTCGCCGCGTACCTGCGCACCGAACTGTCCGGCGTGGTCGCCGCCACCCCCGCTGCCCCCGTGGCCGCGTCCGGTGCGGTGGACGAGCCGATCGCGATCGTGGCCATGTCCTGCCGCTACCCGGGCGGTGTGGCGAGCCCGGAGGACCTGTGGCAGGTGCTGATGTCGGGCGGCGACGCGGTCGCGGACTTCCCGACCGACCGTGGCTGGGACCTGGAGGCGCTGTACGACCCCGACCCGGATTCGGTGGGGACTTCCTACTCCCGGTCGGGCGCGTTCCTCTCCGGCGTGAGCGGGTTCGACGCGGGCTTCTTCGGCATCTCCCCGCGCGAGGCCCTGGCGATGGACCCGCAGCAGCGCCTCCTCCTGGAAACCTCCTGGGAGGTGCTCGAGCGGGCGGGCATCGACCCGGACTCCCTGCGCGGTGAGCGCGTCGGTGTGTTCGTCGGCTCGAACATGCAGGACTACGGGCGCGTACTGGGCGGGGCCGCCGAGGACGTCGGCGGCTACGCGGCGACCGGCAACGCGGCCAGCGTGGCCTCCGGCCGCCTCTCCTACACCTTCGGCTTCGAGGGCCCGGCCGTGACGGTGGACACGGCGTGCTCGTCTTCCCTGGTCGCCCTGCATCTCGCCGTGCAGGCGCTGCGGTCGGGCGAGTGCTCGCTGGCGCTCGCGGGCGGCGTGACGGTGATGTCGACACCGGGCTCGTTCATCGAGTTCAGCCGCCAGCGCGGTCTGGCCGTGGACGGCCGGTGCAAGGCGTTCGCCGCCGCTGCCGATGGCACCGGCTGGGGCGAGGGCGTCGGCATGCTGTTCGTGGAGCGCCTGTCGGACGCGCAGCGCAACGGCCACCAGGTCCTCGCTGTCGTACGGGGTTCCGCCGTGAACCAGGACGGCGCGTCCAACGGCCTCACCGCGCCGAATGGCCCCTCGCAGCAGCGGGTGATCCGGCAGGCGCTGGCGAGTGCAGGTCTGACTCCGTCCGATGTGGACGCGGTGGAGGCGCACGGTACGGGCACCAAGCTGGGCGACCCGATCGAGGCGCAGGCCCTGCTCGCCACGTACGGCCAGGACCGGGACGCCGACCGGCCGCTGTGGCTCGGCTCGATCAAGTCGAACATCGGTCACACGCAGGCGGCTGCCGGTGTGGCGGGCGTGATCAAGATGGTCATGGCGATGCGCCACGGAGTACTGCCCCGCACGCTGCACGTGGACGAGCCGTCGCCGCACGTCGACTGGTCGGCGGGCGCGGTGGAGCTGCTCGCCGATGAACGCGCGTGGCCTGCGGCGGACCGCCCGTGGCGGGCGGGTGTGTCGTCGTTCGGCTTCAGCGGTACGAACGCGCACGTGATCGTGGAGCAGGCTCCGGTGACGGAGTCGGTGGAGCCGGCGGAGGTCGTGGAGCCGACGGCGGGTGCTGGCGGTCTGGTGCCGTGGGTGCTTTCGGCGGGCGACGAGAACGCGCTGCGCGGCCAGGCGGAGCGCCTGCTCGCCCTCGTGGACGTGCACACCCCTGTCGACATCGCCTACTCCCTCGCGACATCACGGGCCGCGCTGGAGCACCGTGCGGTGGTCGTCGCCGCCGAGCGATCCGAATTCCTGGCCGCGCTGACGGCGCTGGCCGAGGGGCAGACGTCCGGTGCCGTGGTCACGGGCGTGGCCGATGAGCCTGGCCGGGTGGGTTTCCTGTTCTCCGGTCAGGGTTCGCAGCGCCTGGGCATGGGGCGTGAACTGGCGGACCGTTTCCCGGTGTTCGCCGCCGCGCTGGACGAGGTACTGGACCTGCTGGCCCCGCAGGTGCGTGAGGTGCTGTTCGGCGAGGACGCCGACGCGCTGAACGAGACGGGCGTGACGCAGCCCGCGCTCTTCGCGGTCGAGGTGGCGTTGTTCCGTCTGCTTGAGTCGTGGGGTGTACGGCCGGATGTGCTGGCCGGGCATTCGATCGGCGAGCTGGCGGCCGCGCATGTGGCGGGTGTGTGGTCCCTGGCGGACGCCGTGAAGGTGGTGTCGGCCCGTGCTGGGCTGATGCAGGCGCTGCCCACGGGCGGTGCGATGGTCGCGATCCAGGCGACGGAGGATGAGGTCGCCTCGGAGCTGCCGGAGACCGTAGGGATCGCGGCGGTCAACGGCCAGTCTTCGGTGGTCATTTCAGGTGTCGCCGCTGATGCGGAGGCGGTGGGTGAGCGCTGGCGCGAGGCGGGCCGGAAGGTGACGCGGCTGCGTGTCAGCCACGCCTTCCACTCGCCGCTGATGGACCCGATGCTCGCCGACTTCCGCCAGGTCCTGGAAGGCGTGTCGTACGAGGCCCCCGCGCTCCCCATCGTGTCCACGCTGACCGGCGCCCGGGCCACCGCCGAAGAGCTGTGCTCGCCGGAGTACTGGGTGCGGCACGTGCGCGAGGCGGTGCGGTTCGCCGACGCCGTGAGCACCCTCGCCGCTGACGGTGTCCGGACGTTCCTGGAGGTCGGCCCGGGCGGCACGCTGTCCGCCCTTGGCCAGCAGTCCGCGCCGGACGCGGCCTTCGTACCCGTACTGAGGACGGACCGCCCTGAAGAGTCCGCACTCGTCGCCGCGGTGGCCCAGCTGAGCACGTGGGGCCTGCGCGTGGACTGGGAAGCGTTCTTCGCCGGTCGTGGTGCGCGGCGGGTGGACCTGCCGACGTACGCGTTCCAGCGTGAGCGGTTCTGGCCGGAGACGCTGCCGCTGGCCGGTGACGTCTCGGCGGCCGGGCTCGGCGCGCTGGGACATCCGCTGCTGGGCGCGACCGTCGCGGTGGGAGACACGGACGGTGTGCTGCTGACCGGTCGTCTGTCGGTGCGGTCGCATCCGTGGCTGGCTGACTTCGTGGTGCGGGGTTCGGTGGTGCTGCCTGGCGCGGCGTTCGTCGAGCTGGCGGTGCGCGCGGGCGACCAGGTCGGGTGTGACCTGGTGGAGGAACTGACGCTGGAGGTGCCGCTCGTCCTTCCCGAGGGCGGTGCGGTGCCGGTGCAGGTGTGGGTCGGCGCGGCCGACGAGTCCGGCAGGCGCGAACTGACCGTCTACTCCGGTACGGGCGACATCGACGACGGCCGCTCGCTGACTCGGCACGCCACCGGTGTGCTGGCTGTGGGCGGGCGTTCTGGGGCTTCTCTGGTGGAGTGGCCGCCCGCCAAGGCCGAGGCGGTGGACCTGGAGGGGTTCTACGACGGTCTTGCGGATGCCGGGCTTGGTCATGGGCCGGTGTTCCAGGGGCTTGAGGCCGTGTGGCTTGACGGTGGTGAGGCGTTCGCTGAGGCCGTGCTGCCGGAGGGGGTGAAGGCGGACGGGTTTGGTCTGCATCCGGCGCTGTTGGAGGCGGCGCTGCACGCTGCCGGGTTCGTGGGTGAGGCCGCGGTGGACGGGGCGCTGCCGTTCTCGTGGTCGGGTGTGCGGCTGCACGCGTCGGGTGCGACGGTGCTGCGGGTTCGGGTTTCGCCCGCGGGTTCGGACGCGGTCGCGGTGGCGATCGCGGACGGGGCCGGTGCGCCGGTGGCCACGATCGACTCGCTGCGGGTGCGGCCGCTGGCGCTCGAGCGGGTGGCCGACGGCACACACGATGACGCCCTGTTCGGCGTCGACTGGACGCCGGTGTCCCCGTCGGACGGCGGCGACACGCGGCCGATGCGGTGGGCCGACCTGGAGGAACTGGCTCAGCCGTCGGCGGCGGAACCGTCCGACTTCGTGCTGCTGTCGTGCCCGGTCACGGCGTCGGATGACCCGGCCGCCGGTGCGCATGAGGCGGCACGTTGGGCCCTTGCCGTGGTCCAGACGTGGCTTGGCGCCGGACAGGACGACGCGTCGCGTCTGGTGATCCTGACCAGGGGAGCGGTCGCCACCACCGACGCGGAGGACGTGCGGAACCTCGCGCACGCCGCCGTGTGGGGCCTGGTGCGGTCCGCCCAGTCGGAGAACCCGGGCCGGATCGTCCTCGTCGACCTGGACGAGGAGGCCGCCTCGGTCGACGCGCTGCCTGCCGTACTGGCCGCGGATGAGCCGCAGTTGGCGGTGCGCGCGGGTGCTGCCAGCGCTCCGCGTCTGGCTCGGGCCGAGCGGTCCGTCGTGGATGACCCCGGCTTCGGTGCGGGTGCGGTGCTGGTCACCGGTGCGACCGGCACCCTGGGTGGCCTGGTCGCCCGGCATCTGGTCGCCGAGCGAGGCGTGCGGAGCCTGCTCCTGGTCAGTCGGCGTGGCGCTGAGGCCGAGGGCGCGGCTGAGTTGCGGGAGGAGCTGGTCGCGCAGGGCGCCGATGTGGTGCTGGCGGCGTGTGATGTGGCCGACCGGGATGCGCTGGCCGTGCTGCTGGCCGAGCATGAGGTGTCGGCTGTGGTGCACACCGCCGGTGTGCTGGACGACGGTGTGATCGGTTCACTGACCGCCGAGCGGATCGACTCCGTGTTCCGTCCGAAGGTGGATGCGGCCTGGCATCTGCACGAGCTGACCCAGGACTTGGACCTGTCGGCGTTCGTGATGTTCTCGTCCACCGCCGGTTTGTTCGGTGGCGCGGGTCAGGGCAACTACGCGGCCGCGAACGCGTTCCTGGACGCGCTCGCGCAGCACCGCCGGGCATCCGGTCTCGCCGCGACCTCGCTGGCGTGGGGTCTGTGGGAGACGGCCGGTGGCATGGCGGGCAGCCTCGATGACGGGGATGTACGCCGGATCACCAGCGGTGGTGCGATTCCGCTGGCCCCTGCCCAGGGCCTGGCCCTGTTCGACGCGGCGGGCTCGACCGGGCGCGCGCTGCTGGCACCCGTACCGCTGGACTTCACCGTGCTGCGACGGCACGCACGTACTCAGCCGGTCCCGTATCTGCTGCGGGGCCTGGTGCGGAGCACGGCACGCAGGACTGCCGCGTCCGGGGCTGTCGCCGGGTCGGCGCTGGCGCGGTCGCTGGCGGGGCTGACCGCCGCGGAGCGGGAGAAGACCCTGCTCGACCTCGTGCTCGGCCATGTCGCGGTGGTCCTGGGCCACAGCTCGGCGAACGCCGTCGCGCCTGACCGTGCGTTCAAGGAGCTCGGCTTCGACTCGCTCAGCTCCGTCGAACTGCGCAACCACCTGAACGCGGCCACCGAGTTGGCCCTGCCCGCCACGCTGGTCTTCGACTACCCGACGCCCGCCGCACTCGCGGCCCATCTCGGCGCCGAAATGCTGGGCGGGGTGGTCGACGCCGTGAACAGCGGTCCTGCGGTGGCCGTGTCCGACGAGCCGATCGCGATCGTGGGCATGAGCTGCCGGTTCCCCGGCGGGGTCGCATCGCCCGAGGACCTGTGGCGACTGCTGGCCGAGGGCCGCGACGCGGTGTCGGAGTTCCCGAACGACCGTGGCTGGGACCTGGAGTCGCTCTACAACCCGGATGCCGACGGCGTGGGCACGTCGTCCACGCGCATGGGTGCGTTCCTGTCGGGTGTGAGCGGGTTCGACGCGGGCTTCTTCGGGATCTCGCCCCGCGAGGCCCTCGCCATGGACCCGCAGCAGCGCCTCCTCCTGGAAACGTCCTGGGAGGCCTTCGAGCGGGCGGG
Organism: Streptomyces sp. NPDC043996; assembly: GCF_056435225.1. Classification (NCBI taxonomy): domain Bacteria; kingdom Bacillati; phylum Actinomycetota; class Actinomycetes; order Kitasatosporales; family Streptomycetaceae; genus Streptomyces; species Streptomyces sp. NPDC043996. The sequence goes on along the minus strand of NZ_JBWKEY010000002.1, from coordinate 425,876 downwards.
CATCGACCCGGACTCGCTGCGGGGCAGCCGTTCCGGCGTGTTCGTCGGCACCAACGGCCAGGACTACGCGGCGCTGTTGATGGCCGCGCGGGAGAGCGTCGAGGGCTACGCGGGGACCGGCATCTCGGCGAGCGTCATCTCCGGCCGTCTTTCCTACACCTTCGGCCTTGAGGGCCCGGCCGTGACCGTGGACACCGCGTGCTCGTCGTCGCTGGTGGCCCTGCACCTGGCGGTGCAGGCGCTGCACCAGGGCGAGTGTGAGCTGGCGTTGGTCGGCGGTGTGACGGTGATGTCGACGCCGGGAGCGTTCATCGAGTTCAGCCGCCAGCGCGGGCTTGCTTCGGACGGCCGTGTCAAGGCGTTCGCTGACGGTGCCGACGGCACCGGCTGGGGCGAGGGCGTGGGCATGCTGCTCGTGGAGCGGCTCTCGGACGCCCGCCGCAACGGCCACCAGGTCCTCGCTGTCGTACGGGGCTCGGCCGTGAATCAGGACGGCGCGTCCAACGGCCTCACCGCGCCCAACGGTCCCTCCCAGCAGCGCGTCATTCGTCAGGCGCTGGCCAGCGCGGGCCTCGCTCCGGCGGACGTGGACGCGATGGAGGCGCACGGTACCGGTACGAAGCTCGGCGATCCGATTGAGGCGCAGGCGCTGCTCGCTACGTACGGCCAGGACCGGCGCGAAGGCCAGCCGCTGTGGCTGGGTTCGGTGAAGTCGAACATCGGTCACACGCAGGCGGCTGCTGGTGTGGCGGGCGTGATCAAGATGGTGATGGCGATGCGGCACGGTGTGCTGCCCCAGACGCTGCATGTCGACGAGCCGTCGTCGCACGTGGACTGGTCGGCGGGTGCGGTGGAGCTGCTTACGGAGTCCCGGCCGTGGCCGGAGACTGGTCGTGCGCGGCGGGCGGGTGTGTCGGCGTTCGGCGTGAGCGGTACGAACGCGCACGCCGTCATCGAGCAGGCCCCCGTGACCGAGCAGGAAGCGGCTCCGGAGCCGGTCCATGGCGGCGGGCTGGTGCCGTGGGTCCTTTCGGCCCGGAGCGTGGAAGCGCTGCGGGGGCAGGCCGAACGGCTGCGCTCCGGCACGGTGGATGCGCACCCCGTGGACGTGGGGTTCTCGCTCGCTACGACGCGGGCGTCGCTGGAGCAGCGCGCGGTCGTCGTGGCGGAGGGTACGGAGGACCGGCTGACTGCCCTGGCCGCGCTGGCTGAGGGCAGGCAGGCGGCGGGCGTGGTGACGGGCTCTGTCGTCACCGGGCTGCTCGGCTTCCTGTTCTCGGGTCAGGGCTCGCAGCGCCTCGGTATGGGGCGTGAACTGGCGGGCCGTTTCCCGGTGTTCGCCGAGGCACTGGATGAGGTGCTGGGGCTCTTGGCGCCCGAGGTGCGTGAGGTGCTGTTCGGTGAGGACGCTGAGGCGCTGAATGAGACGGGGGTGACGCAGCCCGCGCTGTTCGCGGTCGAGGTGGCGCTGTTCCGTCTGCTCGAGTCGTGGGGCATACGGCCGGATGTGCTGGCCGGACACTCGATTGGCGAGCTGGCCGCCGCGCATGTCTCCGGTGTGTGGTCCCTGGCGGACGCGGTGAAGGTGGTGTCGGCTCGGGGTGCGCTGATGCAGGCGCTGCCCGCAGGCGGTGCGATGGTCGCGATCCAGGCGACGGAGGCTGAGGTCGCGGCGGAGCTGCCGGAGACCGTCGGGGTCGCGGCGGTGAACGGGCCGTCGTCGATCGTCATCTCTGGTGTCGCCGCTGATGTGGAGGTGGTGGGCGAGCGCTGGCGTGAGGCCGGGCGGAAGGTGACGCGACTCCGCGTCAGTCACGCCTTCCACTCGCCGCTGATGGACCCCATGCTCGACGACTTCCGCGCGGTACTTGAGAGCGTGTCGTACGAGGCGCCCGCGATTCCGATCGTGTCGACGCTGACGGGGCGGTTGGTCACGGCCGAAGAGCTGGCTTCGGTGGAGTACTGGGTGCGCCATGTGCGCGAGGCGGTGCGGTTCGCCGACGCCGTGAGCACCCTGGTCGCGGAGGGAGTCGGCACGTTCGTCGAGGTCGGGCCGGGCGGAACGCTGTCGGCACTGGGCCAGGAGTCCGCGCCCGACGCCGGGTTCATTCCGGCGCTGCGGGCCGACCGCCCGGAGGAGTCCGCGCTGACCTCCGCCATCGCGGAGGCGTACCTGCGGGGCACCCAGGTGGACTGGGCCGCCTACTTCGCGGGCAGCGGGGCCCGGCGGGTCGACCTGCCGACGTACGCCTTCCAGCACGAGCGCTTCTGGCTCGACGCGTCGCCGCTGGCCGGTGATGTCGCGGCGGCCGGGCTCGGCGCGGCGGAGCATCCGCTGTTGGGCGCGACGGTTACTCTCGGCGGTTCGGACGGTGTGCTGCTGACTGGTCGTCTGTCGGTTCAGACGCATCCCTGGCTGGCTGAATCCGTGGTTCAGGGTGCGGTGTTGCTGCCGGGTGCGGCGTTCGTGGACCTTGCGGTGCGTGCGGGTGACCAGGTCGGGTGTGACCTGGTGGAGGAGCTGACGCTGGAGGCGCCGCTCGTGCTGCCGGAGAGTGGTGCGGTACGGGTGCAGGTGTGGGTCGGTGCCGAGGACGCCGCTGGCAGGCGTGAGCTGACCTTCCACTCCAGCACGGGCGATGACCAGACGTGGACCCGGCACGCCACCGGTGTGCTGGGTGTGGGTGGACGTACTGGGGATTCCCTCGACCAGTGGCCGCCCGCCCAGGCCGAGGTGGTGGACCTGGAGGGGTTCTACGACGGGCTTGCGGACGGGGGGCTCGGCTATGGGCCGGTGTTCCAGGGGCTGCGGGCCGCGTGGCGCAGTGGTGATGAGGTGTTCGCCGAGGTCGCGCTGCCGGAGGGCGTGAAGGCCGACGGGTTCGGCCTGCACCCGGCGCTGTTGGAGTCCGCGCTGCATGCCGCCGTGCTTTTGGGTGGGGCTGAGGCGGTGGACGGGAACGTGCCGTTCTCCTGGTCGGGTGTGCGGCTGCACGCGTCGGGTGCGATGGTGCTGCGGGTGCGGGTTTCGTCTACGGGCTCGGACGCGGTGGCCCTGACCGTCGCGGACGGGGCTGGTGCCCCCGTGGCCACAGTCGACTCACTGCTGCTGCGGCCCGCGTCGGCGACGCCGTCGCGGCAGGACGGGGAGGCGCTGTTCGGCGTCGACTGGGTGCCGGTGCCGGTGCCGGTGCCTGTGTCCGATGGTGATGTGCCGGTGGTCGTGTGGACCACGGATCTGGGCGAGCTGGCGGAGTCGGCGGCGGAACCGTCTGACTTCGTGGCCCTGTCGTGCCCGGTCACGGCCCGCGACGACCAGGCCACCAGCGCGCACCAGGCGGCGCACTGGGCGCTGAACGCGGTCCAGACGTGGCTTGGCGATGGGCGGTTTGACGGGACGCGGCTGGTCATCGTGACCAGGGGAGCGGTTGCCGCCACGGACGGCGAGGCTGTGCGTGACCTGGCGCAGGCGGCGGTGTGGGGTCTGGTGCGCTCGGCGCAGTCGGAGAACCCCGACCGGATCGTCCTCGTCGACCTGGACGAGAACGCGGCATCGGTCGATGCGATGCCTTCTGTACTGACGTCTGGTGAGCCGCAGTTGGCAGTGCGCGCGGGTGCTGCCAGCGCGCCGCGTCTGGCCCGGGCCAAGCGGTCCGTCGTGGATGACCCGGGCTTCGGTGAGGGTGCGGTGCTGGTCACCGGTGCGACGGGCACCCTGGGCGGTCTGGTCGCCCGGCATCTGGTCGCCGAGCGAGGTGTGCGCAGCCTGCTCCTGGTGAGCAGGCGTGGCGCTGAGGCCGAGGGCGCGGCCGAGTTGCGGGAGGACCTGGTCGCGCAGGGCGCCGATGTCGTGCTGGCGGCGTGTGATGTGGCCGACCGCGATGCCCTGGCCGCACTGCTGGGTGAGCATGAGGTGTCGGCCGTGGTGCACACCGCCGGTGTGCTGGACGACGGAGTGATCGGTTCGCTGACCCCGGAGCGGATCGACTCCGTCTTCCGCCCGAAGGCGGACGCGGCCTGGCATCTGCACGAGCTGACGCAGGACTTGGACCTGTCCGCCTTCGTGATGTTCTCCTCCGCCGCCGGTGTCTTCGGCGGCCCGGGCCAGGGCAACTACGCGGCTGCGAACGCGTTCCTGGACGCGCTCGCGCAGCACCGCCGGGCATCCGGCCTCGCCGCGACCTCGCTGGCCTGGGGCCTGTGGGCCACGGGCGGCGGCATGGCGGGCAGCCTCGACGACGCCGACGCGCGGCGGATGGCCAGGGGCGGTGTGCTCCCGCTGGGCGCGGCCGAGGGCCTGGCGCTGTTCGACGCGGCGGGCTCGACCGGGCGTGCGCTCCTGGCACCCGTACCGCTCGATCTGCCCGCGCTACGCCGCCACGCACGTACGCAGCCGGTCCCGCATCTGCTGCGGGGCCTGGTGCGGAGCACGGCACGTAGGACTGCCGCGTCCGGGGCTGTCGCCGGGTCGGCGCTGGCGCGGTCGCTGGCGGGGCTGACCGCCGCGGAGCGGGAGAAGACGCTGCTCGACCTCGTGCTCGGCCATGTCGCCGTGGTCCTGGGGCACAGCTCGGCGAACGCCGTCGCGCCTGACCGTGCGTTCAAGGAGCTCGGCTTCGACTCGCTCAGCTCCGTCGAACTGCGCAACCGGCTCAACGCGGCCACCGAGTTGGCCCTGCCCGCCACGCTGGTCTTCGACTACCCGACGCCCGCCGCACTCGTGGCGTACCTCGGCGCCGAGCTGGCAGGCGAACCCGCCGCCACGTCCTCGACCCACACGGCCATGGCCGTGTCCGACGAACCGCTCGCGATCGTGGGCATGAGCTGCCGGTTCCCCGGCGGGGTCGCATCGCCCGAGGACCTGTGGCGACTGCTGGCCGAGGGCCGCGACGCGGTGTCGGAGTTCCCGAACGACCGGGGCTGGGACCTGGACTCGCTGTACGACCCGGACTCTGATCAGTCGGGCACCACGTACAGCCGTATGGGTGCCTTCCTTGAGCGTGTGGCGGACTTCGACCCGGCGTTCTTCGGGATCTCGCCGCGCGAGGCCCTCGCCATGGACCCGCAGCAGCGGCTCCTCCTGGAAACCTCCTGGGAGGCCTTCGAGCGGGCGGGCATCGACCCGAATTCACTGCGGGGCAGCCGTTCCGGCGTGTTCGTCGGTACCAACGGCCAGGACTACGCGGCGCTGCTGATGGCCGCCCAAGAGAGCGTCGAAGGCTACGCGGGCACCGGCAACGCGGCGAGCGTCATCTCCGGCCGTCTGTCGTACACGTTCGGCCTTGAGGGCCCGGCCGTGACGGTGGACACCGCGTGCTCGTCGTCCCTGGTCGCGCTGCACTGGGCGAGCCAGGCGCTGCACAACGGGGAGTGCGAACTGGCGCTCGTCGGTGGTGTGACGGTGATGTCGACGCCGGGTGCGTTCATCGAGTTCAGCCGCCAGCGCGGCCTCGCGGCGGACGGCCGTGTCAAGGCGTTCGCCGACGGTGCCGACGGCACCGGCTGGGGCGAAGGCGTCGGCATGCTCCTCGTGGAGCGCCTGTCGGACGCGCAGCGCAACGGCCACCAGGTCCTCGCCGTGATCCGTGGCTCGGCCGTCAACCAGGACGGCGCGTCCAACGGCCTCACCGCCCCGAACGGCCCCGCGCAGCAGCGCGTCATCCGTCAGGCGCTCGCCAGCGCGGGCCTCGCCCCGGCGGACGTGGACGCGATGGAGGCGCACGGTACGGGCACCAAGCTGGGCGATCCGATCGAGGCACAGGCGCTGCTCGCTACGTACGGCCAGGACCGGCCCGAAGGCCAGCCGCTGTGGCTGGGGTCGCTGAAGTCGAACATCGGTCACACGCAGGCCGCCGCTGGTGTGGCGGGCGTGATCAAGATGGTGATGGCGATGCGGCATGGTGTGCTGCCGCAGACGCTGCATGTCGACGAGCCGTCGTCGCACGTGGACTGGTCGGCGGGTGCGGTGGAGCTCCTCACGGAGTCCCGGCCGTGGCCGGAGACCGGTCGTGCGCGGCGGGCGGGTGTGTCGGCGTTCGGCGTGAGCGGTACGAACGCTCACGCCGTCATCGAGCAGGCCCCCGTGACCCAGCGTGAGGAGACGCCGGAGCCGTTGCCCGTCGGGACGGTCCTCCCGTGGCCGCTGTCGGCCAAGAGCCCCGAGGCACTGCGCGAGCAGGCAGCGCGGCTGAAGTCCTTCCTGGACGAGGCGCCGGATCTGTCCGTGTCGGACGTGAGCCATGCGCTGGTGTCTTCGCGCGCGGCCCTGGAGCACCGCGCGGTGGTCGTCGCCGCCGAGCCCGCCGCGTTCCTGTCGGCGCTGACCGCGCTCGCCGAGGGACGCGAGGAACCGGGCGTCGTGAAGGGTGAGGCCGCCTCGCACCGGGTGGGTTTCCTGTTCTCGGGTCAGGGTTCGCAGCGCCTCGGCATGGGGCGTGAACTGGCCAACCGTTTCCCGGTGTTCGCGGAAAAGCTGGACGAGGTGCTGGACTTCCTGGCACCTGAGGTCCGGGAAGTGCTGTTCGGCGACGACGCCGACGCGCTGAATGAGACGGGGGTGACGCAGCCCGCGCTGTTCGCGGTCGAGGTGGCGCTGTTCCGGCTCCTTGAGTCCTGGGGTGTACGTGCCGACGTACTCGCCGGGCACTCCATCGGCGAGCTGGCCGCCGCCCATGTCTCCGGTGTGTGGTCCCTCGCGGACGCCGCCAAGGTCGTGTCGGCGCGCGGCGCGCTGATGCAGGCACTGCCCACGGGCGGCGCGATGGTGGCGATCCAGGCGACGGAGGATGAGGTCGCGGCGGAGCTTCCGGAGACCGTCGGGATCGCGGCGGTGAATGGGCCGTCGTCGGTGGTCGTCTCTGGTGTGGCCGCTGATGTGGAGGCTGTTGGCGAGCGCTGGCGCGAGGCGGGCCGGAAGGTGACGCGACTCCGCGTCAGCCACGCCTTCCACTCGCCGCTGATGGACCCGATGTTCGACGACTTCCGCCGCGTGCTGGAAGAGGTGTCGTACGAAACGCCCGCGCTCCCCATCGTGTCCACGCTGACCGGAGCCCGGGCCACCGCCGAGGAACTCGCCTCGCCGGAGTACTGGGTGCGCCACGTGCGCGAGTCGGTGCGGTTCGCCGACGCCGTCGGCACCCTCGCGAACGACGGCGTGACCGCGTTCGTCGAGGTCGGCCCGGGCGGCACGCTGTCCGCGCTTGGCCGGGAGTCCGCGCCGGACGCGGTCTTCGTACCCGTACTGCGTGGTGACCGGCCGGAGACGGTGGCCGTCACGGCGGCGGCGGGGCAGCTGCACGCGCACGGGGTGCGGGTGGACTGGGAAGCGTTCCTCGGGGGTCGTGGCGCGCGGCGGGTCGACCTGCCGACGTACGCGTTCCAGCGTGAGCGGTTCTGGCCTGAGGTGCTGCCGTTGGCCGGTGATGTCTCGGCGGCGGGGCTCGGTGCGGCGGAGCACCCGCTGCTCGGCGCGTCCGTTGTCATCGGCGGCACGGACGGCGTACTCCTGACCGGTCGTCTGTCGGTCCAGACGCACCCGTGGCTGGCTGAGTCCGTGGTTCAGGGTTCGGTGTTGCTGCCGGGTGCGGCGTTCGTGGACCTTGCGGTGCGTGCGGGTGACCAGGTCGGGTGTGACCTGGTGGAGGAGCTGACGCTGGAGGCGCCGCTCGTGCTGCCGGAGAGTGGTGCGGTACGGGTGCAGGTGTGGGTCGGTGCCGAGGACGCCGCTGGTAGGCGTGAGCTGACCTTCCACTCCAGCACGGGCGACGACCAGCCGTGGACCCGGCACGCCACCGGCGTCCTGGGCACGGGAGGCCGCTCCGCTGGGACGTCCCTGGACCAGTGGCCGCCCGCCCAGGCCGAGGCCGTGGACCTGGACGGCCTCTACGGCCACATGTCCGACGGCGGCTTCGCCTACGGGCCCGTGTTCCAAGGGCTGCGGGCCGCGTGGCGCAAGAGCGGTGAGGTGTTCGCCGAGGTCGCGCTGCCCGAGGGCGTGAAGGCCGACGGGTTCGGTCTGCACCCGGCGCTGTTGGAGGCCGCACTGCATGCCACCGGGCTCACGAGTGAGGCCGACGCTCCCGGCAAGCTGCCGTTCTCCTGGTCGGGGGTACGTCTGCACGCGTCCGGCGCGACCATGCTGCGGGTGCGGCTCGCGCCCACGGGACCGGACGCGGTGGCCCTGACGGTCGCCGACGGTTCCGGTGCCCCGGTGGCCACGATCGACTCGCTGGTACTGCGCGCTGCCTCGGCGACACGCTCGCGGCAGGACCGGGAGGCGCTGTACGGCGTCGACTGGGTGCCGGTGTCCCCGTCGGAGGGCGACGTCCCGACGACGCGGTGGATCACGGTCCTGGAGGAACTGGCCCAGTCGCCATCGGCGGAACTGCCCGACTTCGTCGTGCTGTCGTGCCCGGCCACGGACCTCGACGACCCGGCCACCAACGCGCACGAGGCGGCTCACTGGGCGCTGAACGCGGTCCAGACGTGGCTTGGCGATGGGCGGTTTGACGGGACGCGGCTGGTCATCGTGACCAGGGGAGCGGTCCCCGCCACGGACGGCGAGGCTGTGCGCGACCTCGCGCAGGCGGCGGTGTGGGGTCTGGTGCGCTCGGCGCAGTCGGAGAACCCCGACCGGATCGTCCTCGTCGACCTCGACGCAGACGAAGGCGAAGGCGAAGGCGACGGCGAAGGCGAAGGGGACGGCGAAGAGGCCGTCTCGGTCAATGCGTTGCCTTCTGTACTGGCCTCTGGTGAGCCGCAGTTGGCGGTGCGTTCCGGGGCCGTGAGTGCTCCGCGTCTGGCTCGGGCCGAGCGGTCCGTCGTCGATGACCCGGGCTTCGGTGCGGGTGCGGTGCTGGTCACCGGTGCGACGGGCACCCTGGGCGGTCTCGTCGCCCGGCATCTGGTCGCCGAACGAGGCGTGCGCAGCCTGCTCCTGCTCAGCACGAGCGGCCCCGAGGCCGAAGGCGCCGAGGAACTGCGGGAGGACCTGGCCGCGCAGGGCGCCGACGTGGTCCTGGCGGCGTGTGATGTGGCCGACCGGGACGCGCTGGCCGCTCTGCTGGCCGAGCACCCCATCACCGCCGTCGTGCACACCGCCGGTGTGCTGGACGACGGAGTGATCGGTTCACTGACCCCCGACCGGATCGACTCCGCCTTCCGTCCGAAGGCGGACGCGGCCTGGCATCTGCACGAGCTGACCCAGGACTCGAACCTCTCCGCCTTCGTGATGTTCTCGTCCGCCGCCGGTGTGTTCGGCGGCCCGGGTCAGGGCAACTACGCGGCCGCGAACGCGTTCCTGGACGCGCTCGCGCAGCACCGTCAGGCATCCGGCCTCGCCGCGACCTCGCTGGCCTGGGGCCCGTGGGAGACAGGCGGTGCGGTGACCGGTGCCGACGTGCGGCCGACCGGTGACGGCACGCTCCCGCTGAGCCCGGCCGAAGGTCTGGCGCTGTTCGACGCGGCGGGCTCGACCGGGCGCGCGCTGCTGGCGCCCGTACCGCTCGATCTGCCCGCGCTGCGGCGGCAGGCGCGCACCCAGCCGGTGCCGCATCTGCTGCGGGGCCTGGTGCGGAGCACCGTGCGCAGGACCGCCGCGTCCGGGGCTGTCGCCGGGTCGGCCCTTACGCGGTCGCTGGCGGGGCTGACCGCCGTGGAGCGGGAGAAGACGCTGCTCGACCTCGTCCTCGGGCATGTCGCCGTGGTGCTCGGTCACAGCTCGGCGAACGCCGTCGCGCCTGACCGTGCGTTCAAGGAGCTCGGCTTCGACTCGCTGACCGCCGTCGAGTTCCGCGACCGGCTCAACACGGCCACCGAGCTGCGTCTGCCCGCGACGCTGGTCTTCGACTACCCGACGCCCGCCGCGCTCGTCGCGTACCTCGGTGCCGAGCTGGCGGGCGAGCCCGCCGCCATGGCATCGGCGCACACGGTCATGACCGTGGCCGTGGCCGACGACCCGATCGCGATCGTCGGCATGAGCTGCCGCTACCCCGGCGGCGTCCGCTCCCCGGAGGACCTGTGGCGGCTCGTGCGCGACGAGGTCGACGCCATCAGCGAGTTCCCCGCGAACCGAGGCTGGGACCTGGACGCCCTGTACCACCCGGACCCCGCGCACGTGGGCACCTCCTACACCCGTGAGGGCGGCTTCCTGTACGACGCCGACCTCTTCGACCCGGCGTTCTTCGGGATCTCGCCGCGCGAGGCCCTCGCCATGGACCCGCAGCAGCGGCTCCTCCTGGAAACCTCCTGGGAGGCCTTCGAACGTGCCGGTGTCGACCCGGACTCGGTGCGGGGCCGCGACATCGGAGTCTTCGCCGGTACCAGCCTCCAGGACTACGTCAGCTTGCTGGCGGGCAGCCAGGAGAGCGTCGAGGGATACGTCGGCACGGGCAACGCGGCGAGCGTCATGGCCGGTCGTCTCTCGTACACGTTCGGCCTTGAGGGCCCGGCCGTGACCGTGGACACCGCGTGCTCGTCGTCGCTGGTGGCGATGCACCTCGCCGCGCAGGCGCTGCGGTCGGGCGAGTGCTCGCTGGCCCTGGCGGGCGGCGTGACGGTGATGTCGACGCCGGGCGCGTTCCTGGACTTCAGCCGCCAGCGCGGCCTGTCCGCCGACGGCCGGTGCAAGTCCTTCTCGTCGGACGCGGACGGCACCGGCTGGGGCGAGGGCGTCGGCATGCTCGTACTGGAACGGCTCTCGGACGCCCGGCGCAACGGACACCACGTCCTCGCGGTCCTCCGCGGCTCGGCCGTCAACCAGGACGGCGCGTCCAACGGCCTCACCGCCCCCAACGGGCCCGCGCAGCAGCGCGTCATCCGCCAGGCGCTCGCCAGCGCCGGTCTCGCGTCGGCCGACGTCGACGCGATGGAGGCGCACGGTACGGGCACCAGGCTCGGCGACCCGATCGAGGCGCAGGCCCTGCTCGCCACGTACGGGCAGGACCGCGACGAGGACCGGCCGCTGTGGCTGGGGTCGCTGAAGTCCAACATCGGTCACACGCAGGCCGCCGCCGGTGTGGCGGGCGTCATCAAGATGGTGATGGCGATGCGCAACGGCGTACTGCCCCGGACCCTGAACGTCGAGGGGCCGACCCCGCAGGTCGACTGGTCGGCCGGCGACATCGAACTCCTCACCGAGGCCCGGCCCTGGCCGGAGACGGACCGGCCGCGCAGGTTCGCCGTGTCGTCCTTCGGGTTCAGCGGCACCAACGCGCACGCCATCATCGAGCAGGCCCCGGCCACCGGGGCCGCCGCGCCGAAGGCCGTCCCGGACACGTCCGTGCCGCCGCTCCTGGTGTCGGGCCGGGGCGACGACGCGCTGCGGGCGCAGGCCGAACGGCTGCACGCCCACCTCGTGGCGCACCCGGAGCTGCACCCGCTCGACATCGCCACCACGCTCGCGGCGGCACGAGCCGCCCTCGGCCACCGGGCGGTCGTCGTCGGCCAGGACCGCGAAGCGCAGCTCACGGCCCTCAAGGCGCTCGCCGACGGGCGGACCGCGAGCGGCCTCGTCTCCGGCGCCGCCACCGGGCACCGCCTGGCCTTCCTGTTCTCCGGACAGGGCGCCCAGCGCCTCGGCATGGGACGCGAACTGTACGGCCGCTTCCCGGTGTTCGCCGACGCGATGGACGCGGTCCTCGCGGAGGTCGACCCGCGCGTGCGTGAGGTGCTGTTCGGTGAGCACGAGGAGGAGAATGCCGAGGCCCTGAACGAGACGGGGGTGACGCAGCCCGCGCTGTTCGCCGTCGAGGTCGCGCTGTTCCGGCTCCTGGAGTCCTGGGGTGTGCGTCCCGACGTACTCGCCGGGCATTCGATCGGTGAGTTGGCCGCCGCCCACGTCGCGGGCGTGTGGTCCCTCGCGGATGCGGTGAAGGTCGTGTCGGCGCGCGGCGCGCTGATGCAGGCGCTGCCCGCGGGCGGCGCGATGGCCGCGATCCAGGCCACCGAGGCCGAGATCCTGCCGGAGCTGACCGACACCGTCGGCATCGCCGCGGTGAACGGACCGACCTCGGTGGTCGTCTCGGGCGTCGCCGCCGAAGTGGAGGCCCTCGCCGAACGCTGGCGCGCCGCGGGCAGGAAGGTGTCGCGGCTCCGCGTCAGCCACGCCTTCCACTCGCCGCTCATGGAGCCCATGCTCGACGACTTCCGCCGCGTGCTGGAAGGCGTGTCGTACGACGCGCCCGCCATCCCGATCGTGTCTACCCTGACCGGCGCACCGGCGACCCCGCAGGAACTGGGCTCCCCGGAGTACTGGGTGCGGCACGTGCGGGAAGCCGTGCGGTTCGCCGACGCCATCGGCACGCTGCGCGAACAGGGCGCTGACGTGTTCCTGGAGATCGGTCCCGGTGGCACGCTCTCGGCACTGGGCCAGGAGACCGCGCCCGACGCCGCGTTCGTGCCCGCGCTGCGGAACGACCGCCCCGAAGCGCTCGAACTGGCCACGGCCGCGGGCCGACTGCACGTGCTCGGCGTCACCGTCGACTGGACCGACCTGACCACCGGTGGCGAGCACCTCGACCTGCCCACCTACGCCTTCCAGCGCGAGAGGTTCTGGCCGACGCTGGCCGAGGCCCCATCGGGCGACGTCTCCGGGGCCGTCGACGCGCGGTTCTGGGCGGCCGTCGCGGACGGCGACCTCGGTGAACTCGCGGACGAGCTGGCCGTGTCCCCCGACGACCCGATCGGCGCGGTGCTGCCCCGCCTCACGTCGTGGCGGCGCGAACAGGCGGCGAACTCCGCCGCCGACAGCTGGCGCTACGGCGTGGCCTGGCAGCCGGTGAGCGAACCCACCCCGGCGCTCACGGGTACCTGGCTCGTGGTCAGCAGGGACGGCGCCGGTGAGGAAGCCGTCGCCGCCGCCCTGGGCAAGTACGGCGCGCGCGTGCTGCCGGTCAGGACCGGCGACGCCGTGGACCGCGCGGCGTTGACCGGCCGCATGGCGACCGACGAGCCCGTCACGGGCGTACTGTCGCTGTTCGCGCTCGACTCCGCGCTGCCGTCCGGCGGCCTGGCGGCGACCCTCGCCCTCGTCCAGGCCCTCGGCGACACTGGACTCGCCGCACCGCTGTGGTGCGCGACCCGCAACGCCGTCACGACCGGTGGCTCCGACACGTCCACAAGCCCCGACCAGGCGATGGTGTGGGGACTCGGCCGGGTCGTCGGCCTCGAACACCCCGAACGCTGGGGCGGCCTCGTCGACCTGCCCGACACCCTGCCCGACACCATGGACGAGCGCACCGGCGCCCGCCTCGCCGGTGTCCTGTCCGGCACGACGGGGGAGGACCAAGTGGCGCTGCGTGCCAGCGGAGTGCTCGCCCGCAGGCTCGTACCGGCGTCCTCGGGCCGCGTCGGAGACTGGAACCCCAGCGGCACGGTCCTCGTCACCGGCGGCACCGGCGCGCTCGGCGGACACGTCGCCCGGTGGCTGATCGCCAAGGGCGCCGAGCATCTGCTGCTGACCAGCAGGCGCGGCCCCGCCGCCGACGGCGCCGACGAGCTGCGCGCGGAGCTGACCGCGCTCGGCGCCCGCGTCACCATCGCCGCCTGCGACGTCACCGACCGGGACGCCCTTGCGGAGCTGCTGGCCTCGGTGCCCGCCGAGTTCCCGCTCACCGCGGTCGTGCACGCGGCGGGAGTCCTCGACGACGGCGTGCTCTCCGCGCTCACCCCGGACCGGCTCCACGCCGTACTGCGGCCGAAGGTCGACGCCGCGATCAACCTGGACGAGCTGACCCGCGACCTGGAGCTGTCCGCGTTCGTGATGTTCTCCTCCCTGTCGGGCACGATGGGCGGGTCAGGCCAGGGCAACTACGCGGCCGCCAACACCTACCTCGAAGCGCTCGCGGAACGGCGCGCGGCGGCGGGCCTGCCCGCCACCGCCGTCGCCTGGGGGCCGTGGGACGGCGGCGGCATGGCCGAAGGGCCGCTCGGCGACGCCCTGCGCCGCCGGGGCCTGTCCCCGATGGCACCGGAGCGGGCCGTCGCCGCCCTCGACCGGGCCATCCGCCACGGCGCGCCGATGGCACTGGTGGCGGACATCGACTGGGACCTCTTCGGCGCCGCCTTCACCGCGGTGCGGCCGAGCCCGCTCCTGCGGGAGCTGCGCGGCACCCACGGCGCCCAGAAGGCCACCGACGCGGCGGCGCCCGCCGACCTGAAGGACCAGCTCACCGCGCTGTCCGGGGCGGAGCGCGAACGCGCCGTCCTCGACCTGGTCCGGGAGCACGCGGCGGCCGTACTCGGCCACGACGGCACCAAACTGGTGGAGCCGGGCCGGGCGTTCCAGGAACTCGGCTTCGACTCGCTCACCTCCGTCGAGTTCCGCAACCTCCTGAACGTGGCCACCGGCCTCAGCCTGTCCGCCACGCTCGTCTTCGACCACCCCACACCGGCCGCGCTCGCCGCGCACGTACTCGAAGCGCTGCCGGGAGGCGGCGCGCCGACCATCGACGCGGAGCTGGACCGCCTTGAGTCCGCACTGTCCCTCCTGACGCCCGACGGCGAGCAGAGCGCCGCCGTCAGCACCCGACTCCGTGCGCTGCTGTCCAGCTGGGACGAAGCGCACACCCGCACGGAGCCCGCCGAGTCCACCACGGACGCGCGCACGGCGACGGCGGACGAGCTGCTCGCGCTGCTCGACGAACAACTCGGCAACTCCTGAGCACCAGCCGCTCGCGCCGCTCGACGAAGAACCTCACGTCGTTCGACGAAGAACCTCGCGCCGCTCGACGAAGAACCTCCGTCGCTCGACGAAGAACCTCGCGCCGCTCGATGAAGAACTCGGTAGGTCCTGAGCTCATGAACACATCTGAAGGGTCCGAACACATGTCCAACGAGGCGAAGTACCTCGACTACCTCCGGCGGGCCTCCGTAGACCTCCAGGAGGCGCGCGGCAAGCTGCGCGAGGCCGAGGAGCGCGAGGCCGAGCCGATCGCGATCGTCGGCATGAGCTGCCGGTTCCCCGGCGGCGTGCGCTCGCCGGAGGACCTGTGGCGCCTCCTCATCGACGGCCAGGACGCCGTGTCCGCGTTCCCCACCGACCGCGGCTGGGACCTGGACGCGCTGTTCGACGACGACCCCGACCGGCAGGGCACCTGCTACACCCGCGAGGGCGCCTTCGTCCACGACGTCCCCGACTTCGACCCCGCCTTCTTCGGGATCTCCCCGCGCGAGGCCGCGGCGATGGACCCGCAGCAGCGGCTCCTCCTCGAAACGTCCTGGGAGGCGTTCGAGCGGGCCGGCATCGACCCGCAGGCCATGCGGGGCAGCCGCGCCGGCGTGTTCGTCGGCACCAACGGCCAGGACTACCTGGCCCGCCTGATCGCCGGCGCCCCCGACGGCTACGAGGGCTACCTCGGCACCGGCAACGCGGCCAGCGTCATCTCGGGCCGCGTCGCCTACTCGTTCGGCTTCGAGGGCCCCGCGCTGACCATCGACACCGCCTGCTCGTCGTCCCTGGTGGCCCTGCACCTCGCCGTGCACGCGCTGCGCCACGGCGAGTGCCCGCTGGCCCTCGCGGGCGGCGTGACGGTGATGTCGACGCCGGGCGTGTTCATCGACTTCAGCCGCCAGCGCGGCCTCGCCGCGGACGGCCGCGTCAAGGCGTTCGCCGACGCCGCCGACGGCACCGGCTGGGGCGAGGGCGCGGGACTGCTCCTCCTCGAGCGCCTCTCCGACGCCCAGCGCAACGGCCACCCCGTCCTCGCCGTGATCCGCGGCTCGGCCGTGAACCAGGACGGCGCGTCCAACGGCCTCACCGCCCCCAACGGCCCCTCCCAGCAGCGCGTCATCCGCCAGGCCCTGGCGAGCGCGCGCCTCTCCGCGGCCCAGGTCGACGCCGTCGAGGCCCACGGCACGGGCACCAAGCTCGGCGACCCCATCGAGGCCCAGGCCCTCCTCGTCACCTACGGCCAGGGCCGCCCCGCCGACCGGCCCCTGTGGCTCGGCTCGGTCAAGTCCAACATCGGCCACACGCAGGCCGCCGCCGGCGTGGCGGGCATCATCAAGATGGTCATGGCGATGCGCAACGGCGTACTGCCCAAGACCCTCAACGTCGACGCGCCGTCGTCGCACGTCGACTGGTCGGCAGGCGCCGTGGAACTCCTCACGGAGTCCCGCCCCTGGCCGGAGACCGGCCAGCCGTGGCGCGCGGGCGTGTCGTCGTTCGGCGTGAGCGGTACGAACGCGCACGTGATCGTGGAGCAGGCTCCGGTGACGGAGCCCATGGAGTCACCGGAGTCGACCGACGACGCGGAGCCGACGGCGGGTGCTGGTGGTCTGGTGCCGTGGGTGCTTTCGGCGCGGAGCGTGGAGGCGTTGCGGGAGCAAGCGGCGCGGCTGAAGTCGTTCGTCGAGTCGTCGGCTGACCTGACGGTGGCGGATGTGGGTCGTGCGTTGGTGTCTTCGCGCGCCATGCTGGAGCACCGTGCGGTGGTGGTCGGTAGCGAGCGCTCGGAGCTGCTGGCCGCGTTGACGGCTGTGGCTGAGGGGCAGGCGTCCGGTGGTGCGGTCACGGGCGTGGCCGATGAGCCCGGCCGGGTGGGGTTCCTGTTCTCCGGGCAGGGCTCGCAGCGCCTCGGCATGGGGCGCGAACTGGCGGACCGTTTCCCGGTGTTCGCCGAATCCCTGGAGGAGGTTCTGATCCTCCTGGCGCCTGAGGTGCGTGAAGTGTTGTTCGGTGAGGACGCCGACGCGCTGAACGAGACCGGGGTGACGCAGCCCGCGCTGTTCGCGGTCGAGGTGGCGCTGTTCCGTCTCCTTGAGTCGTGGGGTGTACGTCCTGACGTACTGGCCGGGCATTCGATTGGTGAGCTCGCGGCTGCCCACGTCGCGGGCGTGTGGTCCCTGGCTGATGCCGTGAAGGTGGTGTCGGCTCGTGCTGGGCTGATGCAGGCGCTGCCCACGGGCGGTGCGATGGTTGCGATCCAGGCGACCGAGGCTGAGGTTGCCTCGGAGCTGCCGGAGACCGTCGGTGTCGCTGCCGTGAACGGTCCGTCGTCGGTCGTCGTCTCTGGTGTGGCCGCTGATGCGGAGGCGGTGGGTGAGCGCTGGCGCGAGGCCGGGCGGAAGGTGACACGACTCCGCGTCAGCCACGCCTTCCATTCGCCGTTGATGGACCCGATGCTCGACGACTTCCGCCAGGTCCTGGAAGGCGTGTCGTACGAGGCCCCCGCGATACCCATCGTGTCGACGCTGACCGGCGGCTTGGCCACGGCCGAGGAACTGGGCTCGCCGGAGTACTGGGTGCGGCACGTACGGGAGTCCGTGCGGTTCGCGGACGCCGTGAGCGCGCTCGTGGGCGACGGCGTTGGCACGTTCGTCGAGGTCGGGCCGGGTGGCGTGCTGTCCGCGCTTGGCCGGGAGTCCGCGCCGGACGCGGTCTTCGTACCCGTACTGCGTGGTGATCGCCCGGAGGCGACGGCCGTCACGACGGCCGCGGGACAGCTCCATGTGCGCGGCGTAGCGGTGGACTGGGAGGTCTTCTTCACCGGTCAGGGCACACGGCGCGTCGACCTGCCCACGTACGCCTTCCAGCGGGAGCGCTACTGGCTGGACGCCGCTCCCGTCGATCTGGCTGTTGAGCGGCTGTCTCCGGTGGAGGCGCGGTTCTGGGGTGTCGTCGAGGACGGCGACATCGCCGATCTCGCCCGCACCCTGGACGTGTCGTCCGACGCCCCGCTCAGTGCCGTGCTGCCCCGCCTGTCCGCGTGGCGCAGGGAGCAGCAGGGGCGGACCGCCGTGGAGGGCTGGCGGTACCGGGTCGAGTGGCGGCCGGTGGCCGCCGGGTCCCGGCGCCTGAACGGCACGTGGCTGGTCGTGGCGCCGGTGGGCGAGGAGCGGGCCGAGTGGGTGCGCGAAGCGCTGACCCGCAACGGCACCGAGGCGCAGATCCTGCACGTCGACACCGAGGCCGTCGACTGGGCGGGGCAGCTGAGTGAACTGCCCGTTCTCAGCGGTGTGGTCTCGCTGCTCGGATTCGCGGACATGGGCGAATCGGTGGTGCCCGCAGGGATCGCGGCCACGGTTGGCCTGCTGCGGGCGCTGGGTGCTGCGGGTGTGTCGGCTCCGTTGTGGTGCCTGACGTCGGGTGCGGTGGCTGCGGGTCCGGATGACGCTGTGGCTGGGTTTGAGCAGTCGATGGTGTGGGGTCTGGGCCGGGTGGCCGCGCTGGAGCAGTCCGGTCGTTGGGGTGGTCTGGTTGATCTGCCGGACGCGCACGATGACGAGTCGACTGGTGATCTGTTGGTCTCGGTGCTTGCCGGGGTGAGTGGTGAGGATCAGGTCGCTGTACGCGGTGGCCGGGTGCTTGGCCGCAGGCTGGTGCCCGCGCCTTTGGGTGAGGTGTCGGGGGCTGGTTGGTCGCCGCGTGGGACGGTGCTTGTCACCGGTGGTCTTGGTGCTCTGGGTGGTCATGTGGCGCGTTGGCTTGCGGGGCAGGGGGCTGAGCATCTGGTGCTGGCCAGCCGTCGCGGCGGTGAGGCCGAGGGTGCTTCGGAACTGGCGGCTGAGCTGGGCGAGTTGGGTGTACGGGTGACGTTCGGCGCGTGTGACGTGGCGGACCGGGAGTCCGTCGCGGCGCTGCTGGACAGCCTTCCGGAACTCGACGCGGTGGTGCACGCGGCGGGCATCGAGCGTTCGGTCGCCCTCGCCGACATAGACCCGTCCGACTTGGGCGAGTTCGCTGACGTACTGGCGGCGAAGGCCGTTGGCGCCCGCAACCTGCACGAGCTTCTTGGTGACAGGCCGTTGGACGCGTTCGTCGTGTTCTCGTCGATCGCCGGTGTGTGGGGCAGTGGCGGACAGGGCGCGTACGCGGCCGCCAACGCCTACCTCGATGCGCTGGCCGAGCACCGCAGGGCGGCCGGTCTGACCGCCACGGCTGTGGCGTGGGGTCCGTGGGCCGATGGTGGCATGGTCGCGAACGCCGGAGAGGGCGCGGCGGCGCACCTGCGGCGTCGGGGCCTGCCGTCGATGGCTCCGGCTGTCGCGATCGTCGGCCTGGCCACCGCGCTGGAGTGCGGTGACGGGAACGTCGCCATCGCTGACGTGGACTGGGAGCGGTTCGCGGGTACGTTCATGGCGCAGCGCCCGAGCGCGCTGCTGAGAGAACTCCCCGCCGTGCGCGCCGCGTTCGAGGCCACGACGGCGGAGCAGGGTTCGTCGGAACTGGCGCGACGGCTCGCCGGGCTTGACGAGGCGGAGCAGGAGCGGCAGCTGACCGACCTGGTCCGCTATGAGGCGGCGGCGGTCCTCGGCCACGCCTCCGGTGACGCGCTCCCGGCGACACGCGCCTTCAGGGACCTGGGCTTCGACTCGCTGACGGCGGTCGAGCTGCGCTCCCGCCTGAGCGAGGCCACGGGCGTCGCCCTGCCCACGACCCTCGTCTTCGACTACCCGAACGCGGCGGCGCTGGCCGTCTATCTGCGCACGGAGCTCTGCGGCGCGATCCCGGCCGCTGCCGCCTCGGTCACCACGTCTGACGTGTCTGACGAGCCGATCGCGATCGTGGGCATGGCGTGCCGTTTCCCGGGCGGTGTGGTGAGCCCGGAGGACCTGTGGCAGGTGCTGATGTCGGGCGGCGACGCCGTCGCGGACTTCCCGACCGACCGTGGCTGGGACCTGGAGGCGCTGTACGACCCCGACCCGGATTCGGTGGGGACCTCGTACTCCCGGTCGGGCGCGTTCCTCTCCGGTGTGAGCGGTTTCGACGCGGGCTTCTTCGGCATCTCCCCGCGCGAGGCCCTGGCGATGGACCCGCAGCAGCGCCTCCTCCTCGAAACGTCCTGGGAGGCGTTCGAGCGGGCCGGAATCGACCCGGACTCCCTGCGCGGTGAGCGCGTCGGCGTGTTCGTCGGCTCCAACATGCAGGACTACGGGTGGATACTCAACGCCGCCGCCGAGGACGCGGGTGGCTACGCGGCCACCGGCAACGCTGCCAGTGTGGCCTCCGGCCGCCTCTCCTACACCTTCGGCCTTGAAGGCCCCGCCGTCACCGTCGACACGGCGTGCTCGTCGTCGCTCGTCGCCCTGCACCTGGCGGTGCAGGCGCTGCACAAGGGCGAGTGCGAACTGGCCCTGGCCGGTGGCGTGACGGTGATGTCGACGCCGAGCTCGTTCATCGAGTTCAGCCGCCAGCGCGGCCTTTCGGTGGACGGCCGCTGCAAGGCGTTCGGCGCGGGCGCGGACGGCACCGGCTGGGGTGAGGGCGTGGGCATGCTGTTCGTGGAGCGTCTGTCGGACGCGCAGCGCAACGGCCACCAGGTGCTCGCTGTCGTACGGGGTTCCGCCGTGAACCAGGACGGTGCGTCCAACGGCCTCACCGCGCCGAATGGCCCCGCGCAGCAGCGGGTGATCCGACAGGCGCTGGCGAGTGCAGGTCTGACTCCGTCCGATGTGGACGCGGTGGAGGCGCACGGTACGGGCACCAAGCTGGGCGACCCGATTGAGGCGCAGGCGCTGCTCGCTACGTACGGCCAGGACCGGCCCGAAGGCCAGCCGCTGTGGCTGGGTTCGGTGAAGTCGAACATCGGTCACACGCAGGCCGCCGCCGGTGTGGCGGGCGTCATCAAGATGGTGATGGCGATGCGCCACGGCGTCCTGCCTCGCACCCTGCACGCGGACGAGCCGTCGCCGCACGTGGACTGGTCGGCGGGCGCGGTGGAACTGCTCACCGACGAGCGGGCGTGGCCTGCCGGGGATCGGCCGTGGCGGGCGGGTGTGTCGTCGTTCGGCTTCAGCGGTACGAACGCGCACGTGATCGTGGAGCAGGCTCCGGTGACGGAGTCGGTGGAGTCGCCGGAGTCGGCGGAGGTCGTAGAGCCGACGGCGGGTGCTGGTGCTCTGGTGCCGTGGGTGCTGTCGGCGCGGAGTGTGGAGGCGTTGCGGGAGCAGGCGGCGCGGCTGAAGTCGTTCGTCGAGTCGTCGGCTGACCTGACGGTGACGGATGTGGGTCGTGCGTTGGTGTCTTCGCGGGCCATGCTGGAGCACCGTGCGGTGGTGGTGGGTGCGGAGCGCTCGGAGCTGCTGGCCGCGTTGACGGCTGTGGCTGAGGGGCGGGCGTCCGGTGGTGTGGTCACGGGTGTGGCCGATGAGCCTGGCCGGGTGGGGTTCCTGTTCTCGGGTCAGGGGTCGCAGCGTCTTGGTATGGGGCGTGAACTGGCCGACTGCTTCCCGGTGTTCGCGGAAAAGCTGGACGAGGTACTGGACCTCCTGGCACCTGAGGTCCGGGAAGTGCTGTTCGGTGAGGACGCCGACGCGCTGAACGAGACCGGGGTGACGCAGCCCGCGCTGTTCGCGGTCGAGGTGGCGTTGTTCCGTCTCCTTGAGTCGTGGGGTGTACGTCCTGACGTACTGGCCGGGCACTCCATTGGTGAGCTGGCCGCCGCCCATGTCGCGGGTGTGTGGTCGCTCGCAGACGCGGCCAAGGTCGTGTCGGCGCGTGGCGCGCTGATGCAGGCGCTGCCCGCAGGCGGTGCGATGGTGGCGATCCAGGCGACGGAGGATGAGGTCGCCTCGGAGCTTCCGGAGACCGTCGGGATCGCGGCGGTCAACGGCCCGTCATCGATCGTCATCTCCGGTGTGGCCGCTGATGTGGAGGCGGTGGGCGAGCGCTGGCGCGAGGCCGGACGCAAGGTCACCAAGCTCCGCGTCAGCCACGCCTTCCACTCGCCGCTGATGGACCCGATGCTCGACGACTTCCGCGCGGTACTTGAGAGCGTGTCGTACGAGGCCCCCGCGCTCCCCATCGTGTCCACGCTGACCGGTGCGCGGGCCACCGCCGAAGAGCTGTGCTCGCCGGAGTACTGGGTGCGGCACGTGCGCGAGGCGGTCCGGTTCGCCGACGCCGTGAACACCCTCGCCGCTGACGGAGTCGGCACGTTCGTCGAGGTCGGCCCGGGCGGCACGCTGTCCGCCCTCGGCCAGCAGTCCACGCCCGACGCGGCCTTCGTACCCGTACTGCGTGGTGACCGGCCGGAGACGGTGGCCGTCACGACGGCGGCCGGACAGCTGCACATCCACGGTGTCCGGGTGGACTGGGAGGCCTTCTTCACCGGCCAGGCGACGCGGCGGGTCGACCTGCCGACGTACGCCTTCCAGCGCGATCAGTACTGGCCTGACGTACAGCCGCTGATCGGCGATGTCGCGGCGGCCGGGCTCGGCCCGGCCGAGCACCCGCTGCTGGGGGCGACCGTCGTCCTCGGCGGCACGGACGGCGTACTCCTGACCGGTCGTCTCTCGGTCCAGACGCACCCCTGGCTGGCCGATCACGCGGTCATGGACTCGGTGCTGCTGCCCGGGACGGCGTTCCTCGACCTGGCGATCCGCGCGGGTGACCAGGTCGGATGCGACCTGGTGGAGGAGCTGACGCTGGAGGCGCCGCTCGTGCTGCCCGAGAGCGGTGCGGTACGGGTGCAGGCGTGGGTCGGCGCCGAGGACGCGTCCGGCAGGCGCGAGGTGACCTTCCACTCCAGCACGGGCGACATGGAGGACGGTCGCGAGTGGACCCGGCACGCCACCGGTGTCCTGGGCACGGGAGGCCGCTCCGCCGGGACGCCCCTGAACCAGTGGCCGCCCGCCCAGGCGGAAGTCGTGGACCTGAACGGGTTCTACGAGGGCATGGCCGACGGCGGCTTCGGCTACGGACCGGTGTTCCAGGGGCTGCGGGCCGCTTGGCGCGCCGGTGAGGAGGTGTTCGCCGAGGTCGCGCTGCCCGAGGGCGTGAAGGCCGACGGCTTCGGTCTGCACCCGGCGCTCCTGGACGCGGCGCTGCACGCCACCGGCCTCACGGGCGAGGCGGACGCTCCCGGCAAGCTTCCGTTCTCCTGGTCGGGGGTACGTCTGCACGCGTCCGGCGCGACGATGCTGCGGGTGCGGCTCGCGCCCACGGGCTCGGACGGGGTGTCCCTGACCGTCGCGGACGGCTCCGGAGCCCCCGTGGCCACGATCGAATCGCTGGTACTGCGTCCGGCGGCTCCCAGCCGGGCCACCGCTGACGCACGCGATGACGAACTGTTCGGCGTCGACTGGGCGTCGGTGCCGGTGCCTGTGTCCGATGGTGATGTGCCGGTGGTCGTGTGGACCACGGACCTGGGCGAGCTGACGGAGTCGGCGGCTGAACTGTCTGACTTCGTGGCCCTGTCGTGCCCGGTCACGGCCCGCGACGACCAGGCCGCCAGCGCGCACCAGGCCGCTCACTGGGCGCTGAACGCGGTCCAGACGTGGCTTGGCGAGGAGCGGTTCGACACCGCGCGTCTGGCCATCGTGACCATGCGCGCGGTCGCCACCGCCAATGACGAGGACGTGCTCAATCTGGAGCACGCGGCGGTGTGGGGGCTGGTGCGCTCGGCGCAGTCGGAGAACCCCGACCGGATCGTCCTCGTCGACCTGGACGAGGAGGCCGCCTCGGTCGACGCGATGCCTTCTGTACTGACGTCTGGTGAGCCGCAGTTGGCGGTGCGCGCGGGTGTTGCCAGCGCTCCGCGTCTGGCCCGGGCCGAGCGGTCCGTCGTGGATGACCCCGGCTTCGGTGAGGGTGCGGTGCTGGTCACCGGTGCCACGGGCACCCTGGGCGGCCTGGTCGCCCGGCACCTGGTCGCCGAGCGAGGCGTGCGGAGCCTGCTCCTGGTGAGCAGGCGTGGCGCTGAGGCCGCGGGCGCGGCCGAGTTGCGGAAGGAACTGGCCGCGCAGGGCGCCGACGTGGTCCTGGCGGCGTGTGATGTGGCCGACCGCGACGCGCTGGCCGCGCTGCTGGCCGAGCACCCCATCAACGCCGTCGTGCACACCGCCGGTGTGCTGGACGACGGCGTGATCGGTTCACTGACCCCCGAGCGGATCGACTCCGTCCTCCGTCCGAAGGTCGACGCGGCCTGGCATCTGCACGAGCTGACCCAGGACTTGAACCTCTCCGCCTTCGTGATGTTCTCCTCCGCCGCCGGTGTCTTCGGCGGCCCGGGTCAGGGCAACTACGCGGCGGCCAACGCGTTCCTGGACGCGCTCGCGCAGCACCGCCGGGCATCCGGTCTCGCCGCGACCTCGCTGGCCTGGGGTCTGTGGGAGACGGCCGGTGGCATGGCGGGCAGCCTCGATGACGGGGATGTACGCCGGATCACCAGCGGCGGTGCGATTCCGCTGGCCCCTGCCCAGGGCCTGGCCCTGTTCGACGCGGCGGGTTCCACCGGGCGCGCGCTGCTGGCACCCGTACCGCTGGACTTCACCGTGCTGCGACGGCACGCGCGCACGCACCCCGTAGCGCATCTGCTGCGAGGCCTCGTGCGAGGCACGGCGCGCAGGACCGCCGACACCGCCGCCCGGTCCGCGCTCGCGCAGTCGCTGGCGGGCCTGACCGAGGGCGAGCGCGACAAGGCCCTGCTCGACCTCGTCCGCACGCACGCCGCGGCGGTGCTCGGCCACAGCTCGGCGCACGCCGTCGAACCCGACCGCGCCTTCAGGGAACTGGGCTTCGACTCGCTCAGCTCCGTCGAACTGCGCAACCACCTCAACGCGGCCACCGAGCTGCGCCTGCCCGCGACCCTCGTCTTCGACCACCCGAACCCCGCCGCGCTCGCCGCGTTCATCAGCGCCGAACTCGCGGGCTCGCCCGCCGTCGCCGCGCCCACGCACACGGCCGTGGCCGTGTCCGACGAGCCCATCGCGATCGTCGGCATGAGCTGCCGCTACCCCGGCGGCGTGAACACGCCCGAGGACCTGTGGCGGCTCGTCCTCGGCGGTGTCGACGCCATCAGCGAGTTCCCCGCCAACCGAGGCTGGGACGTCGAATCCCTCTACCACCCCGACCCCGAGCACACGGGCACCTCCTACACCCGCGAGGGCGGCTTCCTCTACGACGCCGACCTGTTCGACCCGGCGTTCTTCGGCATCTCGCCGCGCGAGGCGCTCGCCATGGACCCGCAGCAGCGGCTCCTCCTGGAAACCTCCTGGGAGGCCTTCGAGCGGGCCGGAATCGACCCGAACTCGGCGCGGGGCAAGGCCGTCGGCGTGTTCGCGGGAGTGATGTACCACGACTACGTGGCGCGGCTGCGCTCCGTCTCCGAGGACGTCGAGGGCTACCTCGGCACCGGCGGGTCCGGCAGCGTCGCCTCCGGCCGCGTCGCCTACGCGCTCGGCCTGGAAGGGCCCGCCGTCACCGTCGACACCGCGTGCTCCTCGTCCCTTGTCGCCCTGCACTGGGCGATCCAGGCACTGCGCCAGGGCGAGTGCACGATGGCCCTCGCCGGTGGCGTCGCCGTGATGGCGACCCCCAGCACCTTCGTCGACTTCAGCCGCCAGGGCGGCCTCTCGGCCGACGGCCGGTGCAAGTCGTTCTCCGACAGCGCCGACGGCACCGGCTGGGGCGAAGGCGTCGGCATGCTGCTCGTGGAGCGGCTCTCGGACGCCCGCCGCAACGGACACCCGGTCCTCGCCGTGATCCGTGGCTCGGCGGTCAACCAGGACGGCGCGTCCAACGGCCTGACCGCGCCCAACGGCCCCTCCCAGCAGCGCGTCATCCGCCAGGCCCTGGCGAGCGCCGGTCTGGCCCCGTCCGACGTGGACGCGGTCGAGGCCCACGGCACCGGCACCACCCTCGGCGACCCGATCGAGGCCCAGGCCCTGCTCGCCACGTACGGCCAGGACAGGCCCGACGACCAGCCGCTGTGGCTCGGCTCGATCAAGTCCAACATCGGTCACACGCAGGCCGCCGCCGGTGTGGCGGGCGTCATCAAGATGGTCATGGCGCTGCGGCACGGCGTCCTGCCGCCGACCCTGCACGTCGGCGAGCCCTCGTCGAACGTGGACTGGTCGGCGGGCGCGGTGGAGCTCCTCACGGAGTCCCGGCCGTGGCCGGAGACCGGCCGCCTGCGCCGGGCCGGCGTGTCATCGTTCGGCGTGAGCGGCACCAACGCGCACACCGTCATCGAGTACGTACCGGAAGACAAGCACGTCCCGGCTCCGGCCGACGGCGGTGTCGTGCCGTGGGTGCTGTCCGCCCGGAGCGCGGAAGCGCTGCGCGAGCAGGCGGTACGGCTGCGGGACCACGTCGCGGACGGACCCGAGCGCGCCGAACTCGCCGCGCACGGCGCGCGGGACGTCGGCTACGCGCTGGCGACGACCCGGTCGGCCTTCGACCACAGGGCTGTCGTCGTGGGCACCGAACAGGCGTCCCTCCTGGACGGGCTCACCGCGCTCGCCGAGGGGCGGCCGCACACCGGCCTGGTCACGGGCTCCGTCGCCCGTGGCGGACTCGGCTTCCTGTTCTCGGGCCAGGGCTCGCAGCGCCTCGGTATGGGGCGTGAACTGGCGGGCCGTTTCCCGGTGTTCGCCGAGGCACTGGATGAGGTGCTCGGGCTCTTGGCGCCTGAGGTGCGTGAGGTGCTGTTCGGTGAGGACGCTGAGGCGCTGAATGAGACGGGGGTGACGCAGCCCGCGTTGTTCGCGGTCGAGGTGGCGTTGTTCCGTCTGCTCGAGTCGTGGGGTGTACGTGCCGACGTGCTGGCCGGGCATTCGATCGGCGAGCTGGCGGCCGCGCATGTGGCGGGCGTGTGGTCCCTCGCGGATGCCGTGAAGGTCGTGTCGGCGCGCGGTGCGCTGATGCAGGCGCTGCCCGCAGGCGGTGCGATGGTCGCCATCCAGGCGACGGAGGCTGAGGTCGCGGCGGAGCTGCCGGAGACCGTTGGTGTCGCTGCGGTGAACGGCCCGTCGTCGGTCGTCGTCTCGGGTGTGGCCGCTGATGTGGAGGCGGTGGGCGAGCGGTGGCGTGAGGCCGGGCGGAAGGTGACGCGGCTGCGTGTCAGCCACGCCTTCCACTCGCCGCTGATGGACCCGATGCTGGATGACTTCCGCGCGGTCCTGGAGGGCGTGTCGTACGAAACGCCCGCGCTCCCCATCGTGTCCACGCTGACCGGAGCCCGGGCCACCGCCGAGGAACTCGCCTCGCCGGAGTACTGGGTGCGCCACGTACGGGAATCGGTGCGGTTCGCCGACGCCGTGAGGGCGCTGGACGCCGAGGGCATCGCCACGTTCGTGGAGGTCGGGCCCGGCGGCACGCTGTCCGCGCTCGGCCAGGAATCCGCGCCCGACGCCGGATTCGTACCGGTGCTGCGAGCCGATCAGGCGGAGGAGTCCGCGCTGGTGTCGGCGGTGGCGCGGCTGTGCGTGCGCGGCGTGCGCCTGGACTGGGAGGCGTTCTTCGCCGGTCGTGGCGCGCGGCGCGTGGACCTGCCGACGTACGCGTTCCAGCACCAGCGGTACTGGCTGGACGCCGGGGTCGGCGCGGGTGACCTGAACGCCGCCGGGCTCGGCTCGGCGGACCACCCGCTGCTCGGCGCCATCGTCGACACGGCCGACTCGGACGGGCGGCTCTTCACCGGCCGTCTGTCGGTGGAGACCCACCCGTGGCTGGCCGACCACGTCATCCAGGGCTCGATCCTGCTGCCCGGCACGGCGTTCCTCGAACTGGCCATCCGCGCGGGCGACCAGGTCGGGTGCGACCTGGTCGAAGAGCTGACGCTGGAGGCACCCCTCGTGGTGCCCGAACGCGGCGGCGTGCGCGTGCAGGTGCAGGTGGGCGTGGAGGACGAGTCCGGCCGGCGCCCGGTGACGGTGCACGCGCGGGACGACGACGGTGACGTGTGGGTGCGGCACGCGAGCGGTGTGCTCGTGAGCGGCGCCGACGCGCCGTCGACGGACCTCGCCGCCTGGCCGCCCGCCGGGGCCGACGCCGTGGACCTGGACGGCCTCTACGACCGCATGTCCGACGGCGGCTTCGGCTACGGGCCGGTGTTCCAGGGGCTGCGGGCCGCGTGGCGCAAGGGCGGTGAGGTGTTCGCCGAGGTCGCGCTGCCGGACGACGTGGACGCGGGCCGGTTCGGGCTGCATCCGGCGCTGCTCGACGCGGCGCTGCACGGCATCGGTCTGATGGGTGACGTGGACGGTCCGGGGAAGCTGCCGTTCTCGTGGACGGGTGTGCGGCTGCACGCTTCCGGGGCGACGGTGCTGCGGGTGCGGCTCGCGCCCGCCGGAGGGGACGGAGTGGCGCTCACCGTCGCCGACGGCACCGGCGCTCCCGTCGCCGCCATCGAATCGCTGGTGCTGCGCCCCGTGACGGCGACGCTGGCCCGGCAGGGCTGGGAGTCGCTGTTCCACCTGGACTGGGTGCCCGCACCGGCCACCGCCGGGAACGCGGGTCCCGTCGCGGAGTTCGCCGACCGGGCCGCGCTGTGGTCGGCCCTCGACGCGGGGGAGACGCTGCCGGAGAACACCGTGGTGCGGTGCGCCGAGTCCCACGACACGGACGACGCGCGCGCAGCGGCGCTCAGCGCCCTGGAGCTGGTGCGGGGCTGGCTGGCCGACGACCGCTGCGCGGCCTCGCGCCTGGTCCTCGTCACCCATGGCGCGGTGGCGGCAGGCCCGGGCGACGACGTGCCCGACCTCGCGGCCGCCGCCGTCTGGGGCCTCGTACGGACGGCACAGGTGGAGAACCCCGACCGGTTCGTCCTGGTCGACGTCGACATCGACGACGAGGACGGCTGGAGGCCCGCCGTGGCGGCCGGGGAACCCCAGGTCGCCGTCCGGGACGGGCGGATGTTCGTGGCCCGCCTGGCGCGCGTGCGGCCCGATGCCACCACCGCGGAGCCGGCGTTCGGGCCGGACAGCGCGGTGCTCGTGACGGGCGCGTCCGGCGCCCTGGGCGGCCTCGTCGCCCGGCACCTCGCCGAGCGGCACGGAGTGCGGCACCTCGTCCTGGCCAGCAGGCGCGGCCCGGCGGCCGAAGGCGCCGCGGAACTGCGCGACGCGCTGGCCGCGCACGGCACCGACGTCACCGTCGCCGCCTGCGACGTGGCCGACCGTGACGCCCTGGCCGCGCTGCTCGCCGAGCACCCCGTGACCGCCGTCGTGCACACCGCCGGTGTCCTTGACGACGGCACGATCGGCTCGCTGACCCCGGACCAGATCGACACCGTGTTCCGGCCCAAGGTCGACGCCGCCCGGCACCTGCACGAGCTGACCCGCGGCCTGGACCTGACCGCGTTCGTCCTGTTCTCCTCGGTCGCGGGCACGCTCGGCGCGCCCGGCCAGGGCAACTACGCGGCGGCCAACGCGTTCCTCGACGGCCTGGCCCGGCGCAGGCGCGCCGAGGGCCTGCCCGCGACCTCGCTGGCGTGGGGCCTGTGGGCCGACGGCATGGGCGCCCGGGTCGCGGACTCCGCCACCGCGGGCCTCTCCGCCGACGAGGGCGTCACGCTGTTCGACGCCGCGGTCGCCGGGGCCGAACCCGTCGTCGTACCGATGCGGCTCGACCTGCGCGCCGTACGCGAACTCCCCGCGATCCCGCCGGTGTTCAGCGGCCTGGTGCGCACCACGAGCCGCCGGGCCGCCGGCAGCGGCGCCGACCCGGCGGGAGCGCTGCGCGAGCGCCTCGCGCCGCTGACCGAGGACGAGCGCGAGCGGCTGCTCCTCGACCTCGTCCGCACCCAGGTCGCCATGGTCCTCGGCCACGCGGGGCCGGAGGCCGTCGCGTCCGGGAACGCGTTCACGGAGCTGGGCTTCGACTCGCTGACCGCCGTCGACCTGCGCAACCGGCTCAACACGGCCACCGGGCTCCGCCTGCCCGCCACGCTGGTCTTCGACTACCCGACCCCGACGGCGCTCGCCGCGTTCGTCGGCGCCGAACTCGCGGGCGCGCCCGCCGTCACCGCGCGCACGCAGACGGCCGTGGCCGTGCCCGTGGCCGACGAGCCGATCGCGATCGTGGGCATGAGCTGCCGCTACCCCGGCGGCGTCCGCTCGCCGGAGGACCTGTGGCGGCTGATCGCCGACGGAGCCGAAGGCATCACGCCGTTCCCGACCGAGCGCGGCTGGGACGTGGAGGCCCTCTACGACCCGTCCGGTGAACGCGCGGGCAGCTCCTACACCCAAGAGGGCGGCTTCCTCCACGACGCCGACCTCTTCGACCCGGCGTTCTTCGGGATCTCCCCGCGCGAGGCCCTCGCCATGGACCCGCAGCAGCGGCTCCTCCTCGAAACCGCCTGGGAGGCCTTCGAACGCGCGGGCATCGACCCCAAGTCGGTGCGGGGCAGCGCGACCGGCGTGTTCGCGGGAGTGATGTACCACGACTACGCCACCCAGCTGCACGGCGCGCCCAAGAGCGTCGAGGGCTACCTCGGCACGGGCAACGCGGGCAGCGTCGCCTCCGGCCGCCTGTCGTACACCTTCGGCCTCGAAGGCCCCGCGATGACCGTGGACACCGCGTGCTCCTCGTCGCTCGTCGCGATGCACCTGGCGGCGCGGGCGCTGCGCTCGGGCGAGTGCTCGCTGGCGCTCGCGGGCGGCGCCACCGTCATGGCGACGCCCGGCGCGTTCATCGACTTCAGCCGCCAGCAGGGCCTTTCGCCCGACGGCCGGTGCCGCTCCTTCTCCGCCGACGCCGATGGCACTGGCTGGGGCGAGGGCGTGGGCATGCTCGTCCTGGAGCGGCTTTCGGACGCGCGGCGCAACGGCCATCCGGTCCTCGCGGTCGTACGCGGTACGGCGGTCAACCAGGACGGCGCGTCCAATGGTCTGACGGCTCCCAATGGGCCTTCGCAGCAGCGCGTCATCCGGCAGGCCCTCGCCAACGCGGGGCTGACGCCGGCCGATGTGGACGCCGTGGAGGCGCACGGCACCGGCACCACCCTCGGTGACCCCATCGAGGCTCAGGCCCTGCTCGCCACCTACGGCCAGGACCGCGCGGGCGAGCCCCTGTGGCTCGGCTCGCTGAAGTCCAACATCGGCCACACCCAGGCCGCGGCCGGTGTCGGCGGCGTCATCAAGATGGTGATGGCGATGCGCCACGGCGTACTGCCGCGGACGCTGCACGCCGAGGAGCCCTCGCCGAACGTCGACTGGTCGGCGGGCGCCGTGGAACTCCTCACCGAGGCACGGGTGTGGCCCGGGGCCGAGCGGCCCCGGCGGGCGGGCGTGTCGTCGTTCGGGTTCAGCGGCACCAACGCGCACGTCATCGTCGAGGCCGCGGCGGACGCCGACGCGCCGGACGCCCCCGAGGCGCCGCTCGGACCGTGGCTGCTGTCCGGCCGCACCGAGAACGCCCTGCGCGACCAGGCTGCGCGGCTGCGCGACCACCTGGCCGGGCGGCCCGACCTCGACCCGGCGGACGTGGCCCGCGCGCTCGCGACCTCGCGGGCCGGGTTCGAGCACCGGCTCGCCGTCATCGGCCGGGACCTGCCCGACCTGCTGTCCGGGCTGACCGACGCCGCCGAAGGACGCCCGGGCGCCGCAGCCGAGCGCGGGGTCACCGACGAGCACCGGGTCGGCTTCCTGTTCGCCGGGCAGGGCTCGCAGCGCCTCGGCATGGGGCGTGAACTGGCCGACCGGTTCCCGGTGTTCGCGGAAAGGCTGGATGAGGTGTTGGATCTCCTGGCCCCGCAGGTGCGTGAGGTGCTGTTCGGTGAGGATGCCGACGCGCTGAATGAGACGGGGGTGACGCAGCCCGCGTTGTTCGCGGTCGAGGTGGCGCTGTTCCGTCTGCTTGAGGCGTGGGGTGTGCGTCCTGACGTACTCGCCGGTCACTCGATCGGCGAGCTCGCGGCCGCGCATGTCGCGGGCGTGTGGTCCCTCGCGGATGCGGTGAAGGTCGTGTCGGCTCGGGGTGCGCTGATGCAGGCGCTGCCCACGGGCGGTGCGATGGTCGCCCTTCAGGCGACGGAGGCCGAGGTCGCGGCGGACCTGCCGGAGACCGTCGGGATCGCTGCGGTGAACGGTCCGTCGTCGATCGTCATCTCTGGTGTGGCCGCTGATGTGGAGGCTGTTGGCGAGCGCTGGCGTGAGGCCGGGCGGAAGGTGACGCGACTCCGCGTCAGCCACGCCTTCCACTCGCCGTTGATGGATCCGATGCTCGACGACTTCCGCGCGGTGCTTCAGGGCGTGTCGTACGAGGCGCCCGCGTTCCCCATCGTGTCCACGCTGACCGGCGCCCGGGCCACCGCTGAAGAGCTGTGCTCGCCGGAGTACTGGGTGCGGCATGTGCGCGAGTCGGTGCGGTTCGCCGACGCCGTGGTCGCCCTCGGCGCGGACGTCGTCGTCGAGATCGGCCCCGGCGGCACGCTGTCCGCGCTCGGCCAGGAGTCCCTGCCGGACGCGGCGTTCGTCCCCGCGCTGCGCGGCGACCGGCCGGAAGCCGACGCCGTCATGACCGCCCTCGCCGCACTCCACGTGCGCGGCGTTCCCGTCGACTGGACCACCTACTACGCGGGCACCGGCCACGCCGTCGAACTGCCGACGTACGCCTTCCAGTACCAGCGGTTCTGGCCCGACACGAGCACGCGGCCCGCCACCGACGCGACCGGACTCGGGCTCGGCTCCACCGACCACCCGCTGCTTGGCGCCGCCGTCACCCTCGCGGACGAGGACACCGCCCTGTTCACGGGCAGGCTGTCGCTGCGCACGCACCCGTGGCTGGCCGGGCACGAGATCATGGGCTCGGTGCTGCTGCCCGGCACGGCGTTCGTCGAGCTCGCGGTGCGGGCCGGTGACCACGTCGGCTGCTCCGCGGTGGAGGAACTGACGCTGGAGACCCCCCTGGTGCTGCCCGCGCACGGCGGCGTACAGGTCCAGGTGCGGGTCAGCGCGCCCGACGCGGCGGGCCGCCGCCCGATGACGGTCCACGCGCGCACCGAGGACGGCGACCCGGCCTGGGTGCGGCACGCCAGCGGCGTCCTGACGGACGCCGACGCCGCTCCCGCCGACCTCGGCGCGTGG
Organism: Streptomyces sp. NPDC043996; assembly: GCF_056435225.1. NCBI lineage: Bacteria > Bacillati > Actinomycetota > Actinomycetes > Kitasatosporales > Streptomycetaceae > Streptomyces > Streptomyces sp. NPDC043996. The sequence goes on along the minus strand of NZ_JBWKEY010000002.1, from coordinate 393,128 downwards.
CCGCCCGCCGGAGCCGAGCCCATCGACCTGGACGGGCTCTACGACCAGATGGCCGACGGCGGCTTCGCCTACGGGCCCGTGTTCCAGAACCTGCGGGCCGCGTGGCGCGCCGGTGATGAGGTGTTCGCCGAGGTCGCGCTGCCGGACGACGTGGACGCGGGCCGGTTCGGGCTGCATCCGGCGCTGCTCGACGCTGCGCTGCACGGCATCGGACTAATGGGTGACGTGGACGGTCCGGGGAAGCTGCCGTTCTCCTGGACGGGTGTGCGGCTGCACGCCTCGGGCGCCACGGCGCTGCGGGTGCGGCTCGCGCCCGCCGGAGGGGACGGCGTGGCGCTCACCGTCGCCGACGGCACCGGCGCTCCCGTCGCCACCGTCGACTCCCTGGTGGTGCGCGCGGTGTCCCCGGGCTCGCTCGGCGCGGCCCGCGGCCACGACGCGCTGTACCGGCTCGACTGGGTGCCCGCCGCGGTGTCCACCGCGAGTACGGGCTCGGTGGCGGAGTTCGCCGACTGGGCCGCGCTGCGGTCGGCCCTGGACGCGGGGGAGACGCTGCCGGAGAACACCGTGGTGCGCTGCGCCCGCCCCGGTGACGTGGACCCGGCCGCGGTGCGCCGACAGGCGCACACCGCCCTGGAGCTGGTGCGGGGCTGGCTGGCCGACGACCGCTGCGCGGCCTCGCGCCTGGTCCTCGTCACCCATGGCGCGGTGGCGGTCGACTCCGGTGACGACGTGCCCGACCTCGCGGCCGCCGCCGTCTGGGGCCTCGTACGGACCGCGCGGTCCGAGAACCCCGACCGGTTCGTCCTGGTCGACGTCGACGACGAGCACGGCTGGAAGTCGGCCATCGGCAGCCCCGAACCCGAACTGGCCGTGCGCTCCGGCGAGCCCTTCGCACCCCGCCTGGTGCGAGCCCGCCCGGCGGAGGCCGAGGCGCCGCGCTTCGGCATCGGCGCGGTCCTGGTGACCGGCGCGAGCGGAAAGCTTGGCGGTCTCGTGGCGCGCCATCTCGTCGAGCGGCACGGCGTACGGGACCTGGTCCTGGCCAGCAGGCGCGGTCAAGTGGGTGTCCTGCGTGAGGAGTTGGCCGCTCTGGGGGCGGAGGTCGCCGAGGTGGCGTGTGACGTGGCGGATCGTGACGCGGTGGCGGCGATGCTCGCCGAGCACCCGGTGACGGCCGTCGTGCACGCGGCGGGTGTCCTGGACGACGGTGTGATCGGGTCGTTGACGCCGGAGCGGATCGACGCGGTGTTCCGGCCGAAGGTCGACGCGGCGTGGAACCTGCATGAGCTGACCCGTGAGCTGGATCTGTCGGCGTTCGTGCTGTTCTCGTCGGCGGCCGGTGTGTTCGGCAACGCGGGGCAGGGCAACTACGCGGCGGCCAACGCGTTCCTGGACGCGCTCGCCCAGCACCGCCACGCCCAGGGCCTGCCCGCGACCTCCCTGGCCTGGGGCCTGTGGGACGGAGACGACGGCCTGGGCGCCAAGCTGGCCGAGACCGGCGCCGAGGGGCTCACTCCCGAGGAAGGCCTGGAGCTGTTCGACGCCGTGGCCTTCGGGACGGACCCGGTCATCGCGCCCATGCGGCTCGACCTGCGGGCCCTGCGCGCCGCGGCCACCGTGCCGCCGCTGCTCAGCGCCCTGGTGCGGACGAAGGACCGCAGGGCGGTGGAGACCGGGGGCGACCCCGCCGCCGCGCTGCGGGACCGCCTCGCCGCGCTGCCGACGAGCGAACGGCCCTCCGCCCTGGTGGACCTGGTGTGCGCGCACGTCGCCGCCGTCCTCGCGCTGCCCGGCGCCGAAGCGGTCGACGAGCGGCGCGCGTTCACCGAGCTCGGCTTCGACTCGCTCACCGCGGTCGAACTGCGCAACCGACTCGGCGCCGCCACCGGCCTGCGCCTGCCCGCGACGCTCATCTTCGACCACCCGACGCCGCTCGACCTGGTAGGGCACCTCGTGGACGCGCTCGTCGTCGACGAGCCCGACGGGGTGGCGCCGCTGCTCGCCGAACTCGGCCGCATCGAGGCCAGCCTCATCGCGGTCAAGCCCGGCGACGACGCGGACGACCTGGTCGGCGCCCGCCTGACGGCCCTGCTCACCGCGTGGCGCGACAGCCGCGCCGACGCCGCCCCGCAGGCGGCCGACGACCTCGACACCGCGACGGACGACGAGATGTTCGACCTGCTCGGCAAAGAGTTCGGCATCTCCTGACCCGCCCGGCCACCCACTCGCACAACGTTCAACCTGGAGTAAAGAAGGCATGGAAAACGAGGACAAGCTCCGGTACTTCCTCAAGCGGGTCACCGCCGACCTGCGCGAGACACGTCAGCGGTTGCGCGAGGTCGAGGAAGGCGAGCAGGAGCCGGTCGCGATCATCGGCATGAGCTGCCGCTATCCCGGCGGCGTCCGCTCCCCGGAAGACCTGTGGGAGCTCGTCGCCCACGGCCGCGACGGCGTGACACCCTTCCCCGCCGACCGGGGCTGGGGCGACGTCGAACTGACCGACCCCGAGGACCCCGACCGCGCCTTCCGCACCGAGGGCGGATTCCTGCACGACGCCGCCGAGTTCGACCCCGGCGTGTTCGGGATATCGCCCCGCGAGGCCCTCGCCATGGACCCGCAGCAGCGGCTACTCCTCGAAACCTCCTGGGAGGCGTTCGAGCGGGCCGGGATCGACGCGTCGACACTGCGCGGCAGCAGGACCGGCGTGTTCGCGGGCGTCATGTACCACGACTACACCTCGCGGCCGATGTCCGTGCCGGAGGGCGTCGAGGGCTTCCTCGGCACCGGCGGCTTCGGCAGCGTCGCCTCCGGCCGCGTGTCGTACACCTTCGCCCTGGAGGGCCCCGCCGTCACCGTCGACACCGCCTGCTCGTCGTCCCTGGTGACGCTGCACCTGGCGGCCCAGGCGCTGCGGTCGGGCGAGTGCGGGCTCGCCCTCGCGGGCGGCGTCACCGTGATGGCGACCCCGGACACGTTCATCGGCTTCAGCAAACAGCGCGGGCTCGCCGCCGACGGCCGGTGCAAGTCGTTCGCCGACAGCGCCGACGGCACCGGCTGGGGCGAGGGCGCCGGGATGCTGCTCCTGGAGCGCCTCTCCGACGCCCGCCGCAACGGCCACCCCGTCCTCGCGGTCCTGCGCGGCTCGGCCGTGAACCAGGACGGCGCGTCCAACGGGCTCACCGCCCCCAACGGGCCCTCGCAGCAGCGCGTCATCCGCCAGGCCCTGGACAGCGCGGGACTGACCGCGGCCCAGATCGACCTCGTCGAGGCGCACGGCACCGGCACCACCCTCGGCGACCCCATCGAGGCGCAGGCGCTGCTCGCCACCTACGGCCAGGACAGGGCCGGGGACCGGCCGCTGTGGCTGGGCTCGGTGAAGTCCAACATCGGCCACACCCAGGCGGCGGCCGGAGCCGCGGGCGTCATCAAGATGGTCATGGCGATGCGCCACGGCGTACTGCCGCGGACCCTGCACGCCGAGGAGCGCTCCCGGCACGTCGACTGGTCGGCGGGCGCCGTGGAACTCCTGACCGAGGCGCGGCCGTGGCCACAGACGGGACAGCCGCGCAGGACGGCGGTGTCGTCGTTCGGCATCAGCGGCACCAACGCCCACGTCGTCCTCGAACAGGCCCCGGCCGAGGGCGCTGAGCACGCCAACACCGCCGGGAACGGCGACAGCGGCGAGGACATCGAGTTCACCGGCGGCGATCAGGGTGAGCCTGTCGAGCCCGTCGAGCCCGTCCTGGCCGACGCCGTCCCCTGGGTGCTCTCCGGCAACGACCGCGCCGCGCTGCGCGAGCGCGCCGCCGACCTCCTGGCCCACGTGGGCGGCCAAGCCGACGGCGACGGCCCCTCGGCCGTGGACATCGGCTACTCGCTCGCCCTGACCAGGACCGCCCTGGAGCACCGGGCCGCCGTCGTCGGCACGGACCGCGCGGAACTGCTGCGCGGCCTTGAGGCCCTGGCCACCGGCGGCGAGGCACCGAACCTGGTGCGCGGCACGGTGGGCAGCCGCGGCAAGCTCGCCTTCCTGTTCAGCGGACAGGGCAGCCAGCGCGTCGGCATGGGGCGCGAACTGCACGGCGAGTTCCCGGTGTTCGCGCGGGCCCTGGACGAGGTGTGCGCCCACCTGGACCCGCACCTGGACCGGCCGCTGCGGGACGTGCTCTTCGCCGAGCCCGGCCCTGAGCCCGGCCCTGAGACCGACCCTGAGACCGGTCCCGAGCCCGGCCCCGAGCCCGACACGGCCGCCGCCCTGCTCGACCTGACCACCTACACGCAGCCCGCGCTCTTCGCGATCGAGGTGGCGCTGTACCGCCTCGTCACGTCCTGGGGCCTCACGCCGCAGTTCCTCGCGGGCCACTCCATCGGCGAGCTGGCGGCCGCCCACGTCGCGGGCGTGTTCTCCCTCGCCGACGCCTGCGCCCTCGTCGCCGCCCGCGGCCGGCTCATGGGGGCGCTGCCCGAGGGCGGGGCGATGCTGTCGCTGCGCGCGGACGAGGACACCGTCCGCCGTCTGATCGCCGACCACGGCGGCACGGTGGACGTCGCGGCCGTCAACGGCCCCGAGTCGACCGTGGTCGCGGGCGACGCGGACGCGGTCGCCGCCCTCGACGCCGCCTGGCGGGGACAGGGCGGCAAGACCCGCTATCTGACGGTCAGTCACGCCTTCCACTCGGCGCACGTGGACGCCGTCCTGGCCGACTTCCGCGCCGTCGCCCGCACCCTCACGTACGGCACGCCGACGATCCCTGTGGTGTCCACGCTGACCGGCGCCGTGCTCACCCCGGAGCAGGCGCGGGACCCCGAGCACTGGGTGCGCCACGTCCGCGGGACGGTGCGGTTCCTCGACGGCGTGCGCTGCCTGCGCGACCAGGGCGTCAGCCACTTCCTGGAGCTCGGCCCCGACGCCGTCCTTGCCGCGGCCGGACGCGACTGCGTCGACGAGGGCGCGTTCCTGGTGGCCGCCGCCCGCGCGGGCAGGCCCGAGGGCACCACGCTCACCGCCGCCGTCGCGGCCCTGCACACGCGGGGCGTCCCCCTCGACTGGCGGTCCGTGTTCGCGGGCCGCGCCGCCCGCCGCGTCGACCTGCCCACGTACCCGTTCCAGCGCGACCGGTTCTGGCTGGACGCGGGCGCGTACGCCGGGGACGTGGCCTCGGTCGGCCTGCGGCCCGCGGAGCACCCGCTCCTCGGCGCCGCCGTCACCCTCGCCGACGAGGAGGGCGCCCTGCTCACCGGCAGGCTCTCCCTGGCCACCCACCCGTGGCTGGCCGACCACACCGTCGGCGGCGTGGTCCTCGTGCCCGGCGCCGCCTTCGTGGAACTCGCCATCAGGGCGGGCGACCAGGTCGGGCTCGACCACGTCGAGGAGCTGACCCTGGCGGCGCCCCTGGTGCTGCCCGAGGACGGCGCGGTGCGGCTCCAGGTGTCCGTCGGGGCGCCGGACGTCTCCGGGCGCCGGACGCTGACCTGCCACGCGCGCGCCGACGACGCGCCCGACGACGAGCCGTGGACGCGGCACGCCTTCGGCACGCTCACCGCGGGCGAGGACGCCCCGGCCGCCGACGGCGAGGCCTGGCCGCCCGCGGGCGCCGAGCGGATCGACGTCGACGGCAGGTACGACGACCTCGCCGCGGCGGGACTCGGCTACGGGCCCGCCTTCCGCGGCCTGCGCGCGGCCTGGCGACGCGGCGACGAGGTGTTCGTCGAGGTGGAACTCCCCGACGACAACACCACGGCCACCACGGCCACCGCCGCCTCGTTCGCGCTGCACCCCGCGCTCCTCGACTCCGTCCTGCACGCCATCGGGCTCGGCGGCTTCGTCGCCGACACCGAGCGGCTGCACCTGCCGTACTCGTGGCGCGGAGTGCGCCTGCGCACCGGCGGCGCGACCGCGCTGCGCGGCCGCCTCTCCCCGGCGGGCGCCGCGGGCGTCGCGCTCGCCCTGAGCGACGGCACGGGCGCCCCCGTCGCCACCATCGAGGCCCTGTCCCTGCGGCCCCTGGCGCCGGACGCCCTGACCGGCGACCGCCTGGACTCGCTGTTCCGGGTCGACTGGGCACGCGTGCGGCCCGCCGCCTCCGGCCCGGCCCGCTGGGCGGTCCTCGGCGACGGCCTCGACGGCGCGGACGCCTCCGGCCCGGTGCGCGCGTACGCGGACCTGGACGCGCTGGCCGACGACCAGGTCCCCGACCTGGTGTTCGCGCCCGTCCCCGTGGCCGAGACCCCGGCGCTGGCCACACACCGAGCGCTGGATCTCGTACGGCGCTGGCTCGCCGACGAGCGGTTCGGCGCGGCGCGGCTGGTGTTCGTCACCAGCGGCGCCGTGGCCGCGGGCCCCGACGAGGACGTCCCCGGCCTGGCCGCCGCACCGGTGTGGGGCCTGGTCCGCGCGGCCCAGTCCGAGCACCCCGGCCGGTTCGTCCTCGTCGACGCCGACCGGCCCGCGGCCGCGCTCCACGCGCTGCCCGCGGCCGTCGAGACCGGCGAGCCCCAACTGGCCCTGCGCGACGGCGAACTCCGCGCCCCCCGCCTCGTCCGGGCCCGCCCCGCGGAGACCGAGGCACCGGGCTTCGGCGACGGCGCCGTCCTGGTGACCGGCGCGAGCGGCACACTCGGCGCCCTGGTCGCCCGCCACCTCGTCGAGCGACACGGCGTACGGGACCTCGTCCTGGCCAGCAGGCGCGGCCAAGTCGGCGTACTGCGCGAGGAGCTGTCCGCCCTGGGGGCGGAGGTCGCCGAGGTGGCGTGTGACGTGGCGGATCGTGACGCGGTGGCGGCCATGCTCGCCGAACACCCGGTGACGGCCGTCGTGCACGCGGCGGGTGTCCTGGACGACGGCGTGATCGAATCGCTGACGCCCGAGCGGATCGACACGGTGTTCCGGCCGAAGGTCGACGCGGCGTGGAACCTGCACGAGCTGACCCGCGACCTGGACCTCTCCGCGTTCGTCCTGTTCTCCTCCGCCGCCGGTGTGTTCGGCAACGCGGGGCAGGGCAACTACGCGGCCGCCAACGCCTTCCTGGACGCGCTCGCCCAGCACCGCCACGCCCAGGGCCTGCCCGCGACCTCCCTGGCCTGGGGCCTGTGGGCGGACGCCAGCGGCATGACCGGCGAACTGGCCGAGACCGACCGGGGCCGCCTCGACCGCGCCGGAGTCACCGCCCTTTCCGCGGCGGAGGGCCTGCGCCTCTTCGACGCCGCTCGCGCGCTCCCGTCCGCCGCGGCCGTGCCCATGCGGCTCGACCTGGCGCCGCTGCGGGCCCGCCCCGAGGCCGTCCCCGCGCTGCTGCGCGCTCTGGTGCGCACGGCACGCCCCGATGCCGCCAAGGCCGAAGGCGGCCTGGCGGCACGGATCTCCGCCCTGCCCGCGGAGGAGCGCCTGCCCGCGCTGCTCGACGTCGTCCGCGCCGCCGTCGCCGCCGTGCTCGGCCACGCCTCCGCCGCCGAGGTCGAACCGGAGCGAGCCTTCGGCGAACTCGGCTTCGACTCGCTCACCGCGGTCGAACTCCGCAACCGGCTCGACGCGGCCACAGGCCTTCGCCTGCCCGCGACCCTGACCTTCGACTACCCGACGCCCGCGGTGCTCGCGGACCACCTGCACACCGAGCTCATCGGCGGCGAAGAGGCCAAGGCGGCGACCCTGCGCACCGCCGCGGCCGACGACGAGCCGATCGCCATCGTCGGCATGAGCTGCCGCTACCCCGGCGGCGTGAGCTCCCCGGACGACCTGTGGCGCCTGGTCGCCGAGGGCCACGACGCGGTGTCCGACTTTCCCGACAACCGGGGCTGGGACGTGGCGGCGCTCTACGACCCCGACCCGGAGAACACCGGCACCAGCAGCGTCCGCAGCGGCGGATTCCTCTACGACGCCGCCGAGTTCGACCCGGTCTTCTTCGGCATGTCACCACGGGAGGCGCTGGCGGTCGACCCGCAGCAGCGGCTGCTCCTCGAAACCTCGTGGGAGGCCATCGAGCGGGCCGGACTCGACCCGAAGTCCCTGCGCGGCAGCGCGACCGGCGTGTTCGCGGGCGTGATGTACAACGACTACGCGTCCCGGCTCCGGCGCGCCCCGGAGGGCTTCGAGGGCCAGCTCGGCGTCGGCAGCTCCGGCAGCGTCGCCTCCGGCCGCGTGTCGTACGTGTTCGGCCTCGAAGGCCCGGCGATGACCGTGGACACCGCGTGCTCCTCGTCGCTCGTGGCCCTGCACCTCGCCGCGCAGGCCCTGCGCTCCGGCGAGTGCACGCTGGCGCTCGCGGGCGGGGTCACGGTGATGGCCAGCCCGGCGACGTTCGTGGAGTTCAGCAGGCAGCGCGGCCTGGCCCCGGACGGCCGCTGCAAGGCCTTCTCCGCCGATGCCGATGGCACCGGCTGGGGCGAGGGCGTGGGCATGCTCGTCCTGGAGCGGCTGTCGGACGCGCGCCGCAACGGCCATCCGGTCCTCGCGGTGGTGCGCGGTACGGCGGTCAACCAGGACGGTGCGTCGAATGGTCTGACGGCTCCGAACGGGCCTTCGCAGCAGCGCGTCATCCGGCAGGCGCTCGCCAACGCGGGGCTGACCCCGGCCGATGTGGACGCCGTGGAGGCGCATGGCACCGGCACCACCCTCGGTGACCCCATCGAGGCCCAGGCCCTGCTCGCCACCTACGGCCAGGACCGCGCGGGCGAGCCCCTGTGGCTCGGCTCCCTGAAGTCCAACATCGGCCACACCCAGGCCGCCGCCGGTGTCGGCGGCGTCATCAAGATGGTGATGGCGATGAGGCACGGAACGCTCCCGCGCTCCCTGCACATCTCCGAGCCATCGCCGCACGTCGACTGGTCCGCGGGCGCCGTGAGCCTGCTCGCCGAGGCACGGGCCTGGCCGGAGGTCGCACGCCTGCGGCGGTCCGCCGTGTCCTCGTTCGGCGTGAGCGGCACCAACGCGCACGTCGTCCTGGAGCAGGCGTCCGACGACACTCCGGCCGACGACTCCCCGGCCGACGACACCCTGGCCGACGAGCCGTCGGCGTCCCGTCCGGCCCCGCTGGTGTTCTCCGCGCGCACGGAAGGCGCGCTGCGCGGCCACGCCGCCCAACTGGCCACCGCCACCCAAGGCATGGCGTCACCGGATGTGGCGGGTGTGTTGTTGTCGCGGTCGGTGTTCGAGCATCGGGCTGTGGTGGTGGCTGGTGGTGCGGACGCGCTGGCGGCGGTGGCGCAGGGGGTGGAGTCCGCGCGGGTGGCGGTGGGTGTGGCCCGTTCGGCTGGGAAGGTGGCGTTCGTCTTTCCTGGTCAGGGTTCGCAGTGGCTGGGGATGGGGGCCGCGCTGGCGCAGTCCTCTCCCGTCTTCCATGCGTCCATGGAGGCGTGCGCTGAGGCGCTTGCTCCGTATGTGGAGTGGTCGTTGTGGGATGTGCTGGCTGATGGTGGCGCGTTGGAGCGCGTGGATGTGGTGCAGCCCGCGTTGTTCGCGGTGATGGTGTCGTTGGCGGCGTTGTGGCGTTCGTTTGGTGTCGAGCCGGACGCGGTGGTGGGTCATAGTCAGGGTGAGATCGCGGCCGCGTTTGTGGCGGGTGCGTTGTCGTTGGAGGACGCCGCGAGGGTGGTGGCGTTGCGGAGTCAGGCGATCTTGGCGTTGTCGGGTCAGGGTGGCATGGTGTCGCTGGCCTTGACGGTGGAGGAGGCGCGGGAGCGGATCGCGCGCTGGGATGGGCGGATCTCGGTCGCCGCTGTCAACGGCCCCCGTTCAGTGGTTGTGGCGGGTGACGCGGACGCGCTGGACGCGCTCATGGAGTCCTGCGCCGCTGATGAGGTACGGGCCCGGCGCGTCCCCGTCGACTACGCCTCGCACTCCCCGCATGTCGAGCGCATTGAGGGGGTGTTGTCTGTCGCCTTGGCCGGAGTTGAGGCCAGGGCTGCTCAGGTGCCGATGCTGTCCACGGTGACGGGGGAGTGGCTGACCGGAACTGAAGTGGGTGCCGAGTACTGGTATCAGAACCTGCGGCACACCGTGCGCTTCGAAGACGCCACGCGCGGTCTCCTCGACCGGGGCGTCGGCACCTTCGTCGAGTGCAGCCCGCACCCCGTCCTCACCTTCGGCGTACGCGAAACGCTCGACGCGACCGACGGCGAGGCGATCGTGGTGGGCACGCTGCGCCGGGACGAGGGGGACCTGGACCGGTTCCTGCTCTCGGCGGCCGAGGCGTATGTGGAGGGTCTGCCCTTCGACTGGCGGGCCGTGGTGCCGTCCACCGGGCGGCATGTGGACCTGCCGACGTACCCCTTCCAGCGCAAGCGCTACTGGCTCGACGCTCCCCGTGACCTGAGCTTCGGCGAAGCGGCCGGTGGGCTCGGCCTGGCGGGCGCCGGCCACCCGCTGCTCGGCGCCGCCGTGGACCTCCCCGACGGGCAGGGCCTCGTGTGCACCGGCAGGCTCGGCACCGACACCCACCCCTGGCTCGCCGACCACGCCGTCGGGCAAGTGACCCTGCTGCCCGGCACGGCCTTCGCGGAGATCGCGCTCGCCGCTGGCGGCAGGCTCGGCCTGGACGAAGTGGAGGAACTGACGCTGGCCGCACCGCTGGTGCTGCCCGAACGCGGCGGTGCGCGTCTGCGGGTCACCGTCGGCGCCGACGAAGGCTCCGGCCGCCGGGCGCTCACCATCGACTCCCGCCCGGACGACCCGGCCGCCGACACCGACTGGACCCGGCACGCCACCGGCGTCCTCACCACCGCGGCCACCGCGGCCACCGAGGCCCCCGCTGCACCGGCCGCGCCCACCCCGTGGCCGCCCGCCGGAGCGGAACCCATCGCCCTCGACGGCCTCTACGAGGGCCTGGAGGAGGCCGGGTTCGGGTACGGGCCCGCCTTCCAGGGCCTGCGGGCGGCATGGCGCGGCGAAGACGCCGTCTACGCCGAGGTCGAACTCGGCGAGGACCAGCTCCGGGACGCCGCGTCGTTCGGGACGCACCCGGCGCTCCTCGACGCCGCCCTGCACACCTGCATGCTCGGCGGCCTCGTCGAGGACGCGGGCCGCCCCCGCCTCCCGTTCTCCTGGAGCGGCATCCGCTGGCACGCGACCGGCGCCACCACGGCGCGGGTCCGCGTCGCCCCGGCCGGACCCGACGCCGTCACCCTGGAACTGGCCGACGCCCAGGGGCAGCCCCTGGCGACGGTCGCGTCCCTCGTGCTGCGGCCCATCGCCGCGGACCAGTGGGGCGCGCGCCACCGCGACGCGCTGTTCCGCGTCGCGTGGGTGGCCGCGCCGCGCCGCACGGGCGCCGCCGCTCCGGCTCCCGCCCGCGAGTACGCGGTCGTCGGACCGGACGACCTGAAGGCCGCGGCGGGCCTCGCCGCGGCCGGAGTCACCGCCGGGGAACACCGAGACCTCGCCGCCCTCGCCGCGGCCGGAGTGCCGGACGTGGTCGTCGCCCCGTGCGCCGGGGAAGGACCGGAGCCGGTCGCCGCCGCCCGCGCCGCCGCCCTGCGCGCGCTTCGCCTGGCCCAGGAGTGGCTGGCCGACGACCGGTTCCTCGCCTCGCGGCTGGTCTTCGTGACCCGCGGCGCCGTCGCGACCGGCCCCGACGACGACGTCACCGACCTCGCCGCCGCCGCGGTGTGGGGCCTGATCCGGTCCGCGCAGTCCGAGAACCCCGACCGGTTCGCGCTGGTCGACGTGGACGCCGACGACGCGTCCTGGGCGGCGCTGCCCGCCGCGCTCACCGGCGGCGAGCCCCAGCTCGCCGTGCGCGCCGGTGACCCGCTGGTGCCGCGCGTGGCCCGGACCCAGGCGTCCGAGCCGCAGTCCCCGGTCGCGTTCACGCCCGGTGGCACCGTGCTCGTGACCGGCGCCACCGGCATGATCGGCGGCCTCGTCACCCGGCACCTCGTGACCGAGCACGGCGTCCGGCACCTCCTCCTCGCCAGCCGCAGCGGCCCCACCGCGCCCGGAGCGGACGAGCTCCGCGCGGGACTCACCGCCCTCGGCGCCGACGTCACCCTCGCCGCCTGCGACGTCACCGACCCCGGCGCCCTCGCGGAACTGCTCGCCGCCGTGCCCAAGGACCACCCGCTGACCGGAGTGATCCACTCCGCGGGCGTCCTCGACGACGGCGTGATCGGCTCCCTCACACCGGAGCGCGTCGACACCGTGTTCCGCCCGAAGGTCGACGCGGCCTGGCACCTGCACGAGCTCACCCGCGACCTCGGCCTGTCCGCGTTCGTCCTGTTCTCCTCCGCGGCCGGCATCCTCGGCGGCCCAGGGCAGGGCAACTACGCGGCCGCCAACGCCTTCCTCGACGCGCTCGCCCACCGCCGCCGGGCCGCCGGACTCCCCGCCACCGCACTGGCGTGGGGCCTGTGGGAGACGGCCAGCGCCATGACCGGCGACATGGCGGAGTCCGACGTGGCCCGCCTGTCCCGCTCCGGCGTCGCGGGCCTCACCCAGGAACAGGGCCTCGCCCTGTTCGACCTCGGATGCGCGACGGGCGACGCGGTCGTGGTGCCGATGCGCCTCGACGCCGCCGCCCTGCGCGGCGGGCCCGACGAGGCGCCCCCGCTGCTGCGCGGCCTCGTGCGGCCCCGGGCCACCAGGGCGGCGGCGGCCGACACCGGCGAGGAGCGCCTGGCGGCCCGTCTGGCCGGGCTCACCCAGGAGGAACAGGAGCGGGAACTGCTCCGGCTCGTCCGGGACCGCACGGCCGCCGTCCTCGGCTACGCCCCCGACGAGATCGACGTGTCCGGCGCGCTGACCCAGCTCGGCCTCGACTCCCTGACCGCCCTGCAGCTGCGCAACCAGCTCGCGGGCGCGACCGGCCTGCGCCTGCCCACCACCGTCGTGTTCGACCAGCCGACAGGACCAGCCCTCGCCGCGTACCTGCGCCGTGAACTCGCCGCGAAGGACGAAACGGACGGCACCGCGCCCGCCGCGCCCGCGACCCTCGCGGTCGAGGACACCCTCAACGGCCTGTACCGGCAGGCCATCGACCTCGGCCTGTACGACGAGGGCTGGCAGCTGGTGACGGCGGCCGCCCGGGTGCGGCCCGTGTTCGAGGCGCCCGACGAGGCGCCCGCGCTGCCGTCGGTGACCCTGGCGACGGGTCCGGGAACCCCGCTGCTGTGCTTCCCGCCGATGATGGCGCCCTCCGGCCCGCACTACTTCAGCCGGTTCGCGTCCGTGTTCGCGGGCGAGCGGGACGTGAGCGTGCTGCCCCACCCCGGCTTCGCGCCGGGCGAGGCGCTGCCCGCGACCAGGGCGACGATCGTCCGCTACCAGGCCGACGCCGTCCAACGGCAGGCGGGTGACCGGCCGTTCGTGCTGCTCGGCTACTCTTCCGGCGGATGGATGGCCAACGCGGTCGCCACGCTGCTCGAGGAGCGGGGCAACGCACCGGCGGCGGTGGTGCTCGTGGACACCTACACCGCGACGAACTCCTTCGAGGAACGGCTGGAGGCGGCACTGAGGGAACGGGGGTCCACCAGCGAGGCGTTCGAGCTGCTCACCGGCGCGCAGCTCACCGGACAGGGCGGCTACGTGCGCGTCTTCGACGACTGGAAGCCCGAACCGACCGGCACGCGGACGCTCTACGTACACGCCACCTTCCCGCCGGGGGAGACGGCGGCCCTTCAGACCGAGGACCGCTGGCAGCCCGAGTGGCCGCACCCGCACGAGGACGCCGACGTCCCCGGAGACCACTTCACGATCATGGAGGACCACTCCGAGTCGACGGCGCACGCCGTCCGCGACTGGCTGGGCGCGAGCCCCCAGTGACCGCGCCCAGTGGCCCGCCCAGTGACCCGCGGAGTGACTCCTCCGCGTACGACTACCGACAGCAGAACGGACGATCAGACATGACAGTTGCCGACGGCAGTGACCTCTGGCTCCGCCGGTTCCACCCCGCGCCGGACGCCCCGGTCCGGCTGGTGTGCTTCCCGCACGCGGGCGGATCCGCCAGCTTCTACTTCCCCGTCTCGGCCGCGCTCCACAACGACAGCGAGGTGGCGGTCCTGCAGTACCCCGGCCGCCAGGACCGGCGCAACGAGCCGCACGTGGACGACATCGGCGAGCTCGCCGACCGCATCGCGCCGCTGGTGGCGCCGCTCTTCGACCGGCCCGTCGTGTTCTTCGGACACAGCATGGGCGCGATCGTCGCGTACGAGGTCGCGCGGCGCCTGAAGGAGCAGGGGCACACGCCCGCCGCCCTGTTCGTCTCCGGCAGGCGCGCCCCGTCGACGCACCGCGAGGAGAAGGTCCACCTGCGGGACGACGACGGGCTCATGGACGACGTGAAGGCCCTCAGCGGCACCGACACGCAGGTCCTCGGCGACGAGGAGATCCTGCGCATGGTGCTGCCCGCCATCCGCAGCGACTACCGGGCCATCGAGACGTACGGCCCCGAGAACGGCACCGTCGACTGCCCCATCACCGCGCTGATCGGCGACGACGACCCGAAGGCGACGGTCGAGGAGACCGACGTGTGGCGGGCCCACACGACGGCCGCGTTCGACCTCCAGGTGTTCGCCGGGGGCCACTTCTTCATCAGCTCCCGCGCGGCGGAAGTGATCGCGGTGCTCCGTGCGGGGCTGCGCGGCGCCGTGGCCGTCGGCTGAGCGGACGGCGGGGGCAGGCCGAAAGACAGCGTCAGCGTCGCCGTCCGGCCCCCGCCTCAGAAGTCGTGGCGCACCCGGTCCGCGCCCAGGCCCCGAGCGACAAGCCCGCGCACGGTGGCGGCCAGGACGGGCGGGCCGCTGACGAAGACCGGCCCGCCCGAGCGGCGCGCGCGCCCGGCCACCGCGTCGGCGAGGGCCTCGCCCCCGGCGGCCTCGCCGAGCACGGGAACGGTGCGCAGCCACGGGCAGCGGCGCTCCAACGCGGCCACGGCCGCCAGGTCGTACAGCTCGTCCCGGGTGCGCGCGCCGAGGAACAGGTGCGCGCCGCGCCCCGGCCGGGAGCGCCGGGCCAGGTCCTGGAGCAGGGCCTTGGCCCCGGCCCAGCCGGTGCCGGTCGCCGCGATCACCACGTCGTGCGGCGGGTCGCCCTCCTGGAACGTCATCGTCCCCTGCGCGGGCCCGACGCGGAGCGCGTCCCCGACGCGGGTGCGGCCCACCAGGGCGTCGCTGACCCCGCCCGGACGGGCCCGGCGCACGTGGAACTCCAGCTCCCCGTCCGCACGGGGAGCGCACGCGAGGCGGAACGGCCGCCAGGCACGCGTCAGCAGGGGCGACTCCAGCAGCGCGTACTGACCGGCACGGTACGGATACGGCTCGGCGGGCGCGACCCTGAGCACCGCCAGATCCGGTCCGCGCCGCTCATGACGCGTCACGGTGACGTCCCAGAAGGGCCGTTCGGCCACCGCCTCCTCCGCGCCCCGCACCATCGCGGCCACCGCCCGCCGCAGCATGCGCCGCCAGGCCTCCTCCGCACCCTCGCCCCACACGGCGCCCCCACGCCGCCGCAGCGCCTCCACCAGCGCCGTCTCGAACACCTCGTAGTGCACCGGGCGCACCCCCAGCTTGCGGTGGTCGCGGCCGAGACGGGCGCAGAAGACGGCCACCTCGTCCGGGCGGTCCAGATGGTCGACCAGAAAGCGGAAGGCCCGCTCCAGATGGGCCCGCTGGAAGGCCATCGACTCGGGGAAGAGCCCCCGCAGATAGGGATGCCGCTCGAACAGGGCCGCGTACAGGTCCGAGATCAGCCGGTCGAAGGGCGTGACGAACGGCAGGGTCTCCACGATCAGCCGGTGGTCGTCCGCCTCCTCGCGCGGGAGGCGCGGGAGGCGCGGGAGGGGAGCGCCGGGCGGCGCGGTCGCGGCCGGGTGCTCGGGCCCCAGCAGGCTGCGCCGCAGCCGCTTCGCCTCCTGCCGGGAGAGCAGCGCGCGGTACTCCTCGTACTGGTCAGCGGGATCGGTCTGCACTGCGGGGCCTCCTGGCGGCGAGGGACGAACACGCCCTCTCCGCAGGGCAGGTGCCGACGCCGAGGGCGAGGACGGCGTCCGGGAAGCGGAGCGCGTACGGGGGAGGAACGCGGCGCTTCCCGGCCGCCGTCACATGATCGCCGGTGGGGCACCGGGTCGGGATAGGGCCGAACAGCCCCCGCGCGGGCCCGTCGATAGGGTCCAACGGCCCTCTTCGTACGCCGTTGACCAGCAAGGACGCGGGGCGGACTCGGGGCCGTACGCTACGGAGCACCGACCGACTCACGCCGATCCAGGCCTGCTCAGGAGTTCCCCCCCATGCCCGACGCACCGCCCCAGGCGCCCGCGCGCCCGCGGCTCGACGTACCGGACCGCGTGCACCGCCTGCTCGACGCCGTCATGAACCTGGGGCACGGCCTCGAACTCCCGCAGGTCCTGCGGGACATCGTGGAAGCGGCGGTCACGCTCGCCGACGCCGAGTACGGGGCCCTCGGCGTGATCGGCGACGGCCGCCGCCTCTCGCGGTTCCTGCCGGTGGGCATGGCCGACGACCTGGCCGCCCGCATCGGCCGGGCGCCCTGCGGACGCGGCATCCTGGGCGAACTGATCAGCAATCCGGCCCCGTTGCGCCTGACGGACCTCGGCCGCCACCCGGCCAGTTTCGGCTTCCCCGCGCACCATCCGCCGATGCGCACCTTCCTCGGGGTGCCCATCCGGGTGCGGGACGAGGTGTTCGGCAACCTCTACCTGACCGAGAAGCGCGGCGGCGCGGGGTTCGACGCCGACGACGAGGCCGTCCTGACGACGCTCGCCCACGCGGCCGGAGTGGCCATCGACAACGCCCGCCTGTACCACGAGAGCCGCCGCCGGGAGCGCTGGCTCGAAGCGCTCAGCGAGATCACCGCCAGCCTGTTCGCCGGGACCGCGTCCCGCGAGGTGCTGCGCCTCATCGCGCGCCGGGCGAGCGAGGTCGCCGACGCCGACCTGGCCGCCGTCCTGCTCCCGGCCCCGGCGGGCGGCGACCTGCTCACCGTGGCGGCGGCGCACGGCCCCGGCGCCGAGCGCATGGAGGGAACGACCCTGCCCGCGCGCGATTCCCTCGCCGGGCTCGCCGCCCGCGAGCGCGAGGCCGTCGCCACCGCCGACGCCGAAAGGGACCCCCGCGCGTATCCGCTCGGCGCCCCGGCGGCGCACGGACCGACCATCGTGGTCCCGCTGCCCCAGGGCGCCTCGGCCCCCGGCGCCCTGCGCCTGAGCCGGCGCAAGGGCCGCCCCGCCTTCGACGCCACGGAGGTGCCGCTGGTCTCCCGCTTCGCCGACCAGGCCGCGATCGCCCTCGAACTGGCCCGGCACCGCACCGAGTCGGAGGAGCTCGCCGTCCTCAAGGAGCGCGACCGCATCGCCCGCGACCTGCACGACCTGGCGATCCAGCGGATCTTCGCCACCGGCATGACCCTGCGCGGCGCGACGCGCGTGGTGGAGCACCCGGATGCCGCCGAGCGCTTGGCGCGGGCGGTGCGGGACCTGGACACCACCATCCAGATCATCCGGTCGACCATCTTCGAACTGCGCTCCGCGGGCGATGACCGGGGCGGCGCCGGACTGCGCCGCCGCCTGCCCGAGACCGCCAGGATCGCCGCCCAGTCCCTGGGATTCAGCCCGTCGCTGCGGATCGACGGGCCCGTCGACTCCACCGTCCCCGCCGCCGTGGCCGAGCAGGTGCTCGCCGTGGCCGCCGAAGCCCTCAGCAACATCGCCCGCCACGCCCGGGCCCGCCGCGCGGACGTGGTGCTCGCCGTGCCCGCCGCCGGGGACTGCCTCACGCTCACGGTGACCGACGACGGGGTGGGCCTCGCCGCGGCGGGCGCCCCCACGGGGCGCGACGGCGGTCTGGCCAACCTGCGCTCCCGGGCCGAGCAGCACGACGGGAGCCTGACCGTCGAGCGCCCGGCCGAGGGCGGCACCCGGCTCGTCTGGCGGGTGCCGCTGTCCGCCGACTGAACGGCCCCTACCGGTGGGCGTCCCGCTGCTCTCGCAGCCGTTCGGCGAGCACCGCGGCCTGGACGCGGCGGCCGACGCCGAGCTTGGCCAGGATCGATGAGACGCGGTTCTTGACCGTCTTCTCCGCGAGGAAGAGCCGGTCGGCGATCTGCCGGTTCGTCAGCCCCTCACCGATGAGCGCCAGGATCTCCGTCTCGCGCGGGGACAGCAGCTCCAGCTCCGGGGAGAGCGCGGGTTCGGGCTCCGGGCGTGGGCCGCGCAGCCGCGCCATGACGCGGGCGGTCGCGCGGGGATCCAGCGTCGACGCCCCGCCCGCCACCGTGCGCACGGCGTCCACCAGGTCCGATCCTTCGATCCGCTTGAGGACGTATCCGGCGGCCCCCGCCATGATCGCGTCGAACAGCGCCTCGTCGTCGTCGAACGACGTCAGCATCAGACAGGCGAGGTCCGGCATCCGGGCCCGCAGTTCCCTGCACACCTCCACGCCCGCGTGGTCGCCGCTGCCGCCCTCGCCGAGCCGCACGTCGAGGACCGCGACGTGCGGCCGCGCGGCGGGAACACGGGTGAGCGCCTCGCGGGCGTCGGCGGCCTCCCCGACCACCACGAGGTCGGGTTCGGCCTCCAACAGGTCCCGGACGCCCCGCCGGACCACCTCGTGGTCGTCGAGGACGAAGACCCGCAGCGGCGGGGCGGGAGGGGGAAGGGGGCCGGTATGTATACGTACGTCCACGGGCGACCAGCCTACGGGCCGGTAACCCTGCCCCAGCCCCCAGCCCTCACGTCACAGCCCTCAGCGCGAGCGGGACGGCGCGCCGCAGTACTCGGCGTTCATGACGTCGATGAGGGAATCCCCGTTCCAGTCGCCGTTGAAGTTGAACGCGAACTGGTGGCGGCCGTCCTCGGTGGTCGTGGCCAGGGACAGCCACCCCACCATGCCGCCGCCGTGGCCCCAGACGCCGGTGCCGCAGCTCGTCTTGAACCGCTGGAGGCCGAGTCCGTAGGCGGTGTTGGGCGATTCGGGGTTGCTGACGGTGGTCTTCATGGCCTTGAGCTGCTGCGGCGGCAGCAGCTTCCCGGTCAGCAGGGCGCGGTAGAAGCGGGTGAGGTCACCGGCGCTCGCGACGATGTCGCCGTCGGCCCAGCCCTGCGAGCCGTTCATCTCCGTGATGTCGTCGATCCGGTCCGGCCGCGCAGGGAAGAGCTTGGAGTAGCCGCGGCTGCTCGGCCGGGGCAGGTGGACGCCGTTGCCGGGGTTGGTCGTCTCCTTCAGCCCCAGCGGCTTGATGATGCGCTCGCGCACCTCCTTCTCGTACGTCCTGCCGCCGGTCCTCTCGATGATCAGCCCGGCCAGGACGTAGTTGGTGTTGGAGTACTCGTGCCGGGCGCCGGGCTTGAACACCGGCCGGTGTGAGAGGGCCACCTTCACGTGCTTGAGGGGCGGCAGGGTGTCGTAGCGGTGCTTGAGATAGCCGTCGCCCTGGAGGTACGTCGCGTTGTACTCGGGGTCGGCGAGGTAGTCGAACACGCCGCTGGTGTGGTTGAGGAGTTGCCGTACGGTGATCGCGCGGCCGTCGTTGCCGTTGCCCCGGATCAGACCGGGCAGATGGCGCTCCACGGTGTCGTCGAGGTCGAGCCTGCCCTCGGCCTCCATCTGGAGCAGGACCGTCGCCACGAACGACTTGGTGATGCTGCCGACGCGGAACTTGTCGTCCTTGCCGCGCGGCGCCAGCGTCTTCCGGTCGCCCACGCCCGACGCCGCCTTCCAGACGCCGTTCGCGTCGCGCGCCTGTGCCGTGACGCCGGGGACACCCGCCTGCACGGCCGCGTCCATGGCGTGCTGGGTCGCTCTGTGGCCGCCCCCGGGAGCCGTGTCCCGCGCCTCGGCGGGCCCCGTGAAGGCGGTGGCCGCGAGGGCGGCCGCCATGAGCCCCACCACGCCGGCCCTCGTGCTCTTCCGTCGCTCGCGTAACGTCGTCACCGTAGTCATGCCGCACTCCCTGGAAGCCGTCTGCCGTCGACCGGACGCCGTACCGGTGCGGGCCGTCGCACGCCAGGGCCGGTGCCGCGCGCGTGACGGACGGGCCGCCCGAGTACCAAGACCGCCGCTGGGGCCGGACTGGTTGAGCGGCGCGTCCCGCGAACCGGTGGGGACGGTGTCCGCCGCGGCCCGCGCGCGGGCCTCAGATGTAGCCCGCGCGCACGGCGTAGGCCACCGCGTGGGTCCGGTTGCGCAGGTTGAGACGGGAGGTCAGGTTGTGCAGGACCTTCTTCACCGTCCGCTCGGAGTAGGCGAGTTTGGCGGCGATCTCCCCGGTGTCCAGGCCGTCCGCCACCAGGCGCAGGATGTCGACCTCGCGCGGCGCGAGACCCACGGGACCGGCGCCGGGCGGTCCTGGAGCGCGGTTCTGGAGCTGTCCCATCTGGGTGATGAGCGTGCCGAGCAGGTCGGCGGGAAGGTCGGCGTCACCCCGCCGGGCGGCGAGGACGGCCCGCAGCAGGCGCGCCGCGGTGGCCTCGTGCCGCCAGACGATCGAGGTGACGCCGCACCCGGCGAGATCCAGAAGGTCGGCCTCCCGGATCCGGTCCACTACCAGGGCCACCCGGACGCCCTCGTCGTGGACGAGCCGGCGCAGGCGCGCGCGGACCGCGTCGTCGACGGCGCAGATGAGGAGCAGGGCCACCTCGTCGGGGCCCTGGCGGGTGCCGTCCGACAGTGCTAACTCCGGGAACTGGCGGAGCAGGCTCAGCGCTCCCGCCTGGGAGATCGGGTCCGAGGCGTGCACGGTCACCCGCACCCGCGGAGTTGCCGTCGCGTTCTCGACGCTCTGCTGCACGGCTCAAGCCCCTTCTGCCTCCACGCCGTCGCCTGGCATGGCGGCAGGTCACGGCCGGTTCACCGAGGGCGCGCCCCGACCGGCTGCCGCGTCCCGCACAGCGCGGTGTCGTCTGTTGCCGTACTCAAGGATGAACGCTGACGCTGACGTTCCGCTGACGTTCCGCTGATGTCCGGTTCCTTTCGGTCACGAACGCCGCGGAACGATCAGATCCGGCCTGCTTCGGGGGGTGCGGGTTTCGTACGGGCGCGGGTGTCCGCGCGGTGTTCACGCCGCCCGGGCGCTGAGGGTCGCCCGGTGGTGGCGGGGCGCGTCGACCTCGTCGAGGAGCGCGAGCGCGAAGTCCGCGTAGGTGATGCGCTCGGCCGGGTCGGTGTGGTCGGCGACACGGTACCGGCCTGTGGGCGTGGAGTCGTGGTCGAAGTCGCCCGCGGGGGCGACGTAGGCCCAGTCGAGGCCGCTGGCGCGCAGTTCGTCGAGGCCCGCCGCGTGGCCGAGGTAGAACGAGCGGTACTCGTTGGGGTAGCCGGGCTCGTCCATCAGCGGAACGCCGGACGCCCCGGGCAGGATCGACGCCAGGCCGACCACCACCAGGCGCCGCACGCCCGCCTTCGCCAGGCCGGTGGACAGGGCGCGGGACGAGGCGGTGAAGAAGCCGTCCGGCGCCACCGACAGGTCCACGGCGGCGCTGAGGGCGGCGTCGTGGCCCGCGGCCGCCCGCTCCACGGCGTCCGCGTCGGTGACGTCGCCCGCCACGAGGCGCACACCGGCCAGGTCGCCGTGCCCGTGGCGCGCGGGGTCGCGCACCACGGCGGTGACCTCGTGGCCGCGCCGCCGCGCCTCGGCCACGGCCCCGCGCCCGGCGCGACCGCCCGCTCCGAAGATCACGATGTTCATGACGAACCGCCTCTCACCAGGGCCGGAGCCTCGTGCCCGACCGCTGCGCCGACGTTAACGAGGGCCGTGGTTACCTCCTGGATACCGGCTATCGTGAGCGTCATGAAGCAACCCCTGCCCGCCGACATGTTCGACGAGCTCTGCCCGTCCACGCTCAACCCGATCCGGTTCGGCGACAAATGGGCGGCGCTCGTGATCCGCTGCCTGGAGCAGGGGCCGCGCCGGTTCTCCGAACTGCGCGTCCCGCTGGGCCGCGTCACCCCCAAGGTCCTCACCCAGTCGCTGCGCTCCCTGGAGCGCGACGGTCTGGTCAAGCGCACCGTCCGCGCCGGGGCCGCCCCGCACGTCGAGTACGAGCTGACCGCGCTCGGCCAGAGCATGCTCGCGCCGATGGCGGTCGCCTGCGCCTGGGCCGAGAAGCACTGGGACGAACTGCTGGACGCCCGGGAGGCGTACGACAGCGCCACCCGCCTCGACCAGGTCGGATGACGCCGCGTCGCTACCCGGGGAACCGGTCGAGGTAGGCGTCGGCGCCCGCCGGGTCGAGCAGCCAGTCCCGGTACGTGAGCGGGTCGGCGTAGCCGTTGGCGAAGCGGTGGGCGACCTCCGGGTGCGCGAGGGCGGCCCGGATGATCCGCCCCACGTGCTCGGGCTGCGGCTGACGCAGCATCAAGTCCGTGAAGGCGTGCGTGTGCCGGGCGGTGTCCCAGTACGCGGCGAACGTCTCGCGCATCCACGCCTCGTCGAAGGGCCGCTCGCCGCGTTCGACGATGGCGGTGAGGTAACTGGCCGCCACCCGCGCGGCGTTGTTGGAGCCCTGCCCGGTGATGGGGTCGTTGACGGCGACCGCGTCCGCCATGCCGAGCAGGGCGGCGCCGTCGCCCACGCGCGCCACGGGATGGCGGACCACCGGGGTGATCGCGCCGTAGAGGGCGGCGCCCGGATCGGTCGGCTCGGCCGCGCGGAAGCGCTCGTACTCCCACGGCGCGTACGTCCGCAGGAGCTCCAGGCCGCGCCGCAGCCCGTCCGCCGGTGCGGGCCGGTCGCCCCAGCAGTCGTACGGGCCCTCCCACTTGCCCTCGAACAGCAGGATGTCGCAGGGCCCGCCCACCGTGAGCGCCCGCAGCACGATCACGTCACCGGCCGGGGGCACCCCCGTGGTCCGGACGTACGAGGCGGCCGGGTCGGACTCCTCGTGGGCGCCGCCGTTGACGTAGAAGCAGGCGAGGCTGCGCTGCGGCCGGTCGTAGACGGACTGGGCGGCGTCGCGGCCGAAGAGCGCGGAAAGATCGCCGCGCCCGGTGGCGAGCACGGTCAGGTCGTGCCGGGCGGCGAGCGCGGCCACCTCGGCGGGCCCGACCGAGCGGTACTCCACGCGCCCGCCCCGCTCCTCGAACAGCTCCAGCCAGGCGGCCAGCTTCACGCGCTGGTCCACCGAGCGCACCTCGGCGTCGAAGGGCGCGGCGAACCGCGCGACCGGAACGTCCGGTTTCCCCTCGGGGTCCCAGTGGCTGAGCTCGAAGCCCGGCATCACCGGCGTGACGTCGTCCCAGAGCGCGAGCCCCGCGTCCCGCTCGATCCGCAGCGTCGGCCCGAACATGAGCTGCGTCGAGGTGACCCGGCCGCCCCGCACCTCCTCGGGCCGCCGCTCGGCGACGAGCGTGACCCCGTAACCGGCCGCCAGGAGCCCGAGCCCCAGCTGGAGCCCCGCCTGTCCCGCACCCACGATCGCGATCCCGCGCATGTGTCCGTCCTCCCGCTCCCGCACCGGCCCGACAGGTCTAGTGGTACCTGCGGCAGCCGAGCCCCGCAGGTGAACGGGGCCCCTTCACCCGGATGCCCTGGCGGTGGCTTCGCATTGGAGCGCGGGGGCACGAGGGCTGTCAACGGGGCGCGTCGCGCGCCGGGCCGTACCGGCCGCAGGGCGCTGGCCGGGAGGGCAGGGGTGGGGCACCGGTGCCGTCGGCGGCCCGGCGAGCCATACTGGTCGGGCCCCGATCGCCTACAGAACGGCTCCATGACCAAGAACAGCAGCTCCTCGGACACCGCCCCCGACACCGTCTGGCTGGCGCGCGGGCGCCACCTCGGGCCCGAGCCCGACCTGGACGTGCGGCGCAACCTGATCGCCCTCAAGGCGGCCGGGGTG
Source organism: Streptomyces sp. NPDC043996 (assembly GCF_056435225.1). NCBI lineage: Bacteria > Bacillati > Actinomycetota > Actinomycetes > Kitasatosporales > Streptomycetaceae > Streptomyces > Streptomyces sp. NPDC043996. Next base: position 369,354 of record NZ_JBWKEY010000002.1, on the reverse strand, counting down.
CTCGACGACTTCCTGGAGCTCGACCCCGCCGAGGCGGCCCGCTCCACCGTCCTGCACCCGCGCGACGAGACCGCGGACCCCGGCCCTTCGGCCCGCCGCGTCTTCGAGGCACGCTGGCACGCGGCCGACGACGTCGTGGTGCGCGCGCAGCTGACCCTCTACGACCCCGAGGGCCGCCGCAAGGAGGGCGAGGGCGTCACCTGGATCCTGGTCGCCGAGGCGGAGCGGGCGTGGGACGTGGAGTGGGCCTCGCCCGCCACCATGCTCTGGCCCGACAGCGACCTGGTCGAATGGGACCACGACACGGCGGCGGACGTGCGCTTGCGCGCGACGAACCACCTGCCGAAGGACGACGGCGAGCTGCGCCGCCGCCTGCGGGACTGCGCCCGGCAGAGCTGGTTCGTCCACGTCGTCGTGCACGAGGCGATGACGCCGGACGAGGCCGGGCGGCAGCCGCTTTCGGCGTTCCTGCCGCCGGGCCTTCGCCACCGGGTGGTCGAGCACCGGGGCACCCCCGAGCAGGCGCAGATCGCCGACTTCGCGATGAAGCGGGAGCTGAACGTCCGGATGCCGCGCGGCGGCGCGGTCGTCCTGCCGTCGACGCCCGGGGCCGAGGGCTACGACGCGGAGCGCTTCACCGTGCGCAGCGTCTTCCTGGACGGCTCGGAGCCGACCGAACTCATCGACAGGATCGAGGAGTTCGCCGCGCTGCCCCGGCCGCTGCCCGCCGGGGCCGGGGCGGCCCTGACGCGGCTGCGCCAGGGCTGGCACCTGCTCACCCCGCAGGAGGAGCTCGCGCACGCCCAGGACATGGTCACCAAGTACGCCGAGGCCCTTGAAGCCATGACGAACTCCCGTGACCTGTACCGGGAGGCGGCCGAGGCGGCCCGGGAGGCGCTGGCCGAGGCGGGCGGCGGCGACGGCGCGGCCGGGGCGGCGAAGGCGGAGGGATCCCGGCTGAGCGCCTTCACGAAGGCGTTCGGGCGGTTCCGGGACTCCGGCAAGTAGCGCGAGCCGACCGGCCACGGCGACGCGCGGGCGCGCGGTCACGCGGGCGGCGCGGGGCGGTCACGAGACCGCGCAGGGCCGTCCCGTGCGCCACGCCGTGGTGGCGGTCGCGATCACGCCGTCCAGGCGGTCGCGGGTGTCCTTGAGGTCGTCGATCCGCCCGTCGATGCGGTCCCGCTCGGCGGACAGCCACGCGATGAGCTCCGGCGTGGCCTCTCCGGTGACGACGCAGGGCAGCAGCTCGCGGATCGACTTGCTCGGCAGCCCCGCGCCGTACAGCCGCTGGATGAGCCGGACGCGGTCCACGGCGTGGGGGTCGTACCGCCGTTGGCCGCTCGGGCTGCGCTCCGCGCGGAGCAGTCCCTGCTCCTCGTAGTACCGCAGCGAGCGCACGCTGACGCCGGTGCGGGTGGCGAGTTCACCGATGCGCATGCCGTCTCCAGGGGTCGTGCACCACCGCGAGGTGACCGCTGTGGCGCGCATCACCTTGCCTCTGACGTCAATGTCAGGTTTTAGCGTAGCCGACGAACGGGCCAGGAGCCCCCTGGCCCGCGCCGGTGAGAGGAAGTCGCAGCCGTGACCAGCCTGTTCGAGGGATTCCACCTGGGCGGACTCGCCCTGCCGAACCGCGTCGTGATGGCGCCCATGACCCGGGCGCGCGTGGCCGCGGACGGGCTGCCGACCGCGGCCACGGCCGCCTACTACGCGCAGCGCGCCACCGCCGGACTGATCGTCAGCGAAGGGGTGCAGCCGAACGCGGTCGGCCAGTCCAACCCCTTCACCCCCGGCCTGCACACCGCCGAACAGGTCGCCGCCTGGCGGCCTGTGACCTCCGCCGTGCACGCCAACGGCGGACGCCTGTTCGCCCAGCTCATGCACGCGGGGCGGGTGGGGCACCGCGAGGTCGCGGGCCACCACCCCGTGGGCCCGTCGGCGGTCGCGCTGCGGGACGAGGTGTTCACGGGACCCAAGGGCCGGCTGCCCGCGCCCGTGCCGCGCGCCCTGTCGCTCCGGGAGGTCGCGGGCGAGGTCACGGTGTTCGCGGACGCGGCACGCCGCGCCGTGGCCGCCGGGTTCGACGGCGTCGAACTGCACGGCGCCAACGGCTACTTGATCCAGCAGTTCCTCTCCTCGAACGCCAACCTCCGCACCGACGCGTACGGCGGCTCGATCTCCGGCCGCGTCCGCTTCGCCGTCGAGGCCGCGGAGGCCGCGGCCGACGCGATCGGCGCCGAGCGCGTCGGCATCCGCCTCTCACCCGGCGGGCAGGTCTGGGACATCGTCGAGGAGGACGTCCCCGAGCTGTACGCCGCCCTGTTCGACGCGCTGGCACCGCTCGGCCTGGCCTATGTCCACGTCCTGGTCACCGCCCCCGAGGACGTCCTGATCACCCTGCGCAAGAGCTGGCCCACCGCGTTCATCGTCAACCCTGGCGGGCAGATCTCCCCTCAGGAGGGCACCCGGGCCCAGGGCGAGCACTGGCTCGCCCAGGGCGCCGACCTGGTCAGCTACGGCCGCGCCTACCTGGCCAACCCGGACCTCGTCGAACGCTTCCGCGCGGACCTGCCGCTGCGCGCCACGCACCGGGAGACGTGGTTCGAGGGCGGCGACACCGGCTACCTCGACTACCCGTCGTACCAGTACGAGCGGTAGCGGCGGCCGTGCGGCCGCGCGGTCGTTCAGACGCGCGGCCGCACATGCAGGCCGAGCCCGCTCGTCCCCGGTGCCTCGACGCCCGGGAGCAGCCGCATGTCGTGGTCGTAGTCGCCGCCGGTGAGCGGGCGGAAGGGCACGGGCTCGTCGGTGAACAGCGCGTCCAGACGGCGGCCGTACGCCAGCTTGGCCGCCTCGAACCGCTCCTCGGACAGCTCGTTGGAGTCGTACATCGCGAACGGTTCGAGCGGGGCCATGCCGGTGAACCAGAACAGGCCGTGCTGCACGGGGTACAGGACGTCCTCAAGGGGCCCGTGGATGCCCCGGTCCGAGAACGACGACGCGCGGGCGCCCGCCGTCACGGACAGCAGCGCGCGCCGCCCCGGCAGGGCGCCCTCGCTGTAGGGCGGCGGCACCTTCGGGCCGTAGCCGAACCCGGCGGTGAACACCCGCTCGATCCAGCCCTTGAGGATCGCGGGGACGCCGAACCACCACAGCGGGAACTGCAGGATCACCGCGTCCGACCAGCGCACCTTCTCCTGCTCCGCCGCGATGTCCGGGGCCAGGCGGTTCGCCAGGGTGGCCCGCTCGGAGGCGGCCATGACGTGCAGCCGCTCCTGAGGGTCGTGCCCGGGGAAGTCGTCGGCGTCGACCGTCGCCTTCCACTTCATCGCGTACAGGTCGGACACCCGCACCTCGTGGCCCGCCGCGCGCAGGTGCTCCACCGCGAAGGAGGTGAGGGAGGAGTTCAGGGAGCCGGACTCCGGGTGGGCGCTGACGATGAGGATCTTGCGGGGCTGCTGTGCAGTGGTCGCGTTCATGGCACCACGCTCTCCCGGGCGGTCCGGGGCAGCCAGCACCCTGTTCAACCAGTGGATCGGTGATCCTGGTACTGGCAGGGCCACGCATACTGGAGTCCATGAACGGGGTGGACACCAGCGAGCGCACGGCGGGCGGCACGGACAGCACCGACGGCACGGACAGCACGGACAGCGACGGGCAGGGCGGGCGGATCGGGGGTGCCGCGGCGCCCGGTGACCACCATCGGGCGCTCGGCGGTTTCCTGCGCGCCCGCCGTGCGCGCGTCGCGCCGGAGCACGTGGGGATCGCGGGCGGGCGACGGCGTCGGGTGCGCGGACTGCGCCGTGAGGAGCTGGCCCAGCTCGCGGGGATCAGCGTGGACTACTACGTACGTCTCGAACAGGGCCGTGCCACGCAGCCGTCCCCCGAGGTGCTCGACGCGCTCGCCCGCGCCCTCGGCCTCGACGCCGCCGAGCGCGTCCACCTCACCACGCTGGCCGACGCCCGGCGCGGCCCCGCGCCCCGGGCGCAGGCCAGCCCGCTGCTGCGGCGGCTCCTTGACTCCCTCACGGGCTTCCCCGCCTTCGCGACCAACCCCCGCCTGGACGTGGTCGCCTGGAACGAGCTGGGCGGGGAACTCCTCGGCGGCCTCGGCGAGGCGGGCCGCAGGGACCCGAACAACGCGAGGTTCCTGTTCCTCGACCCCGCCTCCCGCGACGTCTTCCCCGAGTGGGAGCCGCGGGCCGCGGAGGCCGTGGGCCAGCTGAGGGTGGCGGCGGGGCGGTACCCCGACGACACGGAGCTGGCCGCGCTCATCGCCGAACTGGCCGCCCGCAGCGCCGACTTCCAGCGGATCTGGGACAGCGGCGAGGTCGTGATGTGCGTGGCGGGCCGCAAGCGCCTGCGCCACCCCGAGGCCGGGCTGCTCGAGCTGGACTTCGAGCCGCTGAACGTGCCGTCGGGGCCCGGCGAGACGGGCCTGGTGGTGCATGTGTTCAGCGCGGCGGAGGGCACCGGCGACGCGGCCGCGCTGGCCCGGCTCGCCGCCGCCGGGTCCCGGGCGTCCGGCTGAGCGGCGGCCCCGCGCGCCACGGCCGCGAAAACCCGCCTCGTACGGCCGAATCCTGACCTTCCGCACCGGCCGCCCGAGGGTGCAGGGTGGTCCCCGGCAGTCGCCATCACCAAATGCCCGCGCTTTGGTCACATCTGCTTCACATCGTGCCATGGTCCGGAAACCGAGCCACGCCCCTGGCCCGGCGACCGGCGACCGGCGCGGGCACCGAGTCATCCCGTTTCCTCTACCCGCTCCCTGAGCGAGAGACGAGATCGCCGATGTCCCGTACGAGGTTGATGCCCGGCACAAGACTCAAGGCGCTGGCATGCGCCCTGGGAGCCGCCACCCTGCTGGCGGCAGGCACAGTCAGCGCCTCGGCGGGCGACCGCCAGACGCCGCCCGAGATGGGCATCCAGTTCCACCCCGACGGCGACGCCGGACAGTGCGCGGGTCCGCAGGCGCAGTGGACGCCCGCGCCGGACTGGACGTCGCCGATCCGCTTCGACACCGACAGCCGCCCGGGCGGCTGTCAGCTGTCCTTCGGCGTCCACGACCCGTCCAACGCCCTCGCGGGCCTGTCCGCGAGCTACTCCTGGCAGGCGGCCCCCGGCGCCGACGCGGGCCAGTGCGGCAACCAGGGCACGTACGCCCTGCCCATCACCCAGTTCCGTGCCACGGGCCCGAACGTGCGGGTCGACACCGACGGCCGCGCCGGCTGGTGCAACCTCACCTTCAACCTGTCCGGGCGCACGGACATCGCCCTCGACGTGCAGTACTGGGCCGACGGCGACGGCGGTCAGTGCCCGGGCCACCTGCCGCGCGGCCAGTACCGCTCGGCCACCGCGGGCAACCCCGTGACCGTCAGCATCGACGCCGACAACCGCCCCGGCGGCTGCCAGCTCGAACTGCGCGTGCGCAAGATCGGCTGGAAGGCCCCGAGCCCCCGCTGAGTCCTGAGGGCGCGCTGAAGCCCTCGCGTGTGCGCTGACTTCCCCGCGTGCGCGCCAGTGCCACGCGAGCGGCCATGAAGGACGCGTCCGGCGCCTGGGCCGGACGCGTCCCGGGGCGCGCCCGCGCACGTCAGCCGGGCGGCGTGCTCCGCCTCCCGGCCTCCAACTCGTCCCCGATCGGGTGAGGTTACGCACCGCGACCGCCGCGCTGCGATATCCCTTGCGGCGGCAATACCGCCCCCCACCTCCCCGAAAGGCCCTCCATGCGCGTCCGTCTCGCCCTCGGTGCCGCCGCGAACACCCTGCTTCTCGCCGGGCTCGCCGCCGCCACCCCCGCCCACGCGGGCCCGGCCGACGACCTGACCGTGGACAGCACCGGCACGGTCGCCGCCGACGGCACCCTCACCCTCACCGGCACCTACCGCTGTCTGCCCGACGGCAGCCCCGGCCCGGTGTTCGTCAGCAGCACCCTCGTGCAGGGCGACGAGTCCACCGGCATCGGCGGCACCGTCGCGCGCTGCGACGGCATGACGCACGAGTGGACCAACACCAGCAGCGGCACCGGCTCCCACCACAAGCCGGGCCCGGCCACGGTGCGGGCCCACCTGATGAAGCTGTCGACGAAGTCGGGCCTGCCCATGCCGCAGCCGCTCGCCCACGAGGAGGCGGACGTCGAACTGCGCTGACGCCCGGCGGACGTCACACCTCCGGCCCCGGCCGCGTGCGCGCGCCGGGGCCGCGGCTCATCCCCGGCGCGGTGACCAGGGCCGGGCTGAAGGCGTCCACCGCCGTCGGGCCGTCGACCCACACGAACCCCCGCCCCTGAACGCGCGCGGCACGGCAGTCGCTCGGCTCGCCGTGCCGCGCGCGGTCAGGGGCGCCAGTACAGGGCCGGGTCGGGGTGGTCGGTGAAGCCGAGGGCGCGGTAGAGGGGTTCGCCGTCGGGGGAGGCGTGCAGGTCGACGCGGGCGACCTCGCGGGCGCGGAACCAGTCGAGCAGGCCGTGCATGACCGCGCGGCTGTGGCCGCGCCGCCGGTGCGCGGGGTCGGTGACCACGCCGATGACCAGGCCGACGCGGCCGTTGCTCAGGTGCGGTCCTGGCAGCCGCTGCTCGACGGTGCCGATGCCGCAGGCGGCCAGCGTGCCGTCGCCGTCGCCGCTGTCCACCACGAGGATCCGCACGGCGTCCGACGTCAGCTGCTCCTTGAGGACGGTGGCGAGCGCGTCCCGCCAGCCGCCGTCCCCCGACGAGGGGGTGAAGAACTCGCCGCCGAGCGTCTCGAACAGCAGCGCCCGCAGGCGCACGAGTTCCGCGACGTCGTCGGCCACCGCTGCTCTGATACGCGACATGTAATGACCCTAGATAGTCACCAACGCTTACGGCAAGGGGGGTTGGCGTGCTGGCGCGACCGCGCGTTCAGCCGAGGAACTCCGCCACGGCCGCGACGAACCGCTCGGGGTCGTCGAGCCAGGGGTGATGTCCGGCGCCGGGCTGCACCACGAGCTCCGCCTTCGGGAACAGCGCGGCCACCTCCACCATCGCGGGCGGAGGGGAGTTGAGGTCGACCTCCCCGGCGAGGATGAGCACCGGCGCGGCGAAGCGGTCGAGGGCCGCGCGGGTGCCCCTCGGGTCGAAGGCGCCCTCCGCGCCGAACGCGCGCACGACCTCCGGGTTCTTCTGCTCCGCGTCCGCCGCCTGCAGGGCCCGCGCCGCGGCGTCCCAGCGGCCGTGGAAGAACGGCGCCACGCGCTGCCACGCCTCGTCCGACATCCGGCCCGCCGTGATCGCCTCCAGGGCCGCGTACGCCTCCGGGAACCAGGGCTCGGCGGCGCGCAGCCGGGCCGTGCGCAGCCGCACCTCCTGGCTGACGTCGATGCCGAGGCCGAGCACGCTCGGCGTGATCAGCGCGAGCGCGGCGACGCGTTCCGGGTGGGCGCTCACGTACCGCGTCGCCACGTTCGATCCGGCGCAGTGCGCGAGCAGGTCGACGGTCTCCAGGCCCAGGTGGGCGCGCAAGGCCTCCACGTCGTCGACGAGCCGGTCGCAGCGGCAGGAGCCGAGGTCGTCGGGCACCGCGGACCGACCGCTGCCGCGCAGGTCAAGCATGATCAGCCGCCGGTGCGCGGACAGGCCGCCGAGTTCACCGAGGTAGGCGGAGGCGCGCATGGGCCCGCCGGGCAGACAGATCAGCGGGGGACCGTCACCGAACTCGTGGTACGCGATCTCGGTGCCGTAAGGGGCGGAGTACGTGGGCATGGCCGTGACCTTCTCAGGAGGACCTGGCCCGGGCAACTGGATTGAGCGGGGGCCGCCTGGCCACGGGGTGTGCCCTTCATGCCGCCGGTGACGCCCGCTCTTTCTAGTACGTACGTACAGATATACCCAGAGCGTGGAGGGTTATGCCCGTATTGCGCACCTAAAGTACGTGCGGTACGGTACAGATGTACAAGAAGCCCTCACTGAAAGGTCCGTCATGAAGATCGCCGTACTCGGTACCGGCGGCGGTGCCCGTGAGCACACCGCCAAGCTCGTCGCGCTCGGTCACGAGGTGTACGTCGGCACCCGCGACCCCGAGGCCACGCTGGCCCGCACCGAACCCGACGTGATGGGCAACGCTCCCTATAAGGAGTGGCTCGCCGACCACCCGGGTGTCACACTCCTGTCCTTCGGCGACGCCGCGGCCGCCGCCGACGACCTGGTCATCAACGGCATCGACGGGCACAACGCCGTCGCCGCCCTCACCGCCATCGCGGACCGGCTGCGCGGCAAGACCCTCGTCGACTACGCGGTGCCGTTCGTCTACCAGCACGAGACCGAGCACCCCTGGCCCACGCCGTGGGGCGTCATGCCCAAGCTCGACCCCTGCGACACCGACAGCCTCGGCGAGCGCATCCAGCGCGCCCTGCCCGACACGAAGGTCGTCAAGAGCTTCGTCACCCAGGAACAGGCCACCGTCGTCAACCCCAAGGCCATCGGCGGCGGCGACCACACCATGTTCGTCGCGTCCGACCACGACGACGCCAAGCGGGCCGTCACCGACCTGCTCACCGCCTACGGCTGGACCGACGTCCTCGACCTCGGCCCGCTCGTCTGCGCGCGCGGCATGGAGATGTACGCCCACATGCACTCCGCGATCAGCTTCGGCCTCGGCCAGGAGTTCGGCGGTCACTTCGGCGTCAAGGTCGTGCGCTGAGCGCGCCGCGCCCCGGGAGCCCGGCATGACCACCCTGCCCCACGTCACCGCTGCCGAGCGGCGCGCGCGCCTGGTCCGGCGGCACCTGCTCACCGCCGCCGCCCGTGCCGCGTCCGCCCAGAACGTCGCCGAGGCCCTGGTCGGCCTGCACGCTACGGACCCGGCGACGGTGTTCCTCTCGGCGGCGGCCCGCATGCGGGCGCCCACCGTCGCCGCCATCGACGCCGCGCTCTACGACACCGCACCCGGCGACGGCGCCCACCCGGACCTCGCGCGCGTGCGGTGTATGCGCCGCACCCTGTTCGTCGTCCCGGCCGCGCTGGCCCCGGCCGCCTGGGCCGCGACCGCCAAGGCCACCGACCCGCACCGCGCCGACGCCCTCGCGAAGCTGCGCGACACCCTCGGCTGGGACGAGCGGCGCCGCGCCGCCGTGGAGCGCGCGACGCTGGCCGCCCTGGCGGCGCGCGGCGAGGCCTCCGCCGCCGAACTGGCCGCCGACGTCCCCGACTTGCGCGAGCAGTTCGTCACCAACCCCGGCAAGCCGTACGCCGCGCGGCAGCGCGCCGCCTCTCCGGTGCTCGGCCTGCTCGCCGCCGAAGGGCGCGTCCGGCGCGGGCGGCCGACCGGCTCCTGGACCTCCGCGCAGTTCCGCTGGGCCCCGGCGCGGCCGCTGCCGCCGGTGCCCGTCGCCGAGGCGCGCGCCGAACTGGCCCGCCACTATCTGCGCGCCTTCGGCCCCGTCACCGTCGACGACCTGAAGTGGTGGACGGGCTGGACCGTCACCGCGACGCGCGCCGCCATCGCCGCGACCGGGGCCCAGGCCGTCGAGACGGACGAGGGGACCGGCCATGTGCTCCCCGACGACGTGGACACCCCCGCCGAGCCGGAGCCGGAAGCGGTCCTCCTGCCCGGCCTCGACCCGACCCCCATGGGCTGGCGCCACCGCGACTGGTACGTCGACCCCGGGCACACCCGCGAACTCTTCGACCGCAACGGCAACATCGGCCCCACCGTCTGGTGGCGGGGCCGCGTCATCGGCGCCTGGACCCAGCGGCCGGACGGCGCCGTCAGCCACCGGCTACTCGTCGACGCCGGGAGCGAGGCGCGCGCGGCCGTCGAGGCCGCCGTCGGCCGCGTCACCGCCTTCCTCGGCGACGCCCGCGTCACGCCCTGCTACCGCACCCCGCTCGAACGCCGCCTCCACAGCGGGAATGACGCGGGGAGCCGCTGACCGGGGCCCGGATCGAGCCCCCGTACCGCACCGGGCGCGCGGCATACAATGCGCGCCAGTGCGCGTTTGCCGCGGCGGACCGCGCGATCCGTACCGAACGTGGAGATCCATGGCAGCCGAGACCCGAACGCCCCGCACCCAATGGGTCCAGGCGGGCCTGCGGGCGCTGGCCGCGGGCGGCCCGGACGCCGTCCGCGTCGAAGCGCTCGCCAAGTCGCTCGGCGTCACCAAGGGCGGCTTCTACGGCTACTTCGCCGACCGCAAGGCCCTGGTGGCGGAGATGCTCGACACCTGGGAGCGCGAGTGCGTCGACGACCTGCTCGCCCGCGTGGAGCGCGAGGGCGGCGAGGCCGAGGCGCGGATGCGCAGGGCGGGCGCCCTCGCCTCCAGCGAGCGGCTGCTCTCCGTCGACCTCGCCGTTCGCGACTGGGCCCGCCGCGACCGGTCGGTCGCCGACCGGCTACGGCGCGTCGACAACCGGCGCATGGAGTACCTGCGTTCGCTGTTCCGCGAGCGGTACGACGACGAGCGCGAGATCGAGGCCCGCTGCATGCTGGCCTTCTCGCTCCTTGTCGGCAACCACTTCCTGGCCGCCGACCACGGCGGCCTCACCCGCGAAGAGGTGTACGAGCTCGCGGTCCAGCTGATCAGGACCTGACCCGGAGCCCGCCCTCGCGGCGGGCCCGGGCCGCGCTCAGCCCGCCGCGCGAGCCGTGCCCGGCTCCCGCCACCGCTTCGCGTACTCCCGCATCAGGACCGGATACACGAACAGGTGCCGGAACGGCGCGATGGCCATCATGTAGGCCCGGCCGAGCGGCCCGTTGGCCTTGACCAGGACGGCCATCTGCCCCCGGTAGCCGCCCTTCCCGTCCGGCACCCAGCCGAGGTGCATCACCGCGTGCACGGTCCGGTTGCCCATCTCGGCCGCGAACTCGTCCTCCAGCTGGTACAGCGGCGTGAACGGAGAGGCGTGGAGCTCCAAGGACGACGGCGACTCCCGCAGGTCCTTGGGCAGCCGGTCGAGCAGGCTGCCCGTGCGGGACCCGATCCCGGCGTCCGGCTTGTCCCAGCCGAGCAGGGCGCCGAGCTTCCAGCGGACGGCGAACAGGACCCGCGCGATGGGGGAGTCGAGGGTGGGCTGGCCGTCCGGCAGGGCGATGTCAAGGAGGCGGGGGAAGTCGTCCGCGCCGCCCGGTGTGGGCAGCGCCCACACGTCCTGCACACGGAAGTCGGGCGTCAGCTCATGAATCCGCCAACCGCGGGACGTGTGCGCGCTGTTCGGAACCTTCATCGTGGCGAACCCCCATCTATACGGGTGCGTATAGATGGAAGCTAGCACAGGGCAACCCACCGGGCTCCCCGGGGGGTACCGCCCTCGCGAGGCCGTCTCGCGCCCCGGAACACCCCTGCGGAGCGCGGCAGTTAGCCTCGCGACATGAAGTGGAACGACGAGCGGCTCCTCACCTGTGAGGTGGACGCCTGCTACGGCCTCGTCCCGGACTCCGGCCCCCCGCCCGCCGTGCGCGACCCGACCGTCCTGGCCGTCTGGGCCTGGTCACCGGCGGCACGGCTCCTCGCGTACGGCCCCGGCGCGCCGCGCCGGGAGCCTCACGACCTCGACAGGCAGCCGTATGAGCCGGGCCGCCGCCCCGAGGCGCTGACCCGGCTCGCCGCCTCGCTCGGCGACGGCACGGCGTCCGTGGAGGGCGGACCGTGCTGGGTCTTCCCGCCGGAGCCGACCGCGCCGGAACCGGCCGCCGGGCTTCCCCTCCTGGTGTCCGGCGCCGAGGGGCGGCGCGCGGCGCGGCACCTGCTCCGGCCCGCCAACTGGCAGCCCGGAGAGTGGGGCGAACTCATCGAAGGGCGCCTGGGGGAGTGGGCCATGGCGGTGCACGGCCGGGAACCCGTGTCGATCTGCCACACCCCGGCGGCGACCGGAACCGCCGCCGAAGCGGGCATCTGGACGCGCCCCGACTTCCGTGGGCGGGGCCTCGCGCCCGCCTGCGTGGCGGCGTGGTCCCGCTGCGAGGGCCAGCTCAAGGACGTGCTCTTCTACAGCACGACCGCCGACAACCACGCCTCCCGCGCGGTGGCCCGCCGCCTTGGGCTCAGGCCGCTGGGCTGGATCTGGACCGTGCGCTGAGCACGGCCCCCGGGGAGCGCCGTCCCGCGTGCGCGAGGTTGTCCGGTACTGGTCCGTCGTGGCGTCTTGCCCGTCTTGTGGGTGATGGACGCCGTGGGGCACCGGCAGGACAGTGAGGCGTTGTCCACAACGCGACATCTCGACCGAGAGGGGAGCAGCGTGAGCGGCAGTCAGACGAGCGAGCCCGCGCCCCGGGTGGCCGCGGCCGCCCAGGACGAAGCGGCGGGCCCGGGCGCGGCCCAGCTCGAAGCCCTGGCCGTCGGCGAGGACGAGGCCGCCGGGGCCGGTGCGCGCGGCGCGGCGCCCGCGGTGCTCGAAGCCGCGGACGACGAATCGGCGTGACCGCGACGGGCCGGACGGACCGGACGGGTCAGTGAGGCCGGTCGGGCCGGGCGGAGAGCGCGAGGGGCGGATCGAGGGAACGGCGCGCGGCAGGGCCAGAGGGAACGGGTCACAGCGACGAGCGGAGGATAGATGAGCACAGTGATCCGGCGCGTGTTCAACGGCAGGGGGCGCGGCAGCTTCGTGCAGCCCATCAACTCGCCTGTCGCCTTCAAAGGCAGCACCATCGTCGCGTCCATCACGGAGGTCGACGGCAACGGCGACGCGTTCGTCGGGGCCGCCCGCATGACCGTGCACAACGTGGCGCCGAGGGACGGCCAGTACGTCATCTGGGTCAACATCGAGTGGTCGGATCCGCTGAATTACCGGATCAACGTGCTGGTCAGCAACGACTGAACCAGCCGCGGCCCCGCCGCTCGGAATCCGAGGGGGCGGGGCCGCGGCGCGGGGGCCGGTACGGCGGTGGAGCTAGAGGCGGGTGTCCTCGACGACCGGGACCGCCGGTGCCGTCGAGCCGGTCCGGGCGCCGCCCGAGTCCGCCGAGCGCGGCGCGCGCGATGACGGCTTGGTGGCCGCCGCGGGCTTGGCACCGCAGAACGCGGGCTCAAGGGTGTTCATCAGGCCCTGCGTCACGGAGCTGTTGTTCGAGGCGTTGGCGAAGACCACGACCGAGCGCTTGCCGTCGCGGGTGACGAAGGACTGGGTCTGGTAGCCCTGGACGATGCCGCCGTGCCCGTAGACCTTGCCGCAGGACAGCTCGATCTCCCGCAGGCCGAGGCCGTAGCTGACCTTCGCGGTGGGCGTCGGCTGCACGCTCGTCATCTGGCGCAGCGACTCGTCGGAGACCAGCGGGCCGGAGCTGCCCGCGACCAGGGCGCTGAGGAAGCGGTCCATGTCGGCGGCGGAGGAGATGACAGCGCCCGCGCTCCACACCCAGGAGCCGTTCTGCCGGGTGGAGTCGAGGAGCGGCTTGGTGCGGTCGTCATTGGTCAGATAGCCCGTGACGTGCCTGCCCCTGATGGCCTTGTCCGGCACCACGAAGGACGTCTCGCGCAGCTTCAGCGGCTTGATGATCTGCTCGCGCAGCACCTGTGCGTACGGCCGGCCCGTCACGTGCTCGATGGCCATGCCAAGGAGCACGTAGTTGGTGTTCGAGTACGCGTACCGGGTGCCCGGGGTGCTCTGCTGGCCGTGCTTGACCGACAGCGCGACCAGGTCGGCGGGCGCGTAGACGGTGTCGCGGATGCGCTTCTCGAAGGCGCTTGTGGTCTCCTCGCCCGGCTGCTCGAGGAGGTCGTTGGTGTGGTCGAAGATGCCGGACCGGTGCTGCATCACCTGGCGCGTGGTCATGTTCCAGTCGGCGGGCAGGGTGCCCGCCGGGAGGTACTCGCGCACCGGCTTGTCCAGGTCGATGCTGCCCTTCTCGGCGAGGCGCAGCACCAGGGCGGCCGTGAACATCTTGGAGTTGCTGCCGACCCGGACGCGCCACCCGGCGTTCATCGGCCTGCCGTCGAGGTCGGCCTTGCCGACGGCGACGGTCCCGTCCTGGCCGGATCCGTCGTGGTTGCGGACCACCGCGTACGCGCCGGGCGCGCCCGCGCCGACCGTGCGCTCCAGAGCGGCACGGACCCCCGCGGTGTCCGGCACCGGAGCCCCTGACGGCGCGTCGGTCGTCGCGTGGGCCGTGCCCACCACCCCCGTACCAAGGACCACACTGCTCACGACCACCGCCGTCACCCGCGCGAACCCAGTTCTCACCATGTGTACTTCCCCCAGCCTGTCTGCGCCTCGAAGTGGTCGGGGCCCGGCGCGGGCCCCATATGAGCGAGATCGTATAGGGCGAACCGGAATGCTCCGGGGCGCCGGTGGAAACCGGGAGCGCGCGTCGGTGCCAGGCGGTCGGGTGCCGCTGCATCAACCCCGGCGAAGGCCGACGCAGTACCCCACTGGCGTTCGAACGCGCCCCAACCACGCAGGTCACACCGGGCTGCGCAGCGGGCTCCGCCGGGGCCGCGCGGGGCCGCCCCGCCGAGGCCGGGCCGGGACTGCATCAACGCCCGCGCGCGCTCGCCGCCGGTGCCACGATGCTGCCCGACAGGCGCCCACCGGAGCCTGGTTGACCGTGTTCCAAGGACGTGCCGCGGCGCGGAGGCCCGGCACCCCGAGACCCTGAGGAAGTTCATGCAAGAGTCGCGTCGACGTCTGCCCTGCGTGGTGCCGAGGCCCTTCGCCGGGCCCGGCGCCGAACAGACCGTCATCGTCATCGTGGTGCTGTTCCTCGGCTCCGCCCTGGCGCTCGCCGGGCTGCCCGCCGTCGTCATCGCCGAAGTCCTCACGGCGGCGGGCCTCATCGGCGCCCACCTGGCGCGGCGCGCGCCGCTCGCGCCGGACATCCGGTGACGGGGGACGGACGTGGGACGCCCGGAGCGACCGGTGAGCACCGCCAACCCGGGCCTGGAGAAGCTGGCGCGGTGGCTGCGCGCCCAGCGCCGGGCCGCGGGCCTGACCCACCGCGAGCTGGCCAGGCGCTCCGCCTACGCCTTCTCCGACACCACCTACTCCCGGGCCACCACCGGCACCCGCGTCCCGCGCCTGCCGGTGGTGGAGGCCTACGCCCGGGCCTGCGGCGCCTCCGAACGGTACGCGCGCGGACTGTGGCGGGCCGCGCGCTACGCCGAGCACCGGCAGCGCGATCCGCGCGCGGGCGTGCCGCGGCCCGACCGCGTGTACGACCGCGACGCCCTGATCCACGCCCTGCAGCAGCTCTACTACAAGGCCGGGGCGATGCCGATGGACGAGATGGAGCGGCGCGCCGGTGCCCACGGGGAACTCCCGCACAGCACGGTGCAGCGCATGCTGGCGGGCAAGTCCATGCTCGACCTGGACCAGCTCTTCGCCTTCCTGCGCGTGTGCGACGTGACCGGCGGCGAATGGGAACAGTGGCGGCTCGCCTGGCACCGCGCCTGGCGCCGCCGCGCGGTCGAACGCGAGGCCGCCCGCCTCGCGCGGGCCCTGCGCCGGTCCGCGCACCGCCGCCCCCACCCGCGCGAACGGGCCCGCCCTTCGCCCGGCGACGCCCGCCGCCTCCCTCCGGTCGCCCTGGCCATGCCCCTCTTCCGGCACCCGGCCGACGGCGGTGGGCGCCCGCGTGTGCCGTGGCGGCGGTGAGCCGCGGAATTCGTGTACGATCAGGGCGTAACTTCGGTGCACGGCACGGAAGTCACGCGTCTGTGGTCCAAGGAAAGACGCCCATCATCCGATGGGAAATGTAGGTGCAAGGCCTGCCGGGCGCTCCATTCACGAAGGCCCCCTCCACCCGAGGGGGCCTTCGTCGTCCCGCCGTTCCGTCATCCCGCCAGTCGTCGTCAGCGCCCTGGAGCGCCCGGGGCGCGCTCCGTCAGGAGCTGGGCCAGACCGTCCGCGAACGCGGTGATCCGGTCCAGGAACGGGCCGCCGCGCGCGGCCTGGAAGCCGTGCCTGCGGGCCCAGAACGCGGCCTGTACGGCGTGCAGCTGCGCCCAGCGCCGTACGCGCACGCGGTCAAGCTCCGCGGCTTCGGCGAAGACGTCCACCACGCGCTGCACCGCCTTGGGGAGGTCGTCGGCGTCCAGGAGCGTCAGCGCACGGGACTTGAGGAGGGTGCCGCCGTCGTAGGCGGGGTCTCCCGCGTAGCCCTTGGGGTCGACGGCGAGCCACGGCTCACGGTCCGCGCGCAGGACGTTCCCGGGGTGGAGGTCGCCGTGGATGAGGGTGTCCGGCTGGGTGGCGCCCAGCTCGCGGACCGTCGCGACGGCCGCGTCGAGCACGTACGAAGGCAGCGCGTGCCGCAGTTCCCGGGCGTCCGCGCGCAGTTCCTCCTCCCAGGCGCCGCTGCGCTCCCGCAGCCGGGGGAGTCCGGGCGGGGCGGGCACGGCCAGGCGGCGGCTGAGGCGCCCGGCGACCGCCACCACCTCGTCGCCGTCCTCGACCCGGTCCAGGGCCGTGGTCCGGGCCCGCTCCAGGAGCATCGCGAACCGGGCGTCGTCGCGCTCGTAAAGGCGGACCGCGCCGCGCCCGCCCCACGCCGCGAACGCGTCCGGCTCATGGACGTTGCCGGGGTGCGGGAACGACACCTTCAGGACGGCGGCGCCCCCGGCCCGCCGCCGCACCGGCACGACGACACCCACGTTGCCGTGCGTGACGGGCCCGTCGGGCACGCACCCCCAGCCGTCGAGGAGTTCGTCCACGATGCCCGGCAGCGCGGCGATCCAGGCCGCTCCGGGCTCTCCCTCGCGTTCGACGGTGCCCCGCGCGAACTCCTGTGGCATCGCGATCATCCCGGCACCCTACGCGCCGCCCCGCGCGCGTCACCAGGCGCACGCCCCAAGGACGAGGCGGGGAGCGGCGAGGGACGGGTGGGGCCGAAGCGAAACCTGATGCCTGATTCCTCCGTCCTCCCTGCTGAGAGCCATCGAGTTGACGGGAAGACAGCACATGAGACCGAAGCGCATCGTCGGCGGCACGGCCGCCGTCGCCGGGGCCCTGAGCCTGCTCGCCGTGGGGATGCCCGCGACGGCGCAGGCGGCGGCCAGCGGCAGCGCCACCGCGGCCCCGGCGGCCGGACCGCGCTGGGGCGAGTGCCCCGCGGGGACGGAGGCGCCGCGCGGCACCTACTGCTCCACCCTCAAGGTGCCGCTTGACTACAAGAAGCCGGACGGCCGCCAGATCAAGCTGACGCTGTCCATCGCGGGCGCGGGCAACGCCCCGCGCACCCTCGTGGTCAACCCGGGCGGCCCCGGCGAATCCGGCATCGGCGTCGCCAAGATGGTGTGGAGTGCGCTGCCCGAGAAGGTCACGCGGAAGTACAACGTCGTCAGCTTCGACCCGCGCGGCGTCGGCGCGAGCACCCCGGTCTCCTGCGGCGACACCGGCAAGCTCACCCAGCACCCCGCCCTGCCGTACAGGCCCAAGAACGCGTCCCAGGAGAAGAAGCGGCTGACCGTCGCCCGCAAGGTCGCCGAGCAGTGCCACAAGCACTCCCGCGACCTGCTGCCGCACATGACCACCGAGAACGCCGCCCGGGACATGGACCGCATCCGGGCCGCGCTCGGCAAGTCCAAGCTCGACTACCTCGGTTACTCCTACGGCACCCGCCTCGGCGCCACCTACGCGACCCTCTTCCCGAAGCGCACCGGCCGGATGGTCCTGGACAGCGTGATGGACCCGACGGCGAGCTCCTACACGGCCCAGTTCCAGCAGAACACCGCGCTGCAGCACCGGGCCGAGCAGTTCTTCTCCTGGACCGCCAAGCACGACCGCACCTACCGCCTCGGCACCAGCCGCAAGAAGGTCGCCGCCGCCTGGGAGGCGACCCGAAAGAAGCTGACCGCCCGCCCGGCCGGCGGCCGGGCCGGGAGCGCCGAACTTGACGACCTGCTGGCCTCCGCCATGTACACCGACCTGATGTGGGGCGAGCTCGCGCGGGCGGTGTCCGACTACCGGCGCGGAGACTCCGGCGCGCTGCTCTCGGCCACCGACCAGCTCGCCTTCGGCGGTGTCAACCCGGCCATGCTCGCCTACTCGTGCGTGGACGACCCCTGGCCCCGGGACTGGAAGACCTGGCGCGCGGACACACGCGCCTCGGCCCGCAAGGCGCCGCTGTTCGCCTGGCCGAACACCTGGTACAGCGCCCCGTGCGCGTCCTGGAAGGCCAAGCCCACCACCCCGGTGAAGATCGGCTCCGTGGACGTGCCGCCCCCGCTGCTGCTCCAGGCCAAGGACGACGCGGCGACGCCGCTGGCGGGCGCGCGCCGGATGCACGCGGCCCTGAAGGGCTCGCGCCTGGTCGTCGCGGGCGGCGGCAACCACGGCCAGTTCCTGTTCGACGCCAACTCCTGCGTCGACAAGCACGGCGTCCGCTATCTCCTGACCGGCGAGCTGCCGACGCGCGACACCACGTGCCCGGCGACGCCCGCCCCGACGCCCTGACCCCACGGTCCACGCGACCACGACCGGAGGCGGCCCCCGTGGGCCGCCTCCGGTCCGTCGCCCCGGCGCTCAGCTCTTGCCGATCGCCCGCAGCGAAGGCCCGAGGTGCCGCAGCCTCGGCACGAGCAGCGCGGCCGCGAGCGCCAGATAGACGTACGTCAGGACGATCCGCGCGCTCTCGGCGGGCAGCAGGAACTGGGCCACGAACAGGGCGAAGAGACCGGCCGCCTCCCACCGCCTGAAGCGCAGGTCAAGGAGGATGACGACGGCGAGCACGGTCTGCGCCGCGGTCAGCGCCACCTCGTCCACCTGCCGCTCGACGAGCGGCATCCCGAAGCCGCCGCCCCCGGCGAGATACGCGACGGGCAGCAGGCCCACGAGCAGCGTCCACTGGTTGACCTTGCTGGACAGCAGCGCCCCGAGGCCGTCATCGGCCCGCAGCCGCCAGGCGAAGACGACGGCGACGATCAGCTCGGGCGCCTCGGTGGCGAGCGGGGCGACCCACTGCACGAGCACGAACCGGTCGACGCCGAGCGCACCGCCCGCGGAGATCAGCGAGGTGGCGAACGGCTCGGCCGCCGCGAAGATGACCGCGGCCGCGCCCGCGAAGAGCGCCACCGTCGTCCACCGGCGCCGCCGCCGGGGCAGCCCGGCCAGGCGCGCGGGCACGCCCGTGAACTCCTCGTCCTCGTCGGGGCCCGACCGCGCGACCCGCCACAGGTAGAAGCCGTACCAGGGGATGATCAGGAGCGGCACGTACCAGGCGATCTGCCGCGTCAGCGGGATCACGAAGGCGAACACCGCGGCCACGGCCAGGAATCCGATGTCGACGCGGCGGTGCGCGGCGAGCGTGACGTCCGGGGCGGGCGGCTGTGCCGTACGGGTCCGGGCCCGGCGGGCGGCCAGATAGCCCGCGAGGGCGACGAGCGGCCAGCCCACGCCGATCAGGAGCCGGTTGGCGCCGGTCATGTTCGCCGACGCGTACGCCGCGTTCGCCGGGTCGGAGCCGCCGGTGTAGGCGAAGTACAGGTCCACGGCGTACTCCGGCAGGACCGCGATGAACGCCAGCAGCGCCAGGGCGAGCGTCCCCGCGATGTCGGCGCGCGCGGTCTCCGCGGCCCACATCAGGAGCACGGCGGCGGCCAGCACGCCGAGGCCGTAGACCAGCATGCCGGGGACCGCCCCGACCTCGGCGCCGCTCAGGCGCAGGGCGACGGCGGGGGCCGCCGCGAGCGCCGCGAGCAGGACGCGGCCGCGCACGGCCGACGAGGTGGGGGCCGTCGGGGGCGGCGCGGGCGAGGGGGCGAAGGACGTGGTCATGGTGGACTCCGTGGACGCGGCGAGGGGAGCGGCAGGGCCGGGTCGTACGACGGTGTACGCGGCGCGTGGGGGACCGGGGGACCCGCGTTCCCGCCAGGGGTTTCACCCGCCGCGGCCCGGTCCCGCCACCCCTCCACACTCCCCGGGCGCAGGCCCGGAGCACGAGGTATGTTCGGGCTCAGCCATGGTCAGAAACGGACATTCCGCGGCGGCGCCGATCAGTGACATCGGCTACCGCAATCCGCACTGCCCCGCCCTCGGCGTCGACGTGCGGACGCATCCGGACGTCCGCGCGGAGCAGCCGGGGTCCGGCGGCGGGCCGCAGCGCCTCGACTTCCATCTGCTGGTCCTGGTCACGCACGGCCACGGCACCCACATGATCGACTTCATCGGTCATGACTGCCGCCCCGGGACGCTGCTGTGGATCCGCCCCGGCCAGGTGCACGCCTACGCCCGTGAGCCGGAGCTGCGGGCCCGGCTCGTCCTGTTCACGCCCGACTTCCCGCCGCCGCTGCGCGTCCAGGCGCTGCTCGACGACCCCTTCGCCCCCGCGCACTGGCGGACCGAGGGACCGGACCTGGCGCACCTGGACCGGCTCACCGGCCTTCTCGCCGCGGCCCACGACGTCCACGAGCGGGACCCGGGGGCCCTCGCCACCGACCTGCTGCGCCACACCCTGGCCGCGCTGCTGCTGCGGATCGCGCTGCTCCCCGAGCCGGAGGGAGAGGCCGCGCCGACCGGCCCCGGCGAGCTGTTCACCCGCTTCCGCGCCGCCCTGGAACGCGACTTCGCCACCGAGCGCTCCGTGGCCGCCTACGCCGCCCGGCTCGCCACCACCCCCAAGACCCTCACCCGGGCCTGTCTGGCCGCGACCGGGCGGCCCGCGAAGGCCGTCGTCGACGCCCGGGTGGTCCTGGAGGCCAGGCGGCTCCTGGTCCACACCGACCTGAGCGCCGCCGCCGTCGGCCGCCGCCTCGGCTTCAGCGAGGCGGCGAACTTCGGGAAGTTCTTCCTGCGGCGGACGGGGCGCACACCGGGGGAGTTCCGCGAGGCGCTGTGATCCGGGCGGCCGTTGGCCGCCTCAGTGGTCGACGGTGACGACTATCTTGCCGACCTGCGTGCCCGCCTCCAGGTAGCGGTGCGCCTCGGCGATCTCGTCGAGGCGGAACGTGCGGTCCACCGTCGGCACGAAGGCGCCGGTGCGCAGGCCGGAGGCGACGAACGCCTCGCCGCGGCGCAGGCCCTGGGGGTCCCGCGTCAGCTCGTGGAGCGTGTAGGTGCGCAGGTTCAGGGCGGGCATGCCGAGGTCGAAGCCGGGGTAGGGGGTCACCTCGCCGCTCAGCGCCCCGTACAGGAAGAGCGTGCCGCCGGGGGCGACGACCCGGGCGAGGTCCACCACGCCGGGTCCTGCGACGGCGTCGAAGACGAACTCCGCGCCCCGGCCGCCGGTCAGGGCGCGGACCCGCGCCACGACGTCCTCCTCGTCCGTGACGATGACGGCGGCCGCCCCCGCCGCGAGCAGCGCCTCCTTCTTCGCGGGGCCGCGCGTGGTGGCGATGGGCACCGCCCCGACGCGGCGGGCCAGCTGGATCGCGGCGAGGCCCACGCTGCTGGAGGCGGCGGTCAGGACGACGGTGTCACCGGCGCGCAGGCCGCCGACCTCCACCAGCGCTCCGTACGCCGTCAGATACGGCATCCACACCGCGGCCCCGCCGACCGCGTCGAGCCCGGCGGGGCGGCGCACGACCGCCGCCGCGGGGACGAGCGCGCGCTCGGCGTAGACGCCGTAGTCGTTCATCGAGAAGGCGGGCACCACGCTGACCGCGTCCCCCGCCCCGAACCCCGTCACTCCGGCGCCGAGCGCCTCGACCACGCCCGCGGCCTCCGTGCCGAGGCGCGCCGGGAACTCCTTGACCGCCTCGATGTAGTGACCGCCGCGGAACAGCGCCTCCGCGCGGTTGAGGCCGATCGCGTCCACCCGGATCAGGAGTTCGCCCGGGCCGGGCTCGGCGAGCGGGGCGTCCTCCAGGCGCAGCACGTCCGGACCTCCGAGCTCATGGAACCGCACCGTCTTGACCATCACGCAACGCCCTTTCCGCTTCCGCCCGTTCGCTGGGTGGCGGCGCCGTCGCCGGGGCGCCGCCGTGGCTCACTGAAGCCTAAAGTACGACCGGTGTCAAACTTTGATGGGTGTCGTAGTTTGATGGGCGTAGTATTTGATCGCGGCCGCGCTGCGGCGCGATGGAGTGGGTGGAACCGGCGGAAGGACGGCGGACGATGGCCGCACGAGGGACGGCGCGCAAGAGCGAGCGCGAGCGGGTGCCGCCGCACCCCGATCCGCGGACCATCAGCCTCCAGCAGGTCCTGGACGCGCTCGTCGACCCCGTGCGCCGACGCGTCGTGCGTGAGCTGTACGTCGCCGCCGACGCCCTCGCGTGCGGCGCGATCGACCTGCCGGTCAGCAAGTCCACGGCCACGCACCACTTCCACGTGCTGCGCGAGGCCGGGCTCATCCGCCAGTACTACGTCGGCACCTCCCGCATGAACGCGCTGCGCCGCGACGAGTGCGAGGAGGCCTTCCCCGGCCTGCTGGCCGCCGTGGTCGGCCGGGACGAGTGAGCCCGCGCGCCTCGTCCTGACCCCCCGAACGTCCGGTCCGCTCCCGGGAAGCGGAGGCGTTAGGACCGTACGCGCAGCGGGAATCGACACCACGGCGCACGGGCTGGGAGGGCGGAGCCGTGGAGGATCCTGCTGAGGCCGTCATCGCCCTGGCACGGCAGCGAGGCCTCGGCGGGCTCGCCGTGACGCACCGGGTGCGGGTGTACGACGGCGGGCTGTACGTCGTCGCCGCGCTGCTCGGCGTGGTCGGCGTGGGGTTCCTCGCCGGTCACATCGCCGCGGCCGGGGTGGTCGTCCTGCTGGTGGCCGCCGCCGTGGCCGCGCTCGGAGTGCGGTGCCACCGCCGCGCCCGGCGCGCATTCCCCGTCCTGTACGGCTTCGAGCACGGTGTCATCCTGCGCGCGGGCGACGGACCACCGCACGCCTACCGGTGGTCGGAGATCGACCTGGAGATCCGCAAGACGGCGCGGGACCTTCCTCCTTGGGGCATGGCCGAGCCCGATCTGCTCCTGCGGGGCCCGGACGGCAGGCTGCTGGCCTCGGTGCGCGACCCGGCCAAGCGGAAGCGTCTTGCCGACCTCGCCGCGGGCTGAGCGGACGGCCGCGCGGGCCGGGTGCGCGAGCCCCGCTCAGTGCCCCGCCGCGTACGCGCGCGGCCGCGACCGGCAGCGCAATTCTGAGGAAGCGCCCCGCCCGGCCCGCTCCCTAGCGTGAGCGGCATGAGAGACGATCTTGCGACGAGCGCGGACGACGCGCCCGGCACACGACCCGCCGCGCCGGACGGCACGGCCCTGCGGGTGGCCCTGTGGCGCGCCCTCCACGTGCGGGCCGACCCGCCGCCCCACGTACTGGAGGACGAGGTCGGCCTGCGCCTCGCGGCACCGGACGACGGCTGGCGCGGCCGCCCGGACATGGACGAGCGGGCCACGCGCCGGATGCGGGCGTCCATCGTGGCGCGGGCCCGCTTCGTCGAGGACCTGGTGACCCAGCGGGCCGGTGAAGGCGTCACGCAGTACGTCGTCCTCGGCGCGGGCCTCGACACCTTCGCCCAGCGCAGGCCCGAGATCGCGGCGCGGCTGCGGGTGTTCGAGGTCGACGAGCCCGCCACACAGGCGTGGAAGCGGCGGCGCCTGGCCGAGCTCGGCCAGGGCGTGCCCGAGTGGCTGCGGTTCGTGCCGGTCGACTTCGAGGCGGGCGCGTCCTGGTGGGACCACCTGGTGACGGCCGGGTTCGACCCGGCCAGGCCCGCCGTCGTGGCCTCCACCGGCGTCTGTCCGTACCTCACCCGCGACGCGACCGCGGCCACCCTGCGCCAGGTCGCGCGGCTCGCCCCCGGCTCCACCCTGGTCACCTCGTTCATGGTGCCGCTCGACCTCGTCGCGCCGGAGGAGCGGCCGCTGCTCCAGGCGGCCGAGCGGGCCGCGCGTGCGGCCGGTACGCCCTTCGTCAGCTTCTTCGCTCCCGGGGAACTCCTGGCGCTCGCCGGGGAGTCCGGCTTCCGGGACGCCCGGCGCGTGTCGGCCGCGAGCCTCGCCCGGCGCTACTTCGAGGGCAGGGCGGACGGCCTGCGCCCCTCCAGCGCGGAGGAGCTGCTGGTGGCGGACACCTAGGAGGACCGCGCCCGGGCGGTCACCGGTCGGCGCCCGGCGCGAGGAGCCGCAGCAGCCCGGCGCGCAGGGCGGCGGTGGCCGCCGCGGCGGGCACGCGCCCGGCGCGGACCTCGTCCCCCGTGGCGTGGTTGAGCGCGATGACGGCCGCCACCTGCCAGGACAGCGCGGGGCGCGGGTCGAAGTCCCCCGTGTCGCGGCCGCGTCGCAGGACGCCCGCGACGCGGTCGGCGATCGGCGCGTGCCGTGAGCGGTCCTCCTCGGGCGCGGCCGGACGCCCGCCGAGCCGGATCAGGGCCGGATACGCCTCGGCGACGCTCCAGGCCGCGTCGAGCAGCCGCAGCAGCGCCTCCGGCGGCGGGCCCGCGTCGGCTTCGGCGGCGTCCATCGCCTCCGTCACCTTCTCCGTCACGCGGTCCACGACCGCCGTGAGCAGGCCGTCCCGCGAGGGGAAGTGCGCGTACACGGTCTGGCGGGTGACTCCGGCGGCGGCCGCGACGGCGGCCATGCCCGCGTCGGGGCGCTCGCCGAGCAGGCTCACGGCCGCGTCGAGGACGGCGGTACGGCTGCGTTCGGCGTCGGCGCGGCGCTGTGGAGGAGAGCTCAACTCTTACACCTTGTCAAAGTTGTCGGCTGCTCCATATCTTACAGGCTGTAAGAGTTAGCGGGGTGGCGGAACGTGCGCCGCTCCGCGTCACCGCGTCCGGACGGGAGCACCGTGAAACCACCGCACCAGAGCACTCCCGAGCAGTTCATCGCCGACTTCTTCACCTCCTTCCACGAGCAGGTCGTGCGGGGCGAGCACGATCCGGCGCCCGTGATGGCCCGCTTCTACACGCCCGACATCGTGATGGTCAGCGACGGCGTGCGGCTCGACTGGGGGAGGCTCGTCGACCACATCCGCCCCGTGCGCAAGAACCTGGCGGCGGGCGTCGAGCCCCGGTTCGAGGTGCACGAGGCCATCGCCGACGGCGACCGGATCGCGGCACGGCTCACCATCGACGCGACCACGCGCAAGAAGCGGATCGTCACCGAGGTCATGGCCTTCTACGCGTTCACACCGGACGGAAGGATGAGCCGGTCCCACGGCTTCACCCGGACGGCCACCGACTAAGGCTCCGCTGAGGGGGTCCGGGCGTGTGGTCGCCCGCCGACTGTGGCGACCGCACACCCGTCCGCACCGCCGGAGGGGAGAGGCGGCGCGGAACACCCGTGCCAGGGCGGGCGTGGACCTCCACGTCGCCGGCGCCCCGCACCGCGCTCCCGGCCCTCGGGCGGCCCGTCCAGCGTCGTGGCCGCGAGGGCGTCCCGCCATCCGTATCCCGCGCGGTCCGCATACGTACGCCGGGAGCCGTGTCCGGCCCCGGGGCGCGACACCCGTACGTACGTATGCCGCCCACGGGGGAGCGTCAGTCCGCGAGGGCCTCGGGGATCTCGGCGCGCGAGGTGAGGCCGAGCTTGGCGAGGATGCGCTCGACGTGGGTGTCCGCGGTCCGCTTGGAGATGACCAGGTGCTCGGCGACCTCCCGGTTGGACAGGCCCCGCGCCACGAGCGCGGCGACCTCGCGCTCGCGCGGGGTCAGCGCGTCGGCCGCGCGCCCCTGGCGGGAGCCGGGCACGGTCCTGGCCGAAGCGGGCACGTCCGCGTCGGCCCGCACCGCCTCCAGGACCTCCGTCCCCGAAAGCCGCGCCCCCAGGCCGTGCCAGCGCTCGTAGGCCGTGTCACCGAGCGCGGCCCGCACCGCCCGCTGCGTCGCCTCCTGCTCCTCCAGGAGCGAGGGCAGCATCGCCACCGGATCCCCGGTCAGGCGCCGCGCGCTCTCCGCGTACCCAAGCAGCCAGGCCGCGCGCGTGTGCCGCCCCCGCCCGGCGGCGTGCCAGGCGAGCCCCAGGCAGCACAGCGCGGCGACCAGCACGTCCCCGACCTCGCTCACCGCCTCCAGGGCCGTGCGCAGCGGCGGCGCGCTCTCCTCGCGCCGCCCGGCGAGCCACAGCACGATGCCCTGCACCATCAGCGTCGAGGCGTACAGCTGACGGTCCCCGGTCTCCCTCAGGTACGCGAGCCCGATCGCGCACAGCTTCAACGCCCCCTCGACGTCCCCGAGGACGGCCCGCAGCAGCGCGCCTTCGTAGTGGACCACGCCGATGCCGAGCGGATCCCCGGCCGCCACGATCCGCTCGCGCCCCCGCTCCAGCTGGGCGAGCCCCTCCTCGGTCTCCCCGCACAGCGCGCGCATCGCCCCCAAGTACGGCTCGGCGAACAGCTCCACGCGCTCCTCGCCGCAGCGCACCGCCACGGCCCGCGCCTCCTCGAAGTGGCCGGGGGCCGCGTCGAGGTCGCCGCTCCACACGGCGAGCACCCCGGAAAGCAGCAGCCCCCAGGCCCGCTCCGGGCCGTCGTCGGGCACGAGCGCGAGCCCCTTGTCGATCCAGTACCGCCCCTCCGACAGCGTGCCCGCCGCCCGCCAGAACGGCGCCAACTGCGCGGCCAGCCACAGGCCTTGCGCCGCACGGCCCGGCGTGGCGAAGGCGTGGCCGAGGGCGCCGCGCAGATCGGCGGCCGCAGCCCGCGCCTCCTCGTACCGCACGGCCTGCGCCGGGGTGAGCAGTTCGTCCCACAGCCGCTGGCCGCGCCGCCGGTGGAACGAGAAGTGCCGCTCCCGCACGGCCCCGGCGTCGTCCATGGCCTCCAGGCGCTCGGCGCCGTACGCGCGCAGGGTGTCGAGGAGCCGGTAGCGCCCCGTGCCCTCGCCGAGGTGCTGCACCACCGACTTGTCGACGAGCCCGACGAGCGCGTCCAGGACGTCCTCCGCGGCGAGCGCGCCGCCCGCGCACACCCGCTCCGCGGCGGCCAGCTCGAACGGGCCCGCGAACACCGAGAGCCGCGCCCACAGCAGGCGCTCGGCGGGCGCGCACAGCTCGTGCGACCAGTCGATGGCCGTGCGCAGCGTCTGGTGCCGGGCGAGCGCCGTGCGCCGGCCGCCCGTCAGGACCCCGAAGCGCCGGTCGAGCCGCGCCACCAGCTGCGCGAGCGGCACCGCCCGCAGACGCACCGCCGCGAGCTCGAGCGCCAGCGGAATCCCGTCGAGGCGGTCGACGAGCGCCCGCAGCTGCGCCCGGTTGGCGTCGCGCACCGCGAAGTCCGGGACCACGGCCGCCGCGCGCCGCGCGAACAGCTCCAGGGCGTCGTCGGCCGGGAGCGGCGCGATCGGCAGGCACCGCTCGCCGGGCACGTCGAGCGGCTGGCGGCTGGTGGCGAGGACGCACACCTCTGCGGCCTCCCGCAGCAGCACGTCGCACAGCAGCGCGCAGGCGTCCACCAGGTGCTCACAGGTGTCGAGGACGATCAGCAGGCGGCGCTCGCGCAGATGCGCGACGAGCGCGTCCAGCGGCTCCATCCCCGCTTGTTCGGGCACGTCGAGCACGGCGGCCAGGGTCGCGGGGACGAGCTCGGGGTCGCGCAGCGCGGACAGCTCCGTCAGCCACACCCCGTCGGGGAAGCGGCCGGAGAGCTCGCCCGCCACGCGCAGGGCCGTGCGGCTCTTGCCCACGCCGCCGGGGCCCACCAGGGTCACGACCGGGGCGCGCGCGAACGCCTCCTGGATCAGGGCGAGTTCCTCGGCCCGCCCGACGAAGTCGGTCCGTTCGACGGGCAACTGCCCGCCGCGCCGCTGTCCGAAGCCGAATCCCATGGCGCCCCCGTGCCCCCTCGACCGCGCACCGCGATCAGCGCGTCTCGTTCCTCAGCGTAGGAGAACGACAGCGGAGTGTTAACGGAAACGGGGGCGGCGGGTACGAGGCGCGCGGCGCGGCCCGAACGAGGGGAGGAGCGCGGTGGTCAGAGCTGGCGCAGGTGGTCCCGCAGCGCGCGGGCGACCTGGGCCATCAGGGCCTCGGCGCCCGGCTGCGCGCTCGCGGGCACGAGGGACTCGGTCAGGACGGCGACGGCGAAGGACTGGCCGTCGGCGTGCTCGACGACCCCGATCTCGTGGCGCAGGTTGAGCAGCGTGCCGGTCTTGGAGGACCAGGTGGCGGCGTCGGAGCTGAAGTCCGGGGTGAGCCGGTGCCGGATGAGGTTGTGGGCCATCAGGTCCCGGACCCGCGCGGCCACATCGGGGTGGATCGCGGAGGGGGTCCACAGGGCCTGGAGCAGGTCGGCGAAGGCGCGGGCGCTGCCGGTGTTGGCGCGGGTGGTGTCGAGCTGGGGCAGGCGGTGGCCGCGGCCGCTGGTGCCCGCGTCTATGGCGAGGGCGTGGGCGAGGTGGACCTGCGCGGCGTCGAGGCGCTCGGCGGGGGTGTCGACGAGCTCGCGCGTGTCGTGCCGGACGGTGATGCCGCCGATGCCGAGCTCATCGAGGATCTCGCTGACGCGGCCCGGGGGCGTGAGGTCGAACAGGGCGTCGGCGGCGGCGCCGTCGCTCAGGCTCGTGCTCAGGTACAGCAGGTCGTCGATGGCGATCCGGGCCGGGTGGCGGAAGCGGCTCACACCGGTGGGGCCGGGCGTGGTGATCCGTCCGGGCACCACCTCGACCGGGGTCGCGCCGTCGATCTCGCCGCGGCGGACGCGCTCCGCCGTCGCCACCGCGAGCGGGATCTTGACCAGGGACGCGGAGGGGAGCTGGGCGTCAGGATCGATGCCCAGTTCGTCCCCCGTGCGCAGGTCCCGTACGAGCAGACAGCCGTGCAGGCCGCCCTCGCGCAGCTGGCGGCGCAGGTCGCGCAGCAGGGCCTCGGTGCTCACGTGCTGGTTCCTCCTGGGGTGCGGACCTGGGCCCTTGTGCCGAGGCAGCGGGCGATGGCCGGGCCGAGGCGGGCCTCGATGTGCTGGGGGTTGCCGTCCGCGGCGGCGGTCAGGGCGAAGCCGCGGCTGAGCGCGATCTCGCCGATGGGCCGCCAGGCCAGACAGAGCTCGTCGGCCTGGGCGAGGGAGCACAGGAGCAGGTCGCCGCCGCACAGGACCTCCGCCGCGGCGGTGGTCAGATCGGCCGCGGCGGCCAGTTGGGCCGGGCGCAGGCCGAGCGCGTCCCGCAGCCGCGTCAGCGGGTCGCGGATGTGCGGCACGTCGTCCTCCGGCTGGATCCAGACGCGGCGTGCCGGTTCGGCGCTGCCGCGGCCGAGGCGCAGGGTCTCCAGGTAGACGCGGCGCACGCCGGGGTCGCGGGCGGCGGCGAGGCCCAGCGGCACGGTCCACGCGGCCTGGTCCGCGGGCACGGCGAGCAGGGCGGCCCGCACCTGCTGCGCGTGGAGGAGCTCCAGGCGCCGGGGCGGGAGCGCGACCCGCGGGTCGAGGGTGATGCCGTGGCCGCGGGCCTCGGCGACGAGGCGGGCGAGACCGGCGGTGGTGCAGACGTCGGGCACCGCGAGCCGCCACGGCTTGCGCTTGGCGGCCTCCGCCTCGTCGAGCAGCACGTCCGCCGCCCGGACCAGCTGGCGGGCCACCGGCAGCAGGTCCCGGCCGAAGGGGGTGAGCACGGCGCGCCGGGACGTCCGCTCGAACAGGGGCTCCCCGAAGCGCTCCTCCAGGGCGGCGACACGGCGGCTGGCCACCGACTGCGACATCCGCGCGGCGGCGGCGCCCACGGTGAAGCCGCCGCGGTCGCTGACGCTGACGAACGCCCGGCACGCTCCCACCAGATCCACCCCCGCACTCTATGCCGGATCGGCATGGAATGGCGCGTACGGGTATTGGACCGCATGGACGCCCGATGGCCAGGGTGGTCCTGGCACCGAGTCCACCCACCGGGACGGGCCGAGCCGCCCCGTCCCCCGACGCCCCCGCACGGGGCGCCCTGGAGGTTTGATCCATGCAGCACACGCGTACCCGGCGTGCCGCCCTGGCCGCGATCGCCGCGCTCACCCTCGTCCCGCTCGTGGCCTGCGGGCAGGACTCGTCGGCGTCGTCCTCATCGGCCTCGTCGAAGTCGAAGGCGCCGGGCACGTCGGGCGAGGCGGCGCGGACGACGCGGGCCTCGGCGGCGGACGCCTCGACGACCGGCGCCCGCGCGTTCAGGAAGCTTGAGGGCCAGTACGACGCGCGGCTCGGCGTCTACGCCGTGGACACCGGCACTGGACGCCAGGTCGCCTACCGCGCGGGCGAGCGCTTCGCCTTCGCGTCCACGTGCAAGGCCCTGCAGGCGGGCGCCGTACTGCGCAAGTACTCCCTGGGCGGCATGGACAAGCTGGTGAAGTACTCCAAGGACGACTTGGTCGCCAACTCGCCCGTCACGGAGAAGCACGTCGGCACCGGCATGACCCTGGACGCCCTGTCCGACGCCGCCGTCCGCTACAGCGACAACACCGCGGCCAACCTGCTCTTCGACCACCTCGGGGGGCCGCGCGGCATGAACGCCGTCCTGAAGGAGCTGGGTGACGACGTCACGCGCATGGAGCGCGTCGAGCCGGACCTGAGCGAGTGGATCCCGGGCGACACACGGGACACGACCACGCCCCGGGCGCTCGCCAAGGACCTGCGCGCGTTCGTCCTCGGGGACGCGCTCGGCAAGGGGGAGCGCAAGCGGCTCACGCGGTGGCTGAAGACCAACACCACCGGGGACGAGCTGATCCGGGCCGGGGTGCCCAAGGGCTGGGTGGTCGGTGACAAGACCGGCGCCACCAGCACGTACGGCGGACGCAACGACATCGCCGTGGTGTGGCGCCCGAACGCCGCCCCGATCGTCATGGCGGTCATGACGAACCGCAAGGAGAAGGACGCGACGTACGACAACAAGCTCATCGCCGACGCGGCCGCCGTGGTCGCGGACGAGGTGGCGTAGCGGACGGCTCGCGGGGCGGGCTCTCGTGAGGGGTGCGGTGGGCGGACCGGCCGGTGGCCGGTCCGCCCACCGCGTCACTGTCAGTACCAGTCGCCGCACCACACGACGGCGCCCGCGCTGTTGGCGGTGCAGGTCCTGACCTTGAGGTCCTTGATCTTCACGTCCGACCGGGTGTGCAGACTGGTGTGGATACCGGTCTTGGTGGTGTCCTTGAGCGTGTTGAGGACGCGCGTGACGGGCTTCCACGTGCCGTCGCTCAGGTACGAGTAACTGGCCTCGAGCCGGGCGTCGTTGCCGTCCTCGTAGAGGTCCCACATGTTGCCGTAGACGGCGCCCTTGCCGTCCTCCCAGTCCACGCGGACGAGGATGCGCGCGCCGTCCGTCTTGCCGTCGTGCGGCGAGAGGATGTTGCGGGAGTTGGCGTAGCGGACCTCGCCCTCGGTCCAGTGCTCGGGCGCGGCCGCCGCGGGCGACGCCACGGCCACGGCGGCGAGCGCCGCTCCGGCCAGCGGCGCGAACACGCGCGTGGACACCTTGGCGAGCTTCATGAATCCCCCTTCTCCGCCCCGGGTCATGGGGCTCGTGGTGATCGGCTGGCTCACCCAAGCACGCCGCCACGAGGCCTGTCACCAGTCATAGGGGTTCATGCCCCTGTCGCGGCGCTGATCTCGCCAAGTAGGGGTGGGGGAGGGGGTGTTCGGGCCCGGTCGGGCCTCGGGTTCGCCGGGTGGTGCCGCGGTGAACGCGCCCCGTGCCGGGGGCCTTCGGCGGGGGCTTGCGGTGGTCCCGCGTGCCGCGCTCGCGTGAAGTGAGGTTAGCCTAACCAAACACGCGTCCCGGAATCAGGCCGGAAGGGCTCGGCCTTGCGCTTGTATTAGGTTAGGCTTACCTAACCATTACGGGGGGAGTTGCCCATGCCTGACCACATATCCGGCGCCCGCGCCGAACTCGCCGACAGAACCGCCCTGGTCACCGGGGCGGGCCGGGGGATCGGCGCCGCGGTCGCCGAGGCCCTGGCCGCCGCGGGCGCCCGTGTCGTGGCCACCGACCGCGCGGCCGACGGAATCGCCGCGCTCGTCGCCCGCTGGACCGAGCGCCAGGCGCGCGGCGGCGAGGGCACCGCGGGCACGCTCACCGGCCGGGTCCTCGACGTCACCGACCCCGCGGCCGTCCAGGCCGTGGTGCGCGCCGCCGAGCGCGAGCACGGACCCGTCGACATCCTCGTGAACGTCGCCGGAATCCTCCGCCCGGGCCCCGCCGCCGAACTCACCGACCACGACTGGGCGGACACCTTCGCCGTGAACGCCACCGGCGTCCTGCACACCGCCCGCGCCGTCACCCCCGGCATGGCCGCGCGCGGCCGCGGCAGCGTCGTCACCGTCGGCTCCAACGCCGCGGGCGTCCCCCGCACGGGCATGGCCGCCTACGCCGCCTCCAAGGCCGCCGCCGCGATGTACACCAAATGCCTCGGTCTGGAACTCGCCCGCAGCGGTGTGCGGTGCAACGTCGTCGCCCCCGGCTCGACCGACACCGCCATGCAGCGCGCCCTGTGGACCGACGACGCCGCCCCCCAGCGGGTCATCGACGGCGACCCCGCCACGTACCGCACCGGCATCCCCCTCGGCCGCATCGCCGAGCCCCGTGACATCGCCGAGTCCGTGCTCTTCCTCGCCTCGGACCGCGCGCGCCACATCACCATGCAGGAGCTCTACGTCGACGGCGGCGCCACCCTCCGCTGACGTCCCGGCGCTCCTGACGGCCGCACCCCGGCCCTCGCTCCGCACCGCCTCCTCCACCCGCACACACAGCTCACCGGTGTCCGCGCGCCCGCCCGCGCCCGGACGGCGTGAGAGAAACGGAGACCCTCGTGTCGACGGCACCCGATGTCGCCACACACGCCCCGGCCCCGGCCGCGCCCACCCACCCCGCCGTGGGCGCCGCCACCGCCCTGCTCGCCGACCACACCCCCGGCGCCCGCTTCCTCGCCACCCCCACCCGGACCCTGCTCGGCCACGGCGTCCACACCGAAGTGCCCCACGGCGACAGACCCCTGGCGGAACGCGTCGCCCGGACCCTCGAAGCGGCCCGCGACGCCGGAGCCGAGGCGCCCGTCGTCATCGGCGCGGTGCCCTTCGACCAGGAGGCCCCCGCGGCGCTCGCCGTGCCCCGGTCGCTGCGCACCGCGCCGCCGCTGGCCTCCGACCCGCTGATCGCCCTGCCCGCCGAGCCGCCCGCCCCCGTCGACTGGCGCATCCGGCAGGTCCCCGAGCCCGAGCGGTACGGCGCGGCCGTGGCCGCGGCCGTCGACCGCATGTGGCGGGGCGAGTTCAGCAAGGTCGTCCTCGCCCGCACCCTCGAACTCGACAGCGACACGCCCCTCGACGTGCCCGCCCTGCTCCAGCGCCTGGCCCGGCGCGACCCCTCCGGCTACACCTTCGCCCTGCCCACCGGGCCCGAGCGCACCCTCATCGGCGCCAGCCCCGAGCTCCTGGTCTCCCGGCGCGGACAGCGCGTCGTCGCCAACCCGCTCGCCGGGTCCATCCCGCGCAGCGAGGACCTGGCGGAGGACGTGCGCCGCGCGGCCGCCCTGCTGCAGTCCGCCAAGGACCTGCACGAGCACGCCGTCGTCGTCGACGCCGTGCACCAGGCACTCGCCCCGTACTGCGCCGACATGACCGTCCCCGCCACGCCCACCCTGATCCGCACCGCCGCCATGTGGCACCTGTCCACGACCGTCACCGGCACCCTGAGCAGCCCGCGCACCTCCGCGCTCGCGCTCGCCCAGGCGCTCCACCCCACCCCGGCCGTGTGCGGCACGCCGACCGCCACCGCCCGCGAGGTGATCCGCGCCAGCGAGCCCTTCGACCGCGGGTTCTTCACCGGCATGGTCGGCTGGGGCGACGCCTCCGGCGACGGCGAGTGGGTCGTCACCATCCGCTGCGCGGAGGCTGAGCGGACCGCGCTGCGCCTGTACGCGGGCGCGGGCGTCGTCGCGGCCTCCGAGCCGGAGGCGGAGACCGCGGAGACCGCCGCGAAGTTCCGTACGTTCCTCACCGCCGTGGGAGCCCAGCTGTGACCAGCGCACCGAACCAAGCTCCCTTCTGGCCCGCCGAGTTCGCCGAGCGCTACCGCGCCGCGGGCCACTGGCGCGGCGAGACCTTCGGCGGCCTGCTGCGCGAGCGGGCCGCCGCCCATCCGGACCGGGTGGCGATCGTCGACCCCGCCACGAGCCGCCGCTGGACCTACGGCGAACTCGACGCCCGGGCCGACCGGCTCGCCGCGGGCCTGCTCGCGCGCGGCATCGCGCCCGGCGACCGCGTGGTCGTGCAACTGCCCAACATCGCCGAGTTCTTCGAGGTGGTCTTCGCGCTCTTCCGGATCGGCGCGCTGCCGGTGTTCGCGCTGCCCGCCCACCGCGAGACGGAGATCGCCTACTTCTGCCGCTTCACCGAGGCCGCCGCCTATGTCATCGCCGCCGAGCACGGCGGCTACGACTACCGGGCGCTGGCCGCGACGGTCCGGGCCGAGGTGCCGACGCTGCGGCACGTGTGGGTCGCGCAGGGCGAGCCGGGGGAGTTCGAGGCCCTGGCCGACGTGTCCGAGCACGTGGCCGCCGACGCCGACGCCCTGGACGCGGCCGGGCCCGCCCCGCACGACCTGGCCTTCCTCCAGCTGTCCGGCGGCAGCACCGGCGTACCCAAACTGATCCCGCGCACCCACGACGACTACATCTACTCACTGCGCGGCTCCAACGAGCTCTGCGGCGTCGACGAGCACAGCGTCTACCTGTGCGTGCTCCCGGCCGCCCACAACTTCCCGCTGTCCTCGCCCGGCACGCTCGGCGCGCTGTACGCCGGGGCCCGCGTCGTCCTGTGCCCGCAGCCGGGTCCCGACGCCGCCTTCCCGCTCATCGAGCGCGAGGGCGTCACCCTCACCGGACTCGTGCCGCCGCTCGCGCTCCTGTGGACCCAGGCCGCGGCCACCACGCCGCACGACCTGAGCAGCCTGGACGTCCTGCTCGTGGGCGGCGCGAAGTTCAGCGAGGAGGCGGCCCGCCGGGTGCGCCCCGCCCTCGGCTGCACGCTCCAGCAGGTCTTCGGCATGGCCGAGGGCCTGGTCAACTACACGCGCCTGGACGACCCCGAGGAGACCATCGTCACCACGCAGGGCCGGCCGATCTCCCCGGACGACGAGGTGCGCGTCGTCGACGACGAGGACAACGACCTGCCGCCCGGCGCCACCGGACACCTCCTGACCCGCGGCCCGTACACCATCCGCGGCTACTGGAACGCCCCCGAGCACAACGCGCGGTCCTTCACCGCGGACGGCTTCTACCGCACCGGGGACATCGTCCGCCTCACCGACACCGGCCACCTGGTCGTCGAGGGCCGGGCCAAGGACCAGATCAACCGGGGCGGCGAGAAGATCGCGGCCGAGGAGATCGAGAACCACCTCCTGGCCCACCCCGCCGTCCACGACGCCAACGTGGTCGGCGAGCCCGACCCGTACCTCGGCGAGCGCACCTGCGCGTACGTGATCCTGCGCGCCGGCGCGGAACCCCTGAAGCCCCTCGCCGTGAAGCGGTTCGTACGGGAGCGGGGACTCGCCGCGTACAAGGTCCCCGACCGCGTGGAGTTCGTCGACGCCTTCCCCCAGACGGGCGTGGGCAAGATCTCCAAGAAGGACCTGCGCAGCGCGGCCGCCCAGCCGCCCGCCACCTCCTGATCCGAAGCTTCCTGACCCGCACCGAAACGGACGACACCGCACCATGGCCCTGCCCGCCATCGCCCCCTACCCCATGCCCGCCGCGGCCGACCTGCCCGCCAACCGCGTCCCGTGGACGGTGGACCCCGCGCGCGCCGTGCTCCTCGTGCACGACCTGCAGAACTACTTCCTGTCCGCCTACGACGCCGATGCCGCCCCGATCCCCGAACTCCTCGGCAACGTCAGGGCCTTGAAGGAGCACGCCGCCGCACTCGGCATCCCGGTGGTCTATACCGCCCAGCCCGGCGGCCAGACCCCCGCCGAGCGCGGCCTCCAGCAGGACTTCTGGGGGTCGGGACTGCCGGACGACCCGCACGCGGCGGCCATCGCGGAGCCCGTCGCGCCGGGCGCCGGGGACACCGTCCTGACGAAGTGGAAGTACAGCGGGTTCGTGCGCACGTCGCTCGCGGACGACCTGCGCGCCCAGGGCCGCGACCAGCTCGTCATCACCGGCGTGTACGCCCACATCGGCGTCATGATGACGGCGTGCGACGCCTGGATGCGCGACATCCAGGCCTTCGTGGTGGCCGACGCCGTCGCGGACTTCTCCGCCGAAGACCACGCCATGGCGCTGCGCTGGGCCGCCGGGCGGTGCGCGGTCGTGACCACCACCGCCGACGTGCTCGGGCAGCCTGCCTGACGTGACGTCAGGAGTACGTCCTCGAACGGGAAATGGTCTACACCCTTGACTGGTATAGACCAAGCCGGTTGACTGCGCCCCAGTCCGTCTCGGCCCCCACCGTGGCTCGCCGCCGCACCGAGGAGTGAAGAGATTGAACGAGCGCAAGCACGCCCGTCCGACGTACTCCCCGCCCCTGGAATCCGGCCGTCACGAGGCGGTGCGACCCCGCCGCGTGGCGGCCCGGATCCGCGAACGCGCCCAGCGCCTTCGGCCGTTGCTCGCCGGGACGGCCGCGGCCGGAGCCGCCGCCCTGCTCGCCGTGCTGCTCCCGGCGTCCCCGGCGGCGGCGGCACCCGCCGCCGTGCCCGCCTGCGCCTCGGCGTGGGACTCCGGCGCCGTCTACACCAATGGCTCCACCGTCTCGCACGGGAGCCGCAACTGGCAGGCCAAGTGGTGGACGCGGGGCGAGACGCCCGGCACCACCGGAGAGTGGGGAGTCTGGGTGGACCAGGGGCAGTGCGGGACCGGGGGCGGCAACCCCGACCCGAGCGGCTTCATCGTGAGCCAGGGCCAGTTCGACCAGATGTTCCCGAACAGGAAGCCCTTCTACACCTACCAGGGCCTGGTCGACGCCCTGAAGGCCTACCCCGAGTTCACCAAGACCGGCAGCGACACCGTCCGCAAGCGGGAGGCCGCCGCCTTCCTCGCCAACGTCAGCCACGAGACCGGCGGCCTCGTCCACGTCGTCGAACAGAACCAGGCCAACTACCCGCACTACTGCGACAAGACGCAGCCCTACGGCTGCCCCGCGGGCAACGACGCCTACTACGGTCGCGGCCCGATCCAGCTGAGCTGGAACTTCAACTACAAGGCCGCCGGTGAGGCCCTTGGCCTCGACCTTCTGAACAACCCCTGGCTGGTCGAGCGCGATCCGTCCGTGGCCTGGCAGACCGGGCTGTGGTACTGGAACACCCAGAAGGGCCCGGGCACCGTGACGGGTCATCAGGCCATCGTCGACGGCCACGGCTTCGGCGAGACGATCCGCAGCATCAACGGCACCCTGGAGTGCAACGGCGGCAACCCGGCCCAGGTGCAGAGCCGGATCAACCGCTATCAGCAGTTCGTCCAGATCCTCGGCACCACCCCGGGTGACAAGCTGAGCTGCTGACCGTCACCCGCACCCGGCCGCCGGGTCCCGCTCCCCCGGGACCCGGCGGCACCGCGTTCGGGCCCTCCTGCGCGCGTTCCGCCGCGTGACCGGCCGCACCGCGCCCATACTGGCCGCTGTGCGCGTTGCGATGATGACAGCAGGCTCCAGGGGCGACGTGGCCCCGTTCATCGGCCTCGGAGCGGGCCTGACCGCCGCCGGACACGACGTCACCCTGGTGACCCACGAGATGTTCGCGCCCCTGACGGAGGGCTCCGGGATCCGCTTCCTGCCGCTGCCCGTCGACCCGCGGGCGGAGCTGCACTCCGAACGCGGCCAGGGGCTGCACCGCAGCGGCACCGGCGTCGGCAAGCTGCTGCGGGCCCTGTCCATGGGCAAGGCCGTCGTCGGCCAGTTCACCGACAGCCTCATCGAGGCGGCCAAGCGCAGCGACGTCCTCGTCCTCGCCGGGGTGGTGGCCCCGCTCGGCTGCGCCGTCGCCGAGGGCCTGCGCCTTCCCAGCGTCGGCGTCAACCTCCAGCCCATGCACGCCACCCGGGCGTTCGCGCCCCCGCTGGCCACCGTCCGCTCCCTCGGCCCCGCGGGCAACCGCCTCGCCGGGCACGCCGTCACCGCCGTCATCGAGCGGATCTTCACCGAGGCCGCCAGGGACGCGCGCGCCCGCCTCGGGCTGCCCCCGCGCGGCCTCGGCGCAGCCCGCCGCGCCCGCGAACGCCAGCGGTGGCCCGTCCTGTACGGCTTCAGCCCCCGGGTGGTGCCCCGCCCCGCCGACTGGCGGCCCGGCCTGGACGTCGTCGGCTACTGGTGGTCGCACGACGTGCGCTCCCAACTCCCCGCCGACCTTGAGGACTTCCTCGCCGCGGGCCCGCCCCCGGTCTTCGTCGGCCTCGGCAGCGCCACCGTCCCCGCCCCCGGCCACCTCTGCGACCGGGTGGTGGGCGCCCTGCGCGCGGCGGGCCTGCGCGGCGTCATCCAGCGCGGCTGGGCCGGTCTGGGCGCCACCGGCGACGACATCCTCACCATCGGCGACGTCCCGCACAGCCTGCTGTTCCCGCGCACGGCCGCCGTGGTCCACCACTGCGGCGCGGGCACCACCGCCGCGGGCCTGCGCGCCGGGGTCCCCGCCGTGCCCGTGCCCGTCCAGTTCGACGAGATGTTCTGGGCGCGCCGCCTGACCGCCCTGGGCGCCGCCCCCGGCGTCATCCCGCTGCCGCGGCTGACCCCGTGGAACCTCGCCGAGGCCCTGACCCGGGTGACGCGCGACCCCGCGTACCGCGACCGCGCCCGCGCCGTCGCCGCGGACCTGGCGGCCGAGGACGCGGTCAGGCCCGTACGGGAGCTGCTGCGCGGCATCGAGAACGGGGAGAACGGGGAAGGCGTCGCCCGCCCGCGCTGAAGCAGGGGTCAGGCGCGCCAATGCGCCGGGCGTGCCAGCGTCGCGGGGAGCTTCGTGGCGGCGTCGCCCCGGGCGGCGTTGAGCTGGGGCTGGGTGAGGAACAGCGCCCCCGTCAGATCGGCCCCGCACAGGTTGGTGTCCCGCATGTCCGCGCCGATCAGGTCCGCGTCGCGCAGGTCGGCCCCCGACAGGTCGGCGGCGATGAGCAGCGCGCCCCGCAGGCTGGCGCCCCGGAGCCGCGCGGCGCGCAGCCGGGCGCCCATCAGGTTGGCGCCCCGGTGGTTCTTCTTGCGCCCCGGCACCGCGGCGCGGGCCAGCTCACTGGCGCGCAGAAGCAGCGGGTTCACCTCGCCGCGCAGCCCGTCCACGTCCACGGACAGAAGGGCGTCGGGCGTGTCCCGGGTCAGCGCGTCGATCCGGTCGTACGCGGCGCGCAGCTCGCGGTGGACGGGCCGGGCCGCTGGCAGGTCGAGGGCCTCGGCGGCGTACTTGAGCAGCTCGTGCAGCTGCCGCACGACGGGGAAGACCTCGTACATCGCGCGGGCCGACGCGGGCTCCTCGCGCCAGCTGCGGCCCCCGAAGGTGATCTGGGAGACCTTCTGGCCCGCGCCGAAGCAGTCGAACACCGTGCAGCCGTTGTAGCCCTTGTCCCGCAGCCGCGTGTGGACCGAGCAGCGGAAGTCCTCCTGGAGGTTGCCGCAGGGCGTGCCCGCGGCCTTGTCCACCGGGAAGTCCGACGAGCGGGCGAAGG
The DNA here is from genome assembly GCF_056435225.1 of Streptomyces sp. NPDC043996. Taxonomy (NCBI): domain Bacteria; kingdom Bacillati; phylum Actinomycetota; class Actinomycetes; order Kitasatosporales; family Streptomycetaceae; genus Streptomyces; species Streptomyces sp. NPDC043996. The sequence goes on along the minus strand of NZ_JBWKEY010000002.1, from coordinate 329,990 downwards.
GCAGGGCCACACAGCACAGGCCGAAGCAGCTGCCGCAGTCGGCCCGCAGGTCGGGGTGGTCGGTGTGCGCGGTGCGCTGGGACAACGGGGGTGACTCCTGATCCGGCGGATGCGGGGTGCGTGCGAAAGTGAGGCGCGCTCGCCCCGGCCCCCGCCCGTGGCCCGCGCGGCGCCCCCGGCCGCCTACTCGGCCGTCTCGGCCTGCTCGGCCTTCTTCGCCTTGAGTCGGGCCGCTTCCTTGCGGACGTCCGCCTGCGTGGCCCGCTCCCGCTCCAGCCACTCGGGGCGCTCCGTCTTGAGGGCCTCGATCTGCTCGGTGGTCAGCGCCTCGGTGACACCGCCGCGCGCGAGGCCGGCGATGGACACGCCCAGCTTCGCCGCGACCACCGGGCGGGGGTGCGGTCCCTCGCGGCGCAGGTCGCGCAGCCACTGGGGCGGGTCGGCCTGCAGAGCGTTGAGCTCGGTCCGCGAGACGACACCCTCCTGGAACTCGGCGGGGGTGGCCTCGAGGTACACACCCAGCTTCTTGGCCGCGGTGGCGGGCTTCATCGTCTGGGCGGAGTGGTGCGACGTCATGGGACAAGGGTATCGAGCGAACGCGCGAGCGATGACCACTCCGATCATGGACCGCCCGTTCCGGGCCCCGGTCCCGGCGCGTCGGCAGCGGCCGCGGCGGGCCAAGGGCGGGCGGCGACGGGCGGCGACGGTCCCGTCTGACTACTGCCGGTAGTCTGGCGAGGTGACAGCCTCGGATGATTCCCCTGACTCCGCCACGTTTCGGCTCGCCTACGTTCCCGGGGTGACGCCCTCGAAGTGGGTGCGCGTCTGGAACGAGCGGCTGCCCGACGTGCCCCTGACGCTCGTCCCGGTGTCCGTGGCCGAGGCGTGCGCGGTGCTGCGCGAGGGCGGGGCCGACGCGGGACTCGTGCGGCTTCCGGTCGACGGGGAAGACCTGAGCGCGATTCCGCTGTACGAGGAGACGACGGTCGTCGTCGTCCCCAAGGACCACATCGTGGCGGCCGTCGAGGAGGTGTCCCCGGCGGACCTCGCCGACGAGCTGGTCCTTCACCCCCTCGACGACACCCTCGACTGGGAGCACCCGCCCGGCCGCCCCGCCCTCGAGCGCCCGGCCACGACGGCCGATGCCATCGAGCTGGTGGCGGCGGGCGTGGGCGTGCTCGCCGTACCGCAGTCCCTCGCGCGCCTGCACCACCGCCGTGACCTCACCTACCGCACGCTCACCGGCGTCCCCACCTCCCGCGTCGCGCTGTCATGGCCGCAGGAGGCGACGACCGACCTGGTGGACGACTTCATCGGCATCGTCCGCGGGCGCACCGTCAACAGCACCCGGGGCCGCCGGGGCCAGACCGAGGCCGAGCCGAAGGCCAAGCGCCCGGAGAAGACCGGCGGCGCCCGGCGCCAGGCCGGGGCGGGCAAGCAGCAGGGCAAGCAGCAGGCCAGGCAGCCGGGCAAGGGCCCTCGCCGCGGCTCAGGGGCCGCCAAGGGCGGCCAGCGCGGCAAGCCGCGCCGGGGCCGCTGACCCGCGGGCGGGCTCCCTAGCCGGGCCGCTTGACGCAGGTCAGGTCGCCCGACGGCAGCGTGCCCGTCGCCAGGTACGCGTTGACCTCGGCGTCGACGCAGGCGTTGCCGTACTCGGCGTAGATCCCGTGCCGGTAGGCGCCCCGCAAGGTGAGCAGCCGGGAGCTCGGCAGCAGGCGGTGCAGGGCGACGGCGCCCCGGTGCGGGGTGCGCGGGTCGCCGGTGGCGGACACGATCAGGGCCTCGGCGTCGTGCCGTACGCGCGTGGGCCGCTCGCGCGGGGGGTCCCAGAAGGCGCAGGGGCCGATGTTCCGCGTGAGTGAGCCAAGGAGCCGGTGCCGCGCGCGGCCGCGCTCGATGTCCCGCCAGTAGTGCTCGGGGTCGCGCGGGGCGGCCACGTCACCGCACAGGATCGCGGTCTGGACGCTCGCCTGGTGCGAATCGCCGCCGGTCAGCGCGAACCGCAGGAGGTCCGCGAACCCCGGCGCAAGCCGCGTCGGCTTCCCCGCCGCCGCCCTGGCCAGCGTGGACAGCTGGTCGCCGAGGGCGGCCCGGGCGGCGTCGGAGTCGTCCGCGATGCCGTTGACGATCAGGAACGGCACCAGCGAGTCGTCGACACGGAACACCTCGGGGGCGGCGCCGACGGTCAGCGGGCGGCGCGCGGACGCCTCGAAGACGCGGTCCACGGCGGCGAGGACGGCACCGCGGGTGAGGCCGAGACCGTAGGCGCCGTCGCGGGCCGCCGCCCAGGACGCCCAGTCACCGAGCGCCCGCTCGTTCGCGCGCTCGGCGCCCCGCAGCAGCTGAGGGCCGTAGCGGCGCGGGTCGATCGCCCCGTCGAGCACCATCCGGTCGACGCGGCCGGGGAACATCTGGCTGTAGACCGTGCCCAGGTACGTGCCGTACGAGTAGCCGAGGTACGAAAGGCGCCGCTCACCGAGCGCACTGCGCACGACGTCCATGTCGCGGGCCGTGTCGCGGGTGCTGACGTACGGCAGGACCGGCGCGTGGGCGGCGCGGCACCGCTCGGCGAGGCCCTTCTGGAAGGCGGCCTGCCGCTCGAAGCCCGCCCGGCCGAGACCGGCCGCGACGACGGAGGTGCCCACGGGCCACCCGCAGTCCAGCGGCGTGCTGCGGCCCACGAAGCGCGGGTCCATGCCGATCACGTCGTAGCGCGGGCCGACCGACTTCATCGCCGCGCGGATGTCCGGCGGCGCGTCGAGCGTCGGGCCGCCCGGGCCGCCGTAGTTGACGACCAGCGAGCCGACGCGGCGACGGGTGTCGGTGGCCTTGATCCGGGACAGGGCGACGGTGAGCGTGCGGCCCTCCGGGTCGGCGTAGTCGAGCGGCACCGTCACGTCGGCGCAGCGCGCGCCCGCCTTCTCTAAGGTGCGGCCCCGCTTGTCGTCCGGGCCGAGGACGCAGCTGCGCCAGTCGAGCCGCTGCTGGCGGTAGCGGTCGAGCCCGCCCGCACCGGGCGACGCGTCCGCCGCCGCGGGCGCGGCGAGCGCCAGCGCGAGCGCGGCGGCGCTCCACACCGGTCGGCGTGAGGGGAAGAGGGGGTGTCGCACGGGGTGCCGTCGCTGCGTCATACGACGACGCTAGAAGCCCCCGGGGCCGCGCTCACTGGAGCCCGCCCCCCGATCCCCGGTCGGGTTTCGTCTACCACCACCGCCGGTGCGAATTGCCCGCGACGGCGTTCGTCGCACACCTGTAATCCGGCGGACGGCGCCGGACATAGAAGGACGCAAGGCCATGCGAGCACGATCCGAAGGACCGGGCGGAAGGAGGCAGGCGTGCAGGGGGATGGGCACGAGGACGGTCACGGATACGGGGACGGTCACGGGCACGGCCACGGGGACGGTCACGGCCACGGGGACGGTCACGGGGACGGTCACGGGGACGGGCGCGGCGATGCGGGGGACCGGACCGACGCGTCACCGCCCGACGCGTCACGGCCCGACGTGTCACGGTCTGGCGCGTCACGGTCTGACGAGCAGTGGTTCAGCACGCTGTTCGCGGTCCACTACGAACACGTGCTGCGCTTCGCGGCCCGCAGGGTGGGGCCCGAGGCGGCGGCCGACGTGGCGGGAGAGACCTTCCTCGTCGCGTGGCGGCGGCTTTCCGGGGTGCCCGTGGCCGACGAGGAGGCGCTGCCCTGGCTGTACGCGGTGGCGCGCCGCGTCCTGGCCAACCAGAGGCGCGGCGACCGGCGCGGTGAGCGCCTCGCGGCGCGGGTCGGCAGGGCCGCCGTTCCGGCCGTCGGCCCCGACCACGCGGGCGACGTCGTCGGCGTACTGCACCTTCGGCAGGCGCTCGGGACGCTGTCCGCGCGGGACCAGGAGACGCTGCTGCTCGTCGGCTGGGACGGCCTCGACGTGGCGGCCGCCGCGGTCGTCGTCGGCTGCACCCGGCGGACGTTCGCGGTCCGGCTGCACCGGGCGCGCCGCCGTCTGCGGCAGGCACTGGACGAGACACCCGTGGGTGAGGCGGCGCCGGGGGCGCTCCTGGCCTTCGAGCTGAAGAGGAGGCAGGCATGAGGGGGAGGCACGGCGGGACGACGGAGGAGGCGCTGGCCGACGTCCGCCGGACGCTCGGCCCGGCGGACCCGGCACGGGGCGACGGCTTCAGGGGCGCCGCCCAAGCACCACGGGGCCGGGCCGCGCTGGCCCGGATCCTGGCCGAACCCACGGGGCGGCGCACCGGCGCGCCCGGTGCGCGGAGCCGCTGGCTGGTGGCGGTGGCCGCGGTGATGACCTTGGGAGGAGTGACGGCGGTGGCGGACGCGACAGGGGTGCTTCCCTCGGGAGTCATCGAGGGGTTCGCCAGCGTGCGGGACGATCAGCTGGGCCGCGTCGACCTGGACCGGGCCAAGAAGATCCTCGAGGGGCGGACGCCGGACGGCCTCACGATGCAGTTGTGGCTGGCGCCCAACGACAAGGGCGGCGCCTGTATGCACTCGGTGTTCGTGGCCGACGACGGCACGTCCGAACCGGGCGAAATCGAGTGTTGGAGAGGGGAGAACACCGAGCCGCTGGAGAGCCTGCCGCTGTGGACGGGCGGCGGCACCACCCTCGTGCCCGACTACGTGGCGACGTACGGCCGTACCACCGTGCCCGGCGCCGTGTCGGTGCGCATCATCGAGTCCGACGGCACGCGGCACACGGTCCGGCTGAAGCCGGACGGCACCTTCGTCACGTTCACGCGCCAACGGGACGAGACCGCGTTCGAGCGCCGCACGATCGAGGTGCTCGACGCGCGGGGGAAGGTGCTCTACACCGATCCGTACGGGTAGCGGGCGCGACCCCGCTCGGGCGAGGCCCCGGGCGGGGCCGGCGTGTGACCGGCTGGGGAGGGACCGTCGTGGCGTGTTGACGCAATACACGCCGCGTTGATTCACTACAGGGCCCGCGGTGCCGTCGGGGTGAAGGCGTCCCGAAGTGAGTGAGGTTGACCGTGTTGCCGTCCATCACGCTGGAGGGGCCCGCGGGGCCGCCGCGTGAGACGCTCACCCGGGCGCAGGCGGGCACCGCCCTCGGCCTTTCGCCCAACACCGTCGGCAAGCTGCTGGCCAGCGCGTTCCTGCCGGATCTGAGCGTGGCCCGGGTCGCGGCCCTCGCCCGTGCCCCGCGGGCGCGCGTCACGCGGGGCGAACTGCCCGTGCTGCGCGCCACCCCCGCCACGGCGCCGGGGCGCGAGGGCGACGACCGCCAGTTCATCGGCGACGCGGCCGGTCTGAGCGACGCTCAGTTCCTGGAGGCCTCCCGCCAGTGGTGGCGGTGCGAGCCGGACAAGGTCGTGGGCGCCGGTGTCCTCGCCGTGTCCCTGGCCGGGTGGGTGACCGGTGTCCTCGCCGTGCACCGGGCCGAGGCGACGCTGCGGCTGCCGGGCGAGGTCCGGCACGCCTTCGCCGCGACCGTCGCCGGACGGGTCGGGACGCTGGACGCGCCCGGCTCCTACCGGGTGCTGACCGACGAGCCCGCCCTTGCGGACCTGACCCGGCGGCTGCTCGGCACCCGGGTGCACGCGGCCGTGTCGGGCGGCCCCATCGCGTACTTGAGACCACCCGCGGACGACCGGAAAAGCCCATGAGCGACTTCGAGACCATTGACGCACTCCTCGACTCCGCGGCCGCGCCCGTCCCGCTGCCGCCCATCGAGGTGCGGCGGACCCTGCGCGAGTCGCTCGGCCTGTCCCGCACCCAGGTGGCACAGGCCCTGGGGGTGAGCCCGTCCACGCTCGGCGGCTGGGAGTCGGGCCGGGACCCGAGCGGGGAGACCCGGGCGCGGTACGCGTACTTCCTGGAGAAGGCCGAGGGGAAGGCGCGTGCCCAGGAACAGGAAGCCCAGGAACAGGAAGAGGACCAGGCGCCCGGCGCGGAAGGTGACGCGGTGGCCGCCCCTCCGGCGGAAACCGTCCCCGGAGAGCCTGGCGGGGGCGGCGCACCCGCCCCGGAGCCGGGGCAGCACCCGGCGCGGGCGGAAGACCAGGACCCGGACCGGCTCGCCGTGCCGCAGCCGTGCGTGCTGTGCGGTCGCCCCGCGCGCCACCAAGTGGAGGGCTTTCCCCAGCACTTGAGCCCCGAGGAGTGCGCGGCGGCGTCCGCCCCCGCCGAGCGGGAACCCCGCCCCGCGCCCGCCCCGGACCTCCCGGGCCCCGCCCGTCCGGCGCGCCCCGCGCCCCGCGACGGCGGCGTGCGGGTCGTCCCCGAGGGCCGCCGCATGCGGGCGGCCTCCGACGCGCCGGACCTCATCACCGCCGCCGTCACCGCGACCCTCGCCGAGCACCAGGGCGACGTCGAGGCGGCCACCGCCGCGCTGGTCAAGCGGGCCATCCCGGACGCGATGGCGCTCCTCGACCACACCCGCAAGGGCGGCCGCTACGACATCGTGGCCCACCCCTGGATGCCCGACGTGCTGCGCAAGCAGAGCGCGCACGGCGCCGACCAGATCTGGGAGGCCCGCCCCAAGTGGGCCCGCGCCGAACTGCCGCCCGGGCGGCACGAGGTGACCGCGCTCGACGTCAACGGCGCCTATCTGTCCGCCCTGAAGACCCATCTGCCGATCGGTCAGCTGGAGCACTCCACCGGCTTCGACCACGACCGCCGCCGGGCGGGCGTCCATCTGATCACGCCGCCCGCCTGGGACCACGACGACGTCCTGCCCCACCCCCTCGGCAACCGCGACGAGCCGGGCCCGCTGTGGGTGACCGAGCCGACCCTGCGGCTGCTGCTCCGCCTGTCAGGCCCGAAGCACGGCCTGTGCGACCCGCCGGAGATCCACGAGTCGTTCACCTCCGGCGCCACGGAGAACCTCCTGGAGAAGTTCCGCTCGGCCCTGAAGGACGCCCGGGACCAGGCCATCGCCGAGGACGACGAGGTGACACTGGAGTACGTCAAGGCGATGTACTCGAAGTTCGTCTCGACGCTGGGGGAGTCGAACTACAACCGCGAGATCTACCGCGCCGACTGGATGCACCTCATCCGCTCGCAGGCCTTCTCGAACCTGTGGTGGAAGGCGTACAAGGCGCACGAGGAGGGCCTGACCGTGGTCCGCGCGATGGGCACCGACGAACTGCACGTCATCGGCGAGTGGCGCGCGGTCTTCGCCGAGGGGCGGGGCGTGACGGAGGTCAAGGTCAAGGACCAGTACGCGGTCGGGGACGCGCACGAGTCCGAGGCGTAGCGGGGGCCGCCGCGGCGGCTAGCGCACGGGCAGGCCGACGACCTGGTCCCCGTCGGGCACGTCCGTCACCGTCACGCTGCCGGTCGGCACCCCGACGCCGCGCGCCACGGCCCGGCGCAGTCCGGCCGTGTCCTGGCCCGTGGGCACCGGGACCTGTTCGCCCTCGCCGTACGCCTCGATCGCCTTGGTGAAGTAGCCCGGGTGCCAGGCCCCGACCGCGCCCTTGACGTCCACCGAGGCCACCGCGCGCTTGCCGACGGTGCTCCGGACCCGGTCGAGGATCTGGTCCGAGCGCAGCTCGCCCGGCACCTGGAAGAGGCTCGCGTGCGCGCCGACCGCGCCGCCCGCCCGCAGCCGCACGGTGACGGTCAGACAGCTGGTGACGCTGGGGTAGCGGATGACGCCACCGGGGCGGGCCTCCTTGACCTGGCCCTCCGCGATCACGGTCTCCGCGGCGGTGGCCGTCCGGGCCGCGACCGGGGCGGCGGCCCGGTCGCCGCCGTCCGCCGCGTGGGCCGGGACGGACGCGCCGAGGCACACCACGGCGAGCAGCCCGGCCGCGGGCAGCATCCGTCGAACGGGGCGCGCCCGCCGGGGAGTCGGGCACGCGGCCGGGGCGATGGGCGCGGGTGACGTGGTCGGGACGCGGTGGGACAAGACGAGCTCCTGGCTGGTGAACGGCGGTGCGACGCCCGAGCAGAGCACACGGGCGACCCGCCACTCTATGTCGCGGCCCGGGGAGGGGTGGCGCCGGATACACCCCGGATGCGGTGGCTGGACCGACTGCCACGGCCGTCACGCGTCCCTAGCGTCGTAGTCGTAGGGGCGCCGCGAGGGCGCGCGCTGCTTCGCCGAACACCGGGGAGACAGGCATGGATCCAAGGGACGAGCACGTCCGGCGCACGGTCCTGCGGGCCGCGACGGGCGCGGGGGCGGGGCTCGCCCTGAGCCCCGCCGCGGCCCGGGCGGCGGCGCCCGCGAGGGGAGCCGCCGGGGGCGGCCCGGCGCGGGGGCCGGTGCGCGTGCCCCGAGACGATCCCCGGTACGCGCATCTGGTCGCGCGCGGCGCGAGCAACCGCTTCCGGGGGCGCCCTGACCTCGTCTACCTGGCCGGTTCGACGTCCGACGTGGTGGCCGCCGTGCGCGAGGCGGTGCGGTCCGGGGCGCGGCTCGCCGTCCGTGGGGGCGGCCACTGCTTCGAGGACTTCGTCGACCACCCCGACGTGACGGCCGTCATCGACATGTCGCCCATGCGGCGGGTCGACTTCGACGAGCGGCGCCGGGCCTTCGTCGTGGAGGCCGGGGCCACCCTCGGCGAGGTCTACCGCGAGCTGTACCTCGGCTGGCGTGTCACCCTGCCCGCCGGATACCACCCCGAGGTGGGCGTCGGCGGCCATGTCCCCGGCGGCGGATACGGCCCCCTGTGCCGGTTGTTCGGTCTGGTCAGCGACTATCTGTACGCCGTGGAGGTGGTCGTCGTGAACCGTCGCGGCGAGGTCCGCGCGGTCGTGGCGAGCCGCGAGCGGGACGACCCGCACCGCGACCTGTGGTGGGCCCACACGGGCGGCGGGGGCGGCACCTTCGGCGTCGTGACCCGGATGTGGTTCCGCTCGCCCGGGGTGCCGACCCGCGCGGCGCCGGACCGCCTGCTGCCCGCCCCCGCCCGGACGGCGCTCACCTTCACCGCCGACTGGAGCTGGCGGGGCCTGGACGAGGACCGCTTCGCCCGCCTGGTCCGCAACCACGGCCGGTGGGCCGAGCGGCACAGCGCCCCCGGCGACCCCGCCGCCGCGCTCTACGCGGAGTTCGCCCTCACCCGCCGCGCGGCCGGGGCCCATCTGCTGCTCGGCCAGGTCGCCGCCGAGCCCGGCGCGGACCGCCGGCTCCTCGACGGCTTCCTCGGCGCCCTGAGCGCGGGCACCACCCGGCCCGCCGCGCCGAAGGTCCAGCGCCTTCCCTGGCTCACCGCCGCGCTGCGCGGCTCCGGGGAGGCGGTGGGGGACTGGCACATCAAGATCAAGTCGGCTTTCCTGCGGCGGGGGTTCACCGACCGTCAGATCGCCGCGGCGCACCACCACCTCACCCGCGCCGACACCGGCGTCATCGCGGGCAGCGTCGTCCTCAACACCTACGGCGGAGCGGTGAACACCCCGGCCCCCGCCGCGACGGCCATGCCCCACCGCGACAGCGTCCTGAAGCTGTCCTGCCTCGCGTCCTGGGCGCGCCCCGGGCAGGCCGACGCGTACCTGGCGTGGGTCCGCGCCTGCTATCGGGACCTGTTCGCCGACACCGGTGGGGTCCCCGTGCCGGGCGCGGGCGCCGACGGCGCCTTCATCAACTACCCGGACACCGATCTCGCGGACCCGCGCTGGAACACCTCCGGCACGCCCTGGGGGACCCTGTACTTCACGGCGAACCACGCCCGCCTGCGGGCGGTCAAGGCGCGCTGGGACCCGCGTGACGTCTTCCGCCACGCCCTGTCGGTCCGCCCGGCCTGAAGCCGCGAGGGCGGGTACGGCGGGGCACCCGGCCCCGCCGTACCCGCCCCCACGCGTGCGCTAGCGCAGCGTGCTGCCGAAGAGCGCCGCCGTGTTCGGGGCGCCGAGGTCCTTCGGGCCGAAGGCGACGGACTTCTTCACCGTCAGGCCCGTGGCGGTGCCGCGCAGGGACCACAGGGCGCCCGCGTCGGCGTTCTCGCGGACGGAGGAGACCGCCAGGTCGCGGCGGCCGTCGCCGGTGACGTCGAGCAGGGCCACCGCCGCGCCGAACGCGTCGTCCTTCTCGCCGACTCCGGGGATCCCGGCCGTGTCCTGCTGGAAGGCCTGGGAGCCGGTGCCGGTCACGCCGGCGGCGCTGCCGCGCACGAGGACGACCGAGCCCGCGTTGGTGACGCGGCCGACGTCCTCGCCGGGCACGCCGACCGCGATGTCGGCGAAGCCGTCACGGTCGACGTCGCCCACGGCGAGGGACGCGCCGAAGTAGTCGCCGCGCTCCTCGGCGCCGGGGACGCCGGGCAGGTCCTGGTCGAACTTCTGGATCGTGCCGTCGATCTTCAGGCCGTCCTTCGAGCCGAAGGCGACCATGGCCCGGGGCTCGTAGTCGCCGGGGCCGATGACCAGGTCGTCGTAGCGGTCGCCGTTGACGTCACCCACGGCCAGGGCGCCGCTGGAACCCGGGGCGTTACCGCGCTTGAAGCCGGTGGGTGAGCCGTACAGGACCTTGTTGCCCCACTCGCCGTCGCCGTAGTAGTCGTTCATGGCGATGTCGGCGCGGCCGTCGCCGTTGATGTCGCCGACGGCCATCGGCACGACCGGGCCCTTCACGGACCGCGGGCCGTCGATGCAGCTCTCGGGCAGGCCCGGCTCCGGCTTGCAGTCGAGGTGGGGACGAGGCTCGTCGCTGTAGGTCCACCACTGCGACTTGTCCATGAAGTCGAGGGTGGCGGCGGGCTTGCCGGTGCGGGAGACCGGGCCCTTCCACAGGCGGGCCCGCTGGTCGACCGGGTCGTCGCCGTAGGAGCCGACCGCGCCGAACAGGGCCAGGTCGGTGGTGCCGTCGCCGTCGAAGTCACCGGCCTGCGGCGCGAAGCCGAAGGTGGGGATCTTGGTGCCGCCAGTGAGGCCGTTCTTGGAGCCCCACAGGATCACCGCGCCGCCGGGCTCGACGACGCCCGCGGAGCCGATGACGAGGTCGGTGTAGCCGTCCTTGTCCAGGTCGCCCTTGGTGAACCAGCGGCCGAACTCCTGCTTGGTGGTGGCCGCGCCGGGGACGCCGCTGGTCGAGCGGCTGACGATCTTCTTGTGCGCGGGGTCGAGCCCGTTCTTGGAGCCGTACGTCACCGCCACGTACCCGGCCTTCTTCTTGCCGGAGACGGTGCCGCCCGGGGCGCCGACGACCAGGTCGCCGTAGCCGTCGCCGTTGAAGTCGTCCGCGGGCTTCGCGGCGGCCTTCGCCGCGGGGGCCGCGGCCTCGGCCCGGTCCTGGCCGAGGGACCAGATCGTCAGGCCTCCCGTCAGCAGGGACATGGCGACCAGCGGAGTGGTGAGACGGGCTCGACGGCGTGCTCGCGTCATAGGGCTTCTCATGCTTCCTTCGCTCAGAGGTCGGCCGGTGAACGTCCAGGGGAGAACACCCTCGGAATTCACCACCGGTTCACGGCCCTTGACCCGTGAGGACGTCCCATGGTTGTACGGGGCCGCACGCCGCGCCGTCGCCCCTCGCGGCCCACGGGAGCCGCCGAACCTCGTCCGCCCCCTTGACCACGTCCGCCGCACGGGATTGGCTGCGGCCGATCACCAGTCCGGGGGCGGCCGACCCGTGGCCGACCCGTACGTCCGTCGTACGACACCGGGGGGAACCCATGCGTCACGCGAGACGGCTGAGCCTGCTCACCGCGGTGCTCGCGGTCTGGACCGCGGCGGTCCCGGCCGCCTCGGGCGGGGAAGGCCCGCGCCCGCCGGGGCCGAGCGCCGCCTCGTCAGCCCCGCACGAAGCCCCGCCGCACGCCGCCTCGTACGGCAAGGGCCGCGCGTCCTCGTACGAGAACGTGCTCGACCTGAGCGGGACGCCGAAGGCCGCCTACCCCGGTGAGTTCAACCCGGTCGGCGTGTTCGCGGACCGGGGCGCCTGGCACGCGTACGCGCTGCCCGAAGCGGGCGATCCTTCGACGTACGGCGGGTTCAGCGGCCCGCTCTACATCGCCCAGGAGTACCCCTGGTGGCTGAGCACGTCCTTCAGCCGGATCCGGTTCCGCGAGGCGGGCGCGGAGCTCGACCTCGCCGCCGGGGGCGCCCCGCGCCTCACGTCGCTGCCCGGGCTGCTGCGGCAGAGCTACCGGCTCGACGGCCTCCGCCTGACCCTGGAGCTGCGCTTCGCCACCGACCGCACCGCCCTGGTCCAAGCCCGCGTCCGCAACACCGGCCGCGTGCCGCGCACCCTCGCCGCCGACTGGTCCGGCACCCTGCTGCGCCCCGAGAAGGGCCCCCAGCGCGACGCGCCCGCCCTCAAGGCCACCCGCGACGGCGTCGCCGTGGACTTCGCCCGCGTCCGCGAGAAGTGGGACTACCTCACCGACGGCACCGAACGCTTCGAGGTCACCCACCGCGAGCGCGTCCGCACCACGCTCGCGGGCGACGCCTACCGCAGCGAACTGGCCGCCCCGATCACGCTGGCGCCCGGCCAAGGCCGCGCCCTGGACTGGACCGAGAGCTACACCTTCACCGCGTCCGAGCGGGCCCGCGAGGCGGCCGCCGCGCGCCGGACGCTGGCCCGCCCGGCCGCCGTCGCGGCGTCCGGCGACGCGCGCTGGCGCCGCTACGTCGCCGCCGTCACCGGGCCCGTGGCGCCCGCGCGCCGCCGCCTCGCGGTGAAGTCCCTGCAGACCCTCGCCACCAACTGGCGCTCGGCCGCGGGCCGGATCCGGCACGACGCCATCAGCCCCTCGGTGTCGTACAAGTGGTTCACGGGCGGCGTCTGGGCCTGGGACACCTGGAAGCAGGCCGTCGGCACCGCCCGCTTCGCACCCCGCCTCGCCGAGTCCCAGATCCGCGCCATGTTCGACCACCAGATCAGGACCGGCGCCGCGGACCGGCCGCAGGACGCCGGGATGGTGCCGGACGCGGTGTTCTACAACGACCCCTCGGACGGCGGCGGCAACTGGAACGCGCGCAACAGCAAGCCCCCGCTGGCCGCGTGGGCGGTGTGGGAGGTCTACCGGCGCGGCGGCGAGAGGCGGTTCCTGCGCGAGATGTACCCGAAGCTCGCCGCCTACCAGGCGTGGTGGTACCGCAACCGCGACCACGACCGCGACGGGCTCGCCGAGTACGGGGCGACCGTCGACCCGGCCAACGACAGCCCCGAGCAGCGCCGCCTCGCCGCCGCCTGGGAGAGCGGCATGGACAACGCGCCCCGCTTCGACGCGGCCCTCGGCGCCTCCGTGGTCACCAACAGGGACGCCACGGGCACGGTGACCGGCTACTCGCTCACCCAGGAGTCCGTCGACCTCAACGCCTACCTCGCCGCCGACCAGGGGCATCTCGCCGCCATCGCGCGGGAGCTGGGGGACCGGGCGGGGGAGCGGCACTGGCGCGGCCGGGCCCGCGCCACGCACCGGGCGGTGCGCGGGCACATGTACGACCCGAAGAGCGGGTGGTTCTACGACACGGCCCTGGACGGCGGCGCCCGGCTCACCGCGCGCGGGCGCGGCATCGAGGGCGCCATCCCGCTGTGGACAGGGACGGCGTCGCCCGCGCAGGCCGCCGCCGTGCGCGCCAAGCTGACGGACCCGCAGGAGTTCGCCACGCACGTCCCGTTCCCCACGGTCGCCCGCAGCTCGCCGTACTTCGCCCCGCGGCGCTACTGGCGCGGACCGGTCTGGCTGGACCAGGCGTACTTCGCGCAGGCCGGACTGCGCCGGTACGGCCACGCCGCCTCCGCCCGCGCGCTGACGGACCGGCTGCTGACCCACGCGCGGGGCCTCGCGGCCCGGGGCCCGGTGATGGAGAACTACGACCCGCTCACCGGTGACCCGCTGAACTCCCCGCACTTCAGCTGGTCGGCGGCGGTGCTCCTGCCGATGCTGAGCGGGGAGTGAGGGGGCGGAGGGCGCCGTTCGCACGCCGTTCGCACGCCGGTGGTTTCCGGCCTCCGCGTCGGAAACACCGCCGTGGCCCCCGCCCGGTGCCGGCGGCATGATGGCCGACGCGGTTGGTGCGCCCCGGCCCGTGTTCGCCGTGTGCGCCGCACCGGTCAGCTGCCGCTTTCTCATACAAGGACGAAGGGTGGGTGCGTGGCCGTGGGGCGACTTGTACCGGCGGTGACCCGGGCGCTGGACATACTCGAACTGTTCCTGGAGGGCGACGGCACGCGCTCCGCCCCGGACATCGTCCGCGAGCTGGCGCTGCCCCGCACCACCGTGCACGAGCTGCTCACCACGCTCGCGGCCCGCTCCTACCTGGTGCCGGTGCCCGAGCAGGCAGGGCGCTACCGCCTGGGGGTGCGCTCCTACCAGCTGGGCAGCCGCTACGCGGAACAGCTCGACCTCGCCGCCGAGGGGCAGCGCGTGGCCCGCGAGGTCGCCGAGACCTGTGACGAGACCGTCCACGTCGCGGTCCTGGAGGACCTGGACGTCATCTACATCGCCAAGGTCGACTCCATCCACGCCGTGCGCATGGTCTCCGCGCCGGGCCGCAGGCTGCCCGCCCACTGCACGGCGGTCGGCAAGATGCTGCTTGCCTCCCTGCCCGAGGAGGAGCTCGAGCTGCGCCTCGCCGAGAACGGCGAGCTCGTGGCGCTCACCCCGAACAGCATCACCGACGCCGACGCGCTGCGGGCCCAGCTGGCCGTGATCCGGCGCCGCGGCACCGCCGTCGAACAGCGCGAGGCCAACCCGGACGTGAGCTGCGTGGCCGCCCCGGTGCGGGACGGTACGGGCGAGGTGGTCTCCGCCCTGTCCGTCTCCGTGCCGATGGTCCGCTGGAGCGAGGAGCGCGCGCACGAACTGGGCGAGCTCGCCCTCAAGGGCGCGGGCGACCTGTCCGTGCGCCTGGGGCACCGGGAAACCCGCTAGGGGCCCGCCCGGAGCGATGCCCGGTGCGGGGCGCTCCCCCTCGCGGGGGCTCCAGCACGCGCGCGTGCACCTGGCTTTGCGAAGCACGCGTTCCGAAAACTGTGCGTTCCGAAAACTGTGCGTTCCGAAAACTGTGCGTTCCGAAAAGCGTGGGGTGCGCGGGGCGCGTGCTTCGTGGAGCGTGCGCTGTGCGGAAGCGCGTGTGCGCCGGGAAAGGGTGTGTGCGCCGGGGAAGGGCGTGTGCTCGCCAACTCGCGCGCTGTGCGCGGGCGTTGACTCCATGCCCCTCCACTCTTAACGTGGACACGTCATACGTCATATATGAGATGTGCTGTGCGAGGCGTGGACCGACGAGAGCTGGAGGCACCCATGGCCGCCGTGCCCGCCCCCATCCCCTCCCGTACGCAAGTCGTCCTCGAAGAGATCAAGCGCCGCATCCTCACCGGCGGCCTCAGACCCGGACAGGCCCTGGTCGAGGCCGAGCTGGCCGCGTGGTTCGGCGTCTCCAAGACCCCCGTGCGCGAGGCCCTGAAGACCCTGGCCGGGACCGGCCTCGTGGTGATGAGCCAGTACAAGGGCGCCACCGTGCGCAGGGTGGACGCCGCCATGGCGCGCGAGGTCTACGACGTGCGCCTGCTGCTCGAACCCGAGGCGCTGCGCCGCACGGTGCGCCGCGCCGCCGCCCTCGACGCCGCCGAAGAGGCCCTGCGCCGCGCGGACGGCGCGGCCGACACCGCCGAACGTTCCCTGGCCAACCGCGACTTCCACCGCGCCCTGTACCTGCCCTGCGGCAACCCGCTGCTCGCCCGGATGCTCGACGAGGTCCGCGACCAGGCCGCGCTCGTCTCCGCTGTGGCCTGGGCCGCCGACCCTTCCTGGGACCGGGAGGCCGCCGAGCACCGGCACCTCCTGGACCTGGCCCTCGCCGGGGACGCGCGGGGAGCGTCCGCTGCCCTGCGCGACCACATCGCGTCGTTCGTCCAACGCGCCTTCCCCGCACCCCGGGAGGAAGGGGAGCAGCCATGACCGCCCCGCCCAGCCACCCGCCCGCCGATGCCTTCGGCGCCGAGCGCGCCGCCCTCGCCGACGTCGTCGCCATCCCCGTCACCCCGTACGCCGAGGACGGCACCGTCGACCACACGGCGCTGCGCGCCCTGCTGCGCCGCCTGGTCGACGGCGGCGTGCGCACGCTGACCCCGGGCGGCAACACCGGGGAGTTCCACACGCTCACCCCCGACGAACGGCGCGCCGTCACCGAGACCGCCGTCGAGGCGGCCGCGGGCGAGGCGGCCGTCGTCGTCGGCGTCGGCCACGACGTGCCCTCGGCCGTCGCCGCCGCCCGGCACGCCGCCGGGGCGGGCGCCCAGATGGTGATGGTGCACCAGCCCGCCCACCCCTACGTCTCGGCCGCCGGATGGGTCGACTACCACCGCGCCGTCGCCGAGGCCGTGCCCGGCCTCGGCGTGGTCCCCTACGTCAGGCTGCCCGCCCTGCCCGGGGCAAGGATCGCCGAACTCGCCGATGCCTGCCCGAACGTCATCGGCGTCAAGTACGCGGTGCCGGACGCCGCGCGCTTCGCGGGGTTCGCGCGCGACGCGGGCCTCGACCGGTTCGTCTGGATCGCCGGACTCGCCGAGCCGTACGCCCCCGCGTACTTCTCGGCGGGCGCCACCGGATTCACCTCCGGCCTGGTGAACGTCGCCCCCGGCGTCTCGCTCGCCCTGCTGGCGGCGCTGCGCGCGGCCGACTACCCCGCGGCCATGAGGATCTGGGAGCGGATCCGCCGCTTCGAGGAGCTGCGCGGCGCCGACGGCTCCGCCAACAACGTCTCCGTCGTCAAGGAGGCCCTCGCCGGGCTCGGCCTGTGCCGCCGCGACGTGCGCCCGCCGGGCAAGGAGCTGCCCGAGGCGGACCGCGCCGAGGTGGCCGCCCTCGCGGCGCGGTGGTCCCGGTGAGCCGCCCCCGCCTGCGGCCCGAGGAGCTGCGCTCCCACCGGTGGTACGGCACGGAGGGGCTGCGCGCGTGGTCGCACCACGCCCGGATGCGCCAACTCGGCTACGAGGCCGAGGAGTACCGGGGCCGTCCGGTGGTCGCCGTCGTCAACACCTGGTCCGACATCAACCCCTGCCACACGCATCTGCGCGCACGCGCCCAGGCCGTCAAGCGCGGGGTGTGGCAGGCCGGCGGCTTCCCCCTGGAGTTCCCCGTCGCCACGCTCTCCGAGACGTTCCAGAAGCCCACCCCCATGCTGTACCGCAACCTGCTGGCCATGGAGACCGAGGAACTCCTGCGGTCCTATCCCGTCGACGCCGCCGTGCTGCTCGGCGGCTGCGACAAGACCACCCCGGCCCTGCTCATGGGCGCCGCCTCCGCCGACGTCCCCGCCGTGTTCGTGCCCGCCGGGCCCATGCTGCCGGGGCACTGGCGCGGCGAAAGGATCGGCTCGGGCACGGACATGTGGAAGTACTGGGACGAGTACCGCGCCGGGACCCTGAGCGAGTGCGAGCTGCGCGGCCTGCAGGAAGGCCTCGCCCGCTCGCCGGGCCACTGCATGACGATGGGCACCGCCTCCACCCTGACCGCCGCCGCCGAGGCCCTGGGCATGACGCTGGCGGGCGCCTCGTCGGTCCCGGCCGTCGACTCCGGGCACGAGCGGCTCGCCGCGGCCGCCGGGCGGCGCGCCGTCGCCCTCGCCTGGAGCGCGCTCACCCCCTCGCTGATCCTCACCGCCGAGGCCTTCGCGGACGCGGTGACCACCGTGCTCGGGATCGGCGGCTCCACCAACGCCGTGATCCACCTGATCGCCCTGGCCGGGCGCGCCGGGGTGCGGCTCACCCTGGACGACTTCGACCGGACCGCCCGCACCGTGCCGGTCCTCGCGAACGTACGGCCCGGCGGGCGCACGCACCTGATGGAGGACTTCCACTGCGCGGGCGGCCTGCCCGGGTTCCTGTCCCGCGTCACCGACCTGCTCCACCTGGATCGGCCCACCGTCAACGGCCGCTTCGGCGCGCAGCTCGCGGGGGCGCGCGTCCACGACGACGACGTGATCCGCACCCGTGACGACCCGGTCGCGGCCGAAGGCGGCGTGGCCGTCCTGCGCGGCAACCTGTGCCCCGACGGCGCCGTCATCAAGCACATCGCCGCCGAGCCGCGGCTGCTCGCGCACACCGGCCCCGCCGTCGTCTTCGACGACTACCGCACCCTGCGGCGGACCATCGACGACCCGGCCCTCGGCATCACCGCCGACAGCGTGCTCGTGCTGCGCGGCGCCGGTCCCCAGGGCGGGCCCGGCATGCCCGAGTACGGCATGCTGCCCATCCCCGCGCACCTGCTCGCCCAGGGGGTGCGGGACATGGTGCGGATCTCCGACGCGCGGATGAGCGGCACCTCGTACGGGGCGTGCGTCCTGCACGTGGCACCCGAGTCGCACGTCGGCGGTCCCCTCGCCCTGGTGCGCGACGGGGACAGCGTCACCCTCGACGTCGCCGCCCGCAGCCTGCGCCTGAACGTGTCCGACGAGGAGCTGCGGCGCCGCCGCGCCGCGTGGACCGCGCCGCCCGAACGGTTTGAGCGCGGCTACGGCGCGCTGTACTCCGCACACGTCACCCAGGCCGACACCGGCTGCGACTTCGACTTCCTCGCCAGGCCGGGCGAGGTGCCGGAGCCGTACGCGGGCTGAGCGGCCCTGGTGCCCGGGCGCCGCGCGCCGCCTGGCCCTGACGCGGCCTCAGGAGTCGAAGCGGCTCCGGGACGCCTCGATGTGGCCCAGATAGCGCTGCGTCCAGGCGCACATGCCGTCGACGGTCGCGCGCAGGCCGCGGCCCGCCTCGGTGAGGGTGTACTCGACGCGCGGCGGCACGGTCGGATGCACCGTCCGCTCGACGAGTCCGTTGCGCTCCAGCATCCGCAGGTTCTGGGTGAGCATCTTGTGGCTGATGCCCTCGACCTCGTCGCGCAGCCGGCTGAAGCGCAGGGTGTCGTCACCGAGCGACTCGATGATCAGCAGCGCCCACTTGTTGGCGACGTCCGAGAAGATCTCGCGGGCCAGGGAGTCCGCGCGGGTCAGGTCCGCGTCCTCGGCCGAGCCCTGGAACTGCTTGGTCACCATCTGGTTCCCCTGTCACCGAAAAGTGCGTTCTTCCCCGCCAGGGGTGACTCTCCTACGGTTCCTGAGTAACCACAAGAGAGCGCGGTCGACCCGGCCGCGCTCGCTCCACGCGTGCCGACGACGGCTCATGACCACCAGGCGGACAGCATGGCCATCACCCTGATCAACCCCCCGGGACTGCCGGAGATCGACGCCTATCGACAGGTGTCGATCGCCTCCGGCGCCCGGCTCGTCTTCGTCGCCGGACAGGTCTCCTGGGACGCCGGCGGCGGCACCGTCGGCGCGGGGGACCTCGCCGCCCAGGTCGCCCAGTGCTATCTCAACGTCGGCACCGCCCTGGCCGCGGCCGGTGCCACCTTCGACGACGTCGCGAAGCTGACCGTCCACGTCGTCGACTGGACCCCCGACAAGATGCCCCAGCTGATGGCGGGCCTCACTCGTTCGGCCGCGCGCCTCGGCGTCACCGCGGCCCCGCCCGCCACCCTGCTCGGCGTCGCCGCCCTCGACGTGCCCGAGCACCTGGTGGAGATCGAGGCCACGGCGGTCATCGACTGAGCGGCACGGGCGGCCCGAGAAGCCGCCCGCGCCGATGTACGTGCCTCAGCCGGTGTACGTGAAGGCGATGGACGCGGTCAGCGCGCCGCCCCGGGCCGTGGCGAACTGCACGGGGCCCGCCTGCGGATAGGCGGGCGCGGTGAACGTGACCAAGGTGTCGTCGACGACGCGCACGTTCGTGGCCGCGACGCCCCGGAAGCCGCCCGCTGTCGGGGTGCCCGCCAGGACCTGGGTGGTGCCGGTGAGCCCGCCGCCGGTGAGCGTGACGGTGTAGCCGCCCTTGACGGAGCCCTGCGCGGGGCTGACGGCGGTGAGCGCGGCCGGGATCGGGCTGAGCTTGGCACCGGCCTTGACGAACTTCACGGTCACGAAGTGGTCGCTGTCCATCGTGACGCTCAGGGACCCCGCACGCGTCGGCTGCACCTTGCCGTCGACGGTCCACCGGTCGACCTGGAAGCCGGAGTCCGGCGTCGCGGTGACCGTGACCTGGTCGCCGGTGGCGAACAGGCCCGTGGAGGCGACGGAGACCTTGCCGCCGGTGCCGTCCTGGGGGACCGCCGTGAGCGCGTGGCGCTTGGGGGCGGTGCTCTCGGCGGGGGTGCGGTAGTTGGCCAGGACCGGTCCCGTGAGGTTCATGACGCGGGTGGAGTCGGCGGGCTGCGGCGAGCCGAGCGCCACGCCGCGCGGCTTGCCCTCGTACTCCTGGAGGGGGTTGGAGAACCACATCTTGTTCTCACAGACGTCCTCGTCCGCGCAGCTCATGTTGTAGCCCATGATGTCGACCCAGGTGCGCTTCTCGGGCAGGAAGCCGTGGTTGTCCGGGTAGTAGGGGTTGAAGTTGCCGTCCCGGTAGTTGTCTTCGCTCTTGTCGATGGGGTCGGTGACGTAGTCGTGGTTGAGGCCGAAGTTGTGGCCGATCTCGTGGGCGAGGTGGTGGGTGCCGAAGGTGTCGGCCTGCTGCGCGCCGAACCCGGAGTCGTCGGTGCCGTACTTGGCGTTGTCGCCCGGCATGAGCCGGGGCAGCGAGGGGGTCATGCCCGTCCCGGCCGTGTACAGGCCCTCGGGAGGCGTGAACTTGGAAAGGACGTGGACGAGGTCGGCGCCCTTCTCGTCCCGGGTGGCGCGGACGCTGGTGGCCCAGTCCTCGGCGTAGCGCGGGTCGTCGGGGTTGGCCAGCGCGTTCGTCATGCCGTCCATGTCGCTGTCCGCGCCGCTCCAGCTCGGCGTCTCGAACGTCCCGAGCAGGTTGAGGCGGGCCTTCACCTGGCTGTCGGCGTAACTCTGGTTGGTGCCCTCGACGGCGGCCTTGGCCTGGAGTTCGAGGGCCGCGGCCCCGCCGTCCGTCGCCGCGGCCGTCTCCGGGGTGTAGCCGATCAGCACGTCGATGACGGGGTCGGTGGGCGCGGGTTCGGCCCGTCTTCCGGGTGGGTTCGCGGGCCGTGCCGGTTTCGCCAGGCGCAGTCCGTCGCGTACGAGCGGCGTCTGGCGCGCGGTGTCGAAGGAGCGGAGGCGGGAGACGCCGGGGCGCACGGCCTCCAGCGCGTAGCGCACCTGGCCGTCGTGGATCTCCCCGGCGACCCGCGGCGCGCCCTTGGCGCATGCCCCGTCGACCGCGAGCGTGACCGGCCGGTCGGCGCGCCCGGCCAGGTGGCCGCTCCACAGGAGGGTGCCCTCGCGGTCGCGGGAGACCTTCACGGCGTGCGCGGTGACCTTCTTGCCGTCGAACAGCGGCAGGGCGCGGCGGTCGGGCGCCGCCGCGCCCGCGCGTCGGCACAGCGGGCGGAAGGCGTCCTCGCCCCAGGTGACCTCGCCCGAGCGCAGCAGGCCGGGCAGACCGGGCCCGCCGGGGGAGGGCGCGGCGGCCGTGCCCGGGGCGGCGGGCAGGGTGGCGGCGAGCGCGGCGACAGCGCCGAGGGCGGCGGTTTTGACCAGGATCATGAAGGCTCCTTTGCGTTTCGTGCTTGGTGCTTCGAGCGGGTGGCGGCGGTATGAGGCCGTAGGAGCGGGCCGGACACCTGCACGATCACCCGGCGCGGTGGGGAGCGCGGGAGGAGAGCGGCCGAATGGCCGCGCGGGCGGGGTGAACAGGGCGCCGCGGGCGGAGCCCCGGGCCCGGCGCCCCCGGCCCCCGCGCGGAGCCCGTCTCCCCGGACCGCTCCGGGCCGTCCCGGGCGGTGTCACGTATGACGTCCACCGCGAGGCGGAGGCGGCCGGTGTACTCCACGCGTGTGGCGCGCTGGTAGCCGAGGAGGTGACGCGGTGACAGATGACACAGCGGCCGACCGGCCGCCGCGCCCGCCGCCACCGAGGAGCCCCCATGCGCCTGTCGCCCTGGTACGCCGTCGCCACCGCCCTCGCCTCCGGCGTGCTCGGCGCCCCCGCCGCCACCGCTGTCGCCACCGAGCCGCGGACCCCGGCTCCGCTGCACGAGACGGCCGACGCGGTGCCGGGCCGCTACCTCGTCACACTGGCGCCGGGCGTGGCCTCGGACCGGGCCGTGGAGCGCTGGCGGCTGCCGGTGCGCCAGACGTTCCGCGCGGTGTTCAACGGCTTCTCCGCCGACCTGAGCCCCGAGCGGCTGCGGGAGGTGCGCCGCCTGCCGGGGGTGAGGGCGGTGGAACAGGTCGGCGTGGTCTCCGGAGCCGGTAGCGCGCCGCGGGCCCGCCACCGGGAGCCCACCGCCTCCTGGGCCCTCGACCGCATCGACCAGCGGGCCCTGCCCCTCGACCAGTCGTTCACGCCCGACGAGGACGGCGAGGGGACGACGGCCTACATCGTCGACAGCGGAATCGACGTCGCCCACACCGAGTTCGAAGGCCGTGCCGTACGGGGCTTCGACGCCTTCGGCGGGGCGGCCGAGGACTGCTACGGCCACGGCACGAACGTGGCCTCGCTGGCGGGCGGCCGTACGTACGGAGTGGCCCGCAAGGCCCACCTGGTGTCGGTGAAGGTCCTTGACTGCGAGAACAAGGGCACCAGTGAGGGGCTGCTCGCCGGGTACGAGTGGATCGCGGCGAACGCGGCACCGGCGTCCGTGGCGAACTCCTCGCTGAGCTCGATCAGGTCCGCGGCCATCAACACCGCCGCCGACAACCTCGCGCGGCGCGGCATCCTGACCGTGGCCGCCGCGGGGAACCAGGCGAGCGACGCCTGCACGCGCTCGCCCGCCAGCGCCTCCAGCGTCCTCGCGGTCGGCAACAGCACCAGCGCCGACACGGAGTCCTCGACCAGCAACTACGGCCGCTGCCTGGGCCTTTACGCGCCCGGGCACCAAGTCACCGGGGCCAGGATGGGCGGCGGCTCCGTCACCGCCAACGGCACGTCGCTCGCCGCGCCCTATGCCACCGGGGCCGCGCTGCTCGCACTCGACGAGTCCCCGGCGAGCACGCCCGAGGCCCTGCGGCAGCGACTTGTCGCCGCGGCCACCCCCGACGTGCTCTCCGTGACCCCCGGCTCGCCGAACCGCCTGCTGTACGTCACCCCGGACGAGCCGGACACCGCGCGCGACTGAGGCCGGGCGCGGCTCTGTCGGCTTGGCTATGCGCACATATGCATCTCTACGGGGGTAGTTGGCGCGCGCCTCGGTGAGGTGACTCGGTGTCACTCCGCTCGCGGCGCCCGGAGTCGCGCGTCGCGCCCGAGCGGGCGGCCCGGGCCCTTCCTTGTCGGCTCAACCCATGCCTCTTCACTGCCTAGTTGATCCCGAAGGGGGCGGCGGCGAGGCCGGTGCCGACAAGTTCCAGTGGTCAACCTCTTGCGTCGGCGGATGCGCGTCTGTCAGATTCGCCAGGGCCGAAAGTGGCATGCACGTGACAGGCTTACCGGCCTCGCGCGTGCACGGCATCGCCGCATATCTATGCGGCCCGCATGACTATGCGGCTCCGCATGTCCATGTGGCCCGCATGTCTATGTGGCTCGGTCCTCAAGAAGGACGTTCCACACCCCCACACAATGGAGACGACCGTGCGAATATCCAGACTCGTCCCCGCCCTCGCGGCGACGGCGCTGACCGTCCTCGGGCTCGCCCCCACCGCGGCGGCACAGGCCTCGGCGTCCGGCGGCGCGCCGAGCGCGCCCTCCACCACCGGCGTCCAGCCGATCATCGGCGGCGGCTACGCCGACAACGCGCCCTGGGCGGCCCGCCTGTTCTCCAACGGCCGCCAGACGTGCACCGCCACGATCATCGCCCCGACCTGGATCCTCACCGCGAAGCACTGCGTCAGCGGCGGCGGCCTCTCGTTCCGCATCGGCAGCCTCGACCAGACCACGGGCGGCACCACGGCCAACGGCACCAGCGTCACCAACCACTCGACCGCCGACATCTCCCTGGTCAAGCTCGACCGCTCGGTGTCGGCCACCTACTCGCGCCTGGGCGACCCGGGCTCCGTCCAGGTCGGCCAGAGCGTGCAGGTCTACGGCTGGGGCGCCACCTCCCAGTGCGGGTCCGAGATCAACTGCCAGTCCCGGCTCCTGAAGGTCGCCAACGTCACCGTGACCGGCGGCTGCACCGACGCCTACGGCGGCCGGGCCATCTGCGCCCGCCGCGGCAACGGCATCACCGCGGGCGGCGACTCGGGCGGCCCGATGAACGCGGGCGGCATCCAGGTCGGCGTCGCCTCCACCAGTGACCGGCAGACCACGACCGCGTACACGAACGTGACGGCGTACCGCTCCTGGATCCAGAGCGTGGCCGGAGTCTGAGCCCGGCCGTCCCCTTCGCGCCTCGCCCGCGCGAAGGGGGTACGGCGGCCCGGCGCGCCCCGACGGCGGACGGTGGCGCGCCGGGCGGGCTCACCCCGGCGTCCGCGGGGTCGCGGTCATGAGGATGTCGTCGGCCGCCCAGAGGACGAAGCGCTCGACGGGGACCACCTCGTGCCCGGGCACGGGAGCGAACCGGAAGCGCTTGAGCAGGGCGGCGAGGACCAGTTCGGCCTCGACCATGGCCAAGGCGGCGCCCTCACAGCCGCGCTGGCCGACGCCGAAGGGAAGGTAGGCGAGCCTCGGCCGCTTCGCCGCCTCCTCGGGAGTGAACCGCTCGGGCCTGAACTCCTCCGGCTCGGGCCAGTGGTCGGGGTTCATGTGGACGGCCCAGAACGGGTAGAAGACCGTGGTCCCGGCGGGGATCTCGTAGGCGCCGAGGACGAGGGGCTCCGTCGTCAGGCGCGCGCCGTAAGGACCCGGCGGGTACAGCCGCATCGACTCCTTGACCGCCCTCTCCAGGAGGGTGAGCCGCCGCAGGTCGGCGTACGCGGGCGCCGCCCGGTCGCCGAGCACCTCGTCCAGTTCCCGGCCGATCCGCTCGGTGACCTCGGGGTGGCGCGCCAGCAGGTGCAGGGTCCAGGAGACGGCCACGCCCGTGGTGTGATGGGCGGCCAGCATCGCCACCATCACGAGGTCACGGATGCGCGCGGGGCGCTCACCGGCCTCGATGAGGGCTCGGATGAGGTCACTGCGGTCACTGCGGTCGCCGCGGTCGCTGGCGCCGCCGTTCGGTCCTTCGCCGTCCGCGTGGTGCGCGGCGACGACCTCGTCGACCGTCGCGCGCAATTGGGCGAGGGCGTCCCGAGCCCGCTGGGCACGCCGCTCCTCCGTGTCCTTGGCGGGGATCTGGTAGAGCCGCCCCAGGTATTCGGTGAGCACGTCCTCGAACGAGGCGATGACCCGGTCAGGGTCGGAGACCTGCCCGCCGAGCGCGTACTGGCAGATCATGCGCAGCGTCAGCGCGGTGAGGTCCTTCTGGAGCGCGAGGGGCTCCTCGCCGCCCCGCTCGGCCCAGCGGTCGGCGAGCTCCGTGGCCAGTGCGGTGAAACCCGCGAAGTGCCGCTCGTGGGACGGGCGTCCGGCGAGCACTTCGAGCAGCAGGCGGCGCAGCGGAGCGTGCTCGGCCGCGGGCAGGACCTGCAGGTTGCCCGTCTCGAACAGCGGATCCAGGAACGCGAACAGGTCCTTGGGCCGCTCGTCGAGATGGGCCGTGGCCTCCAGGAGTACGGCGTCGGCGACCGACACGGCCGTCTCGGCGCCCGGCAGTTGGAACCGCACGACGGGCCCGTACTCGGCGTGCAGCCGCAGTTGGTAGGTGTGGAGTCCGCCCGCTTCCACGACAGCGCTGAGGCCGCCGTCGGGCCGGGGCTCGGGGCCGGGTATGCGCATGGTGCCTCCTCGTCGAGAAGCCGCTCCAGGGCAGCGTGTCACAGGAGGCGGGCCGCGATCAGGCGGGCGGCACCGGGGCGTTCGGTTCAGTCCAGCGCGGGCGCCCGCGTCTGGCCCGTACCGCCGGGGCGGCCCGCGGCCTCCTCCGCGGACGCGGGCGGCCGGAACGTGTCCGCGCCCGGTGACAGCACGGCGAGCACCGCGAGCAGCGCCGCGAACAGCAGGAAGACGGCCGGTCCTGGGAAGCCGTCCAGGAGCACCCCGGCCAGCGCGGCGCCGAGCGGGGGCGTCGCCATGAACAGCAGGCCGATCGCGCTGTTCGCCCGGCCCTGGAGGTCCGAGGGGGTGCGGAGCAGGCGCGCGAGCGTCATCACCGACCCCGAGACGGCCACCGCGAGGGAGCACCCCGCGAGCAGCGCGGCGAGCACCGCCGCACCCGGGGCGAGCGCCATCGCGCCCACGAGGGCCGCGCACAGGGCCCCGGTGAACAGGAGCAGCGCCGATGGGCGCAGCCGTCGCCCCGCGTACGGGGCGAGCACGACGCCGGTCATCGCCCCGGCCGCCGACGCCGCCGTGACCGCGCCCACCGAAAGGCCCGACGCGCCCTCGCGCGCGGTGGTCACCACGATCGCCAAGTACACGCCGTCGAAGGCGAAGTTCTGCGCCGACGCCACCAGCGTGAGGCGCCGCAGGAGCCGCTCGCGCCACAGGAACCGCAGGCCCGCGGTGAACGACCGCCACCAGACCTGCCGTGTCCGCGCGGGCGCGCCGGGACGGACCGCGAGGGCGAGGACGCAGGCCGCCGAGACGCTGTAGGACGCCGCGTCGAGCCAGAACGGCCAGCTCGCTCCCGCGCCGAACAGCGCGCCCCCGAGCACAGGACCCAGCAGATAGGCCAGTTGCCCGCGCGCCTGGTTCACGGCGAGCGCCGTGGCCAGCTTGTGCGCGGGCACCACCTCGCGCACCAGGGGCAGGAGCGCGGCGTTGAACGGCGCGGTGAGGAAGCCGAGGACGGCGCCCGCGGCCAGCAGGACGGGCAGCGAGGCGAGCCCGGCGAGCACCGCCGCCGCGAGGGCCGTGCTCGCCGCGGCCCGGCCCGCCTCGCACACAAGGAGCACGGTGCGGCGGTCGAAGCGGTCGGCGACCGGGCCCGCGGGCAGGCAGGCGAGCGCGAGCGAGCCCGTCCACACCGCCCCCACCAGGCCGACACGCAGCGGCGATCCGGTCAGCTGCAGCACGAGCAGCGGCAGCGCGACGGCGGACGCGCCCGAGCCCAGCAGGGACAGGCCCTGCCCGGCGCACAGGAGCTGGAAGTCCCGGTTGCGGCGGAGGCTGTCCGCCGCGGGCACCCGGCGCTTCACGCAGGCGTTCCCTCCGTCGCGCGGGCCCGCAGCAGCGGCAGGGGAGCGTGCGGCGTGGGGGCCTGGCCGCCCGCGAGGGCGGTGTGCACGGCCAGGAGCACCCCGGCGGTGCCGGTGGCCAGGTCCATCGAGAGCCGCAGCAGCCCGTCCATCGCGAAGGCCCGCCGCCCCTGGAAGCGCACGCAGTGAAGGCCCAGGCTCCGCAGGTGCGGGCGCACCGCGGAGCCTGGGCCGGCCAGGTGGGCGATGGCGTGGAGGAGCCCCGCCTGGCCGTCGAAGAGGCCTGGGGACAGGAGGAGTTCTGTCCCCAGGCCGTCGTGGACGCGACCTTGGAGCCGCGCCAGGTGCGGGTCGTGGCGGCGCTGGAGGAAGGCGTCGATGACGAGGGCGATGCCCGCGCTGCCGCGGTCCAGGGTCGTGCGCCACCGCTGCCCGTCGCGCACGGCGAGCACGCCCTCGCGGGGCGCGCCGCAGCGGCCGAGGTCCCGGGCGAGGGCGCGCTCGGCCAGGCCGAGCCACCGGTCGTCGTCCGTCGCCTCGTGCAGCCGCGTGAACAGCAGGGCCGGTCCCGACCAGCCGTGCGTGAGCCCCACGGCGTCCGCCGGGCCCGGCAGCGGCTCACCGCCGTCGACGACGCGGGCGAGCCGCTGCCCGAGGGCCTCGGCCGCGGCCGCGTCACCGAAGTGCAGCCGCGTCAGGCCGATGCCCGCGAGGCCGCCGAAGAGGCCCGCGCCGCAGCCGTCCAGGCCGATGTCGTCGAGGCGGGCGAGCACCGCGCGCGCCTCGTCGGCGCGGCCCAGCTCGCGCAGGACGTACGCGACGCCCGCGAGCCCGTCGTACAGGCCGGGGCGCGGCCACCGCAGCCGGGCCGTGGCGTCGATGAGCCAGTCGACGTGCTGGTCGGACGCGGGATACGCGCCGCGGCCGGTGACGTGCAGGGCGTGCAGGACGCCCGCGGCGCCGTACGCCAGCGAAGCGCCCTGCTGGTCGAACTGCCGTACGTCGCCGGGGAAGAGCCGGTCCCGGCGCTCCGGCGTCGCGCTGAGCAGGATCGCCTCGGCCATCGAGTCAAGCGCCGAGGCCGCGTCGTCGCCATGCGCGAGCGGCCAGCGGGAGTCGTCGGGCGGCACGTCGTCATCGGCGGCGCGCGGCCAGTGGGCCGGTGGCGTCAGGCGCTCGCACAGCCGCTCGGTGAACTCCGCGGGCACGGGGAAGCGCCGCCGCGTCCACGCGGTCAGCTCCGTGTGCTTGTCCCGGTCGAAGCGCAGCAGCGGCGTCAGCGGGCAGAACAGCGCGAGGGTCAGGGCCGCGAGCCCGTAGGTGTCCACGTCGCGCCCGGAGCGGGCCCACGCGGCGGTGAACCCGGGGGTGCCGAGCGGCGGCGCGCCGCCCTCGCCGTCGTCGAAGGCGGTCTCGAAGTCGACCAGGCAGACGCTGTCGTCGGGCCGCACCATGACGTTTCCGGGCTGGAGGTCGCCGAACACGACGCCGCGGGCGTGCAGTTCGGCGACGGCCCGCTCGATCCGCGCGAGGACGTCGAGGGCCCAGCGCGTGTACGCCGCGAGCTCCGCCTCGCCCGCGGCGTCGCGGAACAGCGGGTGCCGCCGCCCCACGGCCTCCTGCAGCGTCTCGCCCGCGATGAACTCCTCGACGAGGAAGTGGTGTTCCCAGTGCCGGGTGCGGGCGTACACGCGCGGCACGCAGCCGAGTCCGGCCAGCCGCCGCAGCATCGCCTCCTCGTGCCCGAGGCGGGCCACTGCGTCGAGCCCCCGGTCGTCGAGGCCCGCGTGCGGCCGCGCCTCGCGGAGCACCACGCGCCGCCCGGTGTCCTTCTCGACGGCGCGGTAGACGCCGCCGCCATTGGAGAAGTGCAGCGCCTTCTCCACCCGGTACGGGAACCCTCCCGGCGTGCCCGCCTTCGCCGCCGCGATGGGCCCGGCCAGGAAGGCGGGCGGCTCCACCCACGGCGGCACCCGGAACGAAGCGCTCCGCACGTCGGGCACCAGAGCCCCGCCGGGTCCCGCGAGGGCGGGGACGTACTCGCCGTCCGGGGCGAAGCAGTAGGCGACGCCGAACGCGCCGTAGCGGACGTACAAGGGACCGTCCTGCCAGCGCAGGTCGCTGAGGACGTACGGGCCGGGGACCCCGCGAAGCAGCGGTGCGAGGCCGGTCAGGGTGCGTTCGAGTGCGCTGTCGTCGCCGGGGTAGAGGGTCACCAGCTTCCCGCCCGCGGGGCGCGGCGCCTGCTTGCTGTTGACCTGCTGGAACAGGACGGGTCCGCGCAGGAACTTGAAGCAGACGCCGTGCTCGACGCAGTAGTCCCACACGGTGTCGACGACGTGCTCGGCCCGCTCCGCCGTGGCCGAGACGTGGATCTTCCAGCCCTGGCCCGGGAGCGCGGCGCCGGTCCGGTGGAGGTTCACCCAGCCGCCGCGTTCCACGCGCAGCCAGCCCGGTGGCGGCGGGCTGCCGGTGCGGGCGAAGCGGCGTCCGGTGTCGTCGACGCGGTCGAGCGCGTCCACGAAGCGGGAGTCCGCGACGAGATGGCCCTGAGCGAGCATGGTGGGTTCTCCTCCACGGGAGGCGCCGGACGGCGCGGGTGGGCCGGGGTGCGGGGTCGGGCCGGGAACGGACGTGGCCTGCCGGCCGTGGGTGGCCACGGCCGGCAGGCGTCACGGAGGCGGGCGGTGCGTCAGACGACGCCGCGCGTGCTCTCGTAGCTGTTGGCGCAGGGCCACAGGGAGGGCGTCTCCTCCTCCAACTCCTGCAGTTCCAGGATCTCCGCCATACGGGTCACCTCCCTCCGGGCGGTCGGCCGTCGCGGGGCCGGGGCGGGTCAGCCCATGCCGACGGTGCTGTGGTAGCTGTTGGCGCAGGGCCACAGCGCGGGGGTCTCCTCCTCCAGCTCCTGCAGGTCAAGGATCTCCGCCATCCGGATCACCTCCTTTCGTCCGCTCGTCGTGACGTCGTCCGCGGATCGAGGTACGGCAGGCAGGGCGCGGGCCCGCCGTTCCCGAGCGCGGAGTCGAGGGCGAGCAGCACGCCCGCCGTGCCGGTGGCCAGGTCGGCGGCCAGGCGCCGGGTCCGGAAGCCCGGGAACGCGAGGTGGCCGCGGTGGGAGCGCGCGTGCCAGGCCAGGCGGCGCACCTGGGTGCGGATCGCCTCGCGGTCCCCGGGGCCGTCGAGGGCGGCGAGGACCGCGAGGCCGCCCGCACGGCCGCGCAGCAGTCCGGCGTTGCGCACGTACACCGCGCGGCAGGTGTGCCGGACGGACGCGAGCAGCGCGGCCCGGCCCTCGTCGGGACGGTGCCGCAGCAGCGCGCGCAGCGGGAAGGCGAGTCCGGCGCTGCCGCCGTGCAGGTAGGGAAGGTGATGCGTGCCGTCGAAGAGCGTGAGGGCGCCGTCCGCGCCGGTGGCGCAGCGGGCGATGTCGTACCCGAGCGCGCGCTCGGCGAGCCCGAGGTAGCGGGCCGAGCCGGTCTCCTCGTACACGTGCAGGAAGAGCAGCGCGATGCCGGACGCCCCGTGCAGGAGGCCGTAGGGCGGGGGAGTGCCCGGGCGCGGCGCGGGCGGCCCCTCGGTGAGGAGCCCGGCGAGGTCGTGGGCGGTGCGCAGGGCGGCGTCGTGCAGCGCCGTGTCCCCGGTGAGCGCCGCGAACCGCAGCGAGTTGAGGGCGATCCCGGCCCTGCCGCCCGCCAGGTCGGGGCGGACCACGCGGGCGTCGAGGGCCCGGGAGCGGTCGAGGACGGCGAGCGCGCGGTCCCGGTGGCCGAGCAGGTCCAGGGTGAGGGCCACGCCGTGCAGCCCGTCGTACAGGCCCGGCCGTGGGTCCCGGTCGCGTGCGGCGGCGTCCGCCAGCCACGTCACGTACGCGTCGGGCACCTGGGCGCCGACCCGGTGCAGGGCGTAGAGGACTCCGGCCGCGCCGTAGCCGAACGACGGTCCGCCGAGCGACGCCGGGCCGTTCGGGGTGCCGGGGAAGAGCCGGTCCACGCGCTCGGGCGTGGCCATGGCGTGGAGTCCGGCGACCAGCGATTCGCGCAGGGCGGGCCAGTCGGGGTCCGCCGCGGCGAGCCGCCCCGCGTGGTCGTCGCCCTCGGCCCGCGTGCCCGCGGCCAGGCGGGTCGACAAGGTGGCGCCGAAGCCCGGGGGGACCGGATAGAGCTGGTCGACGGCCCTGGTGAGGGCGCGCAGGGCGGGGGTGCCGCGGGCGGGCAGGGGCAGAAGGAGCCACAGCCGCAGGACGTCCAGGAGGTGGGCGGTGGCGGCCGCGCCGCGGAGCCCGGCGGGGGCGGCGAAGTCCTCGTCCGCGACGGCTGGGGGCCGGTCGTCGCGGAGGTCCGTCGCGCTGCCGAGGCCGGTCAGGGCGACGCGGCCGTCGGGGCGCAGGACGATGTGGTCCGGGTGCAGTTCGCCGAGGCGCAGACCGCGGGCCCGCAGCGCGTCCAGGGCGTCGGCGACGCGGCCGACGACGCCGATGGCCCACTCCGCGTAGCCCCCGGCCTCCTTCTCGGCGCGGTCCTCGGTGGTCAGCGGGAACGCGGCGGCCGCGGCTTCGGCGAGGCTCGTGCCCGCCACCCGCTCGACGGCGAGGAAGTGGTGCCCGGCGCGCACGTGGTGGCCCCGGACGCGCGGCACACAGTCCAGGCCCGCGAGCCGCTCCAGGACGGCGCGCTCCCGGGTGAGGCGGGCCACGGCGTCCTCGCCGCGCGAGTCGAGCCCGGCGTACGGGCGGGCCTCGTACAGGACCACGGGTTCCCCGGTGGCGGCGTCGGTGGCGCGGTAGGTGCCGCCGCCGGTGGTCAGGGCGAGGGCGCGCACGCCCCGGTAGGGGAAGGGGGTGTCCGGGGCGGCGTGCAGGGCCTCCAGGTCGGGGCGCAGGACCTCCGGCAGGGCGACCCAGTCCGGGCAGCGGAAGACCGGGCGGCGGTGTTCCGGGACGAGGGTGCCGTCGGGCCTGCGCAGGGCGGGCGCCAGTTCGTGCTCGTCCCCCGGGGCGGCGTCGCCGCCGTCGGCGGGACATCGGTGGTCCTCGGCCGCGGCGTAGCGCACGTAGAGCGGGCCGGAGCGATGGCGCAGACAGCCCGGCACGTACGGCCCCGGAAGGGGCTCCAGGAGGGCGGTGAGATCACCCAACGCGCTGACCAGGGCGGCCTCGTCGGCCGGGTGCAGGATCATCAGGTCGGCGCAGGTGAGGCGGTCGGCGCGGACGTCGCCGAGCGCGCGGGCGGCGGCCGCCCCGCGGACGAGGTCGCACGTCACGCCGTGCCGCACGCAGTACTCCCGGACGATCTCCGCGGCCCGCTCCAGGTGCGCCAGGGCGACGGACACGTGGATCCGCCAGCCCTGGCCGGGCGGTCGGGCCGTGCGCGGGCGCAGCCGCACCCACCAGGCGTGATCGGAGCGTTCCCAGCCGAGCGGGGCCTCGCGCAGCACCGCCGAAAGGCGTTCACCCGTGTCGGACGCCCGTTCGGGGAATTCGCAGAAGACCGGGTCCGCGCGGTAGAAGCGGTCGTAGTCCTGGAGTTTCATCTCGGTACGGCCCCTCCGGTCGGAAAAGGGGAACCCCGGGAATGGGGGAGGCCCGGACGGAATAGGGATGGGCGAGCGCCCGGGAATCGAACACCGCTGTCGAAAAGCGGGGCGGAATCGGCCAGACCGCGGCCGCCCGGAATCAGCCGGACCGCATCCGCGCGCGGTTGGCCGGACCGTGCCGCGCGGAATGGGCCCGGCCGCGGGCGCCCGCAATCACGCGGACCGCCGTTCCGTCCGCCCGGCCGCCGCGGCGGCCGGAGCGAGGAACTCCGGGGGATTCACGCGCACCGAGCGCCGGTCGATGCGCGCGATGTCCTCGGGGGACCCGAAGCGGCGGTCCATGCGCCGCACCGCCTCCGCCCAGGTCTCCATGGAGCGCACGGACGACAGCGTCTCCACGACGAACGGATCCCGCAGCCGCTCGGACATGCGCTCCCACAGCACCGTCCCCGGCTCCTCCAGGAGGCTGCCGACCGTCCCCTCGTACACGGGGATCGCACGGACCCTCCCGTCCGGCTCCACCTGCATCACCGAGGCGTCGACCTGCTGCGCGACCCGCTCGGGGTTCATCGCCAGGTTGAGGTTGTCCACGGTGAACACGGTCACCGAAGGCGGCGCCAGATCGCGCAGCCGGGCGCGGAAGGCGTCACTGGTCAGCTCGGCGACCTGGTCGTCGCGCAGGAGCTCGTACGCGCAGAACTCCGGGCGGCTGGCGAGCCCTTCGGGCACGGCGGCGTTGAACCCCAGCGTGCTCAGGTGCCCGAAGCGGTGCGCGATGTCGCCCGCGAACTCCTCCAGCTGCGCGAAGTTGCTGCGGATCACCACGCAGTCGATGCCGAAGCGCGGCCGCCCCCGTCCGGCCGCGCTCCGTTCCCCGGCCGCCTCGTCGAGGAAGCCCAGCGCCGCGAGCACCCGGTCGAAGGATCCCCGGCGGCCCCGGACGCGGTCGTGCACCTCGGGCGTCGATCCGTCGAGGCTGACGATCACCTCGTCGAACGTGTCCAGGAGGCGCTCGGCGAGCGTCCGGTTCATCACCCAGCCGCTGGTGTTGACGGACAGCTTGACCCCGCCCGCCCGCAGCCGGTCCGCGACCTCGAACACGCCCCGCACGACGAGCGGTTCGCCTCCGGAGAGGGCCACCACCCGCGGACCGAGCGTGACGAGCGCGTCGGCGACCCGCAGCATGTCCTCCGGGCCGAGCTGCCGCGAAGGGCGCCTGCCCGATTCCGAATAGCAGTGCGAACACCGCAGGGGGCAGGCGTAAGTGGTATCCCAGACCACCACTTCCGGACCGGAGGAACGCTTCACGATGGCCACCCGTTCTCGAAGAATCCACTCTCGACGCATCACGCCGGCGACTCGACGCATCACCCTGGCGATTCCTCCATGAGTGTTCTCGGCGACGCCCTCGCCGGGCACCCGGGCACCCTCCAATCCCACTGGAGGTTTTCCGCCATGGACGGCGGTGGATTATCCCTGTGGACGCCCGTCGGCACCGCCCCCGATAATGTCGGCCGTGGCAGCCAGAAGCAGGGGCATGTGCGTTGTCGCCGCCGTCGGCGGAGCGTCCTTGCTCTGGGCGGTCGTGATCGGGACGACGCAGCTGCAGAACCGGTTCGTGCTGCCGTGGATCCTCGGTTCCGTCCTTCCGTGCTACGTCGCGGGACTCTTCACCTGGTGGCACGCCCCCGCGAGCCCCGTCGCCCGCCGACTGCTCCTCGTCGGCACCTGGCTGTGCGTCGCCGTCGCCATCCGCCACACCACGACGCTGGTGAGCCGCGAACTGGGCTGGCACCTGCGGCCGCGGCCCGGCGGTCTGCTGCTGCCGCTCGACCACTGGCTCCAGATCAGCACCCAGGTCTGCCAGCTGGCGGTCAGCGTCCTCGTCGTGCGCCTGCTGGCCCTGCTGCCGGACGGCGCCCCCCTCTTCCGCTACGAACGCCGCCTCCTCGACCCCCTGTGGGGCCTGCTCGCGCTGCCGCTGCTGCTGCCCCTCACCGGCCTCTCCGACGAGGTCGTCTACTACGTCGTCTTCTACTACCCCGAGGCCTGGCTGCCCGGCGTCGGCGCCACCCTGCTCGCCCTCCGCTGCCTGCGCGCGCGGGCCGTCGGCCGCCAGGACGTCGCCGTCCTGTTCCCCTTCGCCGCCGTCGGCGCCGCCGTCTTCCTGGGCCGCGCCGCCACCCGGCTCTTCCGCACCTGGACGGGCGAGCAGGGCCTGCTCTACCTCATCGGCGCCCTGCTCGGCGCCCTGCCCTACATCTCCATCGCCGTCACCCTCGTGTACGCGGCCTTCCGCCACCGGCTGCTCGGCGTCGACATCGTGCTGCGCCGCACCGCCGTGTACGGCTCGCTGTGGCTGATCGTCAACAGCTGGTACGTGGGCATGGCGATGACGCTCGGGCTCACCGTCGGCCAGTACCTGCCCGTCGGCCTGTCCCTGCTGGTCGCGGTCGCCGCCACGGTCCTCTTCCAGCCCCTGCGCGAACGGCTCAACACCCTCGTCGAGCGGTGCGTGTTCGGCAGGCGCCTCAGCAGGTTCGAGCTCCTCGTCCAGTTCAGCACCACCCTGGAGCACGCCTACGACCTCGACCGGCTGGCCCCGCAGCTCGCCGCTGGCCTGCGCGAGGGCCTCGACCTGAGATGGGTGCGCGTCCGCCTCGGCGGCGCCTGCCTGCCCCTGTCCGTCGCCGAGGCGGGTGGACCGCCCCCGGGCGCGCCGCCCGCCGCCGTGTTTCCGCTCCTGTACGGCGACGACCTGCTCGGCCGCATCGAGTACGGCCCCAAGGCCGAGGGGCGCGGCACCCCGGAGGACCACCACATCGGCGAGGCCCTGGCCCGCTCCGCGGCCCTCGCCGTGCACAACGTCCGCCTCGCCGCCGAACTCGGCCAGCGCGCCGAGGAACTGCGCCACCAGGCCGCCGAACTCGACGCCTCGCGGGCCCGCATCGTGCAGGCCCAGGACACCGAGCGCCGCCGCATCGAACGGCGCCTGCACGACGGCATCCAGCAGGAGCTCGTGGCCCTCGTCGCCAAGCTCGCCCTCGCCCGCAAGCGGCTGCACCGCGGCGGCGACGTCGACGCCGCGCTCACCGAGGTGCAGGACGACGCGTACCACGTCATAGACGAACTCCGCGAGCTCGCCCACGGCATCCATCCGCCCATCCTCACCGACCAGGGACTCATCGCCGCCGTGACCTCCTGCGCCCGCCGCATGCCCGTGCCCGTCACCGTGTACAGCGCGGAGTCGCTGACCGGCGTGCGCTTCGCCCTCGACATCGAGGAGTCAGCCTTCTACCTGGTGTCCGAGGCCCTCACCAACGTCCTCAAGCACGCGGGCGCCACCCGCGTCACTGTCCGCCTCACCCGCGACGCGGGCCGCCTCCAGGTCGAAGTCGCCGACGACGGCGGGGGATTCCCCACCGCCACCACCCACGGCTCCGGCCTCACCGGCATGCGGGACCGCACCGAGGCCGTGGGCGGCGAACTCACCATCACCAGCCGCGCCGGCACCGGCACCGTCATCCGCGCCCGGCTCCCGGAGCGCGTGCGAGAGGAGACCCGTGCCTGACCGCCCGAGCGGCACCCCCCTGCGCGTCGTCATCGCCGAGGACCACTACCTGGTCCGCGAGGGCACCCGGCGGCTCCTGGAGGACACCGGCGAGGCCGACGTCGTCGCGGCCGTCGGCACCGCCGAGGAACTCCTCGACGCCGTCGAGCGGCTGCGGCCCGACGTCGTCATCGCGGACATCCGGATGCCGCCAGGACACCACACCGAGGGCATCGCCGCCGCCCACGCCATCCGCGCGGCCCACCCCGGCATCGGCGTCGTCGTGCTCTCCCAGCACGCCAACGAGAACTACGCCTTCGACCTCTTCCGACGCGGCACCGACGGCCTCGCCTATCTGCTCAAGGAGCGCATCGGCGAGGTCGACGAACTCGTGGGCGCCCTGCGCGAGGTGGCCGAGGGGCGCTCCGTCGTCGACCCGCGCATCGTGGAGGTCCTCATCGGCAGCCACGCGCGCGCCGCCGACGCACCGCTGTCCCACCTCACCCGCAGGGAGCTCGACGTGCTGCGGCACATGGCCGAAGGCAAGACCAACCGGGCGATCGCCGAGGCCCTGCGGCTTTCGGAGTCCACCATCGAAAAGCACGTCAACTCCACCTTCGCCAAGCTCGGCCTCGCCGAGATACCGCAACTGCACCGCCGCGTCAGCGCCGTGCTCGCCTATCTGCGCCACGCCCCGACGGGCCCCGCCTGACCGCGCCGCCGCACCGGCCGGGCCCCGGAGCCCGCCCCGCGCCGCGCGCATCGAGGCGGGATGCCGGGGCACTCGCGCTCCATGGGATGGAATGGCGCCATGCGTGGCGGAACGAGCGCGCGGCGGGTCGCCGACGGCCGCGTCGTGGAGACGGCGGCCCGGGCGGGCCTGATCGGGCGCGGGGTGATCTACGTGCTCGTCGGGATCATCGCGCTGCGGATCGCGCTGACCGACGAGAACAAACAGGCCGACCGCGGCGGCGCCCTGACGGAGATCGCCGACAAGCCCTTCGGCGGCGCCCTGCTGTGGCTCCTCGGGCTCGCCCTCGCCGGAATGGCGCTGTGGCGGCTCTCGGAAGCGCTGTTCGGCCAGGCGGGGCCCGATGGACGCAAGGCCACCAAGCGCCTCGCCGCGGCGGGCCGCTGCGTCCTGTACTGCGTCGTCAGCTACTCCGTCCTGGCGTACGTCACCGGCGACCGGGGCAGCGGCAGCGGCTCGTCGGACCGCAGGACCGACGACGTCACGGCGACCGTCATCGACAAGCCCGGCGGCCAGTGGATCGTCGGCGCCGCGGCGCTCGCGGTGATCGCGGCCGGGCTCTGGGCGGCGGGCCGGGCCGTGCTGCGCAAGTACCGCGAGAAGCTGCGCATGGGGGAGATGACCGCCCCCGTGCGGCGGACCGTGGACGTGCTCGGCGTGGTGGGCGGCACCGGCCGCGGCTGCGTCTTCGCCGCCCTCGGCGCGTCCCTGCTCCTGGCCGCCGTGCGCCACGAGCCCGGCGACGCCAAGGGCATCGACGACACCCTGCGCTCCTTCCAGGAGACCCCGGCGGGCCCCTGGCTCCTGGTCGCCGTGGCCCTCGCCCTGGTGGCGTTCGGACTGTTCTCCTGGGCCGGGGCGCGCTGGCACAAGGTGTGACCAGGCGGGCGCGGTGCACCATCGCAAAGGGCGAGGAAAATAAGTTCTAAGTACAACCAACTGGCTGAAAACTGATCTGTCCCGCCGCGTCGACGCGGGCACTCTGGGCCCTGGCCGACGAGGTGAGTGCCGCCGTGACCGCCGCGGCACCGCGATGCCCGAGGGGAGCCCGCGGATGGGCAGGGAACGTGCCAGGGTGAAGGCGGAGCGCGCCGCGGCAAACGCCGCCGAACGGCTCCTGGAGATCGGCAGGATGCTCCAGCGCGCGCCCACAACCCCCGAGGGCCGGGCGGTGTTCCGGCCCCGCGACGACGTCAACGACCAGCCCTACCGCGAGCGTTGGGCGCACGACAAGGTGGTGCGCTCCACGCACGGGGTCAACTGCACGGGCTCCTGCTCGTGGCAGGTGTACGTCAAAGACGGACTCATCACCTGGGAGACCCAGGCGACGGACTACCCGTCGACGGGACCCGACCGCCCTGACTACGAGCCGCGCGGCTGTCCGCGAGGCGCGTCGTTCTCCTGGTACACCTACTCGCCGACCCGGGTGCGCCACCCGCTCGCACGCGGCGTCCTGGTGGAGATGTTCCGGTCCGCGAAGCAACGGCTCGGCGATCCGGTGGCCGCCTGGGCGGAGCTCACCGGCGATCCGGAGCGCCGCCGCCGGTGGTCTCCCCGGACTACGCCGACGCCACGAAGTTCGCCGACGAGTGGCTGCACCCCCACCCCGGCACCGACGGGGCCCTCGCGATGGCGATGGGGCACGTGATCCTGCGCAGTGCTTCGTGGAGCGCCAGGTCCCGTACTTCACCGACTACGTCAAGCGCTTCACCGACCTGCCGTTCCTGATCGCCCTGGAGGAACGCGAGCGGGACACCCACACCCCCGGGGCCTTCGTCACCGCCCGCGACCTGGACCTGGACCTGGCCCGGGAGGCGGACCCCGAGGCCCGGCGCTGGATGCCTGTGCTCCTGGACACGGCGTCGGGCGAGCCCGTGGTGCCGGGCGGCACCCTCGGCGACCGCTGGACCAAGGGCGGCGAGGGCCGCTGGAACCTCGGCCTCGGCGGCCTCGACCCGGCCCTGACCCTGGCGGGGCGGCCGGGCACGGCGCCCGCTTCGGTGCTCCTGCCCCGCTTCGACGCCGAGGGCGAGACCGTGCGGCGCGCGGTGCCCGCGGACCGCGTCGGCGGCCGCCTGGTGACCACGGTCTTCGACCTGACGCTGGCCCAGTACGGCGTGGCGAGGCCCGGCCTCGAAGGCCAGTGGCCCGCGTCGTACGAGGACGCCTCCACCCCCTGCACGCCCGCCTGGCAGGAGGCGATCACCTCGGTGCCCGCGCGCGCCGCGGTGCGCGCCGCACGGGAGTTCGCCCGCACCGCGGAGCGGACCCGGGGCCGCTGCATGATCGTGATGGGCGCGGGCACCAACCACTGGTTCCACTCCGACACGATCTACCGCTCGTTCCTCTCGCTGCTCCTGCTCACCGGCTGCCAGGGCGTCAACGGCGGCGGCTGGGCGCACTACGTGGGCCAGGAGAAGGTCCGGCCCTACGCGGGCTGGCAGCAGCTCGCGACCGCGTCGGACTGGGCGCGCCCCGCACGCCAGATGGCGGGCACGCCGTACTGGTACCTGCACACCGACCAGTGGCGCTACGACCGTGCGACCGCCGACTCCCTGACCTCGCCCACCGCGCCCGGCACCCTGAGCGGCCTGCACACCGCCGACCTGGTCGCCCGCTCCGTGCGCCAGGGCTGGATGCCGTCCGCCCCCACCTTCGCCGCCAACCCCCTGGACCTCGGCGCGCAGGTGCGGGTCACCGGCGCCGACCCCGCGCGCTGGGTGGCCGCCGAACGGGACGCGGGCCGCCTGCCGTACGCCTGCGAGGACCCCGACGACCCGGCCAACTGGCCCCGCGTCCTGACGGTGTGGCGCGCCAACCTCATCGGCTCATCGGCCAAGGGCAACGAGTTCTTCCTGCGCCACCTGCTGGGCGCCACCGACAACGCGAGCGCCGAGGAGACCCCGCCCGAGGCCCGGCCCAAGGACATCGCCTGGCACCACCAAGCGCCGCGCGGCAAGCTCGACCTGCTGCTCGCCCTCGACTTCCGCATGACGTCCACCACGCTCTACGCCGACCTCGTGCTGCCCGCGGCCACCTGGTACGAGAAGCACGACCTGTCCAGCACGGACATGCACCCCTATGTGCACGCCTTCTCCCCGGCGATCGACCCGCCCTGGCAGGCGCGCACCGACTTCGAGATCTTCCACGGGCTCGCCGCCGAGGTCTCCCGCCTCGCCCACGGCCACCTGGACGTGGCGTACGACCTGGTGGCGACGCCGCTCCAGCACGACACCCCGGGCGAGGCGCCGCCCCAAGGGCCCACCGCGCCGGGGATCTCGCTCGTCGAGCGCGACTACCGGCAGATCGCGGCCCGGCTCGCCGCGTTCGGCCCGCTGCCCGACGAACTGGGCGTGCAGGCCAAGGGAGTCGCCGTCCGCACGGGCCCGGAGAGCGGCTGGCTGAAGGCCCGCTGCGGCACCGCCCCCGAAGGACCGGCACGCGGCCGCCCGCTCCTGGACACCGACGTCAAGTTCTGCGAGGCGATCCTCGCCCTTTCCGGCACCACCAACGGGCGCGTCGCCGCCGAAGGGCTGCGGCGGCTGGCCGAGCGCTGCGGCTCCGACAGCGGCCTGGAGGAGCTCGCCGCCTCGGTCGCCGAGCGGCGCGTCGTCTTCTCCGACACCCAGGCGCGGCCCGTCCCCGTCGGCGCGAGCTTCGAGTGGTCCGGCAAGGAGGCGCCCGACCGGCGCTACGCGCCGTTCACCATCAACACCGAGCACCGCAAGCCCTGGCACACCCTCACCGGACGCCAGCACTTCTACCTCGACCACCCGTGGATCGCCGAGTACGGCGAGCAACTGCCCGTCTACCGGCCGCCCCTTGACCTGGCCGTCCTCGGGGAGCGGCGCGCCACCGCCGACGGCAGGTCGGTGACCGTGCGCTATCTGACCCCGCACTCCAAGTGGTCCATCCACTCCGAGTACCAGGAGAACCTCCTGATGCAGACCCTGGCTCGGGGCGGGCCCGTCATCTGGATGTCCGTCGCCGACGCCGAGGCCATCGGCGCGGCCGACAACGACTGGGTCGAGGCGGTCAACGCCAACGGCGTCGTCGTGGCCCGCGCCGTCGTCTCGCACCGGATGCCGCCCGGCACCGTGTTTATGTACCACGTACAAGAACGCCTGGTGAACGTCCCCAAGTCGGAGCACACCGGGCGGCGCGGCGGCGTCCACAACGCCCTGACACGCCTGCTCATCAAGCCCACCCACCTCATCGGCGGCCACGGCCAGCTGTCCTTCGCCCCCAACTACTACGGCCCCACCGGAAACCAGCGCGACGCGGTGACCGTCATCCGCCGTCGCGCACAGGAGGTGCGGTACTGACATGCCCCGTGACGACGGCACCATCGGGCGCTGCATGGCACAGGTCGCGATGGTGATGAACCTCGACAAGTGCATCGGCTGCCACACCTGTTCGGTCACCTGCAAACAGACCTGGACCAACCGCTCGGGCACCGAGTACGTCTGGTTCAACAACGTCGAGACCCGCCCCGGCCAGGGCTACCCCCGCGGCTACGAGGACCAGGACAAGTGGCAGGGCGGCTGGCGGCTCAGGCACGGCAGGCTCGTGCCGCGCAGCGGCGGCCGCGCCCGCCGCCTGGCCCGGCTCTTCGCCAACCCCGAACTGCCCTCCCTCGACGACTACTACGAGCCCTGGACCTACGACTACGAGAACCTGATCTCCGCGCCGCTCGGCAACGACGTGCCCACGGCGGCGCCCCGGTCCCTGATCGACGGGCGGCCCACCGCGGTCACCTGGGGCCCGAACTGGGACGACGACCTCGGCGGCGGCCCCGCGCACCTCGCCGACGACCCGGTGCTCAAAGACCTGAACGAGCGGGTGCGCCTGGAGTACGAACAGGCGTTCATGTTCTATCTGCCCCGCATCTGCGAGCACTGCCTCAACCCGTCCTGCGTCGCCGTGTGCCCCTCCGGCGCGCTGTACAAGCGCATCGAGGACGGCATCGTCCTCGTCGACCAGGACCGCTGCCGGGGCTGGCGGATGTGCGTGTCCGGCTGCCCGTACAAGAAGGTCTACTTCAACCACGCCACCGGCAAGGCCGAGAAGTGCACCCTGTGCTATCCGCGCATCGAGGCCGGGCAGCCCACCGTCTGCTCCGAGACCTGCGTGGGCCGCCTGCGCTACCTCGGCGTGATCCTGTACGACGCCGACAAGGTGGGCGAGGCCGCCGCCAGCGCGGACGAGAAGGACCTCTACCAGGCGCAGCTGGACTGCTTCCTCGACCCGGCCGACCCCCGCGTCGTGGCGGCGGCCGAGGCGGCGGGCATCCCGCACGACTGGATCACCGCCGCGCGCCGCTCCCCGGCGCACGCCCTGATCAGCCAGTACAAGGTGGCCCTTCCCTTGCACCCGGAGTACCGCACCCTGCCCATGGTCTGGTACGTCCCGCCCCTTTCGCCCGTCGTGGAGTCGCTGACCGCCACCGGGCACGACGGCGAGGACCCCGCCAAGCTCTTCGCCGCCATCGACTCCCTGCGCATCCCCGTCGCCTACCTCGCCGGGCTCTTCACCGCGGGCGACCCCGCGCCCGTCGAGGCCGCGCTGTGCCGGCTCGCCGCGATGCGCGCCCACATGCGCCGCGTCAACCTCGGCGAGGAGCGGGACCCCGCCATCGCCGGGGCCGTCGGCATGGACACCGCGAGCATCGAGGCCATGTACCGGCTGCTCGCCCTCGCCAAGTACGACGAGCGCTACGTCATCCCCACCGGCTACAGCACCACGCAGGCCGACTTCGAGACCGCAGAGGCCTCCGGCTGCAGCCTCGACCACGGCGGCGGCCCGGGGATGTACGACGCCGACGCCTTCCACGCCCCCCTCGCCACCGGCGCGGCCGAGCCGGAACACTCCGGGACGTCCCTGCGCGGCCGCGTCAACCTCCTCAACTGGAACGGGCGGGGCAGGCCCAAGGGCCTCTTCCCGGGGCGCGAGGGGAACTCGGCATGAGCGAGGCGCCCGTCATCCACCAGGCGGCCTCCCTGCTGCTGCGCCACCCGGACGCGGACTGGCCGCACCGGCTGCGCGCGGTCACCGACGCCCTGGCCGCCGTGGGGCGCGCGCGGTCCGCGCCCCTGGCGCGCTTCACCGCCGCCGTCGCCGACGTCCCCGTCCTGGACCTCTCCGCCCGCTACGTCGCCACGTTCGACCGCAGCCGCCGCCGCACCCTGCACCTGACGTACTACACCGACGGCGACACCCGCCGCCGCGGCCGGTCCCTGCTGCGCTGGCAGGACCTGTACCGCGCGCACGGCTTGCGGCCGCCCGCCGACGAACTGCCCGACTTCCTGCCGCTGGCCCTGGAGTTCGCCGCCCGCTGCCCCGCCCCCGGCCGCCGCGCCCTCACGGAGCACCGCGCCGCCCTCGAACTCCTGCGGCTCGCGCTGCGCGACCACCACAGCCCCTACGCCGACGTCCTGGAGGCCGTCTGCGCCACCCTGCCGGGCGCCTCGCCCGCCGACCGCGCCGCCGCCCTGCGCCTGGCCCGGACGGGGCCGCCCACCGAGTCGGTCGGACTGCTGCCGTTCCCGACGGGCGCCGCGCCCCGCCCCCACGTGGAGGAGATCGTTCCGTGAACCATCTGCACACCGCGCTGTGGGGCGTGCTGCCCTACCTCGTGCTCGCCGTCATGGTCACGGGCACCGCCTGGCGCTACCACTACGACCGGTTCGGGTTCACCACCCGCTCCAGCCAG
Organism: Streptomyces sp. NPDC043996; assembly: GCF_056435225.1. Lineage (NCBI taxonomy): Bacteria > Bacillati > Actinomycetota > Actinomycetes > Kitasatosporales > Streptomycetaceae > Streptomyces > Streptomyces sp. NPDC043996. The sequence goes on along the minus strand of NZ_JBWKEY010000002.1, from coordinate 286,475 downwards.
CTGCACGAGCACCGGCTGCTGCGCGTCGGTGGCCCGCTGTTCCACTTCGGACTGCTGTTCGTCGTCGCCGGACACGTCATCGGGCTGCTCGTCCCCGAGAGCCTCACCGAACGCGCCCATGTGCACGAGTGGCTCTACCACGCCAACGCGCTCGTCGTCGGCGGCGCCGCGGGCCTGCTCACCCTGGCGGGCCTCGCGATCCTGCTCCACCGGCGCCTGCGGGTCCCCGCCGTGCGCGCCGCGACAAGCCGCAGCGACCGCGCCGTCTACCCGGTCCTGGCCGCGGTGCTCCTCGCCGGTCTCACCGCCACCGCGAGCACCGTCCCGCCCCACCACTACGACTACCGGCTCGGCGTCTCGGTGTGGTTCCGCTCCCTGTTCACCCTGGACCCGGACGTGAGCGCCATGTCCCACGCCCCGTTCGTGTACCAGACCCACACCCTGCTCGGCCTCGCCCTGTTCGCCCTGTGGCCCTTCAGCCGCCTCGTCCACGCCTTCACCGCGCCGGTCGGCTATGTGGCCCGCCCCTACATCGTTTACCGCTCGCGGGGCGCGCGGCAGGCGGGCGCCGCGCGCCGGTGACGCCGGTGCCGCCGGTCACGCCGACGCCTCGGCGGTCGCTGGGCGAGCGGTGCCGGACGCTGCCGCCCGCGTGCTTCGCCGCCGTCATGGCCACCGGGATCGTCTCCCGCGCGCTGGCGCAGAGCGGCGCCCGCACCCCGTCCGACCTGCTCTTCGCGGTCGCGGCCTGCGGCTACCTCCTTCTGCTCGCGGCCACCGGCGTGAAGGTCGGCCGCCATCGGGACCTCGTCAGGGCCGAACTCGCCGACCCCGCGCGCGTGTTCGGTCACTTCACCTTCGTCGCGGCGAGCGGTGTGCTGGCCGTACGGCTCGCGCAGGGACCACTACGCGAAGCGGCGTACGTCCTCCTTGCCGTGTCCGGCACGGCGTGGACGGCCCTCGCGGCCGCGCTGGCCAGACGCTCGTCCACCCTCGCGAAGGCGGCGGCGCGCCAGGCCGACGGCAGCTGGTTCCTGGCCGCCGTGGGCCTGCAGTCCCTCGTCCTGTGCCTGACGGGGCTGCCCCCGCGCGGCGTTCTCGTGCCGGCGGCCCTCGTCCTGTGGTGCGGCGGCGTCCTGCTGTACGCCGCCACCCTCGCCCTGGTCGCCCGACGGCTGCTGCGCCACCCGCCCGGGCCCGCCCGCTGCACGCCGGCGTACTGGGTGACGATGGGCGCCGCCGCCATCAGCACCCTGGCGGGCACCCGGCTCCTGGAGCGGGGCGGCGACCTGCCCGGACAGGTCCACGGCCCCGTCCGCGCCGTGGTCGTCGCCCTGTGGGTCTGGGCCACCGCCCTGATCCCGGTGCTGCTCGCCGCCGGTGCTGGCGCCACCTGAGGCACCGCGTCGCGCTGGCCTACGAACCCGCCCTGTGGTGCGTCGTGTTCCCCTGGGGGATGTACGCCACCGCCACCGCCCGCGTCGCCGCGAGCACGCCGCTGCGCCCCGGTCCCGGGGCGGTCGCCCAGGGCCTCGCGTGGGGCGCGGCGGCGGCGTGGCTGGCGGTCCAGGGCCGCTTCGTCACGCGCCGTGGGCCTTCCGGCGGCCGAAGGAACATGGGCGGTTAACGTGACATTCGCCGTTAACCGGAGAGAATTCTCCGGGGCGGAATGATGAAAGCCGTTTCTGTTGGGAGCGCGAGACCGCGCACAATGCGTGACTGTGCGCCCCTGTGCGCCCCCTATGCATTTCAGCCAGTGCCGCGCTCCGGCCCCATGCCGCGGATACCAACCGTTCACACTCGGTCGACCCGTGTCATTGAGCAGGAACAACGGAGCGGAGAGTCGTCCTTTTCCGGTCATCCTCTCGCGCTCCGGCGTCGGCGCCCGACGGTAGTCCGGCCGCCGCTCCTGGTGAGAGGCCTTCCTGGCTGGAACGCGCGAGCGGAAATCGGAGATCCTCACGATTCGGTGTTTGTCCATGTGAGGGTGGGGCACACGCCCGGAGCGGCAGCCGGTGCCGTGCCGCTGAGGCGCGGGCGAACCGGCTGCGAAGCTACTGAGCGGTTACGCAAAACGAATGGCGGAAGCATCCTCCGTTCAACTTCAGGGGGTTGCTATCGGGTGACCCACCGTGAAGACTGTGGCGAGGGTGCTCTGAATATGCATGGTGCAAAGCATCGGACAGCGCCCGGGGGGTGTGTGTACCTTCTCGTCCGGAGCCGGGTGTCCCGCCGCCGCGGGTGCGCGCCGCCGATTCGTACGTGCTTGGGGAGTTCCGCGCGTCAGCCGCGCGGAAGGTTTCACTGGGGGATGAGTGATGTCGGCTTGGCCCGCACGACAGGTCCCGCCCTTTGCCCGAGGGTGGACGAACAGCCGGAGTGCGCCGGGGCGGACGTGTTGACCAAGGCCAAGCGGCCCCGATGACGGACGGGTGACAGGCGCACGGGCCGGTGAGCTCACCGCCCGTCACTAGCGCCTGCCCTGCCTTCCTGACGGACGCCCAACTGGCCTGCTCGCGCGTCGTGTTCGCCCTGTCGGGCGCCCTTCGGTCCCTCGTGGCCGCGAGCCGCCCGGCACCACCAGGGCCTCCGAACGGCGCACCGGACCTCACGCGCGCCCCGACGGCGAAGCCGCCCCGGTTCCGCCTGCCCGCGCCCCCACTCGAGGGAGAGAAGTGACCAACAACCCGCCGACACAAGCCCACTTGCTGTTCGACACCCTGACCGAACGCTGGCGCTCCCTGCGGGAGTCAGGACCGGTCCGGTACGACGAGGCGCAGGGGGTGTGGCACGTCGTGGACCACGAGCAGGTCGCCGCCGTGCTCGCCGATCCCGCGACGTACTCCTCCGACATGACCCCGATCGCCCCCACCCAGGAGGACTTCGACGCCTTCAGGCAGGGCAACTTCGTGGCCATGGACCCACCCGAGCACCGCAAGTTCCGCACGCTGGTGAGCCAGGCCTTCACCCCGCGGGTGGTGCACGGGCTCGAACCGCGCATCGAAGCCGTGTGCGCGCGCCTCCTGGACGCCGTCGCGGACCGCGACCGCATCGACATGGTCGACGCGCTCGCCTACCCCCTGCCCATCATCGTCATCGCCGAACTGCTCGGCGTCCCGGCCGAGGACCACCCGCTGTTCCAGGAGTGGGCCGCCACCCTCTTCGGCGGCGACCAGCTCAGCGAAGCGCCCGACATGGCCGACCTGGAGCGCGCCCTTGAGGCCATCGCGCCGACCGTGCGCGAGATGAACAGCTACGTCCTTGACCACATCCGCCGCCGCCGCGCCGAGCCCGGCGACGACCTCACCAGCAAGCTCATCGCCGCCGAGGTCGACGGCGTCCGCATGGAGGACCAGGAGATGGTGGGGTTCGTCGCCCTGCTCCTGGTCGCCGGGCACATCACCACCACGGCGCTCCTGGGCAACGCCCTCGTCGCCTTCGACCGCCACCCCGGCACGCTCACCGCGCTGCGCGCCGACCCCGCGAAGCTGCCGGACGCCATCGAGGAAGTGCTGCGCTGGCTGCCGCCCTTCCCCGAGCTGGGCCGCCGCGTCACCAAGCCCGTGGTCATCGGCGGCCACGAACTGGCCCCCGACACCCTGGTGATGGCCCACCTCGGCGCCGCCAACCGCGACCCCGGCAAGTTCGCCGACCCCGACGCCCTCGACGTGACCCGCAACCCCAACCCCCACCTGACCTTCGGGCACGGCATCCACTTCTGCTTCGGCGCGCCCCTGGCCCGCCTGGAGGCCCGGATCGCCCTGCGCATGCTGCTCGAACGCTTCCGCGATCTGTCCGTGCCCTCCTACGCCGACGTCACCTACCAGAACCCGGCCGTCCTCGTCGGCGTGCGCCACCTTCCCGTCGACGTCGCCAGACCGTAGTACGCGCGCCACCTCGCCCGGCCCAGAGCCCGCCGGCCGGTGTACCACCCGCCACGAGCCACCGCTAACGGGAGCCACTTCTCCATGCCGTACTCCAGCGCCGCGCCCATCGCCGAGCGGCAACCGTCCCGCTTGAGCCAAGCGTTGCAAGAACGCCTCGACACCCTCGCCCGCGCCCACCGCGTGCCCGGCGCCCACCTGGCCGTGGACACCGGGGCGGGCGTCATCAGCGCCCACACCGGCATCGCCGACGCCGCCGCAGGCACGCCGTTCACCGCCGACACGGCCGTCCCCCTCGGCTCCGTCACCAAGGTCTACACGGCGGCCGCCGTGATGCTCCTGGCCGACGACGGGGACCTCGACCCGGACGACGCCGTGGCCTCGTTCGTCCCCGAGCTACGCGCGTTACCCGAGGTAACGATACGTCACCTGCTCAGTCACACCGCCGGACTGCCCGCGGGGCCCGACTCGGACACGGCGGACGGGGCGAGCGCCGCCCGCTATCTCGCGGGCGTCTGCACCGCACAGGACGCCCTGTTCGCACCCGGCACCGGCTTCTCCTACTCCAACGCCGGTTACGTCGCCGCAGGGCGGCTGATCGAATCCGTGACCGGCATGACCTGGACCGAGGCCATCCAGGCCCTGCTCCTGGAGCCCCTGGGCACGGCGCCCGCCTTCCTCGGCGGCCGCGCCAGCGCCCGGGCCCGCGCCGCGGGCCACGCCCTCAACACCGCGACGGGCCAGCTGCGCCCGGCCCAGCAGAACCTCGCCGCGGTCGAGGCCCCGGCGGGCGCCCTGCTCGCGAGCGCCCTGGACCTGGCCGCGCTCGGCAGAGCCCTGATAGGCCGCGACGCGGTCCTTCCGCCCGCCGCAGCGGCCCGCATGCGCAGCCCCGAACAGGGCGCCGCCCCGGGCACCCTGGCCGACGCGTGGGGGCTCGGCCTCGCCCTGTTCGAGCAGGACGGCCGGTGGTGGTGCGGCCACGACGGAAACGCCCAGGGCACCTCCTGCCATCTGCGGGCCGAGCCCCACAGCGGCGTCGTCGTCGCCTTCACCGGCAACGCCGGTGGCGCCACCGCCCTGTGGCAGGACCTCGCCGACGACCTCACCCGCTTCACCGGCGTGCGCGTGCCGACCGCTCCGGCGCCCGCACACCGCGGCGAGCCCATCGCGCTCCCCGAATGCGCCGGCGTCTACCGCAACGGCCGGATGGAATACCGGATCACCCTCGACGCCGACGGATCCCCGCTCCTCTCCGTCGACGGCGACCTCCCCCTCCCCCTGGTCTGCTACCCCGACCTGACCTGCGACCTGGTCGACCCCACCACCGGCCGACGCGAGCCCGGCGGGCGGTTCCACCGGGACTCCGCCACCGGTGCCGTCGAGCGCGTGCAGATCTCGGGACGCACCGCCCGCCGCACCAGCGCCGCCTGACCACCCATCCGCCACCGCGGCCCCGGCACGCCCCGCACGACCTCGCCCTGCCCGGGAAGCCCCGCAAGCTTCAGCCCGCGCGCACCCGCACCGTCCCCGCTCCGAAGGACACCCCCATGACGGACCTGCATGACAAGCCCACTCCGGCGTCCCCCGCGCCCCCGGCCGACCGCACCGCCGCGGCCTCCGGGAACGAGGGAGCCGGACCGGCGCCCCACCCGACGCTCGGTGAGCTGTTCGCCGCGTGGGTGGCCCGTACGCCCGAGGCGCCAGCGGTGACCGACGGCCAACGGACCTGGTCCTTCCGGGAGTTGGCGGAGCGGGCCGACCGTCTGGCCGACGACCTGGTACGGCGCGGGGCCGGACCGGACCGGACGGTCGCCCTTGTCCTGCCCCGGTCGATGGAGCTGGTCGCGGCGGAGCTCGCCGTGACCCGCGCGCACGCCGCCTTCCTGTCCGTGGACCCCGCCTACCCCGCCGAACGGCGGGAGTTCATGCTGGCCGACGCGGCACCCGCCGTGGTCCTCGACGACCTGGAGGAAGTCCGCGCCGTCCTCGACGACACGTCCGCGCCCACGCCCGCCCACCGGGGCGACCCGGTGGGCGCCGACCACGCGGCGTACGTCATCTACACCTCAGGATCCACCGGCACCCCCAAGGGCGTGACCGTCACCCACCGGGGCGTCGCGGGCTTCAGCCGCGCCGCCGCCGAGCGCTACGCCGTGGGTCCCGGAAGCCGCGTGCTGCAGTTCTCCTCACCCAGCTTCGACGCCTCCATCCTGGAGCTGTGCTCCTCCGTGCTGTCCGGCGCCACCCTGGTGGTGCCGCCGGACGGACCCTGGCTCGGCGACGAACTCGCCGCCGTCCTGGACGCCCACCGCATCACCCACACCCTCATCCCGCCCGCCGCCCTCGCCACCCTGCCCGCCCCGGCACCCGACGGCCTCGGACGGCACCTGCGCACGCTGATCGTGGGCGCCGAGGCCTGCCCGCCCGCGCTCGTCGACCGCTGGGCGCCCGGCCGCCGGATGATCAACTCCTATGGGCCCACCGAGGCGACGGTCGTCACCTCCTGGACCGGGCCGCTGGCCGCGGGGAGCGGCACCCCGAGCATCGGCACGCCCCTGCCCGGCACCCGCTCCCACGTCCTGGACGCGGCGCTGCGCCCGGTACCGCCCGGCACCGACGGCGAGCTCTACGTGGGCGGCGACGGCGTGGCCCGCGGCTACCTCGGCCGCCCAGGGCTCACCGCGACGCGCTTCGTCGCCAGCCCCTTCGGCCCGCCGGGATCCCGGCTCTACCGCACCGGCGACCGGGCCCGCTGGAACGCCGACGGCGAGCTGGAGTTCCTCGGCCGCGCCGACCGCCAGGTCAAGGTCCGCGGCTTCCGCATCGAACCCGGCGAGATCGAGGCGGCGCTGCTGCGTCAGCCCGGGGTGCGCGAGGCCGTCGTCGTGGTGCGCGAGGACGACCCGGGACGGCGCAGGCTCGTCGGGTACGTCACGCCCGCTGACGCCGACCTGCCCCCCGAGCCCGCGGCGTTGCGCACGGCCACGGCCGCCGCGCTGCCCGCGCACATGGTCCCCGCCGCCGTCGTCGTCCTGGACGAACTCCCGCTCACCAGCAACAACAAGATCGACCACCAGGCCCTGCCCGCCCCCGTCCGCGCCGCCACCTCGGGGTGGACCGAGCCGCGTACGGCGCGGGAAGCGGCCCTCGCGGCCATCTGGGCCGAGGTCCTCGCCGTCGACGCCGTGGGCGCCGACGACGACTTCTTCGACCTGGGCGGCGACTCCGTCCTCGCCGCCCGGACGCTGTCGCGGATCACCGACGAACTCGGCGCGCGCCTCACCGTGCGGGACGTGTTCACCGCGCGGACCGTCGCCGCCCTCGCCCCGCTCCTCGGCGACCCGTCCGCCGCCGTACCGCGCGAACCGATACCGCCCGCCCCGCGCGGGCGCCCGCTGCCCCTGTCCAGCGCGCAGCAGCGGCTGTGGTTCCTGGACGACCTCAGTGAGGGCGGCACCGAGTACAACACCGGCGTGGCGCTGCGGCTGCGCGGAGAGCTCGACGCCGCGGCGCTGCGCCGCGCCCTGGACCGGCTCGCCGCCCGCCACGACGCGCTGCGCACCACCTTCGCCACCGTGGCCGGACAGGGCGTGCAGCGGATCAGCCCCGACGCCCAACTGCCCCTGCGCACGGCCGACGTGACGCACGTGCCCGCCCAGCGGCGCGCCGAGGCCGCCGAGCGGCTGCTCACCGAGGAACTCGGCCGGGCCTTCGACCTGGCGGCGGGACCGCTCACCCGGGCGCTCCTGATCCGGGCCGCCGCCGACGAGCACCTGCTGCTGCTCGCCCAGCACCACATCGTCACCGACGGCTGGTCCGTCGGCGTCCTCACCCGCGAGCTGGCCGCGCTCTACCACGCGGAAGCCACCGGAGTCCCGGACGGCCTGCCCGCGCCCGCCGTGCAGTACCCGGACTTCGCGCTGTGGGAGCGGCGGCAGCGGTCCTCGGGCGCGGACAGCGACGACCTCGCGTACTGGAAGCGGCACCTGACGGGCATGCAGCAGCTGGACCTACCCACCGACCGGCCCCGGCCGCCGGTGCGCACCACGGAAGGCGCCGCGCACCGCCATCCGCTCCCCGCGGACCTGGTCAGGCGCCTTCGGCAGCTGGCAGGGGACCGGGGCACGACCGTGTTCACGCTGTTCACCGCGGCGGCGGCCGTGCTGTTCTCCCGCTACTCCGGCCAGCGGGACGTGGCCTTCGGCACCGTCACCAACGGGCGCGGGCGCCGCGACCTGGAGGACGTGACCGGCTTCTTCGCCAACACCGTGGTGCTGCGTGAGGAAGTCGACGACACCACCACCGTCGGCCGGTTCGTGGAGCGCGTGCGGGCGACCGTCCTGGACGCCTTCGCGCACGACGGGGTGCCCTTCGACCGCGTCGTCGAGGAGCTGGCCCCGCCCCGGGACCCCAGCCGGACACCGCTGGTGCAGGTGCTCGTGGTCCAGCAGACGGCCCCCGCGCACCCGCCGCGGGCGGGCGGGGTGCGCGTCGAGGAGCATCCGCTGCCGCGTCCGGCGTCCCGCTTCGACCTCGTCCTTGAGTTCGCGCCGCACGCCGACGGCGGCTGCGAGCTGACCGTCGAGTACAACACCGGTCTGTTCGACCGGGACACGGTCGCCCGGATGGGCCGCCATCTGCACGGTCTCCTGGAGGACATGGCGGACGGACCGCACCGGACGCTCGCCGAGCTGCCGCTGCTCCTGGAAGGCGAGCGGCGCACCCTCCTGGAGACCTGGAACGCGCCCGTGCGCGTCGGGCACGACCCCGCCGACACCACCCTGCCGCTGCTCTTCGAAGCCCAGGTGTCCCGCACCCCCGACCGGACCGCCGTGGCCAGCGGCGAGACCCGTCTGACCTACGCGGAGGTGAACCGGCGCGCCGACCGCCTCGCCCGGCTCCTCGCCGCCCGCGGCGCCGGCCCCGAAACGCTGGTGGCCCTGTGCCTGCCGCGCACCGCCGACCTGGTCCCGGCCCTGTGGGGCGTCCTGAAGTCCGGCGCGGGCTATCTGCCGGTAGACCCCGGTTACCCCGCCGAGCGCATCCGCTTCATGCTCGCCGACGCCGCCCCCGCCCTCATCCTGGCCAGCCGCGACACCGCGGGCGCGCTGCCCGCGGACTGCGCGCCGCTGCTCCTGGAGGACTGCCTGGCCGACGTGGAGGGCCAGCCCGCGGAGGCGGACCTGACCGCGGCGGACCTGACGGCGGCGGATCTGGCGCGGCCACTCGCCCCCGACCATCCCGCGTACGTCATCTACACCTCCGGGTCGACCGGCCGCCCCAAGGGCGTCGTGGTCACCCACCGCAGCGTGGGGGCGCTCGCCGCGTGGGCGGGGGAGCGGTTCGGCTCCGAGCGGCTCGCCCATGTGATCGCCTCGACCTCGCTCAACTTCGACGTGTCGGTGTTCGAGCTGATCTGCCCCCTGCTCGCGGGCGGCTGCGTCGAGGTGGTCGCGGACCTCTCGGCCCTCGCCGAGGCGCCCGACCCGCGCCGCGCCGGGCTCGTCAGCGGCGTCCCCTCCGTGGTCGCGCGGCTGCTCACCGAGGGCGGCGCGGCCATCGCCTCGGACACCTTCGTCCTCGCCGGGGAGGCGCTGCCCGCGCAGACCCTGCGCGACCTGCGGCGGGCCGTGCCGTTCTGCGAGGTGGCCAACATCTACGGCCCGACCGAGGCCACCGTCTACGCCACCGCCTGGTTCGCCGACGACACCGAGCTCGACCAGGCCCCGCCGATCGGCAGGCCCGTGGCGCGCACCCGCGCCTACGTCCTCGACCACCTGCTGCGCCCGCAGCCCCCGGGTGTGACGGGCGAGCTGTACCTCGGCGGCGGCGGTCTCGCGCGCGGCTACCTGCGCCGCCCCGGCCTGACCTCGGCCCGCTTCCTCGCCGACCCCTTCGGCGCGCCCGGCGACCGCATGTACCGCACCGGGGACCTGGTGCGCTGGACCCAGACGGGCGACCTGGAGTACCTGGGCCGCACCGACCAGCAGGTCAAGGTGCGCGGCTTCCGCATCGAACTCGGCGAGGTGGAGGAGGCGCTGCTGCGCTGCGCCGGGGTGGCCCAGGCGGCCGCCGCCGCCCGCGAGAGCGAAGGACACCGGCGCCTGGTCGGCTACGTCGTCCCCGCCCCGGGCGCGCGCGTCGACCCGGACGCGGTGCGCGCGGAGCTCGGCCGTGGCCTGCCCGACTACCTGGTCCCCACCGTCGTCGTCACGCTGAGCGCGCTGCCCCTGAACCCCAACGGCAAGCTGGACCGCGACCGGCTCCCCGACCCCGGGCCCGCCGGGCGCACCGCCCGCCACGTGAGCCCGCGCACCCCCACCGAGCGGACCCTCGCCCGGATCTGGGCGGACGTCCTGCACGTGGAGCGGGTCGGCGCGGACGACAACTTCTTCGCGCTCGGCGGCGACTCCATCCTCAGCATCCAAGTCGTCGCCCAGGCCCGGCAGGAGGGCCTGACGGTCACCTCGCGCGACGTCTACCGGCACCAGACCGTCGCCGACCTCGCCCGCTGCGCGGACGCCGCCGAAGACCGGCGGCCCGCCGCCCCCGCGGCCGTCCCCGCCACCGGGCGGGCGCCGCTGACGCCCATCCAGCGCTGGCTCTTCGACAGCGCCGCCGGGCGGGCCGGGCACTTCGCCCAGACCCTGTCGGCCGAGCTGTACGAGGCCGTCGACGCGGCGGCCCTGGAAGACGCCCTCAACGACCTCGTCGCCCACCACGACGCGCTGCGGTCCCGCTTCGTGGCGGACGCCGCGGGCGGGGACGTGCCCGGCGTCCGCTGGGACATCGGGGAGCGCGCCCCGCGCCTGCGCCTGGCCCGTCACGCCGGACCCGACACCGACGCCCCGCACCTGGGCCCCTTCGACCTGGCCGAGGGGCCGCTGCTGCGGGCCGTCCTGCACGAGCGGGGCGCGGGGACGCGGCCCGTGCTGCACCTGGCCGTCCACCACCTCGTGGTCGACGGCGTCTCCTGGCGCGTCCTGCTCGAAGACCTCGACCGGGCCTACCGCGCCCGTCGCGAGGGCCGCGACGCGGCGGCGGCGCTGCCCGCCAAGTCCTCGCCGCTGCGCCACTGGGCCGAGCGCCTGGCCGCGCACGCCGCCGACGGCGGCTTCGACGACGAGAGGGCGTACTGGACGCGGGCCCTGGCGGGCGCCGCAGCGGCCCTGCCCCTAGACACACAGGACACTGCGGACGCGGCGGGGGTCAACGCCTACGCCTCCGCCCGCTCCGTGACCGTACGCCTCACCCCCGACGACACCGCCGCCCTGCTGCGCACGCTCCCCGACACCTACCGCACCCGCGTCAACGACGTGCTCCTGAGCGCGCTCGGCCGTGTGCTGTGCGAGTGGACCGGCCACGAGCGGGTCCTGGTGGACGTCGAAGGCCACGGGCGCGAGGAGCTGTTCGCCGACGTCGACACCAGCCGGACCGTCGGCTGGTTCACCACCCGCCACCCCGTCGCGCTCGCCGTCCCGCAGGACGCGGGCTGGGACGCCGTCCTGAAGCAGGTCAAGGAGCAGCTGCGCGCGGTGCCCCGGCACGGCCTGGGGCACGACGCGCTGCGCCACCTGGCCGCGCCCGGCACGGCACCCGCCGCTCCCGCCGCGCAGGTCAGCTTCAACTACCTGGGCCGCTTCGGGCTCCCGGACGCGGCGGACGGCCTGTACGGCGGCCCGTGCCGCCCCCTGGAACTGGACGCCGACCCGCTGTCCGCGCGCCCCCACCCGCTGGAGGTCGTGGGGCACCTGGACGGCGACGTACTGGAGTTCACCTGGTTCTACTCCGACGCGCTGCACCGGGAGGAGACCGTCGCGGGCCTCGCCGCGCGGTTCGCGGACGCGCTCGCCGGGATCGCCCGGCACGGCTCCCGGCCCGGCGCGAGCGGCCGTACGCCGTCGGACTTCCCGCTCGCGCGGCTCGACCAGGCGGCCGTGGACCGCGTCGTGGGCGACGACCCCGGCGCCGTCGAGGACGTCCACGCGCTCACGCCCACCCAGGCCGGAATGCTCTTCCACGGCCTCTCGCAGGACGACCAGAGCGTGTACTTCCAGCAGGTGTCGTTCGTCCTGGACGGCGTGCCCGACCCCGCCGCCCTCGCGGCGGCCTGGCAGCGCGTGACGGACAGCACCCCGGTGCTCCGCTCCCGCGCGGTCTGGCAGGACGTGCCCGAACCGCTCCTCGTGGTGGGGCGGCGGGTGTCCGTGCCCGTCACGCACCTGGACTGGCGCGAGCGCGACGACGACGAGCGGCGCGCCGGGCTGCGGGACCTGCTCGACCGGGACCGCGAGCGCGGCGTCGACCTGGCGTGCGCCCCGCTCCAGCGCCTGGTCCTCGTCCGGCTCACCGACAGCTCCGTACGCGTGGTGTGGTCCTTCCACCACCTGATCCTGGACGGCTGGAGCCTGTTCCAGGTCCTGTCCGACGTGTTCACCTGCCACGCGCGGGGAGCGGGACCCGAAGGGCAGGGCGCCCCGCTGCCCGCGCGGCGCCCCTTCAGCGAGTACGTGGCCTGGCTGCGCGACCGCGACCGCGACGACGGCGACCGGTCCGAACGGCACTGGCGCGACCGCCTCGCGGGCCTGACCGAGGCCACCGCGCTGCCCTACGACCGCGAGCCGCGCGAGACCCACCACGCCGAGTCCACCGAGGCGGTCCGCGTCACGGTGCCGCGGGCCACGACGCGCGCCCTGGAGGACCTGGCGAGGGCGGCGGGCCTGACCCTGAACACCCTGGTGCAGGGCGCCTGGGCGCTGCTCCTGAGCCGCCAGGCGGGCCGGGACGAGGTCGTCTTCGGCACCACCGTCTCCGGGCGGCCGCCCGAGCTGCCGGGCGCCGAGTCCATGACCGGCCTGTTCATCACGACCCTGCCCACCCGGGTCCGGGTGCCGCGCGATGGCACCCTCGTCGACTGGCTCGCCACCCTCCAGTACGACCAGAGCGAGGACCGCCGCTTCGACCACGTGCCGCTCACGCGGATGAGGACCCTCACCGGACTCCCCGAGCGGACGGCCCTGTTCGACAGCATCGTCGTCTTCGAGAACTACCCCGTCGACGACGGACTCGCCGCCGCCCACGGGCTGCGCCTGAGCGAACTCGACGGCATCGAGACCACCAACTACCCGCTCAGCCTGGTGGCCTATCCCGGCGCGGAGCTCGGCCTGCGCCTCGGCTACGACCCCGCCCTGTTCGACGCCGACACGGCCGCCCGCATGGCCGAGTACCTCACCGTGCTGTTCGACGGCATCGCCACCGGGCCGGAACGCCCGCCCGCGCGCCTTCCCTTGCTCACGCCCGCCCGCCGCCGCCAGGTCGTCGACGAGTGGAACGACACCGCCACCGCCACCCCCGAGGCGACCGTCGGGGAGCTGTGGACCGCGCAGGCGCGGCGCACGCCCGACGCCGTCGCCCTGGAGGCCGGGGACGACCGGCTCACCTACCGGGACCTGGACGCCCGGGCCACGGCGCTCGCCGCCCGGCTCACCGCCCGCGGCGTCACGGCCGAGGTGCCGGTCGGCGTCCTCATGGACCGCTCGGTCGGCCTGGTCGTCACCCAGCTCGCGCTCGCCCTCACCGGCGGCGTCTACGTCCCCCTCGACGGCCGCGCGCCCGGCGAGCGGCTGCGGCGCATGCTCGCCGAGGTGGGCGCGGAGCTGCTCCTGACCGACGCGGAGTGGGAGCGGGCGGCGCGGGAGGCGCTGCCGGAGGGCACGGTGCTGCGGCCCGACCAAGAGCCGGGCCAAGAGCCGGGCCAAGAGCTGGGCCAGGAGCCCGGCAGGGCCGTACCGGATGCTTCCGCCGCCCCGGCCGCACACCCCGACTCCGTCCAGTACGTGATGTTCACCTCCGGCTCCACCGGCACCCCCAAGGGCGTCGCCGTGCGCCACCGGGACGTCGCCGCCCTCGCGTTCGACCGCGCCTTCGCCGGGCACGACCGCGTCCTCGTGCACTCCCCGCACGCCTTCGACGCCTCCACCTACGAGCTGTGGGTGCCGCTGCTGCGCGGCGGAACGGCCGTCCTCGCCCCGCCCGGTGACGTCGAGGCCGCCGTCGTCCGGAGCGCCATCGCCGAGCGGGGCGTCGGGTTCCTGTGGCTCACGGCGGGTCTCTTCCGCCTCCTCGCCCAGGAGGACCCCACGTGCCTGCGCGGCGCGCGGGAGGTGTGGACCGGGGGCGAGGCCGTGCCGGGCGCCGTGGTGCGGCGCGTCCTCGACGCCTGCCCCGGCCTGACCGTCGTCGACGGCTACGGCCCCACCGAGACCACCACCTTCGCGACCCGGCGCGCCTTCCGCGCCGGTGACCCGCTGCCGCCGGTGCTGCCCATCGGACGCCCCCTGGACAACACCAGGGTGTACGTCCTGGATGCCGCCTTGCAGCCCCAACCGCCGGGCGTGCCGGGGGAGTTGTACATCGCCGGGGCCGGGCTCGCCCGGGGCTACGCCGGTCAGGCGGGGGCGAGTGCCGCCCGCTATGTGGCCGACCCGTTCGGCCCGCCCGGCGGCCGGATGTACCGCACCGGCGACGTCGTGCGCTTCGGCGGCGACGGCGAACTGCACTTCGTGGGGCGCGCGGACGACCAGGTCAAGCTGCGCGGCTTCCGCGTCGAGCCCGCCGAGATCGAGGCCCGGCTCACCGCGCACGCGGGCGTCGCCGAGGCCGTCGTGTCCGTGTGCGAGCACGCCGGGCGCAAGCGCCTGGCCGCCCACCTCGTGCCCGCACCGGCGGCGGCCCCGCCGACCGCGAGCGAACTGCGCGCCCACGTGGCCGCCGAGCTGCCCGACTACATGGTGCCCGCCGCCTTCGTCACGGTGCCGGAGCTGCCGCTGACCGCCAACGGCAAGGTGGACCGGAACAGACTGCCCGCGCCTGACTGGTCGGCCGCGGGCGACACCGCCTACCGCCCGCCGCGCACCGAGGCCGAGCGCGTCCTCAGCGGCATCTGGGCGGACCTCCTCGGCGTGGACCGCGTCGGCGCCGACGACAACTTCTTCATGCTGGGCGGCGACTCGATCCTCAGCATCCAGGTCGTCTCGCGCGCCCGCGCCGCCGGGCTCGGGCTCACCCCGCGCGACCTGTTCCGCCACCCCACCGTCGCGGCCCTCGCCGCCGCCACCGGCACGGCCGCCGCCGTCAGCGGAACCGCTCCCGTGACCGGCGAGGTCCCGCTCACGCCCATCCAGCACTGGTTCCTCGACCCCGGGCCGAGCCGCCCCGAGGTCTTCGACCAGTGCCTGGCCATCGAGACGGACCCAGACGTCGACGCGGCCGCGCTGCGCCGCGCCCTTGAGGCCCTGTGGGCCCACCACGACGCCCTGCGCGCCCGGTTCGTCCAGGGCGACGACGGGTCCTGGCGCCAGCACTGCCCCGGCCCGGACGAGACGGCCCCGGACCTCCTGGAGGTCTGCGACCTGAGCGGCCTGGACCCCGAAGCCGCCGAAGCCGCCGAGGCCCGCGCCACCGCCGCGGCGCACGCCGCGTTCCGCCTCGCCACCGGCCCGCTCCTGAACGCCCGCCTGTTCACCGGCGCGCGCCCGCGCCTGCTCCTGACCGTCCACCACCTGGTCGTCGACGGCGTGTCCTGGCGCATCCTCCTGGAGGACCTGGACACCGCCTACCAGCAGGCACGTACGGGAGCGCCGGTACGCCTCCCGGAGCGCACCACGTCCGTCCAGGAGTGGGCGCGGCGCCTGCGCGCGCACACCGCGTCCGGCGGGTTCGCCGGCCAGCGCGCCCACTGGGACGCCGTGTCCGGGCACTGCGCCGCGCCGCTGCCCCTGGACACCGGCGCCGCACCGGGCGCCACCACCATGGCCGACGTGCGCGCGGTCACCGTACGCCTGGACCGGGAGCGCACCGACGACCTGCTGCGCAAGGTCCCCGGTGCCTACCGCACCCGCATCGACGACGTGCTCCTGACGGCTCTCGGCCGTACCGTCGCCGACTGGACCGAACGTTCTACCGTCGCCCTCGCTCTGGAGGGCCACGGCCGCGAGGACCAGCTCTTCGACGACATCGACCTGTCCCGCACGGTCGGCTGGTTCACCAGCCTGTACCCCATCGCCCTGGACGTGCCGGACGCCGACTGGGGCACCGCCCTGAAGTCCGTCAAGGAGCAGCTGCGGGCGGTGCCGGACCGGGGCCTCGGCCACGGCGCCCTCGCCCGCCTCGCCGGGGACGACCCGCTCGCCGCCGCCCCCGCGCCCGGGATCAGCTTCAACTACCTGGGCCGCTTCGACTGGTCGGCGGGCGGCGGCGGGGCGCTGGTGCGCGGCGTGCCCGGCGGTCTCGGCGGCGCCGACGCGCCCGACGCGACCCGCCCGCACCTCCTCGACGTGATCGCCCGCGTCGAGGGCGGACAGCTGGAGATCACCTGGCACTACAGCCACACCCTGCACCACGAGGAGACCGTCGCGGGCCTCGCCGACGGCATGCTGCGCGCGCTCACCGAGATCGTCGCGCACTGCTGCCGCGAGGACGCCGGTGGCCGTACGCCCTCGGACTTCCCGCTGGCCCGCGTGGACCAGGAGGCCCTGGACCGCGTCGTGGGCGACGGCCGCGCGGTCGCCGACCTGTACCCGCTGACGCCGATGCAGGCGGGCATGCTGTTCCACAGCCTGATGGACCCCGAGGCGCGGACGTACGTCAACCAGGTCCAGGTGGTGCTCAGCGGCGTCACAGACCCGCACGCCCTGGCCGACGCGTGGCAGCGGACCGCCGACGCCAACGCGATGCTGCGCACCCGCCTGGTGTGGCAGGAGACCGCCGAGCCGCTCCAGGCCGTGGGGCACCGGGCCGCCGTGCCCGTCACCCACCACGACTGGACCGGGCGGGACGCCGACTGGTGCGCGCGCCAGATGGACCGGCTGATCGACGAGGACCGCGACGCCGGGATCGACCTGGGCGCGGCGCCCCTGATGCGCCTCACCCTGATCCGCCTGGCACCGGACCGCGTACGGATGGTGTGGACGTTCCACCACATCCTGCTCGACGGGTGGAGCGCCGCCCAGGTCTTCGACGAGGTGTGCGAGCGGTACGCGGCGGCGGCCGCGGGGCGCCGCCCGGAGATCGCCGACCGCGCGCCCTTCCGCGACTACCTGGCGTGGCTGTCGCGGCAGGACACCGCGCGGGCGGAGCGGCACTGGCGCGAGACCCTCGCCGGGTTCTCCGCGCCGACCGAACTCCCCAGGGACCGGCGGGCCACGGAGGCGCACCGCGCGTCGTCCTCGGGCACCGTCGGCGTGGAGCTGGACGCCGAGGTGTCGGCGCGGCTGCGGGAGACGGCGCAGCGGGCCGGACTGACCGTGAACACCATGGTGCAGGGCGCCTGGGCGCTGCTGCTCTCGCGGTACGGCGGCGGGGACGACGTGGTGTTCGGCACCACCGTCTCCGGCCGCCCCGCCGAATTGCCCGGGGTGACCTCGATGGTGGGCGTGTTCATCAACACCCTGCCGACCCGCGTGCGCGTCGACGGCGGCCGCGGCCTTCTGGAGTGGCTGCGCGAGCTGCAGGCCACGCAGTCCGAGTCCCGTAGACACGACTTCGTCTCGCTCGCCCAGATCCAGACCTGGAGCGAGGTGCCCGGCGGCACGAACCTGTTCGACAGCATCGTCGTCTTCGAGAACTACCCGTTCGACGAGGGCGCGCTGGCCCGGCACGGCCTGGCCCTCGAGCAGGAACGCGACGTGGAGCCCACCAACTACCCGCTGAACGTGGTGGTGGCCCCCGGGGACATCCTGTCGGTCATCCTGGACTACGACCCCGCGTGCTTCGAGGAGCCGACCGCGCGCTCCCTGTCGGAGCGGCTGCTGCACACGCTGCGCCTCCTGGCCGACGCGTCGGACGAGACGCGTCTGGACGCGGTGGACGTCCTGTCGGCGGCGGAACGCGAGCGGCTGCTGCGCGGGCCCGGCCGTCCCGAGCTGGCGCCGGTGGTGCCGGAGGTGCTGCCCGCCCTTGTCGAGGCCGCTGTAGATCGCACGCCCGAGGCGGTGGCGCTGACGGGGCCTGGCCTGACGCTCTCCTTCGCGGAGGTGGAGGCGCGTGCGAACCGTCTCGCGCACCGGCTGATCGCCCGGGGCGTGGGCCCCGGCGATCTGGTGGCGCTGGTGCTTCCGCGCTCCGCTGACATGGTTCTCGCTCAGCTGGGTGTGGTGAAGGCGGGGGCGGCGTACGTCCCCGTCGACCCGGGGTATCCCGCCGAACGGGTGGAGTTGATGCTGCGGGACGCGGCGCCCGCGGTGACGCTGGACGCGGAGCAGGTCGCCGGGATGCTGGCGGCGGAGGGGTCGCGGGAGGTCCGGCCGTCGGACGCGGATCGGGTCCGGCCGCTGCGGCTCGATGATCCGGCGTATGTGATCTATACGTCGGGTTCCACGGGGACGCCCAAGGGTGTGGTGGTGACTCATCGTGGGCTTGCGGGGTTCTCCGCCGCTGAGGCCGCGCACTATGAAGTTGCCCCGGGGGACAGGGTGTTGGCTTTCGCTACGCCGAGCTTCGACGCCTCGGTCCTGGAGCTGTGCATGTCCCTGCCCCGGGGCGCGAGCCTGGTGGTTCCCGCGCCCGGGCCGCTGCTCGGCGCGGAGCTGGCCGAGGTGCTCCGGGCGGAGCGCATCACGCACACGCTGTTGCCCCCGGCCGCCCTGTCCACGCTGCCGCCGGAGACGCCGGGCACGCTGCCGGACCTGAAGACGCTGACCGTAGGTGCCGACGCGTGCGGTCCGGAACTGGTGGCCGCCTGGGCGCCGCACCACCGCTTGGTCAACTCCTATGGGCCCACCGAGGCCACCGTCGTCGCCACCTGGTCGGCGCCGCTGACGGCGGACGGCGGGGCCCCGCCGATCGGCCGCCGACTGCCCGACACCGGTGCGTACGTCCTGGACGGGCGGCTGCGGCCAGTGCCCGACGGCGTGCCCGGTGAACTGTGGCTGAGCGGCCCCTCGCTGGCGCGCGGCTACCTCAACCGGCCCGCGCTGACCGCGTCCCGGTTCACGGCCGACCCGTTCGGCGCGCCCGGTTCCCGCATGTACCGCACCGGCGACCTGGTCCGCCGCGACGCCCACGGCGAACTCCACTACCTGGGCCGCACCGACCACCAGGTGAAGGTGCGCGGCTTCCGCGTCGAGCTGGGCGAGCTGGAGGCGGCCCTCGCCGGGCACCCGGACGTGGCCGCGGCCGCCGCCCGCGTGTCGGAGCGCGACGGCCACCGCCGTCTCGTGGCGTACGCGGTGCCGCGCGGCACCGCCGCCCCGGACCCCGCCGCCCTGCGCGACTTCCTCGCCCGGGGCCTGCCCGACCACCTGGTCCCCGCGGCCGTCGTACCGCTGGAGCGGCTGCCGCTCGGCGCCTCCGGCAAGCTCGACCGGAACGCGCTGCCCGAACCCGTGTGGTCGGCCCCGGCCGACGGCGGCGGCGTCCCGCCGCGCACCGACACGGAGAAGACGCTCGCCGCGATCTGGTCCGAAGTCCTCGGCGTGCCCGACGTCGGCGCCCAGGACAACTACTTCGCCCTCGGCGGGGACTCCATCCTCGGCATCCAGATCGTCGCCGCCGCGCGCAGAGCCGGGTTCGCGCTCACCCCGCGGCACCTGTTCCGCCACCAGACGATCGCCGAACTCGCCGCCGCCGCGGAGGAACTGCCCGCCGCGGGCACGACCGCCGAACAGGGCGCCGTCGTCGGCGACGCGCCGCTCACGCCCGTACAGCACTGGCTGTTCGGCACCCTCACCGGCGACCCGGCGCACCTCACCCAGGCCGTCGCCTACCACCTGGCGTCCGACACCGACGAGACCGCGCTGCGCGCCGCCCTCGCCGCCGTCCACGACCACCACGACGCGCTGCGCCTGCGCTACCCGAAGGACGGCGACGGGGCCCGCCGCCAGTACGGCACCCCGCCGGGCGCGGAAGTGCACCTGGAGGCGCACGCGCTGCCGGGCGACGGCAGTGACGTTCCGGCGGGGCTCGTCGACGACCTGTGCGCGAGCTTCGACCTGGACAGCGGGCCCCTCCTCAAGGCCGCGCTGTGCCGCTCCGACGACGAACGGCGGCCGGTCCTGGTGCTCGCCGCGCACCACCTGGTCGTGGACGCCGTGTCCTGGCGCCTGATCCTGGAGGACCTCGACACCGCGTACCGGGCGCTGCGCGCCGGGAACACACCCGACCTCGGCCCGAAGACGACCTCCTTCCAGGCGTGGGCCCGCCGCCTCGCCGCGCACACCGAGGCCGGGGGCTTCGACGGCGAACTCGACCACTGGCGGAACGTGCCCGGCGACCACGCCCTGCCGACCGACCTCACCGGGGCGAACACCGCCGCCAGCGAGGAGTCGGTGACGGTGGGCCTCGACAGCGAGGAGACCCGGCGGATCCTCCAGGACGTGCCGGGCGCCTACCGCACCCGCGTCAACGACGTGCTGCTGTGCGCCCTGGGCCGGGTCCTCGGCCGCTGGACCGGCCGGGACCGGGTGGCCGTGACCCTGGAGGGCCACGGCCGCGAGGAACTCTTCGACGACGTCGACCTCTCCCGGACCGTCGGCTGGTTCACCAGCGTGTTCCCCGTCGCGCTCGACGTGCCCCGCGACGCGGACACCGGCGCCGCCCTGAAGTCCGTCAAGGAGAGCCTGCGCGCCGTGCCCCACGGCGGCCTCGGCCACGGCGCCCTGCGCCATCTGCACCCCACGGCGGGCGCGGCGCTGCCCGCGCTGCCGCGGGTCTCCTTCAACTACCTGGGCCAGCAGGACTGGAACGCCGCCGGCGGCCTGCTGCACGCGCCCTGCGGGGACCTGGCGGGCGGCATGGACACGGCCGCGGACCGCCCGCACCTGCTCGACGTCATCGGGCGCGTGACGGACAAGCGCCTGGAGTTCACCTGGTCGTACTCGCGTGACGTGCACCGCGGCGACACCGTCGCCCGGCTCGCCGCCGAGATGGCCGACGAACTGCGGGCCATCGCACGGCACTGCGCCGCACCCGGCGCCGGCGGCCGCACCCCGTCGGACTTCCCGCTCGCCCCGCTCGACCAGGCCGCCGTGGACCGCCTTGTGGGCACCGGACACGACGTCGTGGACCTGTACCCGCTCACGCCCACCCAGGCGGGCATGGTCGTCCACGGCCTGGACGAGCCCGCCGAAGGGCTGTACGTCGAGCAGATCACGTTCGTCGTGGACGGCGTGCCCGACGCCCGGGTCCTCGCCGCGGCCTGGCAGCACGTCGTGGACCGCACGCCCGTGCTGCGGACCGCCGTCGTCCTGGACGGGGTGCCCGTGCCGCTCCAGGCGGTGCGGCGCGCCGTCACCGTGCCCGTCACCGAGCTCGACTGGAGCGCCCTCGCCCCGGACGCGCGCGACACGGCACTGGAGCGTCTGCTCGCCGAGGACAAGGCCCGCGGCATCGACCTGAACGGCGTGCCGCTGCTGCGCGTCGCCCTCATCCGCCTCACCCCGGCCGAGGTGCGCGTGGTGTGGACGTTCCACCACGCCCTGCTCGACGGGTGGAGCGTCTTCCACGTCCTCGGTGACGTCGTGGCCGCCCACGCCGCGCTCTCCCGCGGCGAGGAGCCGAGGCTGCCGGAGCGCAGGCCGTTCGCGGACTACGCCGCCTGGCTCGCCGCCCGCGACACCACGCGCGCCGAGGAGCACTGGACGGGCGCGCTCGGCGACCTGACCGCCCCCACCCCGCTGCCCTACGACCGCAGGCCCGCCCAGGGCGCCCCGGCCCGCTCCGGCACCTGGCTGGCGGAGTACCTGGAGGAGGCCGAGACCGACCGCGTCGCCGACTTCGCCCGACGGCACCGGCTCACCCTCAACACCGTGGTGCAGGGCGCCTGGTCGCTGCTGCTCTCCCGCTGGAGCGGCGAGCGGAACGTGTGCTTCGGTACGACGGTCTCCGGGCGGCCCGCGGACATGCCGGGCGCCGACACCATCGCGGGCCTGTTCATCACCACGCTGCCCGCCCGGGTCACCGTCGACGGCGACGCCCCGTGCGCGGCGTGGCTGCGCGCGACGCAGGCCGCGCGCGCCGAGGACCGCCGCTTCGACCACGTACCGCTCACCGACCTGCAGTCCGTCAGCGGCCTGCCCGCGGGCACGCCGCTGTTCGACAGCCTGCTGGTGTTCGAGAACTATCCCGTCGGCGACGACACGGCGGGCGCGCACGGCGTCCAGGTGCGCGACCTCGACGCCCATGAGTCCACCAACTACCCGCTGACCGTGGTGATCCTGCCGGGCCGCCGGATGGGTGTCGTCGTCGGCTACGACCCTCGCTACTTCGAGGAGTCCACCGCGCGTTCCCTGTCCGCCCAGCTCGTCCACACCCTGCGCGCCCTGGTCGCCGCACCGGAGGGGACGCCGCTGGACGCGGTGGACGCCCTGCCGCCGAAGCTGCGCGAGCGGCTGCTGCGCGGGCCCGGGCGTCCCGAGCTGGCGCCGGTGGTGCCGGAGGTGCTGCCGTCGCTGGTCGAGGCCGCTGTGGACCGCACTCCAGAGGCGGTGGCGCTGGCCGGGCCTGGCCTGAGGCTCTCCTTCGCGGAGGTGGAGGCGCGTGCGAACCGTCTCGCGCACCGGTTGATCGCTCGGGGGGTGGGTCCTGGTGATCTGGTGGCGCTGGTGTTGCCGCGTTCCGTCGACATGGTGCTTGCCCAGCTGGGTGTGGTGAAGGCGGGTGCGGCGTACGTTCCGGTCGACCCGGGGTATCCGCCCGAGCGGGTGGAGTTCATGCTGCGGGACGCGGCGCCCGCGGTGACGCTGGAGGCGGAGCAGGTCGCCGGGATGCTGGCGGCGGACGGTGCGCGGGAGGATCGGCCCTCGGACACGGACCGGGTCCGTCCGCTGCGGCTCGATGATCCGGCGTACGTCATCTATACGTCCGGTTCCACGGGGACGCCCAAGGGCGTGGTGGTGACCCATCGCGGGCTCGCGGGGTTCTCCGCCGCTGAGGCCGCGCACTATCAAGTGGCGCCGGGGGATCGGGTGTTGGCTTTCGCTACGCCGAGCTTCGACGCCTCGGTCCTGGAGTTGTGCATGTCCCTGCCCCGGGGTGCGAGCCTGGTGGTTCCCGCGCCCGGGCCGCTGCTCGGCGCGGAGCTGGCCGAGGTGCTCCGGGCGGAGCGCATCACGCACACGCTGCTGCCCCCGGCCGCCCTGTCCACGCTGCCGCCGGAGACGCCGGGCACGCTGCCGCACCTGAAGACGCTGACCGTAGGTGCCGACGCGTGCGGTCCGGAACTGGTGGCCCGCTGGGCGCCCCACCACCGCTTGGTCAACTCCTATGGGCCCACCGAGGCGACCGTCGTCGCCACCTGGTCTGCGCCGCTGACGGCGGACGGCGGCGCCCCGCCCATCGGCCGCCGGGTGCCGTACACCGGTGCGTACGTCCTGGACGGGCGGCTGCGGCCAGTGCCCGACGGCGTGGCGGGCGAGCTGTGGTTGAGCGGCCCGGCCCTGGCGCGCGGCTATCTGAACCGTCCGGCACTGACCGCCTCGAGGTTCACGGCCGACCCGTTCGGACCGCCCGGCTCCCGCATGTACCGCACCGGCGACCTGGTCCGCCGCGACGCCCACGGTGAACTGCACTACCTCGGCCGCACCGACCACCAGCTCAAGCTGCGCGGCCACCGCATCGAGGCGGGCGAGGTCGAGGCCGTGCTCGCGCGCCACCCGGCCGTCCTCGACGCCGTGGTCACCGTGCGCGAGGACGAGCCGGGCCTGCCGCGCCTGGTCGCCCACGTCCTCGCCGCACCCGACGCGGACCGGCCGCCCGCCGCCGAGCTGCGGGCGCTCGCCGCCCGCACCCTGCCAGGACCCCTGGTCCCCGCGGCGTACGTCGTCATCGACCGCTTCCCGCTCACCGAGAACGGCAAGACGGACCGGGCCGCGCTGCCCGCGCCGCCACCGGACCAGGAGGAGACGTCCGGCCACGTCGCCCCGCGCACCCCCACCGAGGAGGCCGTCGCCGACCTGTGGCAAGAGGTCCTGGGGACCGCCGTGGGCGTCGAGGACGACTACTTCTCCCTGGGCGGTGACTCCCTGCGCGCCCTGCTCATCGCCTCCCGGGCCAACGACGCGTTCGGCGTGACCCTCACGCCCCGCGACGTCCTGGTCCACCGCACGGTCGCCGCCCTGGCGGACCTGGTGGAGGAGCAGATCCTGAGCGAACTCGAAGACGCCGCACGCGGCGACAGCGACCACGACGAACGATGAGGACTGCCAGACCATGACGTCTTCGAAGCGAGACCGCGCCGCCGCCCTGCCCAAGGACCTCCAAGAGGCGCTGCGCCGCCGCCTCGCCGGGCGCGCCGGAACACAGGGACCTTCGGGAACGGCGGCGGACGGCAAGGGCGGGGCCCCGGGCACGGCGGGACGCCCGGGCATCCCGCGCGCGGACCGCACCGAGCCGCTGCCGCTGTCCTTCGCCCAGCAGCGGCTGTGGTTCCTGGACCGGCTGCGCCCCGGCGACGCCCGCTACAACAGCGCCGTCGCGCTCCGGCTCACCGGCGCCCTGGACCGCGACGCCCTCTCCCGCGCGGTCGACACCGTCGTGGAGCGCCACGAGGCACTGCGCACCACCTTCCAGGAGACCGAAGGGCGCCCTACGCAGACGGTGAGCCCGCCCGCGCCGGTGCCGCTGCCGGTGCGGGACCTGCCCGCCGAGGGCACGGCCGCCCTGGACGAAGCCCTCCTGGCCGAGTACGAGCGGCCCTTCGACCTGAGCGCGGGACCGCTCCTGCGCGCCCTGCTGCTGCGCGAGCGCGGCGGCGCCGAGCCCTCCCACATCCTGCTCCTGACGGCCCATCACATCGTCACCGACGGCTGGTCGATGGGGGTGGTCCTGGAGGAGCTGTGCGCCGCGTACGACGCGCTGGCCCGGGGCGCGGCCCCCGGCCTGCCGCCAGTGGCCGCGCAGTACCCGGACTTCGCGGTGTGGCAGCGCGAGCGCCTCTCCGGGCCGCGCCTGGAGCGGCACCTCGCCTACTGGACTGAGCAGTTGACCGGTGCCGTGCCGCCCGGCCTGCCGCTGGACCGGCCGCGCCGGGGGGAGGAGGCGGGGGCGGGCGCCGTCCACACCTTCACCGTGTCCGCCGCCACCACGGCCCGCCTGCGCGCGCTCGCCACGGAGCGGCACACCACCCTGTTCACGTCCCTCGTCGCGGGCTGCCAGGCGCTCCTCGCCCGCTGGTCGGGGCAGGACGACATCACCATCGGCTCCCTGACCCCCGGGCGCTCCCACACCGACCTGGAACGGTCCGTCGGCTTCTACGCCAACACCATCGTGCTGCGCACGCCCGTCGAGGACACCGGGTCGTTCCGTGAGCTCCTCGGCGTCGCCGCCGACACCGTCAACGACGCCTTCGCGCACGGCGACACGCCGTTCGAGCGCCTCGTGGAGGCCGTGGGCGCGTCCCGCGAGGCGGGCCGCAACCCCCTGTTCGACGTGATGGTCCTGCTGCACCCCGCGCCGCCCCAGGCCCCCGGCCTCGCCGGCCTGGCCGCCGCCCCGGTGACCGTGCCCCGGCACGCCTCCACCTTCGACCTGAGCGTGGAGTTCGTGCCCGAAGGCGACCGGCTCGTCGGCCTCCTGGAGTACCGCACCGACCTGTTCGACACCGCCACCGCCGAGCGGATGGCCGACCAGCTGGTACGGCTCCTCGACACCGCCGCCACCGAGCCGGACCGCCCCCTGGGCACCGTCCCGCTGCTCTCCCCGGACGAGACCCGGCGGATCACCCAGGAGTGGAACGCGACCGCGGCGGCGGCCCCCGCCGCCGACACCTGCCCCGGCCTCTTCGCCCGGCAGGCCGCCCGCACCCCGCACGCCACCGCCCTGGTCGCCGGGGACGAGCGCCTCGACTACGCGACGCTCGACGCCCGCGCCGACCGCCTCGCCCACCACCTCGTCGCCCACGGCGCCGGGCCCGAACGCCTCGTCGCGCTGCGGCTCCCGCGCACCGCCGACATGATCGTGGCGATGCTCGCCGTCTGGAAGTCCGGCGCGGGCTATCTGCCGCTCGACCCGGCGCTGCCCGCCGAACGCCTCCGGTTCCTGCTCGACGACGCGCGCCCCGCCCTCGTCCTCGACGAGGCCGCCCTCGCGGCCGTGCCCGACCTCGATCCCGGCGCGGGTCCCGTGGCCGTGCCGCTCGATCCGGACACCACCGCGTACGTCATCTACACGTCCGGCTCCACCGGCCGCCCCAAGGGCGTCGCCGTCTCGCACCGCTCGCTCGCGAACCTCCTGGCGGGCCACCGCGAGGGCTTCGTCGCCGCGGCGGGCGGCGGCCCGCTGCGCGTCGCGCTCACCGCGTCGTTCTCCTTCGACACCTCCCTGGAGGGCGTGCTGTTGATGGCCGACGGCCATCCGCTGCACCTGGTCGACGAGACGACGCGGCTCGACGCCGCCGCCCTGGTCGAGTACGTCGTCGAGCACCGCGTCGACTTCCTCGACCTGACGCCCTCCTACCTGCGCCAACTCCTTCCCGCGGGCCTCCTCGACGACCCCCGCCACCACCCCCGGGTCCTGATGCTCGGCGGCGAGGCCATCGGCCCCGCCCTGTGGCGCGAGCTCGCCGGGCACCGGGACGTGGCCGCGTACAACTTCTACGGCCCCACCGAGTGCACCGTCGACGCGCTGGCCTGCCGGATCGAGGGCGACGTGCGGCCGCTGGTGGGCCGCCCGCTGCCGGGCGTACGGGCCTACGTCCTCGACCGGCGTCTCGCACCGGTGCCGCCCGGCGTCGGCGGCGAGCTGTACCTGGCGGGCGCCCAGGTGGCCCGCGGCTACGCGGGCCGCCCGGGCCTGACCGCCGCCCGCTTCCTCGCCGACCCCTTCGGGGCGCCCGGCACCCGCATGTACCGCACCGGGGACCTGGCCCGCTGGACCGCCGACGGGCAACTCGACTACCTGGGCCGCGCCGACGACCAGGTGAAGGTGCGCGGCCACCGCATCGAACCGGGGGAGATCGAGGCCGTCCTCCTCGACCTGCCGGACGTCTCCGGGGCCGCGGTCGTCGCCGTGCCCGACGCCCACGGCCATCTGCGCCTCGCCGCCTACGTCGCGCCCGCCGCGGGCGCCGAAAGGACCGCCGCCTCCGCGCTGCGGGCCGCGTGCCGCCAGGTCCTGCCCGACCACATGGTGCCGACGTCGTTCACCGTGCTCGACGCCCTGCCGCTGACCGCCCACGGCAAGCTGGACCGCAGGGCCCTGCCCGCACCCGACCTCGACACCGGGCCGCGCGAACGGGAGTTCGTCGCCCCGCGCACCCCCGACGAGGAGACCCTGGCCGCCATCTGGGCGGAGGTCCTCGGCACCAGCCAGGTGGGCGTCACCGACAACTTCTTCGAGCTCGGCGGCGACTCCATCCTCAGCATCCAGGCCGTATCCCGCGCCCGCGCCGCCGGCCTTCGGCTCAGCTCGCAGGACGTGTTCCGGCACCAGACGGTCGCCGACCTCGCCGCCGCCGCGTCCCTGCGGACCGCCGACGTGCCCGCGCCCCGGCGGGCGCCCGCGGCAGGGCCCGTCCCGCTGACCCCCGTACAGGAGTGGTTCCTCGCCACCCACGGGCCGCTGCGGCACTTCAGCATGTCGCTGCTGCTCGACCTGCCGCACGACCTCGACGAACAGGCCCTGGAACGCGCCGTGGACGCCCTCGCCGCCCACCACCCGGCGCTGCGCACCCGCTTCGTGGCCGCCGAGGGCGGCTGGCGGCAGCACCCCGGCGAGGGCCCCGCCACCGGCCTGCTGACCCGCCACGACCTGCCCGCCGCCGACGCCGACGCCGCGCCCGCCCGGGAAGCGGCCGCCGACGCGGCCCGCGCCGCCCTCGACCCGGCCACCGGCGCCCTGCTGCGCGCGGCGCTGCTGCGGCCCGGGGGAGAGGCGTCGCCTCAGGGGCGGCCGCGGGCGCAACTGTTCCTCACCGCCCACCACTTGGCCGTCGACAGCGTCTCCTGGCGCATCCTCCTGGCCGGCCTGGAACAGGCCTACCGCCAGGCCGCCGCGGGCGACCCTGTCCGGCTGGAGCCCGTCGCCACGCCGTTCGCCGACTGGTCCCGCCACCTGTCCGAGCGGGTGCGGGCCGGCGGCCTCGACGACGACCTGCCCGCCTGGACGGCGGAGGCCGCCGAACCCCGCACCCCGCTGCCCGTCGACCGCGCCGCCGCCCCGCTCGCCGGATCGGTGCGCACCGTCCGCACCCGCGTGGACCGCGCCACCACCGACGCCCTGCTGCGCCGGGTGCCCGGCGTCTACCGCACCCAGGTCAACGACGTGCTGCTCAGCGCGCTCGGCCGGGTCCTCGCCGACTGGGCGGGCGCCCCCCGCGTCACCGTCGCCCTGGAAGGCCACGGCCGTGAGGACGACACCCTCGACCTGACCGGCACGGTCGGCTGGTTCACCACCCAGTACCCCGTGACCTTCGCCCCCGTCGGACCGCCCGGCGCGCCCGACTGGGGCGCCACGCTCAAGGCCGTGAAGGAACGGCTGCGGGCCGTGCCCCGGCGCGGCCTGAGCTACGAGGCCCTGGCCCGCCTCGGCTCACCCGACCCGGCCGCCCGCGCCCTCGGGGAACTGCCGCTGCCGCAGGTGTCCTTCAACTACCACGGCCAGTGGGACACCTCCGCCACCGGCGACTTCGCCCCGGCCGCCGACGTGCCAGGACGGGACCTCGCCGCCGACGCCCCCCTCGACCACCTCCTCGACGTCACCGCCGTGGTCGCCGACGGCGAGCTGGAGATCACCTGGCACTACAGCCACGAGGCGCACGACGCGGCCACCGTCGAGGACCTGGCCGCGGGCATGGCCGCCGCGCTCACCGCGATCACCGAGCACTGCGCCCGCCCCGACGCGGGCGGCCGCACCCCCTCCGACTTCCCGCTGGCCCGCCTCGACCAGGCCGGTGTGGACCGCCTCGTCGGCGACGGCGGGAACGTGGAGGACCTGCTGCCGCTGACGCCGCTCCAGGAAGGCATGCTCTTCCACCGCCTCGTCGGCGGCGCCGACGACGTGTACGTCGACCAGGCGGCCCTCCTCCTCGACGGCGTGGCCGACCCGCACGCCTTCGCCCTGGCCTGGCAGCAGGCCGCCGACGACACGCCCACCCTGCGGACGTCCGTGGTGTGGGAGGACGTCCCCGCCCCGCTCCAGGTCGTGCACCGCGAGGTCTGCGTACCCGTCACCCACGTCGACTGGCGGGACCTCGCCGAGGACGAGCGCGCCGCCCGGTTCGACCGGCTGCGCGCCGACGACCTCGCGCGCGGCATCGACCTCACCACGGCCCCCCTCATGCGGCTCACCCTGATCCGCCTTCCCGACGCGCGCCTGCACCTGCTGTGGACCTCCCACCACCTGATCCTGGACGGCTGGAGCCTCGCCCAGGTGCTCACCGAGGTCGGCGAACGCTACGCCGCGCTCACCACCGGCGGCGCCGCGCCCGCGCCCGTGCGCCGCCCCTTCGGCGACTACGTACGCTGGCTTGCCGACCAGGACGGCACAGCCGCCCGCGCACACTGGCAGCAGGTCCTCACCGGCTTCGCCACGCCGACCCCGCTGCCCGTCGACCGGCCCCTGCGCGAGGCCCACCAGGCCCGCTCCGCGGGCGTCCACACCACCGGCCTGTCCGACGAGGTGTCCGCGCGCCTCGCGCGCACCGCGCGGGCGGCCGGGCTCACCGCCAACACCCTGGTCCAGGGCGCCTGGGCGCTGCTGCTCGCGCGCCACAGCGGCGAGCGGGACGTGGTGTTCGGCACCACCGTCTCCGGGCGCCCCGACGAACTGCCCGGCGTGGAGTCGATGGTGGGCATGTTCATCAACACCCTGCCCACCCGCGTCCACGTCGACAGCGGCCGCACGGCGGGCGCCTGGCTGCGCGCGCTCCAGGAGGCGCAGGCCGAGTCGCGGCGCTTCTCGGCGGCCTCCCTGGCCGAGCTGACCGCGCTGAGCGACGTGCCGTCCGGCACCCCGCTGTTCCACAGCATGGTCGCCTTCGAGAACTACCCCTTCGACGAGGCCCGCGCGGCCACCACCGGCGTCCGCCTCCTCGACGTCACCTCCCGCGACGCCACCAACTACCCCCTGGTGCTCCGCGCCTACCAGGGCGAACGGCTCGGCTTCGACCTGGCCTACGACCCGGACCTGTTCGACGCCGCGACCGCGCGCGCCCTCGCCGACCGCCTCTGCCTGCTCCTCACGCAGTTCGCCGACCACCTCGACCGGCCGCTGCGCGACCTCACCGCCACGACCACCGAGGAACGCCAGCGCGTCCTCACCGACTTCAGCGGCTCCGCGCACGGGCACCCCGGGCACACCCTGGTGGACCTCTTCGAGGCGCAGGCCGCCCGCACCCCCCACGCCACCGCCGTCACCTGCGGCGACGACCACCTGGACTACGCGTCCCTGGACGCGGCGGCCGGGTGCCTGGCCCATCGCCTCGCCGAGGCCGGAGCCGGACCCGAGCGCTTCGTGGCGCTCGCCCTGCCCCGCTCCACCGACCTGGTCGTGGCGGTCATCGCGGCCCTGAAGTCCGGCGCCGCGTATCTGCCGATCGACCCCAAGCTCCCCGCCGAACGCGTCACCCACCTGCTGCGCGACACCGCCCCGGTGGCGCTGGTCACCACCACGGACACGGACGTACGCGCCGACGGCACCTGCGACGTACTGCTCTTGGATGACCCGGAGGTACGGGCCGACCTCGACCGGCGCCCGGCCACAGGACCCGCCCAGGACCGCCGCCCGCTGCCGGACAACCCGGCCTACGCCATCTACACCTCCGGCTCCACCGGCCGCCCCAAGGGCGTCGTCGTCCCGCACGCCAACGTCGTCCGGCTTTTCACGCGCACCCGCGACTGGTTCGGCTTCGACGAGCACGACGTGTGGACGCTGTTCCACTCCTATGCCTTCGACTTCTCGGTGTGGGAGCTGTGGGGCCCGCTGCTGCACGGCGGGCGGCTCGTCGTCGTCCCCGACGACACCGCCCGCTCCCCGGAGGACTTCCTGCGCCTCCTCGCGGACGAACGCGTCACCGTCCTCAACCAGACCCCGTCCGCCTTCTACCCGTTGGTACGGGCCGACGCCGAACACCCCGAGCTGAGCGCCCGCCTGGCGCTGCGTCAGGTCGTCTTCGGCGGTGAGGCGCTCGACGTCGACCGGCTCGCCGACTGGTACGCCCGCCACCGCGACGACGCGCCGCGCCTGGTCAACATGTACGGCATCACCGAGACGACCGTGCACGTCACCTACGCCCCCCTCGACGCGTCGACCGTACGCACGGGCACCGCGAGCCCCGTCGGCACGGGCATCCCCGACCTGCGTATCTACGTCCTCGACGATGACCTGGCCCTGGCGCCGCCCGGCGCCATCGGCGAGATGTACGTCGCGGGCGAAGGACTGGCCCGCGGCTACCTCGGCCTGCCCGCCCTCACCGCGACCCGCTTCCCGCCCGACCCGTTCGGGCCGCCCGGCAGCCGCATGTACCGCACCGGCGACCGCGCCCGGTGGCGGCCCGACGGCACCCTGGAGTACCTCGGCCGCGCCGACACCCAGGTCAAGATCCGCGGCTACCGCATCGAACCCGGCGAGATCGAAGCCGCCCTCCACACCCACCCCGGCGTCGGCGCCGCCACCGTCGGCGTGCACGAGGACGCCTCCGGGACCCGGCGCCTGGTCGCCCACGTCGTCGGCGCGGGCGAGGACGGAGCGCCGCCCGCCGCCGAGCTCCGCGCCCACCTCGAACGCCTCCTGCCCGCCCACATGGTGCCCGCCGCCTACGTCCCGCTGGCCGCGCTGCCGCTGACCGTCAACGGCAAGCTCGACCGGCGCGCCCTGCCCGCGCCCGGCGCCGACGGCTTCGCCTCCGGCGGCGACCGCGTCCCGCCGCGCACCGCGGCCGAACGCCTGGTCGCCGCCGCCTGGGCGGACGTCCTCACCGCCGACGAGGTGGGCGCCGACGACGACTTCTTCGCCCTCGGCGGCGACTCCATCCTCGCCGTCCGCGTCACCTCGCGGCTGCGCGCGGCCTTCGGCGCCGACGTCTCGCCCCGGCTCCTGTTCACCCACCCCACCGTGTGCGCCCTGGCCGCCGCCCTCGGCGAACCGGCGGCGGCCGCGGCCCCCGACGTGATCCCGGCCGCCGATCCGAGCACCGCGCCGCCGCTGTCGTACGCCCAGCAGCGCCTGTGGTTCCTCGACCGCTTCGAGCCCGGCAGCACCGAGTACACGACGGTGTCCGCCCTTCGCCTGCGCGGCGCGCTCGACGAGGCCGCCCTGCGCACCGCGCTCGACGGCCTGGTCGCCCGGCACGAGGCCCTGCGCACCACGTTCGCCGAACACGACGGCGAGGCCCGGCAGATCGTGCACCCGCCGCACCCGGTGGACCTGCGCGTGGACGACCTCACCGGCGCCGGTGCTGACGCCGTGGACGCCCTCCTGGAAGGCGAGGCCGCCACCCCCTTCGACCTGAGCGCCGGGCCCCTGCTGCGGGCCCGCCTCGCCCGCCTCGCGGACGACGAGCACGTCCTGGTCCTGGCCCTGCACCACATCGTCACCGACGGCTGGTCCCTCGGCGTCCTCGGCCGCGACCTCGGCGAGCTGTACGCGGCGGCGCGCGCGGGCCGGAGCCCCGCACTGCCCGCACTGCCCGTGCGGTACGCCGACTACGCCGCCTGGCAGCGCGGCCGCGCCGAAGAGGCCGAACGGCAACTCGCCTACTGGAAGGGCGCGTTGGCAGGCCTCGCGCCCCTGGAGCCGCCGACCGACCGGCCGCGCCCCGCCGTGCGCACCCGCGACGGCGCCCTGGTCACCTTCCCGCTCCCGGCCCCGCTGGTGGAGCGGCTGCGCGCCCGGGGCCGCGAGGCCGACGCCACCCTCTACATGACCCTCCTGACGGCCTGCCAGGTCCTGCTCGCCCGCTGGACGGACCAGGAGGACATCGCCGTCGGCACCGTGACCGCCGGGCGGGAGCGCGCCGAACTCCACGACGTGGTCGGCATGTTCGTCAACACCCTCGTGCTGCGCGGCGAGGTCACCCCCGGACTGACGTTCCGCCGCCTGCTCGACCGGGCGCGCGCCGCCACCCTCGACGCCTTCCACCACCAGGACGTGCCCTTCGAACGGGTGGTGGACGCGGTCAGGCCCGAGCGCGACACCAGCCGCACGCCCCTGTTCCAGGTCATGGTGGCCCTGCACAATCTCGGCACCGAGGCGCCCGGCCTGCCGGGACTCGACGTCGAGGCGGTGACCCCGCCGGTGCGCAACGCCACCTTCGACCTCGCCTTCGACTTCGTCGAGCACGACGGCGGCGTCACCGGACACCTGGAGTACAGCACCGGCCTGTTCGACCCCGGCACCGCCGAGCGCCTCGCCGCCCAGCTGCGGCTGCTCCTGGAAGCGGCCGCCGCCGACCCGGACCAGGAGATCGGCGCCCTTCCGCTGCTCACCACCGCCGACCGGCGCCAGGTCCTCGAGGAGTGGCAGGGCGGCCCGGCACCCGCCCCAGAGACCACCTTCCCCGCCCTGTTCGAGGCGCAGGCCGCGCGCACGCCGGACGCCACCGCCCTGGTCGCCCGCGACGCCACGCTCGACTTCGCCGCCCTCAACGACCGCGCCAACCGGCTCGCCCACCACCTCATCGCCCAGGGCGTCGGCCCCGAGCGGACCGTCGCCGCGCGCCTGCCGCGCACCTCCGACCAGCTGGTGGCCCTGTTCGCCGTCCTCAAGGCGGGCGGCACGCTGCTGTGCCTCGACCCCGACCTGCCCGAGCAGCGCGTCGCGTACCTCACCGCCGACGCCGCGCCCCGCACCGTCCTGACCGCCGAGACGCTGCGCGCCCTGCCCTGGGACCGGCTGCCCGCCCACGACCCGACCGACGCCGACCGCATCGCGCCGCTGCACCCCGCGAACACCGCGTACGTCATCTACACGTCCGGCTCCACCGGGCGCCCCAAGGGCGTCGCCGTGGAACACCGCCAGCTGCTCGCCCTCTGCCACGACCACAGGGAAGGGCTCGTCGCCCCGCACACCGCCGACGGGCACCGGCTGCGGGCCGCGCTCAGCGCCTCGTTCTCCTTCGACACCTCCTGGGAGGGGCCGCTGCTGCTCGCCCTCGGCCAGGAGGTCCACCTCGTCGACGAGGACACGCGCCTTGACCCCGAGGCGTTCTGCGCCCAGGTCGCCGAGCACCGCCTCGACCTGGTGAACGTCACCCCGTCCTTCCTGCGCGAGCTCCACCGCGCCGGCCTCCTCGCGCCCGGCCGCCACCACCCGCGCGTACTCCTGGTGGGCGGCGAGGCCATCGGCGCGGACACCTGGCGCGAACTGTGCGCGGCCACGGACCTCGGCGTCACCGCGTACAACGTGTACGGGCCCACCGAGTGCACCGTCGACGCCGTCTACGGCCCGTGCGCCCAGCGGCCCGAGCGCCCGGTCATCGGCCGCCCCGGCCGGGGCCTGCGCGCCTACGTCCTCGACGGCACGCTGCGCCCGGTGCCGCCCGGCACCCCCGGCGAGCTGTACCTGGCGGGCGCGCAGGTGGCGCGCGGCTATCTCCACCGGCCCGGCCTGACCGCGAGCCGCTTCCTCGCCGACCCCTACGGGGCGCCCGGCACCCGCATGTACCGCACCGGCGACCGCGCCCGCTGGGACGACCAGGGCCTCCTGGAGTTCCTGGGCCGCGCCGACGAACAGGTCAAGATCCGCGGCTTCCGCATCGAACCCGGCGAGATCGAGGCCGCCCTCACGGCCCACCCGGACGTCGCCGAGGCCGTGGTGACGCCCCACGAGCACGCGGGCCGCACCCTGCTCGCGGCCTATGTGGTGCCCGCAGCCGACCGCACCCCGACCGGCGACGACCTACGGGCCCGGCTGCGCATGACGCTGCCGGACCACATGGTGCCGCAGGCGTTCGTGCCGCTGCCGCGCATCCCGCGCACCAGCAGCGGCAAGACCGACCGCCGCGCCCTGCCCGCCCCGCCCGCGGGGCCCGACACCCAGGCCCCCTACGTCGCGCCGCGCCCCGGCACCGAGGAGCGCCTGGCCGCCATCTGGGCGGACGTCCTCGGCGTCGCCCGGGTGGGCGCGCGCGACAACTTCTTCGCGCTCGGCGGCGACTCGATCCTCAGCATCCAGATCGTGTCCCGCGCCCGCCGCGCGGGCCTGGCCCTCACCACCAAGGACGTGTTCCGCGCGCCGACCGTCGCCGAACTCGCCCTGTGCGCCACCGCCGCCGACCCGGCCGGGGCCGCCCTGGGCGCCGCCCCGCCCGCGCGGGCGCCGCTCACCCCGATCCAGCGCTGGTACCTCGACGCCCGCCGCCCCGGCGACGCGCTCCGCTTCACCATGACCCAGCGCTTCGCCCTGGCCCCGGGCACCGACCTGCCCGCGCTTGAGCAGGCCGCCGACGCTGTCGTACGCCACCACGCGGCGCTGCGCACCCGCTTCTCCCACACCGGCGACGGCTGGCTCCAAGAGCCGCTGGCCGAAGCCCCGGGACCGGTGTTCACCTGCCACGACGCGGTCGGCCTCGACGAGGCGGCCCTGGAAGCGGAGGTGCAGCGCGCGGCCGACGCCGCCCAGGCCGCACTCGACCCCACCGAGGGCCGGATGGCACGGGTCCTCGTCTTCGACCGGGGCCCGGACCTGCCCGCGCACCTCGTGTTCACCGTGCACCACCTGGCGGTGGACGGCGTGTCCTGGCGCATCCTCCTCGGCGACCTGGAAAGCGCCCACCGCGCCGCCGCGGCCGGGCAGCCCGTCGAACTCGCCCCGGTCGGCACCGCCTACGGCCACTGGGCCGCGCGGCTCGACGAGCACACCCGCTCCGGCGCCCTGGAGGCCGACCTCGCCCACTGGCGGCGGACCGCCGCCGCACCCGCGGACCTGCCCGCCGGACGCCCGGGGCCCAACACCCACGGCGCCGCCGCCACCCTCACCGTCACCCTGGACGCCGAGGAGACCGACGCCCTGCTGCGGCGGGTCCCCGACGTCTACCGCACCCAGGTCAACGACGTGCTCCTCAGCGCCATCGGCCGCACCCTGGCCCGCTGGTGCGGGCGCGACACCGTCCTCATCGGCGTCGAGGGCCACGGCCGCGAGGACCTGTTCGCGCACATGGACCTGTCACGGACCGTCGGCTGGTTCACCGCGGAGTTCCCCCTCGCCCTGACCGTCGCCCCCGAAGCCGACTGGCGCGACACCCTGCGCGCGGTCAAGGAACAGCTGCGCGCGGTGCCCCTGCGCGGCCTGAGCCACGGCGCCCTGCGCCACCTCCTGCCCGAAAGCCCCCTGGCCGGTGCCCCGGCGCCACGGGTCGGGTTCAACTACCACGGGCAGTTCGACACCAGCGGGCCTCAGGAAGGCGGGCTCTACGGCGCCGCCCTGCCGTCCGCGGGCCGCGACACCGACCCCGACGAAACCCGCCCCTACCTCCTGGACATCACCGGCGTCGTCCACGACGGGCGCCTCGAACTCGGCCTGACCTACCCGCCCGCCGTCTACGACGAAGCCACCGTGCGCCAGCTGGCCGAGGACACCCGCGCGGCCCTGCGCGACATCGTCGCCCACTGCGCCCGCCCCGGCACCGGCGGCCGCACGCCCTCCGACTTCCCCCTCGCCCGCCTCGCCCAAGAGCACCTGGACCGGCTCGTCGGCGACGGACGGCACGTCGCGGACGTCCTGCCGCTGACGCCCCTGCAGGCGGGCATGCTCTTCCACGGCCTCGTCGACACCGCGGGCGCCTACTTCGACCGCACCGCCGTGCGGCTGTCCGGCGTGGCCGACCCGCGGGCGCTCGCCACCGCCTGGCAGCAGGTCGCCGACCGCACCCCGGCGCTGCGCACCAGCGTCCACTGGCAGGGCCTGCCGCACCCCGTGCAAGTCGTCCACCACCACGCGGACCTGCCCGTCACCCACCTCGACTGGCGCGAACTGACAACCGACGGACGCGCGGAGGCCGTCGAGCGGCTCCTCGCCGAGGACCGCGCCACGGGCATGGAGCTGACCACCGCGCCGCTCACCCGCGTCACCCTGGCCGCGCTGCCCGGCGACGAGGTCCTGCTCCTCTGGTCCTCGCACCACCTCGTCCTGGACGGCTGGAGCAGCGGCCAGCTGCTCATCGAGGTGTGCCAGCGCTACGCCGCGCTCACCGGAGGACCCGACGCCCCCGGCCCGATCCGGCGGCCCTTCGCGGACTTCCTCCAGTGGCTCGCCGACCAGGACGAGCACGCCGCCGAGGCGCACTGGGCCGAGGAACTCGCCGACTGCGCCGCGCGCACCCCGCTGCCCTACGACCGCGTGCCCGCCGAGGCGCACCGCGCCCGCTCCGCGGCGGCCGTCGCACGGGAACTCGACCCGGACGTCTCGCGCGGCCTCCGGGAGGCGGCGGCCCGCGCCGGTCTTACCGTCAACACCGTGGTGCAGGCCGCCTGGGGGCTGCTCCTGGCCCGCTCCAGCGGCCGCGACGACGTGGTGTTCGGCACGACCGTCTCCGGCCGCCCCGCCGAACTGCCCGGCGTGGACTCCATGGTCGGCATGTTCATCAACACCGTGCCGACGCGGGTGCGTGTCCCGCGCGGCGGCGTGCTGCCCTGGCTGCGCGACCTCCAGGAGCGGCAGAGCGACGCCCGCCGCTACGACTTCCTCGCGCTGCCCCGCATCCAGGCCCGCACCGGCGTCCCGGCGGGCGAGGCGCTGTTCGACAGCATGGTGGTGTTCGAGAACTACCCCGTCGACGAGTCGGCCGCGGCCCGGACCGGCGTGCGCGTCGAGGAGGTGCGCGCCGACGACGCCACCACCTTCCCGCTGTGCCTGCGCGCCCACCTCGCCGAAGGCCTCGGCTTCGACCTGGCCTACGACGCCGCCCTGTTCGACCCGGCCACCGTCGAGCGCCTCGCGAGCCGCCTGGCCGCGCTGCTCACCCACCTCGCCGAGGGCCTCGACGGCGACGTGGACGACCTGGACCCGCTCACCGCCGAGGACAGGGAACTCCTGGCGCGGTGGAACGCCACTGCCAAGGCCCCCACGCCGCCGCGCACCCCGGTGGCCCTCTTCGCCGAGCAGGCCCGCCGCACCCCCGACGCGATCGCCATCGAAGACGGCGACCAGCTGGTGACGTACCGTCAACTCGCCGACTGGTCCGACCGCGTGGCCTCCCGGCTCCTCGCGGACGGCCTGCGGGGCGAGGACCGCGTGGCCCTGCTCATGGAGCGCTCCGCCGCGCTCGTGGTCGCGCAGCTCGCGGTCCTCAAGGCGGGCGGCGCCTATGTGCCGGTCGACACCCGCGCCCCCGAGGAGCGCCGCCGCGCCCTGCTCGACCAGGTGGACGCCGCCGCCCGGCTCACCGCCGCCGACGTCACCGCCGCGCGCACCGCCCCCGCCGGGGCGCCGCCCGCCGGGCAGGCCGACCCCGACCAGCTGGCCTACGTGATGTTCACCTCCGGCTCCACGGGCGTGCCCAAGGCCGTGGCCGTACGCCACCGCGACGTGGCCGCCCTCGCCACCGACAGCCGGTTCGCCGACGGCGGCTGCGCCCGCGTCCTGCTGCACTCGCCCGTCGCCTTCGACGCCGTCACCTTCGAGGTATGGGCGCCCCTGCTGACCGGCGGCCGCGTGGTCGTCGCCCCTGACGGAGCGGTGGACGCGGCCCTGCTGCGGCGGCTCGCCGGGGAGGGCGGCCTGAGCGCGCTGTGGCTCACCGCCGGTCTCTTCCGGCTCCTCGCGCAGGACGCCCCGGACTGCTTCACGGGCCTGCGCCAGGTGTGGACCGGCGGCGACGTGGTCCCCGCCGCGGCCGTGCGCCGCGTCCTCGCCGCCTGCCCCGGCCTGACCGTCGTCGACGGCTACGGACCCACCGAGACCACGACCTTCGCGACCTCCTTCGCCCTCGCCGACGCCGACGCCGTGCCCGACACCGTGCCCATCGGCCACCCCCTGGACGCCATGCGCGCGCACGTCCTCGACACCCGCCTGCGGCCCGTGCCGCCGGGCTGCGCGGGCGAGCTGTTCCTCGCGGGCGAGGGCGTGGCCCGCGGCTATCTGGGCCGCCCCGGGGAGAGCGCGGCCCGGTTCCTCGCCGACCCCTTCGGGCCGCCCGGCGCCCGCATGTACCGCACCGGCGACCTGGCCCGGCGCCACCCGGACGGCACGGTCGTCTTCCTGGGCCGCGCCGACGACCAGGTGAAGATCCGCGGCTTCCGCGTCGAACCCGGCGAGGCCGAGGCCGCCCTCGCCGCCCACCCCGGCGTCGTGGACGTGGCGGTGGTGGCCCGCGAGGACAGGCCCGGCGCCCGGCGCCTGGTCGCCTACGTCGTCGGTGCGGCCGGGGACGACCCGGCGGGCCTGCGGTCCTTCGCCGCCCGCTCGCTGCCCGACTACCTCGTGCCCGCCGCGTACGTCCCGCTGGCGGCCCTGCCGCTGAGCGCCAACGGCAAGGTCGACCGGGCGGCGCTCCCGGCGCCGGAGCCGGACACCGGGGCGGGCCGCGCCCCGCGCGTCGAGCCCCGCACCGACGCCGAACGCCGCGTCGCCGGCGTCTTCGCCGACGTACTCGGCACGGACCTGCCCGGCGTGGAGGACGACTTCTTCACCCTGGGCGGCGACTCCATCCTCAGCATCCGCCTCGCCTCACGCCTGGCCGAGGAGTTCGCCGCGGACGTCTCACCGCGCGCGGTGTTCACCCACCCCACCCCGGCCGCGCTCGCCGCACTCGTCACCACAGGACCGGCCCCCGGCACGGCCCGCCCCGCCATCGTGCCCGTCGCGCGCGCCACGGCCCCCATGTCGTACGCGCAGCAACGCCTGTGGTTCCTCGCGGAGTTCGCGCCCGGCCAGAGTGCCGAGTACGTCACGGGCCTCGCCCTGCGGCTGCGCGGACGGCTCGACACCGACGCCCTGACCGAGGCGCTCACCGCCCTGGTGGCCCGCCACGCCTCGCTGCGCACCACCTTCGACACCGTCGACGGGCACGGCGTGCAACTCGTCCACCCGCCGCGCGCGGTGCCGCTGCCGACGCACGACCTGTCGGCGACGTCCGACAAGCACCGCGCGGCCCAGCTGGAGGGCCTCCTGACGGACGAACGCACCCGCCCCTTCGACCTGCGCCACGGCCCGCTCCTGCGCACCGCCCTGGTGCGCCTCGCCGACGACGACCACGTCCTGGCGCTCACCCTGCACCACATCGTCACCGACGGCTGGTCCACCGCCGTGCTCACCGGCGACCTGGCCCACCTCTACCGGCGGGCGCTCGGCGCCGACACCGGGGAACTGCCGCCGCTGCCCGTCCAGTACGCCGACTACGCGCACTGGCAGCGCACCGCCGAAGGCGCCGACGCCGACGGCCAGCTCGGCTACTGGAAGGAGCACCTGGCCGACACCGAGCCCGTCGAACTGCCCACCGACCGGCCGCGCCCCGCGGTGCGCACCCACGGCGGCAGGAGTGCCCGCCTCGCGCTGCCGCCCCGGACCGCCCGCCGCCTCGCCCAGGTCGGCAGGGACCGCGGCGCCACCCTGTTCACCACGCTCGTGGCCGCCGCGCAGGCCTTCCTCGCGCGCCTGTCGGGCGGCCGTGACATCGCGGTCGGCACCGTCACCTCGGGCCGCGACCGCCCCGAGGTCCAGCACCTGGTCGGCTTCTTCGTCAACACCCTCGTGCTGCGCTCGCACGTCGACCCCGCGCGCGGCTTCCCCGAGTTCCTCGACGACGTACGCCAGACCGTCCTCGACGCCTTCGCGCACCAGGACGTGCCGTTCGAACGCGTGGTGGACGAGGTGCAGCCGGTGCGCGACACCAGCCGCACCCCGCTCTTCCAGGTCATGGTGGTCCTCCAGAACACCCCGACCGGCGACCTCGACCTGCCGGGACTCGACGTCGCCGACATCGAGCCGGAGCTCCAGCACGCGGCGTTCGACCTCACCCTGGAGTTCGCCGAGACGGACTCCGGAGCGCTGCACGGCCTGCTCACCTACAACACCGACCTGTTCGACCCGGCGACCGCCGAGCGGATGGCCGACCAGCTCGGCACGCTCCTGACCGCCGTCGCCGAAGACCCGCGCCGACCGCTCGGCGCCCTGCCGCTGTCGTCCGACGCGGAGCTGAAGACCCTCCTGGAGCAGGGCCGCGGCCAGACCCGGCCGGTCCCCGAGGTCACCCTGCCCCGGCTCTTCGAGCGGCAGGCCGCCCGCACGCCCGACGCGCTGGCCCTCGACGACGGCTCCCGGCAGCTGACGTACGCCGACCTCGACCGCGCCGCCAACCGCCTCGCCCACCAGCTGATCGGCCGGGGCGTCGGCCCCGAGCGGATCGTGGCCCTGGCCCTGCCAAGGACCGCGGAGGCGGTCGTCGCGCAGCTCGCCGTCACCAAGGCGGGCGGCGCCTTCCTGCCCGTGGACCCCGCCTACCCCGAGCAGCGGCGGGAGTTCATGGTCCGCGACGCGGGCGCCTGGCTGACCCTGGCCGACCCCGCCGAGGTCTGGGCCGCCGACGGGCCCGAGACCGCGCCCACCGACACCGA
This sequence comes from Streptomyces sp. NPDC043996, assembly GCF_056435225.1. NCBI lineage: Bacteria > Bacillati > Actinomycetota > Actinomycetes > Kitasatosporales > Streptomycetaceae > Streptomyces > Streptomyces sp. NPDC043996. The sequence goes on along the minus strand of NZ_JBWKEY010000002.1, from coordinate 245,107 downwards.
CCGCACCGCGCGCCTGACCTGCGCGCACCCCGCGTACGTCATCTACACCTCGGGGTCCACCGGCACGCCCAAGGGCGTCGTGGTGACGCACCAGGGCCTCGCGGGCTTCGCCGAAGCCGCCGCCGCCCAGTACGCCGCGGGCCCCGGCGACAAGGTCCTCCAGTTCGCCTCGCCCAGCTTCGACGCCTCCGTCCTGGAGCTGTGCGTCTCCCTGCTCAGCGGCGCCGCCCTGGTGACCGGCGAGGAGGGGCCGCTGGTCGGCGAGCGCCTCGCCCAGGTCCTCGCCGAGCGGCACATCAGCCACACCCTCATCCCGCCCGCCGCCCTCGCCACGGTGACCCCCGAGACGGCGGGGCCGCTGCCGCACCTGCGCACCCTGATCGTCGGCGCGGAGGCCTGCCCGCCCGACCTCGTCGAGCGGTGGGCCCCTGGCCGCCGGATGATCAACTCCTATGGGCCCACCGAAGCGACCGTCGTCGCCTCCTGGACCGGGCCCCTGACCCCGGGAGCGGGCGCCCCGCCGATCGGCCGCCCGGCGGGCCACACCCGCCTGTACGTCCTCGACGCCGCTCTCAGGCCCGTGCCGCCCGGCGTGACGGGGGAGCTGTACGTCGCCGGGCCCGGCCTCGCGCGCGGCTACGTCAACCAACCGGGCCTGACCGCCCAGCGGTTCACCGCCGACCCGTTCGGCGCGCCGGGGCAGCGCATGTACCGCACCGGCGACCTGGTCCGCTGGGACGGCGACGGCGCGCTGCGCTTCGCCGGGCGCGCCGACGACCAGATCAAGCTGCGCGGCTACCGCATCGAACCGGGCGAGATCGAGAGCGCGCTGCGCCGCGGCCCCCAGGTCCGCGACGCCGTCGTCGTGGTCCGCGCCGACGGCGGTTCCAGCAGGCTCGTGGCGTACGTCGTGCCCGCCGCCGACGGCGGCGAACTCGCGGCGGCGGAGCTGCGCGAGCACCTCGCCGGGCTGCTGCCCCTGCACATGGTGCCGTCGGTGTTCGTCCCCCTGGAGCGCCTTCCGCTCACCCCCAACGGCAAGGCCGACCGGCGGGCCCTGCCCGCACCCGGGCCCGAGCACACCGCGACCGGGCCGCACGTCGCGCCGCGCACCGACACCGAACGCCGCGTCGCCCGCATCTGGGGCGACGTCCTCGGCGTCGACAACGTCGGCGCCCACGACAACTTCTTCCTCCTGGGCGGCGACTCGATCCTGAGCATGCAGGTCGTGTCCCGGCTGCGCCGCGACGGGCTGCACCTGGCCACCCGCGACCTGTTCACCCACCAGACGGTCGCCGAGCTCGCCGCCGTCGTCACCACCGCGCCGCAGCGCTCCGGCGAGGGCCCGGTCAGCGGCGAGGTGCCGCTCACCCCCATCCAGGAGTGGTTCCTGACCACCCCGCGCGCCGCGCACCACCACTTCAACCAGTCGGCGCTCCTGGAGCTCGACGGCGCCCCCGACCTGGAGGCCCTGCGCGCCGCCCTGGAGGAGCTGCTCGAACACCACGACGCGCTGCGCATGCGCTTCACCCACGAGGGCGACGGCTGGCGGCAGGTCAACCCGCCGCCTGCCGAAACCCCCACCGAGGGCCTGCTCGTCCAGCACGACCTCGGCGGCCTCGACGAGGCCGAAGCCGACGAGAGCATGCGCAAGGCCGCCGACGACCTGCACACTGGCTTCGACCTCGGCCACGGCCCGCTGCTGCGGGCGGCGCTGTTCACCGGGGACACCGGCCGCCCCGCCTTCCTCCTGCTCGTCGGCCACCACCTGGTCGTGGACGCGGTGTCCTGGCGGATCCTCGCCGACGACCTGGAAGCCGCCTACCGGCAGGCGGCCGCGGGCGAACCCATCGCCCTGGGAGAGCGCACCACCTCCTTCCGGGACTGGTCCCGGCGGCTCGCCGCGCACGTCGCCGAGGGCGGCCTCGACCACGAACTGCCCTACTGGGAGGAGACGGTGACCGCAGAGCCGCTCCCGGCCCTCGACGCGCCCGGCGCGGACGAGGGCGAGGCCCGGCAGGTCAGCGTGGAGCTCACCGAGGAGGACACCACGGCGCTGCTGCGGGCCGCGCCGACCGCCTACCGCACCCGCGTCAACGACGTGCTCCTCGCCGCGCTCGCCCTCGCGCTCGCCCGCTGGACCGGCAGCGACCGCGTCCGTCTCGACCTCGAAGGCCACGGCCGCGAGGACCTGCTCGACGGCGTCGACCTGTCCCGCACGGTCGGCTGGTTCACCACCGTCCACCCCGTCGCCCTCCAGGTGACCGCGCCGGACGACCTGGCGGCCTCCCGCGACTGGCGCGCCCTGGTGAAGTCCGTGCGCCGCCAGCTGCGCGTGGTCCCGGGCAACGGCATCGGCTACGGCGCCCTGCGCACCTTCGGCCCGCCCGAGGTGCGCGAGCGGCTCGGCGCGGCGGCACACGGCCAGGTGGTCTTCAACTACCTCGGGCAGTGGGACGCCAGGCCCGATGACCCCGGCAGCGGCCTCGTCCGCGCCGAGCACGGCTCCCTCGGCCAGGACCACGACCCACGGGACAGCGGGTCCCATCCGCTGGAGGTCGTCGGCGCCGTCCAGGACGGCCGCCTCGCCTTCACCTGGCACCACCGCACCGGGCTCCACGACACGGAGACCGTGCGCCGCGTGGCACAGGAGTTCACCACGGCCCTGCACCACATAGCCCGGCACGCCCGCGGCGCCCTGTGACCCCGCTCCGTCCCGGGGCGCCCGCACCGCTGGTGCCCCGGGGCGGTGACACCACCCATCGAGAGGAGACCACCCCATGGATGAGACGACCCGCTACCAGGTGCTGCGCAACGAAGAGGACCAGTACTCGCTGTGGCCGATAGACGTCGACATCCCCGCAGGCTGGCACCGCACCGGCAAGGAGGGCTCCGAGGCCGAGTGCGCCGCCCACGTCGACGAGGTCTGGACCGATATGCGCCCCCGCGGCCTGCGTGAACGCATGGAAGGCGGAGTGCGCCGATGACGCCACCCCTGCGCACCGAACGCCTTGAGTTCACGCCCTACCGCCCCGAGGACGAGGACCACTTCGTCGCGCTGCTGCGCGACGAGGAGGTGTGCCACTGGATGGGCCAGGAGCAGGTGCCCGAGGAGGACCTGCGCAAGCTGTTCCGCGCCGTCCTGGAGGAGGTCTACCCCAAGAACCTGTTCGACGCCTGGGGCGTGTGGTTCGAGGGCACGTACATCGGCCACGCGGAGGTCAAGAAGACCGGCAACGTCGACGGACACGAGATGATCCTGGCGTTCGTCCCCGAGTACTGGGGCCGGGGCCTTGGCCGGGAGGCGATTCGCGGCCTGCTCCGGCACGCCGCCGACAACCTGGGCCTGAAGGAGGCCTACGGCATGGTCGGCGCCGAGAACGCCGCCAGCCTCGCGCTGGCCCGCCGCCTCGGCTTCCGCCATGTGCGCGACGTCGTCGGCGACGACGGCACGGTGACCAAGATGGTGGTGGTCTCCACGTCCGAGGCGGGCTGACCGGGGCGGCCTGGAGCGGGGCGGCGCGCGTGGCCGACATCGTGCGGCGCCCCGCTGCGGCGGCGGCCCGGGCGGCTTTACGCTGACGCCCGGGCATCCGTTCCGTGAACGGCCGACCGCGAGGAGACCGGCATGACGTCCGAACCGATCGTGCTCGACCCCACCGGAACCCGGCGGCACACCGAGGACCGGTGGCTGCGCGCGCACGGACCCGCGGTCCGCGCGGACGTGCTCGGCGTGACCGTGTGGGCCGTCTCGGACCCGGACCTGCTCAAGCGGCTGCTCACCAGCCCCGAGGTCTCCAAGGACGCCCGCGCGCACTGGCCCGAGTACGACCGGGTGGTCCAGACGTGGCCGCTGGCGCTGTGGATCGCCGTGGAGAACATGTTCACCGCCTACGGCGCCGACCACCGGCGGCTGCGGCGCATGATCGCCCCGGCGTTCAGCGCCCGCCGCGTCGAGGCCCTGGCCACGGTCGTCGACGACCTCGTCGGGCGCCTCCTCGACGAGCTGGACGCCCTGCCCGACGGGGAGGTGGTCGATCTGCGCGCCCGCCTCGCCTACCCGCTGCCGATCGGAGTCATCGGCCACCTCATGGGCGTGCCCGAGCCCCAGCGCCCCGCCTTCCGCGCCCTGGTCGACGGGGTCTTCGACACGACGCTGACCACCGAGCAGGCCACCGCCAACACCGGCCTCCTCTACGAGGCCCTGGAACGGCTCATCGCCGCGAAGCGGGCGAGGCCGGGCGACGACCTGACCTCGACGCTGATCGCGGTCCGCGACGACGAGGGCGACGGCGGCCGCCTGTCCGCCGCCGAACTGCGCGACACCCTGGTCCTGATGATCAGCGCGGGGTACGAGACCACGGTCAACGTCATCGACCAGGCCGTCACCGCGCTGCTCAGCGACCCCGGGCAGCGCGCCCACGTCCGCGCGGGCCGCGCCGACTGGAACGACGTCGTCGAGGAGACGCTGCGGCACGAACCGGCCGTCGCGCACCTGCCGTTGCGCTACGCCCGCACGGACATCCCCCTGCCCGGCGGCCAGGGCGTCATCGCCGCCGGAGAGGCGATCCTGGCCTCGTACGCCGCCGCCAACCGCCACCCCGCCTGGCACGGTCCGACCGCGGACGACTTCGACGTCACGCGCGCGGTCAAGGACCACCTGGCCTTCGGGCACGGGGTGCACTTCTGCCTGGGGGCGCCGCTGGCCCGGATGGAGGTCGCCACGGCCGTGCGGGCGCTCTTCGACCGCTTCCCCGACGTGGAACTCGCCGTCCCCGCCGCCGAGCTGCGCCCGCTGGCCTCGTTCATCTCCAACGGCCACGCGGAACTGCCGGTGCGGGTCCGCCCCGTGCGCGCGCGAGGCTGACCCGCACCGGAGTGCGGGACCGCGTGGTCAGGGACCGGCGGCCTCCTTTCCGGCGCCGGTGCCGCCGTTCATGCCCGCATCCGCATCCGAAGTCGCGACCGGAGCGCGGTGCCCTTCGGCCAGGCGCTGCCGGAGTTCCTCGGCGACGGACCGCTTGGCCTCCTCGGAGAGTTCGGCCCCCGTGTCGCCGGGAGCGGGAGCGGGAGCGGGAGCGGGCGCGGGCGGCGGGGGAGTGCGCTGTTCCTTGAGGGCGGACAGCAGGCTGTCGCGCGTGAGGCGGTCCCGCTGGCGGCGGGCCGTGCCGACCGCGGCGAGGATGACGGCCGCCTTGATGTCCCGGCCCGATACGCCGTCGACGTCCGCGAGTTCGTCGAGCGAGACGTCCTCGTGCACCGGCAGCTCCGGGGGCAGATGGGTCCGCCAGATCCGCCGCCGGGCCGCGCGGTCGGGCAGGGCGAAGTCGACGTGCAGCAGCCGCGACTCCACGGCGGCGTCATAGCTGTGCGGCAGGTTGCTGGCGAAGATCACCAGGCCCTGGAAGGTGTCGAGGGCCATCAGGAGCTCGGTGCGCATGGAGTTGATGGCGCTCTCGGCGGCCTGCTGCGGCTGGGCGAACCGGCGCGAGAGCAGCGATTCGGCCTCGTCGACGAACAGGACCGCGTTCTGCTCCGTGGCCGTGGCGAACAGCGCGGCGAGGTTCTTGGGCCCCTCGCCGTGGTACTTGCTCTCCAGGTCCGAGAGGCGGCAGGAGAGCACGCGCCGTCCGAGCCGGTGGGCGATGGCGTGCGCGGCCATGGTCTTCCCCGTGCCGGGCGGGCCGCGGAAGTTGACCGCCGTGGACGGATGCGGCTCGATGGAGCGCAGGTTCCACGTGTCGAAGACGAGCGGGGCCACCTCGACGAGCGAGACGCAGTCGAGCAGCCGGTTCGTCGTCTCCTCGGGCAGGACGAGCTGGTCGAAGGTATAGAGCGGTGCGATCGTCGAGAAGTCCGGGGGCGGCGGTTCGTCGTCCGCGGCCCCGGGCGGGGCCCCCGGCACGGGCGGGGCGGGCAGCGCGGGCGCGTACCCGTATCCGGCGCTGATGGTGAACGGCGCGGGGCGGTAGTGGCTGATGATGTCGCCGAGCATCGCGAACAGGCGCACCCGGAACTTCACCAGCTCCTGCTCGGGGAGGTCCGCGGGAAAGCCGCTCAGGAAGAGCCGCGGCGCGCACCGGGCGTCGTCGTCCGCGTCGCGCCCTCCCTGACCGCGATCACGTGTGAACACGGATGACACCCCTTTGGGTATGGAGTCTGCGCGCGAGCTCGGGATCGAGGGCGTGCGCCTGCCAGGTCTGCGTCGCCGTCCTGACGCCGTGCGCGTTGAAGACACCGCCGACGACGCAGTAGTCCCCGCTGGCCATGCGCTCGGAGAGGATCTCCGCGTAGCCGCCGCGCAGGGCCCGGGTGTGGATCCAGCCGTTCACCATGTCCCAGGTGACTTGCGCCAGGACCGCTCCGGCGGCGCCGCCGAGCAGCAGAAGCAGGATGAGGCTGAGGGGTTCCACCGGGGCCCCTCAGGTGTAGACGACGAGGCCGCGGCCCGCCGTGTGGTTGCGGACCACGTCGGCGCCGGGCTGGCGGGCGCTGGCCAGCGCGCGGGCCTGGATCACCCGGCCGGCGCGCTCGTCGTAGAAGCCCTGGACGATGCGTGTGGACGCGGTCGTCGGGGTCTTGTCGAAGACCCCGCCCACCTTCACGTAGTCCCGGTTGGCGATGCGCTCGGCGAGCGAGAAGGCGATCACGTCGGAGTGCTCGGCCTTGATCCTGCCGCGCGCCCGGAACCATTCCGTGATGACTTCCACGGTGATGGACACGATCACCACCGCGACATACCCGAAGAAGGCGATCGCGGCGATGAGGGAGAGTGGATCCATTGTCGTTCTTCCCCCGATACTGTTCGTTTGTCTTTCGCTGTTGATTGCTTGACGCGTTGTCGCGCTGTTCATCCGCGACGCCGGAACCATCGATTCAGTTCCGCGCTGTCGATCCGTACGTCCTCGCGGTTCCGCCTGCGCCGGGTGCGCGCGACGGCCACCAGCAAGGGCACCGCGACGGCCAGTCCGGCGGCAAGGCCCGCCCATTTCGCCATGGTTTTCCTCCACCGTCGGCGCCTGCGGCGACGGGCTACTCGAAGATGATGAGCTCCCGCCCCCCGAACATGGCGAGCAGCTCGGTGTCCAGCTCCTTCACCACCATGAACCTGCCGTACGGCGACCCGGAGGGGGTCAGGCAGGGACGGTTGTCGCGATCGACGAAGAGCTGGAAGCAGTAGCTGCCCGCGGGCATCCCCTGGCGGGCGAGCAGCGCGCCGTGATGCACCTGGGGAACATCCGGGCGCTGTTCCACGAAATAACGGACGACGTCGTCGAAGGTAAGCCGGTCCAGGCGCAATGGCCGTGGTACCTGTGCCCTTTTGATGGCGATGCCGCCGAGCACCTGGATTATCTCCAGGATGGCGTCCGCCGCTTCCGGTGGAACCTCCCGCTCCCACGGGCGGCGATGGCGCCCGCGCCGGGATTTTGAATCATGCGAACGCGACTCGTCGACCATGCGTGACCGCCCCCCGAAATCCCCCATGCCAGATATCCAGGCGAGCGAGTGTAGCGGCCGAAAGCCTTTTCCAGTATCGCCTTTTCCTCAGCGATTCCATGCGATTTATTGTACGAATCACGGGGTGGCGGGTGAGGCGCGCGTGGCCCCCTGATCCGTGTGGTGCGGATGAGGCGGCGGGCCTCGCCCCGGAGCCGAATGGGAGTGACGGGAGTGACCGAGAGCTGACGGATCGTCACGAAAGATCTTTCGTCCCGGGCGCCCGGTGCCCGGCGCGGCGTGGCCGGAACCCGGCTCGAGGCGCCCCGAGCCCCCTTCTCTCCCCGGGCTTCCCCTCGTACGGTCCCACCGACTTGACGAGCGGCGCCCGGCCCCAGGGAGGCAGCGATGACGTCAGTACGCGGCGCGCCCGGCGCACCGCCGCGGCGCGGCCTGCTGCGAGCCGGTGGCGCCGGGGCCCTCGCGGCGGCCGTCGGCGGTCTCCCGGGCTGCGCGGCGGGAGCCGGGGACGGGGTCGGGCCCGACGGGCGCGTCACGATCCAGCTGTGGCACGGCCAGACCGACATCGCCGCGCGGGTCGTGAAGGACCTGGCCGCCGACTTCCAGCGCGGCCACCGGGGCATCCGCGTGGACCTGGGCGGCGGCGTCGTCGCGGACGCGATGCTCCAGAAGGTCACCGCGGCCCTCGCCGCTGGTGCCTACCCCGACATCGCCTACGTCTTCGGCTCCGACCTGGCCAGCGTGGCCCGCAGCCCGAAGGTCGTGGACCTGACCGCACATGTCCGCGAGGGCCCCACGCCCTGGCGCGACTACTGGCGGGCCGCGCGGGACGCCGTCACCGTGGGCGGCCGGGTCCGCGCCCTGCCCGCGCTCCTGGACTGCCTGGCCGTGGTCTGCAACAAGCGCCTTTTCGCCGCCGCCGGTCTCGACCTGCCCGAGGCGGGCTGGACCTGGCGCGACTTCACCGGCACCGCGCGCCGCCTCACCGACGCGGGCACCGGGCGCTTCGGCACCGGCTGGCCCGGCACCGGCGACGAGGACACCGTCTGGCGGCTGTGGCCCCTCATCTGGGACCTGGGCGGCGACGTGATCGCCGACGACGGCCGGAGCATCGGCTTCGCGCGGGCGGGCGCCCGCGCCCTGGAGGTCGTCAGGGACCTGGCGCGCGAACGGAGCGTCTACGTCGACCCCAAGCCGGGCAGCGACCAGATGGGCCGGGTCTTCCTCTCCGGCCGGATGGGCATGCTCCTGACCGGCCCGTGGCAGCTGCCGGACATCGCCCGGGCCGGACTCGACTACCACGTCGTCCCGCTGCCCACCTTCAGCCGCGCGCCCCTGACGATCTCAGGCCCCGACACCTGGGTGCTCTTCGACAACGGCGGGGCCCGCACGGAGGCCGCCCGGACCTTCGCCAGCTGGCTGATCCAGCCCGCCCAGGACAGCCGCTGGGACATACGGGCGGGCAGCCTGCCCCTGAGCCGCCGCGGCCAGGAACACCCCGCCTGGCGCGAGCACACCACCCGCACCCCGGGCCTCGCGGTGTTCACCGAAGCGGTCGCCTCCGCCCGCGTACGCCCCGTGCACCCCGCCTACCCCCGCGTCTCCCGCGCCCTGGGGAAGGCCGTCGTCTCCGTGCTCCTCGGCCGCGCCGGGCCCGCCGACGCGGTGCGCGCCTGCGCCGAGGAGTCCAACGCCGCCCTGCGCATCCCGCGGTGAGGACCTGACATGCCCCGACTCCCGACCCCGCTGACCCCGCCCCCGGACCGCCCGGCCGCCCGCGCCCCGCGCCGTCGGCGCCGCCGGGACACCGCCACCGCCTGGGCGTTCGTCGCCCCCGCCGTGATCGTCATCATCGGCCTCGGCGTCGTCCCCGTCGTCTGGTCGCTGCTGCTGTCCTTCCAGGCCAACGACCTGGTCACGCCCAGCCGTTGGGTGGGCCTCGACAACTACCGCGCCCTGCGCCAGGACCCGAACTTCCACGAGGCCGTGCGCAACACCGTCGTCTTCACGGCCCTGTACGTACCGCTGAGCGTCGTCGTCGGCCTCGCCCTGGCCCTCTGCCTCAACCGGCGCATCCGCTGCGTCGGCCTGTACCGCACCCTGTTCCTCGTGCCGTTCGTCCTCTCCGCCACGGCACAAGGCGTGCTGTTCTCCTTCATCCTCGACCCGGAGTTCGGCGCGGCCAACTCCGTCCTGCACCACCTCGGCGTCTCCCGGCAGGGCTTCCTCACCGACCCCGCGCAGGCGCTGTTCGTCCTCGTCGCCATCAGCCTGTGGAGCGGCACGGGCCTGTGCACCGTCATCTACCTGGCCGCCCTCCAGGACGTCCCGCGCGAGCTCGTCGAAGCCGCGGCCCTTGACGGGGCCGGGCCGCCGCGCGTGCTGCGGCACGTGACGCTGCCCGCCCTCACGCCGATCAGCGCGTTCCTGCTGCTGTGGCAGACCCTCCAGTCCCTCCAGGTCTTCGACCTCGTCTACGTCACCACCAAGGGCGGCCCCCTGGGCTCCACCACCGTGATCGTCTACTTCGTCTGGGAGCAGGCCTTCAAGGAGTTCACCGCCGGGTACGGGGCGGCCGCCGCCTACGTCCTGGCCGTGGCGCTGCTCGCGACGGCCGTGGCGGTGCGCGCCGTCCGCGGCCGTGCGCGCGGCCCCCGTACCAAGGCGGCCACCCCATGACCGCGCCCGCCCCAGGCCGCCCCCGGCCGGCATCGGGACCGGCCGCGCGGCCCACCGCCCGGCGGCGCCGCCCGCGCCTGCCCTTCAGCGCCTGGCACCTGCTGCTCGCACCGCTGGCCGCGCTGTTCGCGCTGCCCCTGGTGTGGCTGCTGCTCAGCTCCGTGATGAGCGACGCCGAGTTCAACCGCTTCCCGCCCGCGCTGTGGCCCTCCGGGCTCGACCTCGGCGGGTACCGCTACGTCCTCGGCACCGCCCTGTTCCCGCGGTGGCTGCTCAACTCGGCCGTCGTGTCCGCCGTCGCGGTCGCCTCGAACCTCGTCTTCGGCGCCCTCGGCGGCTACGCCTTCGCCCGGATGCGGTTCGCCGGTTCCCGGCCGCTGCTCGTGCTGATGCTCGCGACGACGGCGGTCCCGTTCCAGCTGACGATGATCCCCACCTTCCTGGTCCTGAAGGAGCTCGGGCTCATCGACACCCTCGGCGCGCTGATCGTGCCGTCGCTGGTCACGCCGTTCGCGGTGTTCCTGCTGCGGCAGTTCTTCCTGTCCCTGCCGAGGGAGCTGGAGGAGGCCGCCTGGATCGACGGCTGCGCCCGGGCGCGGGTGCTCTGGTCGATCGTGCTGCCCCTGGCCCGGCCCGCGCTCGCCACCGTGGCTGCGCTGACGTTCCTGACCACGTGGAACGACCTGACCTGGCCGCTGATCGCGCTCCACCACGACGACCAGTACACGCTCCCGCTGGGCCTGACCACGTTCCAGGGCCAGCACCAGACCCGGTGGTCCGCGGTGATGGCGGGCAACGCGCTCACCGTCCTGCCGGTGCTGTGCGCGTTCCTCTGCGCGCAGAAGGCCTTCGTCCGCTCGATCACCTCCATCGGCCTCAAGGGCTGACCACCACAGGACCGGCCCGAAGCGCGCCGACCGCCACGACCGAGAACCGGAGACACCCGCCCATGACCCGCCCCAAGATCGCCTTCATCGGCGCAGGCAGCGTCGAGTTCACCCAGGGCCTGCTCGCCGACCTCTTCGCCTTCCCCGAGCTGAAGGGCGCCCGGGTCGCCCTGCACGACATCGACCCCGAGCGGCTCGCCACCGCCGAGGCCGCGGCCCACCGCATCGCCGGGGACCGCCGCGCGGACGCCCGCGTCACCGCCCACGCCGACCGCCGCGCCTGCCTGAGCGGCGCCGACTTCGTCATCAACACCGTCGACATCGGCATGCGTGCGGCCACCCGCACCGACTTCGACGTCCCCGCCCGGCACGGCCTCCGCCAGACCATCGGCGACACCCTCGGCGTCGGCGGCATCTTCCGCGCCCTGCGCACGTTCCCCTTCCTCAAGCGGCTCGGCGAGGACATCACCGCGCTGTGCCCCGACGCCTGGCTGCTCACCTACACCAACCCGATGGCCATGAACGTCCAGTACGTCACCCGGGCCACGGGACTGACCCGCGTCGTCGGCCTGTGCCACTCGGTGTACTGGACCATGCGGGACCTCGCCGACCTTGTCGACGTCCCCTACGACGAGATCACCTACCGGGCGGCGGGCGTCAACCACCAGGCCTGGGTGCTGCGGTTCGAGCACCGCGGCACGGACCTCTACCGCCGCCTCGACGAACTGATCGCGCGGGACGGGCAGCTGCGGCGCCGGGCCCGCGTCGACATGTACCGGCGGCTCGGCTACTACCCGAGCGAGACCAGCGAGCACTCCTGCGAGTACGTCCCCTGGTACCTGCGCCACGACAGCGAGGTCGAGCGGCTGCGGCTGCCGGTCGGCGCCTACCTCGCCATGGTCGACGACAACGTCGCCACCTACCACCGGACCCGCGCCGCGCTGGCCGAGGGCGCGCCGCTCGCCGTCGAGTCCACCATGGAGTACGCGCCGCAGATCATCCACAGCATGGTCACCGGCACCCCGCGCACCGTCTACGGCAACGTCCCCAACCACGGCTTGATCGACAACCTCCCGGCGCACGGCGTGGTCGAGGTGCCCTGCCTGGTCGACGCGACCGGCGTCCAGGCCACCCGCGCGGGGGCCCTGCCCCCGCAGCTCGCCGCCCTCAACCGCACGTACCTCAGCGTGACCGAGCTGGTCGTGCGGGCCGCCATCGACGACGAGCCGCGGCACATCCGGCACGCGGCCATGACCGACCCGGCGACCGCCGCCGCCTTGACCGTGGAGCGGATCTGGCGGCTGTGCGACGACATGGTGCGCGCCCACGCGGACCTGCTCCAGCCGTCCTTGCGCGCACTGCTCGCCGGGTCGGCCGGCCGCTGATCCCGCGCTCGCCCCGGCTCAGGCGTGCGGGACGACCGCCACGGGGCAGCCCGCGTGGTGCAGCGCGGCGTGGGCGACGGAGCCGATGCGGGTGCCGATGGGGGAGCGGCGCGCGGTGCAGCCCACCACGAGGAGCCGCGCGTCGGCGAGCGCCGAGAGGAGCACCTGGCCCGCGCTGCCGATCTCGACGTGCTCGACCACCGGCACGCCGGGGAACCGCTCGCGCCACGGGGCCAGGGCCCGGGCCAGCGCCTTCTTCTCGTACGGCTCCAGGCCGCCCGCCTCGTCCGCGAGGTGCAGCGAGCCGGGGCTGTACGCGTACAGCGGCGGCAGGGTCCAGGCCCGCACCGCGCGCACCGCCGCACCCCGGGCCGCGGCCGCTTCGAAGGCGAACCGCAGCACGGGGTCGTCGGCGTCCTCCGGCTCCCCGTGCTGCCCGACGACCACCTCGCCCGGGGTGTCCTCGCTCCCCGTGCCCGTACCGGCCCGCACCGACACCACGGGACCCGTGGCGGCGGCGATCACCTGCTGTCCGTACGAGCCGAGCAGGAACCCCACGAGCGCCCCGTGCCCGCGGGTGCCGAGCACCAGGGCCTCGGACCGCTCGGCTTCCTTGAGGAGCGCGGCGACGGCCGTGTCCGCCACGACCTCGGAGCTCACCGCGAGGCCCGGGTGCCTCCCGGTCACGCGGGTCACGGCCTCGCGCAGGACGCCGTCGACGGCCGCGGCCCGCTCGTCCCGGTCCTGGGTGACGGGCACGTCGGCGGTGTCGCGGGGCCAGGCGTGCACGACGCGCAGCGGCGCGTCGCGCAGCACGGCCTCGCGCGCCGCCCAGTCGGCCGCGGCCAGGCTCTCCGCGGATCCGTCCACTCCGACAGTGATGGCGCGGGTCATGGGACCTCCGTCCGTTCCTCGGCGCGGCCTCCCGGCCGCCCCGGTCGTGCGTCAGTTCTCGTTCTTCCTTACTCCTGCTCCCTTCCAGGATCGGCAATCCGTCCCGTTCACGCAGATCTCCATGATCTGCGTCATATGCGCCAGGGCGTCACCCGGCCGGTCGCGGGGTGACGTTCTTGACCGGCAGGTTCTTGCTCGCGCCCGCGACGTAGTAGTCCTTGGGCGCGGAGAACAGCACGAAGGTCCGGTCGTAGCCGCGGATCTTGGCGCGGACGGTGAAGTTGCCCCGCGCGTCGGCCGTCGTCTTCGCGTCGTAGGCGGACTCGTAGTACGTCCGCAGCAGCACGCGGGTGCCCTTGACGGGGCCCCGCCCGGCGGGCCACTTGACCTTGCCGGTGACGACGAGCCGGTCCCCGGCGCGCACCCGGGTCTTGTTGACCTGGTAGCTGAGGGTGCTGGTGACGGGCTTGACGTTGACGGTGGTGGAGGCGAAGTAGATCTCGTTGTCGTCGGGGGAGCCCGGGTCGTACGAGGCCTCGAACGCCACCTTGTGGCGGGGGAACAGATGGAGGCTCGGCTGGTCGAGCCAGCGGTCCGCCCGGACTCCGGAGAGGCGGAAGCGCCCGTCCGCGTCCGTGCGGGGCGCGCCGAGCGAGAGCGTCTCCCGTTCGGTCGGGTCGATGGGGTCGCCCCAAGGGTTCCAGGTGTTGAAGAGGACGGACTTGCTGAGCCGTACCCGGGCGCCCGCGACGGGCGTGCCGTCGGCGCGGGTGACCGTGCCGGAGAGGGTGACCTTGCGGTGGTCGAAGTCGGTGGCGGCGCGGCTGCTGGACAGCGACACCACGTACGCCGGGTCCGGCTGCGCGCTCGGCGCGGCTGAGGCGTCCGAGCCGTGGGCGGACGGGATGCCCGCCGCGAGGGTGGCCAGCGAGAGGGCGGCGGTCGCGGCCAGTCTCGCACCTGTTGAGCGTGAACGCGTGTGCACATGAACTCCGTTGGTCGCGGAATCGGTCGTGCCGGGGCTTCCGGCCGACGCCGGGTTCGACACGCGGGGCACCGCTCCTGGTTGTAGGGCGCGCGAGGAATGCACGGGCCGTACACGGCGCGTTCGGCGGCGGGCCACCCCCCGGTCGCCCGCCGCCCGCCCTAGTGGTGGCTCAGCCCTGCTCTCGCTCCACCGGGAGCCACAGCTCGGCGTCGGCCTCGGTCGAGTCCGGCGACAGCCGGGTGCGCAGGATCTCGGGGCCGGGGCGCGAGCGGTACGGGTTGGACGGGAACCACTCGGTGAACACGTCCCGCCACAGCTCCTGAATGGCCTGGGGCGCCGGTCCTGAGGTGGTGAACACCGCCCAGGTGCCCGCCGCCACCGGCAGCGATGCCATGCCATCGGGCGCGGCCGCCGAGGTGACGACCCCCTGGTAGTAGTCGAGTCCGGTGCCTTCGGCGCGGCTCGGGTCCAGGTCGTCGCAGACCGCGACGGTGCCGCGCGGCTCCTGGTCGGACAGTGCGGCCAGGCCTTCCAGGGTCCCCGGCGCGATGCCGCGGACGAAGTCGATGATCGCCTGGTTGGGGCCGGAGTGCACCAGGGGCACCCGTGCCTTGAGGCCGGCGACGGTGAAGGCGGGCTTGTCCACTACGCGATAGCGCATGCTGCTGTTCCCTTCGACGGTGAGGCGGAAGGAGAGCCGGGGCTGGGAGACGAGCGCCGCGCCGGTGCGCCGGGCCTCGCCCGGGCCGACGCCGTGCATGGCGCGGAACGCGCGGGCGAACGCCTCGCCCGAGCCGTAGCCGTAGCGCACCGCGATCTCCAGGAGCGACGGGCTCCCGCCGAGCACCTCGGCCCCCGCAACGGTCAGCCGCCTGCGCCGGACGTACTCCGACAGCGGCATGCCCGCGAGCGCCGAGAACATCCGGCGCAGGTGGTACTCCGACGTCGCCGCGCGGCGCGCGAGCTCCGCCACGTCGACCGGCTGATCGAGGTGGCGCTCGATGTGCTCCATGGTCTGGTTGAGCCGTTCCAGCACGCCCGGTTCCCTTCCTTCGTTGCGCTCACCACGCTAGGGAGCGGGCCACCCGCGGGACCCGACCATCGGTGCCCGATCGGGTCGGGTGGGCGCGGCCGCCGCGGCAGAGCGTCGCGACTCAGAACACCGAGAGCCCCGTCAGCGTGGTGAAGCGGTCCAGGGCGGCGACGCCCGCCACCGAGTTGCCGCGCTGGTCGAGCCCGGGGCTCCACACGCACAGGGTGCAGCGGCCGGGGACGACGGCGATGATGCCGCCGCCGACGCCGCTCTTGCCGGGCAGCCCCACGCGGTGGGCGAAGTCGCCGGCGGCGTCATAGGTGCCGCAGGTCAGCATGACCGCGTTGACCTGCTTGGCCTGGCTGCGGGTGAGCAGGCTGGAGCCGTCGGCCCTTATGCCGTGGCGGGCGAGGAACCCCGCGGCAAGGGCGAGGTCACCGCAGGAGGCCTCGACGGAGCACTGGCGGAAGTACTGGTGGAGCAGGTCGGGCACGGGGTTGGCGATGTTGCCGTACGACGCCATGAAGTGGCCGAGGGCGGCGTTGCGGTCGCCGTGCGCGGTCTCGGAGTCGGCGACGTTCACGTCGAAGTCGAGGGCGGCGTTGCCGGACTCGGCGCGCAGGAAGGCCAGCAGCGTTCCGGCCGCGTCCCCGGTCAGGGTGTGGAGGCGGTCGGTGACGACGAGGGCACCGGCGTTGATGAAGGGATTGCGGGGAATCCCGTGCTCGTACTCCAGCTGCACCAGCGAGTTGAACGGGTTGCCGGACGGCTCGCGCCCCACGTGCTCCCACAAGAGCTCGCCCTCCAGGGAGAGGTCGAGGGCGAGCGTGAAGACCTTGGTGATCGACTGGGTGGAGAAGGGCCGCTGCCAGTCCCCGACGCCGTACACCGTGCCGTCGAGCTCGGCGACGGCCATCCCGAAGCGCCGGGGGTCGGCCGAGGCCAGGGCCGGGATGTAGTCGGCGGGACGGCCCCGCCCTGGCAGGGCCTGGATCTCGTCGGCGATGCGGTCCAGGACCGGCTGGAGGGACGGGGCCACGTGGACTTGCTCCGGATTCGTGCGGTATTGCGGGTGGACGACCGCAGTACTTTACGACAGAACCCCAGGCGACAGGCCCTTCCGCCCGGGTGCCCCGGCCCGCGTGACCAAGGGGGCCGGGCCCTCGCGGGCCCGGCCCTTCGTGCGGTGTGCCGTCGTGCGGTGTGCCCTCGTGCGGTGCGTCAGTGACGTCGCCGCGCCGTGGCGCCGGGCGTCAGTGGTTGGTGCCGGACGCCCACACGGCGCGGCTGCCGTCGTAGATCACGACGTTGCCGTCGTCCTGGACGACGAGGCGGGAGCCGGGGTGACCGGCGGTGTTCGAGGCCCAGACCGCGCGCCCGTTGCGGGTGTAGACGACGAGGTTGCCGTCTTCCTGGAAGCGGGTGGTCCAGCCCTGGCCCACGGTGCGCGAGGCCCACCGGGCCCTGTTGAACTCGTCGTAGATGACGAGGTTGCCGTCGGACTGCATCACGAGTCTGGCCGTGTTGGAGCTCACGGACTCGTTGTGGCTGAGGGTGAAGGGGGCGTGGCGCACCTGGTCGGACGCGGCCCCCGGCTTCGCCGCGGCCGAGGTGGCGCCGGTGTGCTCGGCGGGGGCCGCGCTGGCCTGGCCGATCAGGGTGACGGAGACGAGTGCGACAGATGAGAGAAGCGTGCAGACTTTCTTCCCCACGAAAGAACTCCTCGTGTCAGGCAGTTCATCCACGGGCGCCCTGTTGGGCGCCGCACCCGGACTCTGGCATCGGCCGGATATCGGAAGGGTTCATTCCGTTCGAGGTGGCAGTATGAAGACCATTCTTGACCGGAACATATGGATGGCAGTCGCACGCATGCGGAGGGCGGGCGGGTGATGGATCGGGGCGCCAGTGGGGTAGCAGACCGGCATGCCAGCAAGGCGAAGAGATCCACAGGCCCGCACGGCGACCAGAGGAGAGCTCCCCATGACCCGACCCGCACAGCCGTCAACACCCGCCCCTGATGGGCCTTACCCGCACCTCGGGCAGGGGCGATGAACAAGACGAAGCTCGCCTACAAGCCGGTGGGCTTCGCGCTCGGCGTCGTCGGCGGCATGCTCGCGACCGCCGCGTTCAACCGGGCGTGGCAGGCCCTCGGCCACGAAGGGGAGGCCCCCGAGGCCACCGACGAACACCGCACCTGGCCGGAGGTGCTCACCGCCGCCGTGCTCCAGGGGGCGATCTTCGCCGGGGTCAAGGCCGCGGTCGACCGCGGCGGCGCCGCGGCCACGCGCCGCATCACCGGCGTCTGGCCGCGCTGAGAGCGAGCCCCCGCCGCCGTCCGGCGGCAGGGGCTCGCGAGCGTGCGCCCCGCGGGCTCGTTAACCGCCGACCACCGGGTAGTGGTCCGACAGGTTGGTGTACGTGTACTCCTTGCCCCAACTGGACACCGTCCACGGGCTGCTCTGCTCCTTGACCACGTCGTTCTTCCAGTCCGCGGGCCGGGCGTGGCCCTTGCGGTGCAGGACGTAGTCGAGGTCCTCGCGGGGGTCGTCGGGGTAGCGCTCGGCGGCGATCGAGTTGTCCCTCGTGTCGAAGGAGTACGGGTGCCCCGTGCGCGCGTCCGCCGGGGCGAGGCCCGCGTCGTCGAGCATCGAGGCGTACTCGGAGCTGTGCGAGTCCACGTTGAAGTCGCCCGCCACCAGGACCTGTTCGCCCGCCGGTATGCGCTTGGCGGCCAGGAACGCGTCCAGCTCCTTGAACTGCTTGGCGCGCGTGGCGGCCGCCTCGCCCGCCGCGCAGCCGGGGTCCGTGGACTGGGCGTGCGTGCCGACGACGTGCGTCCGGGCGCCGTTGACGTCGAGGACGGCGTAGACGAAGCCCTTGTTGGAGTAGGAGTCCGCGCCGCAGGCGTCCTTGTAGACGTACTGCTCCTTGCGCACGATCGGCCACTTGCTGAGGACCGTCACCCCGCCGTCCTCGGGCGTGAGCGCGGAGTAGGCGCCACCGGTGGCGTCCCAGCCGGACTTGCTGCGGCCCATCACCGGCGTCTGGTGCGGATACTGGGCCTTCGCGTTGCCCTGCAGAGCCGCGGAGGCCGAGTTGTCGAACGCCTCCTGCAGGACGACGACGTCGTTGCCCCGGAAGAAGCCGGCCGTGGGGATCTCCTTGGCGCGGTGGTCCTGCCCCCAGTTCGGGTACAGCGTCTTGCTGAAGAGGAAGGCGTTGTACGTGAGCACCTTCAGACGGGGCGTCTCCGCGGCCGTCGCGGCCGGGGCCGTCGCGGTGATGGCCGCCGTCGTGGCGAGCGTCATGGCGACGACACCGCCCAGGTACGTACGCGGCGTGGGGTGGGGCACGGGGTCTCTCCCTGTGGGCCTGTGGGGGTGGGGACGGGGCCGGTCGTTCGCGCCGGCGCCGCCGTCATCCAAAGCGCCGTTGGTTACGAAAGGCTGACGCGTAGGTGAGGGCGAGACGAAGTGACTCACGAGTAGGGCGACGCGGCCACGCGGCGCGCCGCACGCGGTCCCACCGCGCGCCCGCCATCCCCGGCTCACGTCCCTTCGGCCCCCGCGCCGGGGGCGGGCGCGGGAGCCCACCGGTCGCCAAGGGGGGCGGACGACCGGCTCCCCCAGGCTAGGTCCAATCCGGCGCCACGGACCCCCACTGGTCCACACCAATTTTCGGAACCCGCGGACCGCGCCGCCTCAGTCGGCGGCCCCTGTCTGACGGCCGGACCCGCCGTCGCCGTCGCCGCCTTCCAAGACGCGCAGGCGCGCGGCCGCGGGGGCGGCCTCGGCGACGCCGATGCGCTGGTAGACGGCCAGGGCCTGCCGTAACTCGCCGAGGGCGAGGCCGTGTTCGGCGGGCAGGGCGCGACAGCGGGACATCCCCTCCAGCGCGCGGGCCTCGCCCAGCGGGAAGTGGATCTCCCGGGCGAGGGCGAGGGCCTCGGTGTGGGCCGCGAGGGACTCCCGGGGCCCCGCGGACGCCAGGAACAGGGCTCCCTTGTTGTTCCAGGCGTCCACCTGCCCCTCCCGGTCGCCGATCTCCGCATAGAGGTCCAGGGCGCGCCCGATCAGTTCCGCCGCCCGCTCGTATCCATGGGTCAGGTGCTCCAGGCGGCCCGAGTTATTGAGGGCGTTGGCCTGGCCGAGCCGGTCCCCGAAGCGCTCGTACAGGTCGAGTGCCCGCTTCAGGAGCGTGGCCGCCTCGTCGTACTCCTGGGTCGCGGTCCGCACGATGCCCAGGAGCAGCAGGGCGTTGGCCTGCCCCGGGAGGTTGTCGAGTTCCTGGGCCAGAGTGAGGGAGCGCTGCTCGAGGCGGACCGCCGTCGCGTAGTCCCCGGTCAGATAGCGGATGTAGCCGAGGATCATGAGGGACATGGCTTGTCCCGGCCGGTCGCCGAGGCCTTCGGAGAGGGCGAGGGCCCGCTGGTGGAGCTCACCCGCCCGCTCGTAGTCGCCGACGGCCTGGCGGGTGCGGCCCATGTTGTTGAGGGTGTTGGCCTGTCCCTGGCGGCTGCCGAGGTCCTCGTACAGGGCCAGGGCGCGTTCCTGGGACGCGGCGGCTTCGTCGTAGTCCCCGGTCAGGAGGAGCACGTTGCCGAGCGAGTGGAGCGTGTTGGCCTGTCCGTGGCGGCTGCCGAGGTCCTCGTACAGGGCGAGGGCGCGCCGCTGGTAGGCGGCGGCTTCCTCATAGTCACCGGTCAGGCCCCGTACGTTGCCGAGCGAGTTGAGGGCGTTGGCCTGGCCGAGCCGGTCGCCGACGGCTTCGAAGGCGGCCAGGGCGCGCAGGTCGACGCTTCTGGCCTCCTCGTAGTCGCCTCCGGCCTCCAGCATGTTGCCGAGCGCGCTGAGGGCGTGGGCCCGCCCGAGGCCGTTGCCGAGGTCCTCATAGAGGGCGAGCGAGCGGTGCTGGACGCGTTTCGCCTTCTCGTAGTCGCCGTGGAGCAGCAGGGTGGGGGCGAGGTCGCACAGGGCGTTGGCCTGGCCGAGCCGGTCACCTAGGTCCTCGTACAGGGTCAGGGCGCGCTGCTGTGCCTCCCGCGCCGCCGCGATGTCTCCGATGACCCCCCAGGCCAGCCCCAGGGCGTTGAGAGCGGCGGCCTGTCCCAAGCGGTCGCCGAGGCGCTCGGCGGCCGCCGCGGCCCGCTCGTGCAGCGGGGGAGCCTGCTGCCAGGGCCCGTCGTGGCGCAGGAACGCCGCGAGGGCCGCGGTCAGCGCGACCACGCGGGGCGCCCGCTCGCCCGCCGCCTGGACACAGGCCAGCAGGTTGAGGTGCTCGGCGCGCAGCCACTCCAGGGCCTCGGCCCGGCCGGGCAGCGCGGGCAGGGCCAGGCCGGGCGGCGCGGACGGCGGGGTGGCCGGGCGGGGGATGCGGTTCAGATGGCGGTCGGCGCGCTCGGCGGCGTACAGGTAGTAGTCCAAGAGCCGGTCGAGGGCCCGCTCGCGCTCGTGCGGCGGGTCCTCGTCGACGGCCAGGGCGTGGGCGAACTGGCGGAGCAGGTCGTGGGGCTGGTAGCGGCCCGGCACGGGCTCGTCCAGGAGGTGGCCGGTGTACAGGACGTCCAGGTCGTGGCGGGCGGCCGTCAGGGAGGTGTCGTCCAGGGCGGCCGCGGCGTGGACGTCGAGGGCCGTGCCGGGGTGCAGGCTGACGCGGCGGAAGAGGCGCCGCTGGCTGGGCGTCAGATCGCGGTAGGACAGGGCGAAGGCGGCACGGACCGCGCGGTCGCCCGCGGCGAGTTCGTCGAGGCGGTCCTTGGCGGCGGCGAAGTCGGCGGCGAACCGCGCGAGGGACCAGGCGTCCTTGTGGCGCAGCCGCCCGGCGAGCAGGACGATCGCCAGCGGCAGGTACCCGCACAGGCGTACCGTCTCGGCGACGGCCTCCCGCTCGTCGGCGACGGGCGTGCGCCGGGCGAGTCGCAGGAACAGCCGTACGGCCTCCTCGGGTTCCAGCGGCCGGAGGGCCAGCGGGTCCGCGTTGTCCAGGGCCCGCAGCCGGTCCCTGCTGGTGATGAGCGTCAGACAGCCGCTGGAGCCCGGAAGGAGCGGGTGGATCTGGGCGGGGTCGTGCGCGTCGTCCAGGACCAGCAGCACGCGCTTGCCGCTGAGCCGGTCCCGCCACAGGGCGGAGCGCCCCTCCAGGGTGGGCGGCACATTGCTCGGGTCGATGCCCAGGCCGGTCAGGAGCATGCCCAGGACCTCGGCGGGCGGCGCGGGCGGCCGGCCCGGCGTGTGGGCGTACAGGTCGACGAAGTACTGACCGTCGGGGTACCGCTCGGTGAGCAGGTGCGCGGCGCGCGTGACCAGGGCGGTCTTGCCCACCCCCGGCATGCCGTCGACGGTGTGCACGGCCACCACGCGGCCGGGCGCGGCGGCGTCGAGCAACCGCTGGAGCTCCGTGCCGCGGCCGGTGAACTCCGCGACGTCCTGCCGCAGTCCATGCGTCACCACCGGACGCGCCGGTGGCGGCGGCGCTTGCGTGGTGGACACGTTGACGTTCTCCCCCGCCAGGACGGCCGTCCCGCCGTACAGCGTGACCTCCTGGTCCACGCGCGCCGTGGCCGGCCCGGCGGGGGAGGTCAGGCTTTTGGGGGCGGCGTCTGCCCGTGCCAGTCGCGTCCGACCTGGACGTTGGTGCCGCCGTGGACGGTGGCGTGCTGGACGACCGAGTACGCCTGGGCGCGCTCGGCCGGGGGCAGCAGGGGCGCCAGGCGCTCGTCGAGGAGGCGCCGCAGTTCGGCGGCGGCCTCGGGGGACGAGCGCACCAGCGCGTCCAACTGGAGCCCCCACACCCCTTCCAGCGCCTGTTCGACCCCGGAGGCGTCGGACTGGCGGGCGTCGAGGACCTGGCTGTGCAGCGCCTCCAGCTCCTGGCCGACCGTCCGGGCCCGCTCGGGGCGCAGCCGCTTCCAGAGGTCCACCACGCCGTCGCGGGCCTTCTCCCACCCGTCCGTGGCCATCGCCCCTATCAGCGCCGTCGCCACCGCCATCGATATCGGGTCCATCCCCGCCCCCCCGGGCCAGTCACGTCGTGGACTGACCAGGGTCGCCCCGCCGAACTCCGCACGCCATAGGCCGAAAGGCATCGAACACGGCCCGAACGGCTCCCGTGCCGTTCGGCGGGAAAAGGACGGTTCTCGGACATCGCCGGATCGGGCCGTTGCTCCGCCCGCACCCCCGTGTGAAGGTCGGCTGGCACCTACGGCCGCATACGGCCCAACGGCACGAGAACTCACGAGAATTCACGAGAACAAGGGGGCAAGAATGAGGAAGACGCAGCGCACCCGCCTGATTCCGGCGGTGGCGGTCCTGGTCGTCGGAGGTCTGTTCGGCACCGCGGCCATCGGCACGGCCCACGCCGTGGAGTCCGGCGCGACGGCTCAGGGCGCCGTGCCCGGCACCCTGCCCCCGGAGGAGCAGGAGCAGTTGCGGCAGATCGCCGCCGCCATCTGGCCCGACCAGGCCGCGGGCTGGGACATGAACACCGACGTCGCCGACGTCCTTTCCCAGGCGACCGGCGAGATCCTGCGCTGCTCCGAGGCGTTCGCCCTTGTGCCCAGACCCCCGGCGTTCCTTCCGGGGCTGAGCTATCTGCGCAACTACTGGAAGCAGCTCCGCGACTATTTCCTGGTCGTCAAGGAGAACCGCACCTACAAGATCTGCGTGGTGAACGTGGCGCGGAACTACCGCACCGCCATGGAGATGGCCTCGATGGGCATCTGACGTAACGTCAGCTGGCCTCAGGCGGGGCGCACCGCGACCGCGTCGACCTCGAAGAGCATCCCGGGCAGGGCGAGGGCGGCGACACCGCTCAGCGTCTGGGCCGGAAGGCGGTCCCCGAAGCGGGCGTGGATCGCCTTGCCCAGGGCCACCAGCTTGTCGTGGTCGTGGTCGACGATGTACGAGCCGAGCCGGACGACGTGTTCGAAGCCGAGGCCCACGCCCTCCAGGGCCAACCGCAGCCGGTCGAAGGAGAGTTCCACCTGTGCGGCGAAGTCGCCGGGGACCGGGGATCCTTCGGCGTCCGAGGCGTACTGGCCCCCGATGAAGACGAGTTCCCCGGGCGCCGAGGCGGCGTGGCTGTAGCCGAACGGCGTCGGGTCGTGGAGCGTGGCCGGGTTGGTGATCGTGCGCTGGTCGCGCGTCATGCCGCGAGCCTTTCCAGGAGTGGGGCCGCCGCGCCGCAGGGCGGGACGACACCGGGAGCGGGAGCCCGATCGGGCCCCTCACCCGTCTCCAACACCCCTTGCGGCGCTTCCATTCCGCAGGTCGGGGCGCGTGCGGCGAAGATCAGGGCGCCGGGCACGACCTCCGGAACGACGTCTGGGCCGACCGACGGTGGTCGGTCGGCCCGGACGGGAGGGCACCTCAGTGCGTCTCAGTCACCGCGGAGCGCCTCGCGGTACGTCACGGCATCGCGGTCACGCGACGTCGAACCGGTCCAGGTCCATCACCTTGGCCCACGCCGCGACGAAGTCGCGCACGAACTTGTCCTTCGCGTCGTCGCTCGCGTACACCTCGGCCAGCGCCCGCAGCTCGGAGTTCGAGCCGAAGACCAGGTCGGCACGGGTGCCGGTCCACTTGACCGCGCCGCTCGCGTCGCGGGCCTCGAACGCGTCCTGCGCCTCGGACGTCGACTTCCACGTCGTGTCCAGGTCGAGCAGGTTGACGAAGAAGTCGTTCGTCAGCGTGCCCGGCCGGTCGGTGAGGACACCGTGCTTGGACTGGCCGTGGTTGGCGCCGAGGACGCGCAGACCGCCGACGAGGACCGTCAGCTCGGGCGCGCTCAGGGTGAGCAGGTTCGCCTTGTCGAGCAGCAGGTACTCGGCGGGCAGCCGGTTGCCCTTGCCGACGTAGTTGCGGAAGCCGTCGGCGGTGGGCTCCAGGGCGGCGAACGACTCGACGTCCGTCTGCTCCTGCGTGGCGTCGACGCGGCCCGGCGTGAACGGCACCTGGACGTCGTGACCGGCGTCCTTGGCCGCCTTCTCGACGGCCGCGCCGCCCGCGAGCACGATCAGGTCGGCCAGCGAGACCTGCTTGCCGCCCGCGGAGTTGAAGGACTCCTGGACGCCCTCGAGCGTCCGAAGCACCTGCGCGAGCTCGTCCGGGTTGTTGACCTCCCAGTTGCGCTGCGGCTCCAGGCGGACGCGGGCGCCGTTGGCGCCGCCGCGCTTGTCGCTGCCGCGGAAGGAGGACGCCGAGGCCCAGGCGGCGGACACGAGCTGGGAGACCGTGAGGCCCGAGGCCAGCACCCGCTCCTTGAGCGCGGCGACGTCCGCGGCGTCGAGCGCCTCGCCGGTGCGCTCCGGCAGCGGGTCCTGCCACAGCAGCACCTCGGAGGGGACCTCCGGGCCGAGGTAGCGGACGACCGGGCCCATGTCGCGGTGCGTCAGCTTGTACCAGGCGCGGGCGAACGCGTCCGCGAATTCCTGGGGGTTCTCGTAGAAGCGGCGCGCGATCGGCTCGTAGATGGGGTCGAAGCGCAGCGAGAGGTCCGTGGTGAGCATCGTCGGGCGGTGCTTCTTGGCGGAGTCGAAGGCGTCCGGGATGATCTCCGGGGCGTCCTTCGCCACCCACTGGTGGGCGCCCGCCGGGCTCTGCGTGAGCTCGTACTCGTACCCGAAGAGGTTCGTGAAGAACCCGTTGCCCCACTGGGTGGGCGTGGTGGTCCAGGTGACCTCCAGGCCGCTGGTGATCGCGTCCTTGCCGACACCCGTGTTGTACGAGCTCTTCCAGCCGAGGCCCAGCTGCTCCATGGGGGCGGCCTCGGGGTCGTTGGCGACGTGGTCCGCGGGGCCCGCGCCGTGGGTCTTGCCGAAGGTGTGGCCACCGGCGATGAGGGCGACCGTCTCCTCGTCGTTCATCGCCATGCGGCGGAACGTCTCGCGGATGTCACGGGCCGCGGCGATCGGGTCCGGGTTGCCGTTGGGGCCCTCGGGGTTGACGTAGATGAGGCCCATCTGGACGGCGCCGAGCGGGTTCTCCAGCTCGCGGTCGCCGGTGTAGCGCTCGTCGTCGAGCCAGGTGGTCTCGGGACCCCAGTAGACGTCCTCCTCCGGCTCCCACACGTCCTCGCGGCCACCGGCGAAGCCGAAGGTCTCGAAGCCCATCGTCTCCAGGGCGACGTTGCCGGTCAGGACCATGAGGTCGGCCCAGGAGATGTTCTTGCCGTACTTCTTCTTGACCGGCCACAGCAGTCGGCGCGCCTTGTCGAGGCTCGCGTTGTCCGGCCAGCTGTTGAGCGGCGCGAAGCGCTGCTGACCGGCACCGGCGCCGCCGCGGCCGTCGCTGATGCGGTAGGTGCCCGCGCTGTGCCAGGCCATGCGGATCATCAGCGGGCCGTAGTTGCCGAAGTCGGCGGGCCACCAGTCCTGCGACGTGGTCAGGACCTCGGCGATGTCACGTTTCACGGCCGGCAGGTCGAGGGAGTTGAACGCCTCGGCGTAGTCGAACTCCTCGCCCATCGGGTTCGCCACGGCGGGGTTCTTCGCGAGGATCTTCAGGTTCAGCCGGTCCGGCCACCACTGGCGGTTGCCGCCGCCCTGGGTGGGGTGCGGGGCACGCCCGTGCGCGACGGGGCAGCCGCCCGTCTCCTCCGTCTTGGGGTCGGTGACGATTGCGTCGGGGTTCTCAGCCATGGGAATCCTCTCGGACTAACTCGGACTCAGCGGATCGTGGTGCTCGGAGAACTGCTGCTGGTGTGACGGGCGGAGCGCCGCCCCCGGCGCGCGGGGGACAGGGCGTGGTGGTGATTGTCCCCGCCGCACCCCTCGAACTGCGGGAGGCCGAGGGTCGGTTCGGCGCGGCGGGCGCGTCGCGGGGGCGGCCGCCTCGGCGCCGGCCCGGCCGGGGGCGCGCGGTGACCGGGAGTGCGAGGCGGGCGGCCGTCATCCGGGGGCCCGCACCGCGCGGCACGCCCGCGGTGGTCCCGTCATGTCTCAGTCTCCTGCCGTACCGGACTTCCCGCTCCCTTGGTCCTCGTCGGGAACCGATCCTACGATGGACACAGTCCAGGTCAAGAAGCTCACCTGATCGATATCGAATCGGACCCCGTACAGCCACCGGTAAACTCCGCGTACAACACCGAGCCGGAATAGGTGAACCGATATGAGTGACCTGCTGGAGCGACTGCGAGGCCGGGGCTGGCGGGTGACGTCCCAGCGGCGTGTCGTCGCCGAGGTCCTCGACGGCGACCACGTGCACCTCACCGCCGACGAGGTGCACGCCCGCGCGGCCGAGCGGCTGCCCGAGATCTCCCGTGCGACGGTCTACAACACCCTGGGCGAGATGGTGACCCTCGGGGAGGTCATGGAGGTCTCCACCGACGGCCGCGCCAAGCGCTACGACCCGAACGCCCACCGCCCCCACCAGCACCTGATCTGCTCCCGCTGCGGCGCGATCCGCGACGTCCACCCGACCGGCAACCCGCTGGCCGACCTGCCGCAGGAGCAGCGCTTCGGGTTCACGGTGTCCGAGGCCGAGGTGACATACCGGGGCGTGTGCCCGTCCTGCGCCTAGGGTCCGCCCGTGCGGCACGGGCGGACCCGTGCCTCAGCGGGCCAGCGGCACCGTGATCTCCTTCAGCCAGGCGCGGCGGGCGAAGTCCCGGGCCTTGATGACGACGGCGTCGTGGCGCACCTCGACCTGGAGCCCCTGGTTGAAGGCGCCGCCGACGGCGACCTCGCCGCCCTTGCCGTCGTCGCGGTAGCCGGTCTGCACGGCTCCGGTGTTGACCACCGTGAAGCCGCTGAGGTTGCCGGTGCCGGGGACGACGCGCCGCACCACCCAGTCGGAGAGGTCCAGGTCCCAGTGGGTGTGGCCGGAGAAGAGGAAGACGTCGGGGTGGCGGCCGAGCAGGCCGAGGAGGCGGTCGGCCTGGAGGTAGTCGCTCGCGTAGAGCTTGTTGCGGGTGCCTGAGACGGTGTTCGGCAGCGGGTGGTGGGTCACGACCATGACCGGCCTGCGCCGCCGCGACCAGTGCCAGAGCCGCTCCTCCAGCCACGCGAACTGCGCGTCGCTGAGCCAGACCTCGTCCCAGAGCTTGGGGTCGTGGAAGTGAGAGTACCGCTCGGTGCCGAGGGTGAGCACCGGAATCCCGCCGAACGAGGTCTCGGCCTGGACGGTGCTCCGCTTGGCGAAGCGGTAGAAGCTGCGGAAGAGGGAGTCCTCGGTGGTGCCGTTGGGCCAGGTGTCCTGGGCCAGCGTGTCGGGATCGCGCCACTTCGGGACGTAGAACTCGTGGTTCCCGATCGCCCAGGCCACGTTCCGCGCGGGGGAGTGGCGGCGCATCTCGGCGGCGACCTGCGCGTACTCGAAGTCGTAGCCGCGCGGTGTGATGTCGCCCGCGACGGCGAGGCCCGCGCTGCGCGGGTTGACCGCCGCCATGTCGTCCAGGGCCTGGCCGAAGTCGCGCAGGTCGCCCTGGATGTCGCTGATGACGTTGAACCGTACGACGCCCCGGCCGTGGCCCCGGGCCCGGCCCTCGGCCCGGGCGGCGTCGGCCTCGGCCCCGGCGGCGTGGGCCTGCGGTGCGACGGCGGCGGTCGCCAGGGCGGCGCCGCTCGCGCCGAGGAGAGTTCTGCGGTCCATGGTGGCTCCGTTGTCCGTGAGGTGGGTGTGGTCCGGTGTGCGACGGTGACCCTCATGGGGCCGGGTGCCCTCAGGCGCACCGGCACCGGGCGGATACGTGTATGGCGCATGAACATCTCGGGGAGCGGAGCGCGGCGGGCCCGGCGCGGCGGGCCATCGACCTCCGGCGCGCGCGGCGTCGACTTTCGATACGGCCGCGGGGACCAAAGGCCGAAGAGCCGCACGCTGCCGAGGGCCGAGGCTGAGGGCGATCCGAAGACGACGGCGGGAGCACACGATGACCAACGCGGGCATGACCAGGAGCGGCTTCCTCAGCGGGGCGGCGGCGGTGGGCGCCGCCGCGGTGGTGGGCACGGCCCTGTCCGGGGGCCCTGCGGCGGCTCTGTCCGGGGGACCGGCGGCCGCGACGCCCCCGGCGGCAGACCGGGCGGGCACCCGGCGCGGCCTCACCTACCGGGGCGTGATGTACGAGTGCGAGGACGGCGAGTTCCCGCACACCGGCTGGGACCGCACCCGGATGCGCGCCGACGTCCGCACCATCCGGCGCGCCCTGCACGCGAACTCGATGGTCGCCTACGGCACCGGCGTCGAGCGTCTTACCGCTACCGCCGAGGAGGCGGCCGGGCACGGGATGCACGTGTGGCTCCAGCCGCGCCTGGCCGACGTACCCGAGCGCGACATCCTGGACCACTTGGCCGAGACCGGGCGGCGGGCCGAGCGCCTTCGCCGCCAAGGGGCGCGCGTGTGCCTGAGCGTGGGCTGCGAGTTCGTGCTGTTCGTGCCCGGCATCGTGCCCGGAGACAACGCGCTCGAACGGGTCGAGAACATGCTCAAGGGCAACTGGGACCCGGCGGCGGCCCAGCGCAAGCTCGACCGGCTGATCCCGCTGGCCGCCCGGACCGCCCGGCGGGTCTTCCAGGGCCCGGTGACCTATGGCGCGGCACACGGCGACGAGGTCGACTGGCGCCTGTTCGACGTCGTCAGCGTCAACTACTACTCGTCCTTCGCCGACCCGCGCGGCTACGCCAAGGAGCTCAGGCCCTACCGGCGGTGGGGCAAGCCCGTGGCGATCACCGAGTCCGGCGCCTGCACCTTCAGGGGGGCCTCGGGGGAGGGCGGCATGGGCTGGAACATCGTCGACTACAGCAAGCCCAAGCCGGAGATCCGCCCGGGCTACGTGCGCAGCGAGCGCGCGCAGGCCCGGTATCTGACCCAGGTCCTGCACGTGTTCGAACAGCTCGACCTGTACGCGGCCATGGTGTACGAGTTCGTCACCCCCGACGCGCCGCACCGCCGCGAGCGCCGCTATGACCTGGACATGGCCAGCTACAGCCTCACCAAGGCCCTCTGGAAGACCGAGGACGCCCCCACCGCGCGCTGGCACTGGGAGCCGAAGGAGTCCTTCCACGCCGTGGCCCGGCACTTCGCCCGGGCGGGAACCGGCGCGGTGCGCTAGGCGTTGTCGTTCGTGACCACGGCGGGCCCGCCCGCCGACCACCGGCGCGGACCCGCCCGCCGGCCACAGACATGGGGGAAACACGATGAGTGAGAAGGCCCGAAAACTGTTCGAGGCGCTCGACCTCGACAGGAACGGCACCTTGACCCGCGAGGAGGTGATCACGGCCCTGCGCACCAAGGGCCCGTCCCTCGCCGCGTCCGGGGACCTGCCGTTCTGGGGCCTGGGCGACGCCGACGCCTCCTCGGCGCTGTTCGACGCCGCCGACCAGAACGGGGACGCGGTGCTGACCCTGGAGGAGTTCTCGGCGGTCGTGGACCGGCGCTTCGGCTGGCGCTGAGGACGGCCCACGGGTCAGGGAAGCACAGGGCGGCAGGGGCGGGGCCACCGGAGGGGTTCAAGGCGCCGGAAGGGCTCGTGGAACCGGACGTCCCGTGGCTGACCACGGCCGACATCACCGGCGTACCGACCCGTACGTACGCCCGGTGGGCCCGCGACCACGCCGCCGACTTCCGCTGAGTCCGGTGTCCGCGTTGCGCCCCGGCCGGGGAGCGGGCAGGGTCGAGAAAGGCGCACGACATCGATGCGCAAGGAGGCCAGAGGGATGCCCATCGCGACGGTGAACCCGGCGACCGGCGAGACCGAGCGGACCTTCGCGCCGCTCGGCGCCGACGAGATCGAGGAGCGCATCGGCCGCGCCGCGGCCGCCTTCGAGCGCCATCGCACCACCCCCTTCGGCGACCGCGCTCAGGCGCTGCGGCGCGCGGCCGACCTCCTCGACCGGGACGCGCCCGACGTCGCGCGCACCCTCACCACCGAGATGGGCAAGCCGGTGGCGGCCGCCCGCGCGGAAGCCGCCAAGTGCGCCAAGACCATGCGCTGGTACGCCGACCACGCCGAGGGCCTGCTCGCCGACGAGCACCCCGACGACGCCGACGTGCGTGACTCCGGAGGCGTGCGGGCCTTCGTCCGCTACCGCCCGCTCGGCGTGGTCCTCGCCGTGATGCCGTGGAACTTCCCGCTCTGGCAGGTGGTGCGGTTCGCCGCGCCCGCGCTGATGGCGGGCAACGTCGGGCTCCTGAAGCACGCGTCCAACGTGCCGCAGACCGCCCTGTATCTGGAGGACCTGTTCCAGCGCGCGGGGTTCGACGCGGGCTGCTTCCAGACCCTGCTCGTCGGCTCGGACGCCGTGGCGGACATCCTGCGCGACCCGAGGGTCGCCGCCGCCACGCTCACCGGCAGCGAGGGCGCGGGCCGCTCGGTCGCCGCCGTCGCGGGCGACGAGATCAAGAAGACCGTCCTCGAACTCGGCGGCAGCGACCCGTTCGTGGTGATGCCGTCGGCCGACGTGGACGCGGCGGCCCGCACCGCCGTGACGGCACGCGCGCAGAACGCCGGGCAGTCCTGCATCGCCGCCAAGCGCTTCCTCGCGCACACCGACGTGTACGACGCGTTCCTGGAGCGGTTCGCGGCGGGCATGCGGGAGCTCACCGTCGGCGACCCCCTGGCGGAGGGCACCGACGTGGGCCCGCTCGCCAGCGAACAGGGCCGTGCGGACCTGGAGGAACTCGTCGAGGACGCCGTGCGCCAGGGCGCCACAGCCGTCTGCGGCGGCCAGCGGCCCAAAGGACTGGAACGAGGGTTCTACTACGAGCCGACGGTCCTGACCGGCGTCACGCCCCGGATGCGGGTCCACCGGGAGGAGACCTTCGGGCCGGTCGCCACCGTGTACCGGGTGGCGGACGTGGACGAGGCCGTCGCCCTGGCCAACGACACCTCGTTCGGACTGAGTTCCAACGTATGGACCACGGACCCGGCCGAACAGGAGCGCTTCGTACGCGATCTGGAGGCGGGCGGTGTCTTCTTCAACGGCATGACCGCCTCGCACCCGGCGTTCCCCTTCGGCGGCGTCAAGCGCTCCGGATACGGCAGGGAGCTGTCGGGCCACGGCATCAAGGAGTTCTGCAACACCACCACCGTGTGGCACGGCGCCTGAGCACGTCCTCGAACGGAAGCCTGACCGCGTCCCGGAACGGAAGGCGGCACGGATGGAGCCCGTCGCGGCGCTGAACCGCATCGCCTTCCTGCTGGAGCGCTCCCAGGCCCCCGCCTACCGCGTGCGCGCCTTCCGCGCCGCCTCCGCCGTGATCGCCGCCCTGCCGCCCGAGGAACTCGCCGAGCGGGCCCGGGCGGGCACCCTGGAGGCGCTGAAGGGCATCGGCCCCACGACGGGCCAGGTGGTGCGCGAGGCGCTGGAGGGCCACGTCCCGGCGTACCTGGCCCAGTTGGAGGAGGCGACACAGCCGCCCCCGGTGTCCGGCGGTGAGCGGCTGCGCGCCCTGCTGCGCGGCGACTGCCATCTGCACTCCGACTGGTCCGACGGCAGCAGCACCATCGAGGAGATGGGCCGCGCCGCCCGCGCCCTCGGCCACGAGTGGGCGGTCCTCACCGATCACTCGCCGCGCCTCACCGTCGCCCGGGGCCTGTCGCCGGACCGGCTGCGGGAGCAGCTGCGCGTGGTGGCCCGGCTCAACGAGACCTGGGCCCCCTTCAGGCTGCTCACCGGCATCGAGTGCGACATCCTCGACGACGGCGGCCTCGACCAGGAGCCGGACCTGCTCGCCGCGCTCGACGTCGTGGTCGTCTCCGTGCACTCCAAGCTGCGCATGGACGCGGCCGCCATGACCCGCCGCATGGTCGCCGCCGTGCGCCATCCGCACGCGGACGTCCTCGGCCACTGCACCGGCCGCCTCGTCACCGGACGGGGCAGGCCCGAGTCCGCCTTCGACGCCGACGCCGTGTTCACCGCCTGCGCCGAGTCCGGCACCTCCGTGGAGATCAACAGCAGGCCCGAGCGCCTGGACCCGCCGCGGCGGCTGCTGCGGCGGGCCGTCGACGCGGGCGTCCTGTTCGCCATCGACACCGACGCCCACGCGCCCGGCCAGCTCGACTGGAGTCACGTCGGCTGCGCCCGCGCCGAGGAGTGCGGGGTGCCCGCCGAACGCGTCGTCACCACCTGGAGCGCCGAGGACGTGCTCGCGTGGACGGGCCGGTCGGGAGCCGCCCCTGGCGCGCGTGCGCCCCGCCGCCCTCGGACGGAGGGCTGACGGGGCGCACCGGCGCGGTGGGCGGTCGGTCAGTTCGTGATCGTGACGCAGGGCAGGCCCACGCTGGCGCCGCCGCGGAAGCCCTCCGCGCACAGCCGGGTGCCCGCGGGGAAGTGCCGCTGCGGGTAGGCCTGGTCGCGGTAGGTGCGGAACGCGGCGACGTCCTCCACCTTGGTGCGGGCGCTCCAGCCGTTCGTGGTCCACACGCGTGCGCTGATGCGGTGCGGCTGGTTGGTGTTGGTGACGGAGACCTCGACCCGGCCCAGGTACGTCCCCGAGTCATAGGTCTCGATGCAGACCGAGTGGTTGCACCACTTGCCGTCGGCGACCGCCGATGGCCCGGTGGCGACGACGCAGCCGAGCGCCGCGGCCGCCACCGCGATCCCCGCGGCGAGCTTCTTGGTGATGTCGAGCATGGTGGGCCGCCCTCATATGTTCCTCAGGCCCGTGACCAGGCGTCACGGGCGTCCGGGCGGACCAACGCCGGGCAAGATCATTGGTTACGCGGCGCGCGCCGCATTCGCGTGCCCAGCATCCGCGCGCTGCGCTGGGCGGCCTCGAGGGTGGCGGAAAGGCGCCCGGTGTCGACGACGGCCACGCCGACGGCCGCGACGACCGCGCCGGACGGGGCGCGCACGGGCACCGCGAGACAGGACCGCTCGCCGCCCCACTCGTACTGGTGGACGTCGGCGCCGCGCTCCCGTGCCGCGCGCAGCCTGCGGCCCCACTGGGCGGCCGAGTGGCCGTCGGGCGGGTCCGCCTCGCGCCCGGACGCGGCGAAGACGACGTCGGCCGCGCTGTCGGGCGGCAGGAACTGCCCCGGCAGGTGCGGGAAGACGTCGCTGGCCGCCGCGGCCACCCCGCTGACGACCGTCATGCGGCCGCCGGACGGCAGCACCACGCAGACGGTCGCCCCCGTCGCCGCGACCAGCTGCCGCAGCGGCACGGCGGCGGTCCGCTCCAGCGCGCGGTACGTCGACCACGACCGGCCCAGGCGGGCCACGGTCGCTCCGATGCGATAGCGCCCGGCGTGGCGTTCCACCGCGCCGAGGGCGAGGAGCTGGTCGAGGAGCCGGTGCGCGGTCGACTTCGGCAGCCCCGTGCCGCGGGCGAGCTCGGTGACTCCGGCCTCGCCCACGCGGGCCAGCTCTTCCAGGAGCAGGAACGCCCCTTCCAGTACGGCCCTGCCCGCAGGAGGGCCCGCCCCGCCGTCCGCGGCCGGCGCCTTCCCGATGTCCATGGTGTCTCCCCCTCGCCCCGGACCCTCGTGGGCCCCGGACCGCCCGGTGTGCGAAACCGGACCACGATAGGCACGGCGAGGGACGGCGGTGGAGGGCCGGACCGGCCGAATGGGGCGGGCGCGGACACCTCGCGTACGGCGGAAAAGTGATGGACGCGCGGCCGTATCCGCAGGTCGGATGGCGCCCATGAGCACAGGGCAGATGCATCCGGGGGAGCACCCCCTCGACGACGGCCTCGTACGGCGCCTGGTGGCCCGGCAGTTCCCGGCCTGGGCGGGGCTGCCGGTGCGGCGGTTCCCGTCGGGCGGCACGGTCAACGCCATGTACCGCCTCGGCGAGGACATGGTCGTACGCCTTCCGCTGGTCGCGGGCGGCGCCTCGGACGTGGCCCTGGAGCGGGAGTGGCTGCCGCGCCTCGGCCCGCTGCTGCCCGTCGCCGTCCCCGAGGTGCTCGGGGCGGGGGAGCCCGCCGAGGGGTATCCGTGGCCGTGGTCGGTGTACCGCTGGCAGGAGGGCGCGAATCCCGAGGCGGGGGCGCTGGCCGAGCCCGGGCTCCTGGCCGGGGACCTGGCCGCGTTCGTGGCGCGGATGCGGGCCGTGACCCTGCCGGGCGGCCCCCTCGCCCACCGCGGCGGCCCCCTGTCCGCGCAGGACGCGGAGACCCGGAAGGCCATCGAGGAGCTGCGCGGCATCCCCGAGGAGGGCGTCGACTGCGACGCCGTGGCCGCCGCCTGGCAGGACGCGCTGGACACGCCCGCCTGGGCGGGGCCGCCGGTGTGGCTGCACGCCGACCTGATGCCGGGCAACCTCCTGGTGGCGGGCGGCAGGCTGACCGCCGTCATCGACTTCGGCTGTACGGGCGTGGGCGACCCGGCCTGCGACCTGTTCCCGGCGTGGAACCTGCTGCCGCCGGGCGCCCGGCGGACCTTCCGCGCGGCGCTCGACGTCGACGAGGCGACCTGGCGGCGCGGCCGGGGGCGGGCACTGTCGCAGGCGGTGATCGCGCTGCCGTACTACCGCGAGACGAACCCGGCGATGGCGGCCAACGCGCGCCAGGTGATCCGGGCCGTGCTCGACGAGGCCTGAGCCACCCTGACGGTGCGTCAAAGGCGGCGTGCCGGTGCGCTGAAGACGACCGGAAGGCGTCCGGCGCGGGGCGCCCTCGCGGGGGCGCCTCAGCCGAGCAGCGCGGCGGCGGCCGCCAGCAGGTCCCGGTTGTGCGCGGTGACGTCGCGCTCGGTGAGGCGGTGCAGCTCGTCGGCCTGCACGCCGAGGTCCTCAAGCGGCACGCCGACGCTGTCGCGGGCCCGCGTGGCCCGGCGCAGGGCCACCCGGAACCCGGCGCCGCGCGGCAGCTCGCCGAGCAGCTCGGGCAGCCACACGCGCAGCAGTTCGTGCGTCCACACGTTGGCGCCGCCCGCGCCGGTGCGCCGCGCGGTCCCGAGGACGGGGCCGAGGCCGTTGTCCTGGAAGCCCGCGGCGAAGATGTCGGCGGCGGAGTAGGACAGCGCGTCGGTGATCAGGACCTTCGGACCGGTGTGGCGCGGAAGCCCGGCGGCGATCGCCTCGGGGTCGGTGAGCGGGAAGGCCTGCGAGTACGCCTCGCCGGTCTCCAGGGCGGCGCGGATCGAGCTCGCCCAGGTGCGGAAGGCCGGGTTGGCCCGGGTCAGGGCGAGCGCGGCGGACGCGGTGGACAGCGAGAAGCTCACCGGAGTGACCGGGTGGTCGCTCAGGACCTGCAGCGCCGACTCCGCGGCCGGGACGAGCCCGCCCGGATTGCCGCGGACGTCGACGATGAGCCCGGCCGCCGGGGCGCCCGCCGCGATCCGCGCCAGCCGCTCGGCGAAGGGGCGCGCGCCCGCCACGTTGAACGAGAACACCCGCACGTACCCGTACGAGCGGCCGCGGATGCGCAGCGTGCGGTGGTCGACGGCGCTGCGCAGGGCCCGGGCGGCCGAGCGCCGGGCCCGGGGCGGCGCGAACAGCGACCGCTTGACCTGGCGCACGGCCTCGCCGCCGAGGTCGATGCCGAGGCCCGTGGCCAGCGTGGGGACGGGGTCCTGCGCCCGCCCCGCGCGCTGCTCGACGGCCCGCACCCGCCACGGCACCCGGGTCTCGCGGCGGCGTCCGGTCCTGGTGCGGTACGTCAGGAGCACCCGGTGCTCGTCGGGCGGGGGAGTGGTCCGCAGCGGGCGCAGCGTCAGGGACTCCAGGCCGCGCGCGAGGCGGGCGTCGGCGTGGGAGCCCGCCTGCGCGGCGGCGTGGCGCTCGACGGCCCGCTCGATGGGAACGCCGTTCCAGGCCTCGAGCTCGGCGCCGACGTCGAGGCCCGCGTGCACGAGCGAGGGGTCGATCTTGGAGACGATGTGGTGCGGGGTGCCGTCCGGGTCGCTGTAGCGCTCCACGAGGAAGCCCAGCGTGGCCACGTGGCCGCGGTAGGGGTCGGGCAGCTGGTAGCCGGTGTGCAGATCGCGCAGGGACCGGAAGACGTCCGTGAGCTCGGCGTGGAACTGCAGCTCGCTCAGGGGCGCGAGGCGGCGTTCGAGCAGGCGAAGGCGCTGTACGGGGTCGGTGGCGTGCATCGCCCGCTTGAGCGGCAGGTGCACGTACAGCTCTTCGAGGAGCACGCGGGCGGCGGCCACGAGGCGGTGGCGGTCGGCGAGCGGCAGCGGGTCGGCCTCGACGGACGCGAGGAACTCCGCGAGCCCGACGGAGTCCGGCAGCGCGCGCGACGGCTCCGCGACCGTGGTGCTCGTGGCTCTCATGGGTAGTAGTCCGCGAGGTGCTGGAGCTGGGGGACCCGGCTGCGGGCCACGGCGGCGAAGTAGGCGGCGTCGTGGGCGAGCGGGTCCAGGCGCGGCACGACCAGGTCGAGGGGGATCTCGCCCGCGGCGGCGAACGCCCCGAGGTCGCCTTCCGGCATGTCGCCGAACAGGGCGAGCGGCGCCTCGGGGTCGTCGAGCGGCCCGCCCCAGTCGGCGAGCGCGTCCTGCGCGGCGCGCCAGGCGGCCACCGGGTCCTCGCGCACCTTCTCCAGGGCCCGTTTGACGCCGGGCCAGTCGAGCAGCG
The DNA here is from genome assembly GCF_056435225.1 of Streptomyces sp. NPDC043996. Taxonomy (NCBI): domain Bacteria; kingdom Bacillati; phylum Actinomycetota; class Actinomycetes; order Kitasatosporales; family Streptomycetaceae; genus Streptomyces; species Streptomyces sp. NPDC043996. Next base: position 208,323 of record NZ_JBWKEY010000002.1, on the reverse strand, counting down.
CGTCGGGCCTGCCGGCCTGGCGCACCGCCACGCGGCGCTTGTGGCCCGCCACGGTGAGGACGTTGGTGTCGGTTGCCCCGGCGGCCGTCATCAGCGCCTGCGTGCCGTAGTAGGGCCGCCCGCGCACCAGGACCAGGCGTATGTGCCGTTCGGTGGCGTCGATGAGGTTGCGGTAGGGGTCGGCGGCCGGGGCGTGGCGTTCGAGGACGAGCAGGTCCGCGGCGCCGCCCCGCTGTATGCGCCCCACCTGCGGCCCCCAGGCGGTCGCGAGGGCGTCGCCCGGGTTGGCGGTGACCATGTCGCACAGCTCCCGGTCGGTGAAGCGGCCGCCGAGTTCATGGCGGTTGACGGCGTCGGCGACCTTGAGTTCGCCCAGGACGTTCTTGGTGCCCGAGGGCGACCAGTCGGAGCCGAGGGCTATCCGCAGCCCCTTCTTGTCGGCCTCGACCACGTCCGTCGTCTCGTGGTACAGCCAGTAGTTGGAGAACGGCGACCACACCACGGTCGGCTTCTCCTCGGCGTTGACGGCCGCCACCGCATCGCGCCACTTCTTGAAGTCGGCCGCGGTCAGGGCGGTGGCGTGGACACCGATCAAGCCCGGCTTCAGACACGGTTCGAGGTCGTCGAACTCGCGGTGGACGATCGATCCGGCCCGGCCCTCCGCGACGTGGTAGATCAGTACCCGGGTGCCGTCCAGCTTCGGCGCCCGGTCCTCGCGCAGCTCCTCGGCGTCCAGTTGGAGCGCCGCGGTCATCACCATGTCCCTGCCCGCGGGCAGCTTCTCGGTGTCGATGATCCGCAGCAGCCAGCCGTTGACGGGACGCGTCGATGGGGGTGCGCCCTGGATGGCCGTGACCCCGCCGACCAGCGCTTTGACCTCGACGTATTTGAGCAGTGCCTCGGGGGCGGCCTGCCCGAGCACCCGCGCGGGCCAGCTGACCGACGTCGAGTAGTCGGGCGGGTCCTTCTCCTTGACCCAGATGTCGTGGTGTTCATAGGGGACGCCGACGGCCTCCCACAGCGGCAGCGTGTTGTACAGCAGGTGGTTGTGCAGGTCGATGAGGCCGGGCAGGATCAGCGCGCCCGTGTCGATCCGCGGGGCGCCGGAGAAGCCCGCGGGCGGCGCCTGTCCGGCCTCCCGCACCGCGGCGACGCGGCCGTCGTCGCCGACGTAGACGGCGCCGGGGTCGAGGACGCGGTGCTCGTCGTCGCAGGTGACCACCGTGCCGAGCAGGACGAGGGCCATCAGGTGGGCGCCTTCCAGATCAGGGTGTGCTTGTCGTCCGGGGACGGCCGGGTGACGGAGTTGCGCGGGCCGCCGCCCTGGGCGCGCACCCAGGCGTCGTCGCCGAGGAAGTGCGGCACGCCGAAGGGCAGGTCGCGGTGGGGGATCGCGCCGTAGTCGGACTCCAGGAACTCGGTGCCGTAGGTGGGCCCTGTGTTGTCGCCGTCGTCGTCCGGCGTCACGACCGCGCGCAGCTCGGCGATCGCGTCGCGCCAGGCGTCCAGGAGCGCCACCGGGTCGGGGCTTGAGGGGTGCGGGACCTCGACGAGCGTGGACGGCGGCCGCGTGGTCCACTGCCGCACCGCCTCCTGCGCCATGAACCCCATGGCGACGACGGCCTCCAGCGTCGTGTCGGTGGCCCGGTCGTAGACGGCGTTGCGCCAGGCCGCCTGCTCGGGGTCGGCGAGCCGGTCCTTCATGGCGAAGGACCGGCTGGGGTGGACGGCGTACGCCCACGCGTTGAGGCATACGTAACTGCGGGTCAGGCCGAGTTTGCTGAGGAAGCCCTGCACGCGCTGGCCCGCGTTGCCGACGAGGCTGCGCCCGGCGATCCGCTCGGTCGGCCCGGGGTCGGAGGCCACGATGAGCACCCGGGCCGAGCCGTCGAGACGGCCGCGGTAGAAGATCGGGCCCCAGTCGAACCAGAACGCCTCTTTGACGGGCGGATCCGGCACTTGGGACAACAACGCGGCGAACTGGGCCGTGGGCCCGCGGTCGAACTCCGGCATGGGACAACGCCTCCTCACCGGTCGGACCTCGCGGGGCCCGGCGCGGTCGCGGGCCGTCGGAGCGCGGGCCACGGGGCGTGGCCTGGGCTCTGTGGCCGAAACCGGTGTCCGCTTCAGTGGAGCACTCCCCTCAGGCCCCCGCAAACGCTGGTGCCTCTCGGACACGGGGAGCGCTGACCAACACCGCGGACACCACCGCGAAGCCCCCGCGCTTTCCCGTGCGCCTCTGATGGCGTAATGGTGAAGAAAAGGAGAACAGCACGCTGCGGGCAGCGAAGGATCAAGCCAAAGTGCACGTGTCAGGCGGCTTTTGAGTCATTACGGCATTGCCTGGCTTTGACTTTCACTTGGGCTCGCTTTTACCTTCAATTGCGGCGGTGAACGCGTCCGCGTCCCACCGCGCACCCTCACTCTTCCCAGGAGGTACGACGTGGAAAAGCTGATCGCGAAGATGGCCCAGGACGACGTCTGGAACCAGTGGACCGCCCTGAACTCGCCGAAGGCATCCGGCAAGGACGGCTGCATCAGCGCCGACAAGGCGGGGTGCGTCAGCGCGTCGGCGAAGTCCGGCTGTATTTCCTGAGTATCCGTTAGTTGCCCTTGCTACGGCTGGCCCGGCGCGCCCCCACGGCGTGCCGGGCCAGCCGCCCCCCCACGTACCGAAAGACCCGAAGGGTGGTCATGAGCGGTCAGCCCAGCGCCGATGTCGTCGACCAGGTCAAGGACATTCCGATCTACCGGCCGTCCGTCGAACGCGGCCACTTCCCCATCCTGGAGAAGCCGGAGATCGCCCGGGGCTTTCCTGACAACTGGATGACACCCACCCTCGCCGCGGCCCTGGAAGCCGGTGAGGCGGAGTTCGTGCTCTCCACAGGCACCAACCACGCCCGCATGCAGATCATCCGGCCCCCCTACTTCCTGCTCAACTCCTACTACCGGCTGTGGAGCGAGCACCCCGACATCGCCGGCACCTGGCACCAGGGCTGCCCGCGGATCTCCCTCACCACGGTCCTCGCCACCGAGCACGTCGCCCGGGTCAACGCCCGCAAGCACGGCGGACCCGACGCCGAACCGGACCCGCTGCCCGACCTGGAGCAACGGCGCCTGGACGAGCGGACGTGCTACGTCAACCTCCGCCGCGACCCGGCCCTGTGGGACCGCGACGACGTGGTCCGCATGATCGACGAGATCCGCGCCGCGGCGGCCGCCCACCCGCGCGGCCGCTACCACCTGGACTGCTCGGGACCCCACCTCGCGCACCTGGTGCGCAAGGCGGTCGACTGGGGTCTGTGGAGCTCCTTCCCCCGGCCCGCGAGCATCGTGCACGCCTACGAGTACACGCCGCTCAACGTGCGGCGCTACCTCCAGCACCACTTCACCTGCCCGGTCGTCGACCTGTTCGGCAGCACCGAGCTCGGCTACCTCTTCTACAGCGACCGCACCGGCCGCTACCACCCCTACCTGGACCGGATGAGCGTCGAGCTGATCCCCGTCGAGCCCGGCAACGACCGCGTCCACGCGCTGATCGTGACCAGCGTGCGCAACCCGCACATGCCCCTGGTGCGCTACCGCTCGGGCGACTGCGTCCGCACCGACGACGGCTCGCCCGACCCGGCCCGCATCACCCGCTTCTGCGGCCGCGAGAAGGAACTCCTCAAGACCCCGCGCGGCCTCGTGGCGCAGGGCGACCTCGACGACGTGGTCGCCGCCGCCTCGCCCCGCGTCTTCGTCCACCAGCTCGACGCCCGCGGCACCGGCCGCGCCCTGCTGCGCTACACGACCTTCGACGGCGCCCCGCTCGCCCCCGCCGAAGCCGACGCCCTGCGCGACGGCGTGGCGCGCCTGACCGCCCGGGACAGCGCGCTCGAGCACCGCGAGCACCTCGCCATCGGCGCGTCCGGCAAGTACGCCTGGCTCGTCAAGGACGCCTGAACCCCCCCTCGCCCACGCCTTCCAGGGAGCACCATGACCCCGCAGCCGACCGTGTCCGCCGACGACCTCACGTCCCTCCTCGGCGACGCCCTGCACGCGGAGGTGGTGGCCCACTTCACGGCGGCCACCGGCGCGCCGCGGGAGTACGTCGAGCGCCAGGTCACCGAGTGTCTGCGCTACCTCTACCTCGTCTCCCGCCACCCCGAGCGGCTCAGCGGCCTCTTCCTGCCCGTCGAGCAGGAGATCGACGAGATCTGGCACTACCTGATCCTCCAGACCCGCGAGTACCGCGCCCTGTGCGAACAGCGCCTGCCCGGCGGGTTCTTCGTCGAGCACCGCAGCATCGCCTACGAGGACTACCAGCGCGAGCCCGGCCGGGAACAGGCCATCGACGAGGCGCTGCGCTGGATCCCCCTGTACGTGCGGGAGTTCGGGCCCTTCGACGACGGCGCCCTGCCGCACTGGACGATCGTGCGCTTCCTGCACGAGCAGCTCGACATGTCACTGCGGGAGATCAGCACGCTGCCCCCGGCGGCCATTCCCCAAGGAGCGGGCGGCAGTTGAACGGGCGCGCACACCACGACACGGCCCCCGGGCCGCACCCCACCGCATCCCCCCTCAAAGGCGGCCCCGCCGCGCGGGTCAGCGCCGACCCGCCCGAACAGCGCCGCGTCCTGGCCGTCCTGGTCCTGTCCCAGGTGCTCAGCGGAGCCGGGCTCGCCGCGGGCATCACCGTGGGCGCCCTGCTCGCCGAGGAGATGCTCGGCTCGACGACCCTGGCGGGGCTGCCCGCCGCCCTGTTCACCGGCGGTGCCGCGCTCGGCGCGGTCACCGTCGGCCGCCTCTGCCAGCGCTGGGGCCGCCGCCCCGGGCTCACCACCGGCTACGCCGTGGGCGCGCTCGGCAGCGTCGGCGTCGTCGGTGCCGCCGCCGCGGACAGCGCCCCGCTGCTCTTCGCCGCCCTCGTCGTCTACGGCGCGGGCACCTCGACCAACCTCCTCGCCCGGTACGCGGGCGCCGACCTCGCGGCCCCTGGGCGCCGCGGCCGCGCCATCAGCACCGTCCTGCTCGCCACCACCCTCGGAGCCGTCGCCGGTCCGAACCTGGTGACCCTGTCCGGATCGGTGGCGCACGCCTGGGGCCTGCCCCGGCTCAGCGGCCCGTTCCTGCTCGCCGCCGCGGCCTTCGCCGCGGCCGCCGCGGTCCTCGGCTGCCTGCTGCGCCCGGACCCGCTGCTCCTGGCCCGCGCCCGGGCGGCCGCCGAGCCGGGCGGCGGCCCGGCCGACGCGCGGGAGTGCCCCGCCGCCGACGCCCGCCCGGCCGCCGAGGTCCCCCCGGCCACCGACGGGCGGGGCCTGGTCACCGGCACCACCGTCATGGTCCTCACCCAGCTCGTGATGATCGCCGTGATGACCATGACGCCGGTCCACATGCGGGCCCACGGCCACGACACGCAGCTCGCCGGACTCGTCATCGCCCTGCACGTGGGCGCCATGTTCCTGCCCTCGCCGCTGTCCGGGCACCTCGTCGACCGGCTGGGGCCGCACCCCGTCGCAGCGGCCTCCGGAGTCGTCCTCCTCGCGGCCGGAGTCCTCGCCGCCGCCGCGCCCCCGCACTCTGTGCCCGCCCTCGCCGCCGCCCTCGTCCTGCTCGGCGTCGGCTGGAACCTCGGGCTGCTCAGCGGCACGGCCCTGGTCACCGCCGCCGTGCCGGCGCGGACCCGCGCCGCGACGCAGGGCCTGGTCGACGTCGGGATCGCCGTCGCCGGTGCCACCGGCGGCATGGCGTCCGGCGTGGTCACCGCCTCCGGCGGGTTCCCCGTCCTCGCGGCGGGCGGGGGAGTCCTCGCCCTCGCCGTCCTGCCCGTGGTCCTCGTGGCCCGCCGCCCCCCGACCCGCCCGCCGAACCACCCCGCACCAGAAGCGCGCTGAGACCCATGAATCCCCCCACCGCCGACCGCCCGTACCCGTACGCGTACCCGTGGCCGGGCCCGCCGCCGACGGCGCGCCGCACCCGGCCGCGCCTGTCCGCCCGCGTCCGCCACCGGGCCCTGACCGTCCTGATCGTGCTGCTCACCCTGGTGTGCGGCGCGGCTCCGGCCGCCGCCGCGGCGCCGGGCACGTCCGCCCCGCCGTCCCTCGCCGTGCCCGAACCCCACCTCGTGGAGGCGGAAGAGCGCACGGCCGGGGACGGCAAGGCCCCCGAACCGCCGCACCACGCGCTCCGCGCCCGCGCACACGCCACCGCGGCAGGCGGCCGCGCCCTGACCCGGCCGTGCTCCGTGTCGGCTCCGCTGCCCGAACCGGCGGCCTCACGCCGACCGGCCGGTCCGCGCGAGGCCGCGGGCGAACCCGTCAGACCGGGTGCCGAACTGCTCGTCCTGCACTGCGTGGCGCGCTCCTGAGAAGCGGCGGAGCCCCACCCGCGCAGTTCACCCCACACCGACACCACAGGAGGCGTCTTCACCATGGAGACCTTCATCACGCATGCCCGCGGCCTCAACGCCCGCATCGCCGAACGGCAGGAGGAGCGGGAGACGTTCGGGCGGCTCGCCGCCGGACAGTCGCCGCTCGCCCTGTTCATCACCTGCTCCGACTCCCGGGTCGTCCCCTCCCTGATCACCGGCGCGCGCCCCGGCGACCTCTTCGAACTGCGCACCGCGGGCAACGCCGTGCCGCCGTACACGAGCGAGGGCCCCGCCGGGGCCGAGGCCGCCACCATCGAGTACGCCCTGTGCGTGCTCGGCGTCGCCGACATCGTGGTCTGCGGCCACTCGCACTGCGGAGCCGTCGGCGCGAAGGCCCGCGGCGAGGACCTCGCCGGCGTGCCCGCCGTCCGGGACTGGCTGGACCGCCAGCTCTCCAGCGAACTGCCCGCCGACGACGGTCCCGCGGTCGCGGGCGCCGTGCAGCGCCATGTGCGCGAACAGCTGGAGCGGCTGCGCGGCTACCCCTGTGTCCGCGACCGCGTCGACTCCGGGGATGTGCGCCTGCACGGCTGGTACTACGAGGTCCACACCGGCCTGGTCGCGGCGCACCACCCGGAGACCGACCTGTTCCTGCCCCTGTGAACGCCCCTCCGTGCACGCTCCTCCCTCTGTGAAAGCAGACGAACCGACCATGAAAAAACCCTCAGTGCGTGAACTCTCCACACTGCGCGCGGACTTCACCGCGTCGATCGTGGTCTTCCTCGTCGCCGTCCCCCTGTGCGTGGGGGTGGCCGTCGCCTCCGGTGTACCGGCCGAGCTCGGTCTGGTCACCGGCATCGTCGGCGGGTTGCTCACCGGACTGCTGCCCGGCAGCAGCCTCCAGGTCAGCGGCCCGGCCGCCGGTCTCACCGTCCTGGTCTACGAGGCCGTGCAGGAGTACGGCCTCAAGGCGCTCGGCGCGCTCGTCCTGATCTCCGGGCTCCTCCAGCTGGCCATGGGCGCCCTCAAGCTGGGCCGCTGGTTCCGGGCGATCTCCGTGGCGGTGGTCCAGGGCATGCTCGCGGGCATCGGCCTGGTCCTCATCGCCGGTCAGCTGTACACGCTCGTCGACGCCGAGGCGCCTGCCTCGGGTCTCGCCAAACTGGGCGAGCTGCCGCGGCTCGTCGCGGACACGGCGCGTTCGGGCGACGCGCTCGCCGCCTTCGCCGTCGGTGCCGGCACCATCGCCGTCCTGGTGCTGTGGCCGCGGTGGCGGCGGGGGGCCCGGGCGCTGCCCGCCCCGCTCGCGGCGGTCGCCCTGGGCACGCTCGCGGTCTTCGCCTTCGACCTGCCGGTGGCGAAGGTCGAGGTGCACGGGCTGCTCGACGCCGTCCAGCCGCCCGGCGGCGACGCCTTCTCCGCCCTGGTGGCGGGCGGCGCCCTCGCGGGCGCCGTCGGCACCGTCCTCGCCTTCACGCTGATCGCGTCCGCCGAGTCGCTGTTCAGCGCCGCCGCCGTGGACCGGATGCACGATGGGCCGCGCACCGACTACGACAAGGAGCTGATGGCGCAGGGCGCGGGCAACGCGGTCTGCGGGGCGCTCGGCGCGCTGCCCATGACCGCGGTGATCGTGCGCAGCGCCGCCAACGTGCAGGCGGGCGCGAAGACCAAGGCGTCCCGGGTGCTGCACGGCGTGTGGCTGCTCGCGTTCGCCGCGGCGTTCCCGGCGGCGCTCGGCGTCATACCGGTGGCCGCGCTCGCCGGGGTCCTGGTGCACGCGGGCTGGAAGCTGATCCCCGTCAAGGCGTTCGTGCCGCTGTGGCGCGAACACCGGGGCGAGGCGCTCGTCCTCGCCGCCACCGCGCTGGCGATCGTGGCCACCAACATGTTCGAGGGCGTCCTCATCGGCATGGCGCTCGCGATCGTCAAGACGGCCTGGGACACCTCCCACGTCCACCTGGAGGTCGAAGGAGTGGAAGGCACCGGCACCGTACGCGTACGCGTGGTCGGCAACGCCACCTTCCTTCGGCTGCCCAAGCTCCTGGACCAGCTGGAGGCCCTGCCGCACGACCGCCGTACGGAACTGGACCTGACGGGCCTGCGCCATCTCGACCACGCGTGCGGCATGGCCCTGAGCACCTGGGCCGAACGGCACGGGACGAAGGTGACCGCGGCCGACGACGCGGCGCCGCCCGCGGACGGCGACACGCCAGCCGCCGAGCGGAAGGAGACCGCAGGAGCGCGGCTCTGACAGCGCGTGCGCGGCCCGGACGTGGGGTGTCCCCGTCCGGGCCGCACCCGTGTGCGCGGGGTCAGAGCTGCCCCACCTGTGTGACGCCCTGGTCGCCGAGGCGGCCCTGGACGTCCTCGAGCAGCACCCGCAGCAGCCCCGCCAGCTGCTCCCGCTGCTCGGGGGTGAGCGATCCGATCAACTCGGCCTCGCGGTACAGGACCTGATCGACCGTCGCCTCGACGAGGTCGTGCCCGGCCGGGGTGAGGGTCACCAGGACCGTGCGGGAGCGGTCAGGGGCGGACGCGCGAGTGACCAGGCCCTCGCGTTCGGCACGGGCGACGCGCTGCGAGACGGCGCCCGCCGTCACCAGGCAGCGCTGCCCGATCTCACGGGTGGTGAGGGTGTACGGAGGGCCGCCGCGGCGCAGCACGCTGAGCAGGTCCAGGGTGGCGGCGTCCACGCCCGCGCGGGCCAGGACCCGGCGCCGGTCGTCGCCGAAGAGCTTCGCCAGCTGCCACAGCGGGGTGACGATGCCGATCGAGGAGACGGGGGTGCCGGGGCGCTCGCGCTGCCAGGCGTCGGCGATGGACTCGGCGACGGAGCGGTGCGCGGCGGCGTTCACCGCGTGCGTGGCGTCGGCCCCGGGGCGGCCGGTGCCGCGCTCCGGTGGTGGATCTCCTGTCACAGGTGCCTCCCGCGTGCTACGTTTAGCTCTAAATTTAGGCCTATACGAACTGGATCGGAGCTCAGCATATGGCACGCGACATCCTGGTCACCGGCGGCGGTACGGGCATCGGCAAGGCCGTGGCGCGGCACTTCGCGCGCCAGGGCGACCGCGTCACGGTCACAGGGCGCCGCCCCGGGCCGCTCAAGGAGGCGGCCGACGCCATCGGCGCCCGCGCCCTCGTCTGCGACCACACCGCACCCGACCGGCTGACCCGGCTGCTCGACGAGCTGACCGGGTCCGTCGACGTCCTGGTCAACAACGCGGGCGGGAACGTCGTCTTCGACGCCGACGGCAAGACGGACCTCGCCTCCTACGCCCGGGACTTCCGCGCCAACCTCGACGCCAACCTGGTCTCCGCCGCCCTCACCACCAAGGCCCTGGAGGAGCGCATCGCCGAGGGCGGCGCCGTCGTGCACATCGGCTCCATCGCCGCCGACCAGGGCGCCGGTTCCTACGGCGCGGCCAAGGCCGGGCTCGCCACCTGGAACATCGGCCTGGCCCGCGACCTCGGGGCGCGCGGCATCACGGCGAACGTGGTCGCGCCGGGGTACATCGCCGACACCGAGTTCTTCCGGGACCAGCTCACCGGCGAGCGGCGCGGCCAGCTCGTGGCCGCCACCGCCACGGGCCGCACGGGCCTGCCCGACGACGTCGCCGCCGCCGTCGCCTTCCTCGCCTCGCCCGCGGCCCGGCACATCACCGGGCAGGTCCTGCACGTCAACGGGGGCGCGCACAGCACGCGTTGAGGCACTGGTGTGTGGACCGCCCCGGCGGGGGCACTCGCGCCCCCGACCTGGCAGGGGGAGACACATGCGGGACACACCGGACCGGACCGAGGGAGCGCTGCCGTGGTGGCGGGTCGCCTTCGACGCCTACGGCGACGCCCTGGACGAGCGGCGGCGCGACCAGATGGCCCGCGACGTCCGCGCGGCCGGACTGCGGCATCTGATCGTCCTCGCGCACTGCGCGCAAGACAACGCGCACCGGGCCGACCAGGTCGACGCGCGCTGCCGCGCCCTGATCGAGAGCGTCGGCCACACGGACGGCGTCGGGGTGATGGGCGTGCGCTGGCCGAGCCTGTGCCTGGACGCGGCAAGCCTGTGCCTGGACGCGGAAGACGGAGCATCCACGGAGGCGGCAGGGGAGGGGACCGGCGGAGAGCGGCCGCCGGGGGTCACCGACGCCGAACTCGACGCGCTGCGCCGCGTGTTCCCGGACAGCGAGGACGCCCTCACCCGCGTACGCGACCTCCTGCGGGAGCGGCCCGGACGGGACGGCGCCCTCGACGACCTGGGCATCGCCCTTCGCCGCCTCGCCGAACAGCCCCTGCACGCGCCCCTGCACGCCTACGCCGCCGACCTCGGTGCCGACGCGCTGCCCCAGACCGACCCCGCCATGCTCATCGACAGCACCGCCCAGGTGTGCCAGGGCTTCGCCGAGGCCCTGGACCTGGCACGAAGGGAGCATGGCGCGGACCGGCACGACGAGGCGCCCACGGACACCCCGGCGCCCTCGGCGTCCCACCACGGCACGCTCAGCGAGTCCGACCCGGTCGGGCCGCGCGCCGCCGACGACCCCACCGCGCGCCTGACCCGGCCCGAGTCGCTCGCGCCGAGCGAACGCCCCTGGCGGGCCGAGGAGGCCGCGCCCACGCCCGGCCGGGTGTGGGACGGCGCGCGCCAACTCCTGTGCCAGGTCGTGTCGTACGCGACGAGGAGGCACGCCGGGCTCATCGGCGAGCGCGGCCTCGCACCGCTCCTGCGGGACCTGGGCGAGGAGTCGCCCGAGACGCGCGTCCACCTCGTGGGGCACGGCACGGGCGCGCGCCTGGTGGCCTTCGCCGCCCGCGGGCTCGGCCCCAAGGGACCCGGCGCCGCCTCGTTGTGCCTGTTCCAGGCGGCCCTCTCGCACTTCGTGTTCGCCGAGCACCTGCCGCAGCTGAGCGGCGGGGGAGCCCTTGCCGGGCTGAGCGCGCGCGTGGCGGGGCCCGTGGTGTGCTCCTACTCGCGCCACGACCTGGAACTCGGCGTGTTCTTCCCCCTCGCCACCCGCAGGATCGGCGACGGGGCCCTGCTCACGGGCGCGGGACGGCTGTGGGGCGCGCTCGGCCACGACGGGATCCAGGGCCTGGACGGCTGCGCCACCCTCACGCTCGCCGAGGCGCTGGAGGAGGGCGCGCTGCCCTCCTCCGGGTACGTCGGCGTCGACGTCTCACAGCGCGTCCGCGAGGGCGGACCGCCGCGGGGCGCGCACCACGACGTCTTCCACGAGGACCTCGCACGCCTCATCTGCGCGGCGGGCCGCCTGGCGGAAGGGCCCTAACCGGTCACGTCCGTGTACATGTAGCGCTGTCCCTGGAGCCAGCCCGCGCTGCGTCCGGGGTCCGTCACCAGGAGGTGCTGGTACTGGGGCGCGGCGATGAGGTTCTGGGTCAGCGAGGGGCACAGCGTCGCGCAGCTCGCGGCCGACTGGGTGCCGAGGTACCAGCCGTCGCCGTTGAAAAAGGCGTACTCCACGTCGGCGGGCGCCCGTGAGGTGTCGACGGTCACCGAGGCCGGGACGGACAGGCGAAGGCGGAACAGGACCCCGCCGACCCCGGCGGCGCGCAGGTGCCGGGCGCCGATGCCGAGGGTGTGCCAGCGCGGCTGCGGGGCATGCACGTCGACCAGCGCGACGCGCAGGGAGTCGACGCCGGGGCCGCGCAGCACCGCCCGGGGCGCGCCGTCGAGGCGCGCGGTGGCGCCGGAGTCGTCAGGACCGGCGTCCCCGTCGTCGTCCTTCGGGGGAGTCGGTGAGGGGGTGCGGGTCGGGGAGGGCTCCTTCGGCGTGGGCGTCGCGGACGACGGTGACGCCGACGGCGAGGCCGCCGACGAGGACGGCGTGCCCGGCGGTGACGGCACGATGAGCGGGCCGTTGACGCACTGGTTGTTCTGGCCCATGCAGGCGAAGTTGTCGCCCTTGTCGTTGCTCTGGCCCTGCGAGGAGCCGTCGCTGCCGCAGGCGGCCGCCGGGACGAGCAGGCACAGCAGCGCGACCGGGGGAACGGCGCGCCGGAGGGAGCGCCTCATTCGCCGGAGCTCCCCCGCGGTGACGAAGGCCGGGACGCGGGCACGGTCGTGGTGGCCCGGTCGCCGCAGACGTTGTGGTCGCCGACGCACGCGTGGTTGTCGCCCTCCCGGTTGGTCTGGTTGATGGACCCCGGCCCCGATCCAGGCCCGCCGCTCTCGCCGCCCACCGTGATCAGTGCCGCCACGATCACCCCGACCGCGCCGATCACCGCGGCCACGATGGCTCCGACCGCCATGCCCCTGCCCCCCATCGCGCCCCCTCGCCCGGCGTGCACCGCGCGAGTGCCGGTGCGCCGGGAAGCCAGGGTAGGTGCGCGAGCGCCGGTGCCGGAGGGCGTGGCGGTCCGGCTACGCCAGACGGCCGGGCACGGCCCCCGCGCGCGGCCGTGGCCGGACTACGCGTCAGGCCTTGGTGGGCAGTTCGGCGGGCGTTTCGGCGTCCTCGGGCGCGTCCTCGGGCGGGCGCGCGCCCGCGCGCAGGGCCGCGTTGACCCGGGCCACGTCGAGGTCGCCCTCCCAGCGGGCGACGACGAGCGTGGCCACGCTGTTGCCCGCGAGGTTGGTCAGGGCCCGGCACTCGGACATGAACTTGTCGACGCCGAAGACGAGCATGATGCCCGCGGCGGGCACGGTGCCGACCGTGGAGAGCGTGGCGGCGAGGGCGATGAAACCGGCGCCGGTGATGCCGCCGGAGCCCTTCGACGTGAGGATCATGACGGCGAGCAGGCCGAGTTGCTGGCCGAGGCTCAGCGGCGTGTCCGTGGCCTGCGCGATGTAGACGGCGGCGAGCGACAGGTACAGGGAGCTGCCGTCGAGGTTGAAGGAGTAGCCGGTGGGGACGGTCAGGCCCACGATGTCCCGCCGGATGCCGAGCCCTTGGAGCTTCTGCATCAGGCGGGGCAGGGCGCTCTCGGAGGACGAGGTGCCAAGGACGAGGACGAACTCCTCGCGCAGATGGCGCAGCAGCCGGAAGATGTTGATCCGCAGGGCGGCCGTGACCCCGCCGAGGACGACGACCACGAAGAACGCGGACGCCCCGTAGAACAGGCCGATGAGCTCGCCGAGGCTGGTGAGGGTGGAGACGCCGTACTCGCCGACGGTGTAGGCCATGGCGCCGAAGGCTCCGACGGGGGCGGCCAGCATGACATAGTGCAGGACCTTGAAGACGACGGCGCTCAGGCGCTGGACGCCGTCGACGAGCGGCTCGCCGACGGGGCCGACGGCCTTGAGCGCGACGCCGAACAGGACGGAGACGAAGATGACCTGGAGGATGTCGCCCTCGGCGAAGGCGCCGACGGCGCTGCTCGGGACGACGTCGGTGAGGAAGTGCCACCAGTCCTGGTCCTGCCCGTCCTTCACGTAGTCGCCCGCGTCTCCTTCGAGGCGCAGGTCGCCGGGGTCGGCGTGGACACCGGCGCCGGGCTGGAAGACGTTGACGGCGACGAGGCCCACCAGGAGCGCGGCGAGCGTACCGGCCTGGAAGTACAGCAGGGACTTCCACCCGACGCGGCCGACCCGGCCGAGGCTGTCGACGCCGCCGATGCCCGCCACGATGGTCAGGAAGACGATGGGGCCGATGAGCATCTTGATGGCGGACACGAAGGTGGTGCCCACCGGCTCCATGCCGCTGCCGAAGGCGGGCCACAGCCAGCCGGTGAGGACGCCGCCGACGATCGCGGTGAGGACCCAGAAGTACAGCTGCCGGTACCAGGGCCGCTTGGCCGCCGGTGCGGGTGACACGGGTGCTGCCATGGCGGGACTCCTCGAGGGCGCGGGCGCGGGTGAGCGGGGGTCGCGGGAGCGGACGTCAGGGGCGTCAGGGGCCGTCAGCGGCTCTCAGCGCCCTCAGAAGTCGTCAGAAGCCGTCAGAAGCCGTCAGAGAACGCCGAGGAGCTGGTCGGTGAACTCGGCGGTCGTGGCCGAGCCGCCCAGGTCCGGGGTGCGGACGTCGCTCTTGGCGAGGACGGCGGCGATGGCGTCGGTGATGTCCCGGGCCGCCGCCGGGTGGCCCAGGTGGTCGAGCATCAGGGCCGCCGACCAGATCGCGCCCAGCGGGTTGGCCACGCCCCTGCCCGCGATGTCGGGGGCGGAGCCGTGCACCGGCTCGAACATCGAGGGGAAATCCCGCTCGGGGTTGAGGTTGGCCGCGGGGGCGATGCCGATGGACCCGGCGACCGCGGCCGCCAGGTCGCTGAGGATGTCGCCGAACAGGTTGGAGGCGACGACGACGTCGAACCGGGCAGGGTCCAGGACGAACTTCGCCGCGAGGGCGTCGATGTGCTCCTGGTCCCAGCGGACGCCCGGGAAGCGGCCGCCGTGCTCGGCGACGAGCTCGTCCCAGAAGGGCATGGTGTGCACGATGCCGTTGGACTTCGTGGCCGACGTCAGACGGCCGCCGCGCCGGGACGCCAGCGTGAAGGCGTAGTCCAGCACGCGGCTGACGCCCGCCCGGGTGAACACGGCCTCCTGCACCGCGAGTTCCTCCGGGAAGCCGCGGTGGAGACGGCCGCCGACCTCGCTGTACTCGCCCTCGACGTTCTCGCGGACGACGACGAAGTCCACGTCCCCGTGCCGGGCGCCGCGCACCGGGCTCTCGACGCCCTCGAAGACGCGGATCGGCCTGAGGTTGACGTATTGGCGAAAGCCGCGCCGGATCGGGATCAGCAGCCCCCACAGCGACACGTGGTCGGGCACCCCGGGCCAGCCCACCGCGCCGAGCAGGATGGCGTCCTTGTCGCGGAGCCGGTCGAGGCCGTCCTCGGGCATCATCGCGCCCTCGCGCAGATACCGCGCGCACGACCAGTCGTCGTACGAGGTGTAGGACAGGGTGAAGCCGTGGCGGCGGCCGAGCACGTCGAGGACCTGCCGGGCGGGGGGCAGCACTTCGGCGCCGATGCCGTCGCCGGGGATCAGGGCGACACGGTGGTGGGTCATGCCGTCGATTGCAGCAACGGGGCCGTGCGGGCGTCCAAGACGCAGACCGGATCTGCCTGATAAGTGCGGCCTATCAGGCGTCGGCGGCGGGCGCGGCGAGGTCGAGGAACGCGGTGGCGGCGGGGGACAGGAGGCCCCGGCGGGCGACCAGGGCGACGGTCAGCGCCGTCTCCGGTTCGATGTCGAGGACCCGCGCCCCGGCCTGCCGGGCGAAGTCCCGCCAGGACTCCGTGACGACCGCGAGGCCGACCCCGGCGCGCACCAGCGGAAGCAGCGCAACGCGGTGCTCCGTCTCGGCCGCCACCGCGAAGTCGACGCCCCGCTCGCGCAGCGCGTCGACGTAGGCGCGCATGCCCGTACCGGGCTGCCCCACGATCAGGCGCCGCCCCGCGAGCTCCTCGCACCCGACCGAGGTCCGCCCCGCGAACGGCCCCTCGGGCGGGACCACGAGGACGAAGCGCTGGCGCCCCAGCGTGCGCGCGTGGACCTCGCTGTCCGCCACCGGACCGGCCGTGGCGAGCAGCCCGAGCTCCACGGCTCCCGTGCGCACCGCGTCGGTCACGTCCTGGGAGGTGAAGACGGCTTTGACGGCCACGGTCACGCCCGGGTGGCGGGCGCTGAAGGTCCGGATGAGCGAGGTGAGCGGTTCGACGGCCTGCGAGGGCATCGACGCCACGTCGAGGCGCCCCTCGCGCAGCGCGTGCACGGCGTCCACGCTCGCCCGCGCGGTCTCCAGGCTGCGCACGGCCGCGCGGGCCGGTTCGATCAGCGCCCGGCCCGCCTCGGTGAGCAGCGCGCGCCGCCCGATCCGGTGGAACAGCTCGGTGCCCAGGTCGCGCTCCAGGGCCCGCACGGTCTGGGAGAGCGACGGCTGGGAGACGTAGAGCGCCGCGGCGGCCCGGTGGAAGCCACCCTGGTCGACGATCGCGAGGAAGTACCGCAGCTGCCGGACGTCCATCAGCTCTCCCGCCGTCCGCCGTCCGCGCGGCTCACCGGCGCGCGGCCCTCACGCGGAGGCGCATTCGGGGTGGCCCCAGCCGCGCGTGCCCTTGGCGATCTTCTCGCCCGCCGCGTAGGCGCGGCCGCAGCCGCAGGTCCCCTTGAACTTCGCGGCGATGGTGCGGGCCCCGGAGCGGGCGCGCCGCGCGGTGGCGGGCCGGGCCTTGGGGGCGCCGCGCCCGGCGCCCGGGGCGACGGCGGGTACCTCGGGGACCGTGCTCGCGCCGTGCGCCGTGCCGTCCGGGCGCTGGGTCAGCGCGGCCTCGCTCGCGGCGTGGTCCGCGATCGCGTTCAGCGGGTCACCGTCGACCTGGTGCGCGGGCACGTGGACGAAGTCCACGCTGCGGCCCGCCAGTTGGGTGTCGATGCGCTCGACGAGGTCCTGGTTGGCCACCGGCTTGCCGC
Organism: Streptomyces sp. NPDC043996; assembly: GCF_056435225.1. NCBI lineage: Bacteria > Bacillati > Actinomycetota > Actinomycetes > Kitasatosporales > Streptomycetaceae > Streptomyces > Streptomyces sp. NPDC043996. The sequence continues at coordinate 191,605 of NZ_JBWKEY010000002.1, read as the reverse complement.
TCGCGGTCTTCCAGCCCTTCTTCTTCCAGCCGGGCAGCCAGACGGTGACCGCCTTCATCGCGTACTGCGAGTCCATGCGCACCTCGATCGGCACGTCGGCGGGCACGGCGTCCAGGAGGCGGGACAGCGCGGTCAGCTCGGCGACGTTGTTGGTCGCCTCGCCGAGCGGGCCCGCCTCCCACTGGACGGGGGTGCCGTCGGCGTCGGCCACGACCCAGGCCCAGGCCGCCGGGCCCGGATTACCCTTGGACGCCCCGTCACATGCCGCGATCAGCTGTTTCGTCATGCTCTGATCATGCCAGGCCGCGGGGGTGCGGCCGGTCAGGCCCCGGGGGGCGTGCTGCCCTTGATCACGGTGTGGGGCGCGGGCACGCGCAGGCCCGTGAGGTAGTCGGTGATCGTCTTCCGCTCGGCGCCGCCGTTGAAGACCTTCGCGCCGTGGCCCCAGCCGTCGATCTCCACGAGCGCGGCCCGGTCCCCGAGCCGCCGCGCGACGGAGCGGGCCCAGTCGACGGGCGTGGCGTTGTCGTGGCGGGCGTTGATCAGGAGCAGCGGGGTCTTCACGCGCGTCTCGTGCGGGGCGGCGGGCGCGGTGGGCTCGGGCAGGCCCAGGCACAGGTGGGCGTAGCCGAGCGCGTTGGGCGAGAAGCCGAAGGCGGGCGCCGCCGCGCGCTCCGCCGCGCGGTCGGCGAGGTAGGCGCGGGCGTTCGGGGCGCGCAGGTTCAGATCGCGGCAGACCGTCTGGTCGGCGACGGGCAGCAGCTTCTCGGCGGGCCGCTCCTCCGCGGCGTCCTCCCGCCAGGGCGCACCGCTGTCCAGGGCCTGGAGGTACTCGCCGACCACCGGCCACGACGGGGTGAGGAGCATCTGGTCGAGGGTGCCGTTGAGGGCGCCGAGCGAGATCTTCTGGCCGTCGTTGCGCAGGCGGCCGTCGGCGGCCTTCTTGGCCACGCGCTCGTACACCGCGCGCGGGTCCTTCTCGCCGAGCGCGCACGCGGAGTTCCCGTCGCACCACCGGGCGAACTGGCCGTACGCCCGCTCCAGGGCGCGGGCGCTGGTGGCGCCGAAGGCGCGGCGGCCCACCGACGTGTCCATCACGCCGTCGAGCACGGCGGCCCGCACCCGCTCGCCGTACATCTGCGCGTACCGCTGGCCGTGGACCGTGCCGTAGGAGTGCCCGTACAGCGAGACGCGGTCCTCGCCGAGCGCGGTGCGCAGGGTCTCGATGTCGTTGCTGACGCTGGTCGCGTCGGTGGTGCGGACGACGGGTCCTGAGGCGCGGGCGCAGTCCCCGGCGAAGGTGCGCGCGCGGTCGCGCAGGCGCGTGAACTCCGCCGCCGTGGCGGCGGGCTCCTTGTCGAGCATCAGGTCCACGTACGGCGTGGCGGGGCAGCGCACCGGGCTGCTGGCGCCGACCCCGCGCGGGTCCAGGCTGACGATGTCGAAGCGGCGCTCGAGGCCGCCCCACTCCTTGGTGCCGCGCACCGTGTCGACGCCGGAGTTGCCGGGGCCGCCGGGCAGGAAGACGAGGGTGCCCACGCGCCGCCCGGGCTCGGTGGCCGCGCGCCGGGCGACGGCGATGTCGATCTTCTTGCCGTCGGGCTCGTCCCAGTCGACGGGCACGCGCACGCTGCCGCACCCGGCGCCCTTGGGCACGCCCTCCTCGGCCGGGCACGGCTTCCACGTCACGCGCTGGGCGGGAATCCGCGCCGCGGCCACGCCCCGCGCCCCGCTGGCCGCGTCCTTGTCCTGCCAGGCGTACAGGGCGCCGCCGACGCGCGCCCCCGACCAGGTCCCGCAGTTCGTCCCGGCCTTCGCGGCCACGCCGGACGGGAACCAGTCGGCCTTCAGCCGCGGCTTTCCCTGTGGCTTTCCGGGAACGCAGGCAGCGGGGAACCTCCCGTTCGGCGTCGTGAATTTCACGATGCGGTCCGCGCCCGTCGTCGACATCGCGTACGAGATGTCCCTGGCGTCGTCCGGCAGCCACCGCGGCACGGACTTCCGGTCCTTCTTCGCCTCGGCTCCCGTCGCGTACGAGGACTTCTCCTGATGGTCGTCGAAGGGGTTGTACGAGCCGCCGCACGCCGTCAGGGAAACGGCGAGCGCGGCCACACCGAGGACACAGGCCGATGTGCGCGGAATTCGGGGCATGGGCGTCGCTCTCTTCGGAAGTCCGGGAATTGCTGTTCCTGCCACGTTCGCTTTCCGGTGCCGGTCCCCGCCTCCACCATTCGATGGATCGGGCGCGGCGCGGTCCGGCTTTCGGTTGAGCCCCCGAATACGACCCGGTCCGTACATTCGCTGTGTGGCCCCGCACCGAATCACGCTCCTCGCCCTGCCGCCCGCGCTGCTGCTCTGGCTCGGCGACCTCGCGTCGAACCTGCCCTCCGGGTCCCGGCTGCCCCTGGTGTCCGGGCCGCTGGCCCTTACGGCGCTGTGCGCGCGGCGCCGCGTCCCCGTAGAGGCCCTCGCGGCGGGCGCGGCCCTCGCGTCCGGGGCGCTGACCCTCGTGATGCTGCGGTTCGACACCGCGGGCGGCAGCTGGGGCGTCCTTGAGTCGGCGGCCCTGCTCGCGCTGCTCACGGCGACCGCGCGGACGGCCCGCATCCCGGCGGCGTACGCGGTGTGCCCGCTGCTCGCCGCCGCGATCGTGGCCGCGCCGGTCCGCGCGGGCTTCCCCTCGGACGCCGAGACCTTCGCGTTCCTGCTGACCCTCGCGGCGGGCGGCGCCCTCGCGCTCGGCGGCTATCTGCGCTCCCTGGACCGCCACCGGGCCGAGGCCGTGACCGCCGTGCAGGAGGCGGAGCGCCTGGCCCTCGCCCGTGACCTGCACGACTTCGTCGCCCACCACGTCACCGGCATCGTCGTGCAGGCCCAGGCCGCCCGCACCATCCGCCAGACCGCGCCCGAGCGGCTCGACCCGCTCCTGGCGGGCATCGAGCGCGCGGGCACCGAGACGCTCGCCTCCATGCGACGCCTCGTGCACGTGCTGCGCGCCGAGCCCGACGCGACGACCCGGCCCGCGGAGCTGCTCACCGAGCTCGCCGCCCTGGTGGCCGCGCACGGCGACGGCGGCGGCGCCGCGGCCGTCCTCGACGTGTCCGCCGAGGCCCGGGCGCTGCCCCTGGCGCCGGAGGTCGAGACGACCGCGCACCGCGTGGCACAGGAGGCCCTCACCAACGTCCGGCGGCACGCGCCCGGGGCCGGGAACGTCCGCGTCCGGCTGAGCGCCGCGCACGGGCGGCTGCGCGTGGAGGTCACCAACGGGCCCGCGCCCGCGGGGCGGCGGCCGCCGCCGGGCGGGCGCGGCGGGCTCGGCCTCGTCGGCCTGCGCGAACGGGTCACCGCGGTCGGCGGGCACCTCGACGCGGGCCCCGCCCCCGACGGCGGCTGGCGGGTCCGCGCCGAGCTTCCCGCGGCCCACCTGCCACACTGATCACGATGAGCGCTATGAGCCCCGAGAGCGGCGGCGCGCCGCTGCGCGTCCTGATCGCCGACGACCAGGAGATGGTGCGCACCGGCTTCCGTCTGATCCTCACCGCGCAGCCCGGCGTCGAGGTCGTCGGCGAGGCCGCGGACGGCGCCGCGTGCGTGGAGCTCGCCCGGCGCCTGCGCCCCGACGTCTGCCTGGTCGATGTGCGCATGCCGAAGCTCAACGGCCTGGAGGTGACCCGGATCCTCGCGGGCCCCGACGCCGTGGACCCGCTGCACGTGGTCGTGGTGACCACCTTCGACCAGGACGACTACCTGGACGAGGCGCTGCGCTCCGGCGCCGTCGGCTTCCTGCTCAAGGACGCCGGGCCCGGCCTGCTCGTGGAGGCGGTGCGCGCGGCGGCCCGCGGCGACGCCCTGGTGTCGCCCGCCGTCACGCTGCGGCTGCTGCGCCGCATGGCCGACGGGCACGGCCCGCGCTGCGGCGCCGCCGCCACCGGGGCCGCGCCGCACGATCTTTCCGCCCGGGAGCTGGACGTGGCGCGCCTCGTGGCCCGCGGCCGCACCAATCAGGAGATCGCCGCGGAACTGTTCATCTCGGTGGCCACCGTGAAGACCCACCTCGTCAACATCCAGGCCAAGCTGGCCGTCCGGAATCGCGTCGAGATCGCGGCCTGGGCGTGGGAATCGGGACAGATGGGCCGCGACTGACGCGAGCGCCGCCCCTTTTCCCTGGGTCAAATAGCCAGTGAATGAAGGGGAATTCACCCTATAGCGGGTCATGTTCCGCTGTCATGTCACCGGGACGGCCCGCATTGCACGGGGACGAGATCTGGCCGTGGTCGCCGGGCAGGGTCAGCCGGGGCCGGGCGCGGGTAGTGGAAAACACTCACCGTACGCGCCGCGCTTTCACCTCAAGGCAGGATGGAAATGGCTGCACGCTGTCGGCACTTCACGCACGGGCATGAGGGTGGATCAGGCCAAGGCGATCCGTTCCGGCCCGCGACGAACGGGAGCGGACCCCGGTGATTGCCTTACCTTCGGCGCGACGTGGGGCGTGGTTCATCCAGGACCCGACGGACATCACCACGACGCGCGCACACACGCTCGTCCTGCGCCTCAGCGGCGAACTGGACGCGGACGCGCTCGCGTCGGCGGTACGGGACGTCGGCGGCGCCGCGGCCGGAGCCGACGGCGCGGTGGTGCGGCCCGGCGCCGAGGGCCACACGGTGCGGATCGCCGTGCGCGGCGACCGGTCGCCCGCGTCGCTGGTGCGGGATCTGGAAGCGGCGTACGACGAGCGTCGGCGGGGCGGTGCGACCGGGCGTCCGGACGCGAGCGTGCCGGACGTTCCCCCGCCCGCCCCCGCCATGGTGGAGGTGAACCTCGACCGCGCCCTGCGCCGCGCGGTCCAGGACCTGGCCCGTGACCAGGGCGTCCCGGTCCCGCTGGTCCTTCGCGCGGCGTTCGCGCTGCTGCTGAGGCGGCTCGGCGGCGGCGAGGGCCTCGCCCTCGGCCTTCCCGTCGCCGGGTGCGAGGGGGAGCCGGGGACGGTGCGCCTGTTCACCGACGGCTCGGCGGCCCCCGCGGACCTCTGGTCCGGTGATCCGCCGTTCGCCGAGCTGACGCGCCGCCTGCGCGAGTGGACCAGGGGGCTGCCCTTCGCGCTGTTCCACCCCGTGGCGCGCCCACCGGACGGGCACGTCGGCGGCGACACGGTCGGCGTGCTCCAGTACCCAGCCGACCGGTACGACCGCCGCGCGGCGCAGTCGCTCGCCGGGCGGTTCGCACACGTCGTACGGCAGGTCGTGGCCGCGCCCGAGCGGCGGGCCGCGGAGGTGGCGGTGTCCCTGGTGCCGCTGGACCCGCGCGCCCTCACGGCGTGGGAGCGGCGGTATCCGGGCCTGGCGGAGCTCTGGCCGCTGACGCCCCTCCAAGCGGGGCTGCTCTTCCACGCGCTGGCCGACGACGGCTCCACGCGCGCCGCCTACCGGACGCAGTGCGTAGTGAGCCTGCGCGGCCCTGTGGACGGCGACCGCCTGCACCGGGCCGCCCAGCGGCTGCTCGACCGGAACCCCAACCTCCGCGTGGCGTTCGGGGCGGGCGACGACGGCGACCTGGTCCAGGCGGTCGTGGACGGAGTGGCACTGCCCTGGCGGTCGGCCGACGTACCGGAAGGGTCCGCGCCGGAGCAGGCCGCACACGTCCTGGAGCGGCTCCTCGCGGAGGAGCGGAACGCTCCGTTCGACGTGGCCGTGCCACCGCTCCTGCGGATGGCCCTGGTACGGACGGCACCGGACAGGCACGAACTGGTCCTGACGGCCCACCACGTCCTCTTCGACGGGCACGCGCTGCGCCTCCTCGTACGCGAAACGCAGTCGCTGTACGCCGCGGACGGCGACACCGCGGGCGGGCGCCGCACGCCGGAGTACCGGGACTACCTGCTGTGGCTGGCCGCCCAGGACCGGCGAGCGGAGGCCCGGTCGTGGGCGGACGCCCTGGCGGGAGTGACGGAGCCCACGCTGCTGGCTCCCGTGCTGGAGACGGGCGTTGAGGGGCGCGGCCCGTGGGGGGAGGCCGCTGACCCGGGGGCGGGCCCGGACGCCGAAGGGTTCGGACAGGTCGGGGTGGACGTTCCCCTGGACGTGGCCCGTGCCCTGGCGCTGCGGGCCGTCGCCTGGGGCGTCCCCCTGGACAGTGTGGTGCACGGCGCCTGGGCCGTGCTGCTCGGCGCCCTGACCGGGCGGCGGGACGTGCTCTTCGGCACCACCGTGCCCGGGCGCCAGGACACGGTGCCCGGCGCGGACGCCATGGCCGGACTGTTCGTCAACACGCTGCCCCTCAGGGTGCGGCTCGCGCCCGGCGACACCGTCGCGGACGTGACGCGCGCCATACGGGCGCAACAGCGGGCCCCGCACGGCCGCTCCTGCGGCCTCGCCGACATCCAGCGGGCCACCGGCATGAGCGGGCTCTTCGACACCCTGGTGACGTCCGAGTCGTACGCCGTCGACCACGGCGACGAGCCGGGCGCGGGCTTCTCCGTCACCGGCGTCCGCGCCGTCACCCGCACCCACTACCCCCTGACGGTGACCGTCACCACCGCGCCGCGCCTCCACGTGGCGCTCCACTACCGGCACCCCCTCGTCCCCGAGGCGGGCGCCGACGACGTGGCCGGGCGGCTCGCGCACGTCCTGCGGCGGATCGCCGCCGACCCCGGCGCCACCGTCGGCCGCCTCGACGTCCTCACGCCCGCCGAACGCGCGGACCTCATCGCCCCGCCCCCCAGCGCCACCGCCCCGGCCAGGGCCGACACCCTGCCCGGCATGGTCGAGCGGCGGGCCGCCGCGGCACCCGGCACAGTCACGCTCACGCACGGCGACACGTCCCTGACGTACGCCGAACTGGACGCGCGCGCCAACCGCCTCGCGCGCGGGCTGCTCCGGCGCGGAGTGACCACGGAGACGGTGGTCGCCGTGTCGCTGCCGCGCTCGCCCGGCCTCGTGGTGACCCTGCTCGCCGTGATGAAGGCGGGCGGCACCTATCTGCCGGTCGACGCCGCCTACCCCGCGGAGCGCGTCGCCTACCTCCTCGCGGACTCCGGCGCCCCGCTGCTCGTGGCCGACGCCACGACCGCGGCGCGGCTGCCGGACGTGGCCGTGCCCGTGCTCCGCCTCGACGACCCGGAGGTCACCGGGGAGCTCGCCCGCCTGGACGGGGCCCCGGTCACCGACGCGGAGCGGGGCGCCGCGCTGTCCGTCGCGCACACCGCGTACGTCATCTACACCTCGGGCTCGACGGGGCGGCCGAAGGGCGTGGCCGTCACCCACCGCGGCCTGGCCGCCCTCGTCGCGACCCAGCGCGCCCGGCTCCGCCCGACGGCCGAGAGCCGCGTCCTGCAGTTCGCCTCGCCGAGCTTCGACGTGTCCCTCTACGAGGTGTGCCTGGCGCTGCTCACCGACGCCACGCTCGTCCTCGCCGACCAGGACGACCTCGCCCCGGGCCGCCCGCTGACCGACACGATCGCCGCGCGCCGGATCACCCACGTCTTCCTGCCGCCCGCGGTCCTCGGCGCGCTGGAGCCCGGCTCCCTGCCGACGGTGACCTCCCTCGCCGTCGGCGGCGACGCGGCCACCCCCGAGGTGGTGACCGCGTGGTGCGAAGGACACGGCCTCGTCAACGCCTACGGCCCCACCGAGACCACCGCGATCGTGACGTTCAGCGACCCGCTGACCGCCGAAGGCCGCACCCCGCCCATCGGCCGCCCCGTCGCCCGCACCCGCCTCTACGTCCTCGACGACGCGCTGCGCCCGGTGCCGCCGGGCGTGGCGGGCGAGCTGTACGTGGCCGGGGACGCCCTCGCCCGCGGCTACCTCGGCCGCCCCGCGCTGACCGCCCACCGCTTCGTGGCCTGCCCGTACGGCCCGCCCGGCGACCGCATGTACCGCACCGGAGACGTCGTGACCCGGCGCCGCGACGGCCAGCTCGTCTGCCACGGCCGCACCGACGACCAGGTCAAGATCCGCGGCTTCCGCGTCGAACCCGGCGAAGTGCAGGCCGCGTTGAGCGCGCACCCCGGCGTGGCGCGGGCGGTCGTCGTCGGCGACCGGCACGGCGGCGAACTGCGCCTGGTGGGCTATGTGGTGCCCCCGGCGGGCGCCGCCGCGCCGGACGCCGCGCGGCTGCGCGCCTTCGTCGCCGAGCGGCTGCCCGCGTTCATGGTGCCGTCGGCGGTCGTCCCCCTCGCCGAGCTGCCGCTGAACGCGAACGGCAAGCTCGACCGGCGTGCCCTGCCCGCGCCGGGGCGCGCCGCCACGACGGCGCCGCGGGCGCCGCGCACCGCACGCGAAGAGGTCATCCGCGCGCTGTTCGCCGAGGTCCTCGGAGCCGACGGCATCGGAGCCGACGGCATCGGGGTCGACGACGACTTCTTCGACCTCGGCGGCCACTCGCTCCTCGCCACCCGCCTGGTGAACCGGGTGCGGGCGGTCCTCGGCAGGGAACTGCCGGTCCGGGCCGTGTTCGACGCCGGGACGGTGGCGCGGCTCGCGCGGGAACTGGGCCCCGCGGCCCTCTCCGCCCGCCCGGCACCACGGCGGACCGGCGCGCGGCCCGAGCGGGTGCCGCTGTCCTTCGCCCAGCGCCGACTGTGGTTCCTGCACCGCTACGAGGGCCCTTCGACCACGTACAACCTGGCGTACGTCCTGCCCCTGGACGGCGAGCTGGACGTGGCCGCCCTCGCGGCGGCCGTCCGGGACGTCGTGGTGCGGCACGAGAGCCTGCGCACGCTGTTCGTCGCGGACGAGCGGGGCATCGGCGCTCAGGTCGTCGTGCCGGCCGACGACGTCGTGGTGGACGTCCCCGTGCGCGAGGTGGCCCCGGAGGCGGCGGACGCCGCCGTGGCGGAGGAGACCGCCCACCGCTTCGACCTGGAGAAGCAACTCCCGCTGCGGGCACGCCTGCTGCGCCACGGCCCGCACCGGCACCTGCTGGTCCTGCTGCTGCACCACATCGCGGCCGACGGCGAGTCGATGGGGCCGCTGGCCCGCGACCTGGCCACCGCCTACGCGGCACGGCGACGTGGTGAGGCACCGGCCTGGGAGCCGCTGGCGGTCCAGTACGCGGACTACACGCTGTGGCAGCGCGAGCTGCTGGGTGATGCGGGTGACCCGGGGAGTGCGCTGGCGGTGCAGTTGGCGTACTGGCGGGACGAACTCGCCGGTGTGCCGCAGCCGTTGCGGCTTCCGCTCGACCGGCCCCGGCCGCCAGTGGCCAGTCATCGCGGGGACAGTGTCACCTTCACTCTCGGCCCGGATGTGCGGGCGGCGGTGGAGGAGACGGCGCGGGCGCACGGCGCGACCGTGCCGATGGTGCTCCAGTCGGCGCTTGCGGTGCTGCTGCACCTGATGGGCGGCGGAGACGACGTCACCCTGGGGGTGCCGATCGCCGGGCGCACCGACGACGCGCTCACCGCGCTCGTGGGGTTCTTCGTCAACACCTGGGTGCTGCGCGCCGACCTGTCGGGGAACCCGGCCTTCGAGGACGTGCTCCGCCAGGTGCGGGACAAGGCGGTGCGCGCCTACGACCACCAGGACGTGCCCTTCGAGCGGCTCGTGGAGGAGCTGAACCCCGAGCGCTCCACCGCCCACCATCCGCTGTTCCAGGTGATGTTCGGCTGGCGCACCACGGACCGCGACGCCTTCGACGCGCCGGGCCTGCGCTCCGCCTTCGGTCTTGTCCCGGCCGCCGCCGCCAAGTTCGACCTCGTCTTCGCCCTGGCCGACACGCACGGGCGCGGCATCGAAGGCACCGTCGAGTACGCCACCGACCTGTTCGACCGCGCCACGGCCGAAGCCCTCGCCGCCCGCTTCGCCCGCCTCGTACGGCAGGTGACCGCGGAGCCGCTGACCCCCCTGGCCGCCATCGACGTCACGGAGCCCGGCGAACGCCACCGGCTGCTGCACGCGTTCAACGACACGGACGTCACCACGCCGGACCTGACGATTCCCGCGCTCTTCGCCCGGCGGGCCGCTGCCGCGCCGGACGCCGTCGCGGTCGTGGACGGCGCGGAGGCGCTGACCTACGGCGAACTGCACGCGCGCGCCGACCGGCTCGCCGCCGTCCTCGCGCGGCGCGGGGCGGGGCCCGAGACCCCGGTCGCGGTGGCGCTGCCGCGCTCGGCCGCCCTGGTCGTCGCGCTCCTCGGCGTCCTGAAGGCGGGCGCGGCCTATGTGCCCGTCGACCCCCGCTATCCCAGCGCGCGCCTCGGCCTCGTCCTCGCGGACGCGGACCCCCGGCTCATCGTCACCGACACCGCGACCCGGGACGTGCTCCCCGGGGACACCCGCGCGGGCCTGGTGCTCCTGGACCACCTCGACCTCGCCACCGACTCCGCCACCGACGCCGCGGCCACCACCCCGCCGACCCCGCCGACCCCGCAGAACCTCGCCTACGTGATGCACACCTCCGGCTCCACCGGCACCCCCAAGGGCGTCGGCGTCACCCACCGCGGGGTGGTGCGCCTCGCGCTGGACCGCGTGTTCGCGGGCCCCGGCCACGAGCGGGTCCTGCTGCACGCGACGCAGGCCTTCGACGCCTCGACCTACGAGCTGTGGGTGCCGCTCCTGCGCGGCGGCACCCTCGTGGTGGCCCCGCCCGGCTCCCTGGACCTCGACTCCCTCGCGGAGGTGATCGCCGCGCGGCGGGTGACCGCGCTCCTGGTGACGGCGGGCCTGTTCCGGGTGGTCGCGGAGGAACGCCCGGAGGTGTTCCGCGGCGTGCGCGAGGTGTGGGCGGGCGGCGACGTGGTGCCACCGGCCGCCGTCGAGCGCGTCCTGGCCGCCTGCCCGGGCGTCACGGTCGTCGACGCCTACGGTCCGACGGAGGCGACCGTCGCCGCGTCCGTGCACCCCATGCGCGACGCGGGCGCCATCGGCGCCGTCGTGCCGATCGGGCGGCCCCTCGACCAGACCCGCCTGTACGTCCTGGACGCGGCGCTGCGGCCGGTTCCGGCGGGGGTGCCCGGCGAGCTGTACATCGCCGGTGACCGTCTTGCCCGCGGCTACCTGGGCCGCCCCGCGCTAACCGCCGAACGCTTCGTGGCCTGCCCGTTCGGCCGGGCCGGGGAGCGCATGTACCGCACCGGCGACCTCGTGACGTGGACGCGCGAAGGACGCCTGGTCTACCGGGGCCGCACCGACGAACAGGTGAAGATCCGCGGTTTCCGGATCGAGCCCGGCGAGGTCGAGGCCGCGCTGACCGCGCACCCCGGCGTGGCCCAGGCGGTCGTGGCCGCCCAGGAGGGCGCGGGCGGGGACCGCGGCCTCGTGGCGTACGTCGTCCCCGTCGGCGAGGGCGGCATCGCGGGCACCGGCGACATCGACGTCCACGCCGGCGTGTCCGCCGGGGAGCTGCGCCGGTTCGCGGCGGCCCGGCTGCCGGAGTTCATGGTGCCGACGGCGTATGTGCCGCTCGACCGGCTGCCGCTGACGCCGCACGGCAAGCTGGACCGCGCGGCGCTGCCCAGGACCGACGCCGACGGCGGCGGCTACCGGCCGCCGCGCACCCGCGAGGAACGCGTCCTCGCGGACGTCTACGCCGACGTCCTCGGCCGGGACCGGATCGGCGTCGACGACGACTTCTTCGCCCGCGGCGGCGACAGCATCCGCTCCATCCAAGTGGTCTCCCGCGCCCGCGCCCGGGGCGTGGAGATCAGCCCCCGCCAGGTCTTCCAGCACCGGACGGTCGCCGAACTCGCCCGTCTCGCCCGCGCCGACGCACCCGGCGGCGCGCGGGCGCCGCTGCTCGCGGAGCTCGACGGCGGTGGCACGGGCCTGCTGCCTCTGCCGCCCATCGCCCGGTACGTCCGCACCCGCGGGCCCGGCATCGACCGGTTCGCGATGACCGTGCTCCTGGAACTGCCCGCGGACATCGACCGGGCCGGGCTGCTCGCCACCCTGGACGCGGTCGTGGACCGGCACGACGCGCTGCGCTCGCGCCTGGTGGCCGACGGCGACGCGGGCGGGCTGCTCGTGGGGGCCCCGGGCTCGGTGGACACCGGCGCGCTGCTGCGCCGCGTGCCCGGCGCGGGCGAGGACGGCCCCGACGGCTGCCCGGACCGCGAGGAGTGGCGCCGCCTGGTCGAGGCCGAACGGGACGCCGCGGCGCGCTGTCTCGACCCGGCGGCCGGAGTGATGGCGCGGTTCGTCTGGTTCGACCCGGGCGCGGCACCAGGCGCCGGACGGCTCCTCGTGGTGCTGCACCACCTGGTGGTGGACGGCGTTTCGTGGCGCGTCCTGCTGCCGGACCTCGCCGCCGCCTGGGCCGCCGTGCGGGCGGGGCGGACACCGGAGCTGCCCGGCGTCGGCACGTCGTACCGGCGCTGGGCGTACGCGCTGGCGGCCGAGGCGCACAGCGCGCGCCGGGAGGCCGAACTCCCCTGGTGGCTCTCGGTCGTGGAAGGACCCGACCCGGCCGTCGGCGCCCGCCGGTTCGACCCGGTCGTGGACGTCCGCGCCACCGTGGACACCGTGCGCCTGCGGCTGTCCGCGCCCGTCACCGAAGCGCTCCTCACGGCGGTGCCCGCGGCCTTCCGCTGCGGCGTCCACGACGGCCTGCTCACCGGCCTCGCCCTCGCCGTCGCCCGCCTGCGCCGCGACCGAGGAGACGACGCGTCCTCGCTCCTGCTCGCCCTGGAAGGTCACGGACGCGAGGAGGCCGCGGTCCCGGGCGCCGATCTGACGCGCACGGTGGGCTGGTTCACGAGCGTGTACCCCGTCCGCCTCGACGTGCGCGGCCACGACCTCGACGACGCCTTCGCCGGGGGAGCCGCGGCGGGCGGCGCGGTCAAGGCCGTCAAGGAACAGCTCCGCGCCGTGCCCGACGGCGGCCTCGGCTACGGGCTCCTTCGCGAGCTGAACCCGGTGACCGCCGCCGCGCTGCGCCCGCACTCCACCGGGCAGCTCGGCTTCAACTACCTGGGCCGGTTCGCCGCCACCGACATGCCGGACCACCTGCGCGGCCTCGGCTTCGCACCGGCCGCCGAACAGGGCGGGCCCGCCGCCCTCGCGGACGCCGCGATGCCCGCGCTCGCGGCCCTCCAGATCAACTCGATGGTCGTCGACACGCCGCGCGGCCCCTGCCTGGAGGCGGAGTTCGAGTGCGCCACGGGCGCGGTGTCCCGCGCCGACGCCCGCGCGCTCGCGGACCTGTGGGCCGCCGCCCTCGACGGCATCGCACGCCACGGCACGCGGCCGGGCGCGGGCGGCCTCACCCCCTCGGACGTGCCGCTGGTGGCGGTGGGCCAAGGCGACATCGAGACGTGGGAGCGCCGCTACCCGGGGCTCGCGGAGGTCTGGCCCCTCACCCCGCTCCAGTCGGGGCTGCTGTTCCACGCCCGGTACGCCGACGGGGCGCCGGACGCGTACCTCGTGCAGTTCGCCCTGCACCTGCGCGGGCCCGCGGACGGCGCCCGGATGCGGGCGGCGGGGCAGGCGCTCCTCGACCGGCACGCGAGCCTGCGGGCCGCGTTCGCCGAGACCGCCGACGGGGGCTTCGCCCAGGTCGTGGCGGACGGCGTGGCGCTGCCGTGGCGGGAACTCGACCTGACGGGGCCGGAGGGCGGGGGCGCGGCCTCTGAGACCTCCGCGGCCTTCGAAGCCTTCCTCACCGAGGACGCGCTGACCCCCTTCGACGTGGCGAGTCCACCGCTGCTGCGGATGGCGTGGCTGAGGCGCGGCCCCGACTACCACGAACTCGTCCTGACGGCCCATCACCTCCTGTTCGACGGCTGGTCGTTGCCGCTCCTGGTGCGGGATCTGCTGAGCCTGTACGGAGCGGGCGGCGACGCCTCCGCGCTGCCCCGGGCGCCTCAGTTCCGTGACTTCCTGACCTGGCTGGCCCGGCAGGACAGGACCGCGGCGGACGAGGCGTGGGCCGGGGAGCTCGCCGGGGTCACAGGACCGACCCTGCTGGCCCCGGGCGGGACGGCGGAGCCCGCCGCCGACGGCTACGGCGAGGTCGAGGTGGAGCTCTCCCCGGACCTCGCCCGCCGCGTCGCGGCACGGGCCGCCGGGGCGGGCGTCACCGTGAACACCGTGGTGCAAGGAGCGTGGGCGCTGCTGCTCGGCGCCCTCACCGGGCAGGACGACGTGGTGTTCGGCGCGACGGTGTCCGGCCGCCCGGCCGAAGTGCCCGACGTCACCGCCATGGTCGGCCTGTTCGTCAACACCCTGCCGGTACGGGTGCCGTGCCCGCCCGGCGCCCGCGTCACCGACGTCCTCACCGCCCTCCAGGACCGGCAGGCCGCGCTCCTCGACCATCACCACCACGGCCTCACCGAGATCCACCAGGCCATCGGCGCGAGCGTGCTGTTCGACACCCTCGTCGCCTTCGAGTCCTACCCCGTGGACCGCGTCGGCTTCGGAAAGGCGAGCGCGGCCGCGGGCCTCGACCTCACCGGCATCCGCGCGCTGTCCGGCGCGCACTACCCGCTGACCGTGGTGGCCTCCGCCGACCCCCACCTGCGGCTGACCGTGCAGCATCGGCGCGCCGCACTCGACCGGGAGACCGCCGAGGACATCGCGGGGCGACTCCGGCGCGTCCTCGCCCAACTCACCGATGATCCGGACCTGTTGGTAGGGGATGTGGTGAGGGCGGGGGAGCCGCTGCCGCGGGTGCCGCGCGCCGCCGCCGCGCCGCCGATCGGCCCGCACGCCTGTGACCGCGCCGCCTACCGGGCGCCCGGCACGCCGATGGAGAAGACCCTGTGCGCCCTGTTCGCGGAGGTCCTCGGCGCCCGGGACGTCGGCGTCGACGACGACTTCTTCGCCCTCGGCGGTCACTCGCTGCTCGCCACCCGCCTCGCGATCCGGGCGCGCTCCGCCCTGGACGTGGACGTCCCGATCCGCGCGGTGTTCGAGTACGCGACGGTGGCGCGGCTCGCGCGGCGGCTGCGCGCCGGGCCGCGGTCGCCCCGCCCGGCCCTGCGTCGGGCCGCGCCACGCCCGCAGCGGGTGCCGCTGTCCTGCGCGCAGGACCGCCTGCGGTTCCTCGACGCCCTGGAGCCGCTGCCCACGTACCACCTGCCCCTCGTGGTCCGGCTGCGCGGGACCCTGGACGCGGCCGCGCTGGCAGCCGCGCTCCGGGACGTCGTGGCCCGCCACGAGGCGCTGCGCACGCTGCTCGTCACGGACGCCCACGGCGCGGCGTCCCAGGTCGTCGTCCCCGCGGAGGACATCACCCTGGACGTGCCCGTGCGGGACGTCGCACCCGCGGACGTGGCCGCCGAGGTGTCCCGGGAAGTGGGCCGCCGCTTCGACCTGTCGGCCGAACTCCCCCTGCGGGCGAGCGTCTTGCGCTGTCGTCCGGACGAGCAGGTTCTCGTGCTCCTGATGCACCACATCTCGGCCGACGGCGAGTCGATGGGGCCGCTGGCCCGCGACCTGACCACCGCCTACGCGGCACGGCGGCGCGGTGAGGCACCGGGCTGGGACCCCCTGCCGGTCCAGTACGCGGACTACACGCTGTGGCAGCGCGATCTGCTCGGCGACGCGGATGACCCGGGGAGTGTGCTGGCGGTGCAGTTGGCGTACTGGCGGGAGGAACTGGCCGGTGTGCCGCAGCCGTTGCGGCTTCCGCTCGACCGGCCCCGGCCGCCGGTGGCCAGTCATCGCGGGGACAGCGTCACCTTCACCCTCGGCCCTGACGTGCGGGCGGCGGTGGAGGAGACGGCGCGGGCGCACGGCGCGACCGTGCCGATGGTGCTCCAGTCGGCGCTTGCGGTACTGCTGCACCTGATGGGCGGCGGAGACGACGTCACCGTCGGATCCTCCCTCGCGGGCCGCACGGACGAGGCACTCGCGGACCTCGTCGGGTTCTTCGTCAACACCTGGGTGCTGCGCGCCGACCTGTCGGGGAACCCGGCCTTCGAGGACGTGCTCCGCCAGGTGCGGGACAAGGCCGTGACCGCGTACGACCACCAGGACGTGCCCTTCGAGCGGCTCGTGCAGGAGCTGGACCCCGAGCGGTCCACCGCCCACCACCCGCTGTTCCAGGTGGCGTTCTCCTGGCAAGGGGGCATCGGCGCCCTCGGCCTGCCGGGCCTGAGCGCCACCTGGGAACCCGTCGCGACCGGGACCGCGAAGTTCGACCTGCTCTTCCAGGTCGGCCCAGCCCA
Source organism: Streptomyces sp. NPDC043996 (assembly GCF_056435225.1). Taxonomy (NCBI): domain Bacteria; kingdom Bacillati; phylum Actinomycetota; class Actinomycetes; order Kitasatosporales; family Streptomycetaceae; genus Streptomyces; species Streptomyces sp. NPDC043996. The sequence goes on along the minus strand of NZ_JBWKEY010000002.1, from coordinate 175,500 downwards.
CGAGGACGGCCAAGGCGGCCTGTCCGGGCTCGTCGAGTACGCCACCGACCTGTTCGACCGCGGCACCGCCGAGGCCCTCGCGGAGCGCTACGCCCGCCTCGTGCGGGACGTGGTGACCCACCCGCGCACCCGGCTCGACGCCGTCGACGCCCGGACCCCCGCCGAGCGGGCCCTGCTGCTCGCCCTCAACGACACCGCCGTGCCCACCCCGTCGCTCACCGTCCCTGCGCTCTTCGAGCGGCACGCCGCCGCGACCCCCGACGCCGTGGCCCTGGTCGACGGCGACGAGTCGCTGACGTACCGCGAACTCAACGGGCGCGCCAACCGGCTCGCCCGCGAACTCGTGCGACACGGCGTGCGTCCGGAGTCGGTCGTCGCCGTGGCCGTGCCCAGGTCGCGGTGTTACGTCGTGGCGGTCCTCGCCGTCCTGAAGGCGGGCGGCGCCTATCTGCCGCTGGCCCCCGACCATCCGCCGGAGCGCCTGGAGGCGACGCTGCGCGCCGCGCGCCCGGCGCTGCTCCTGACGCTCCACGCGGCCGCCCCCGACCTGCCCGGACGCACCTGCCCCCGCCTCGTCGCCGACGCCCCGGACACCGTCGCGGCGTGCTCGCGCGCCCCGGCCGACGACCTGCCGGACCCGGGGCGGCCGGACCGGCTCGCGTACGTCATCCCCACCTCGGGGTCCACCGGCGCGCCCAAGGGCGCCGCGGTCACCCACCGCGCCGTGGTGGACCTCGCGGCCGACCGCCGCTGGACCCACGGCGCCCACACGCGGGTGCTGATGCACTCGGTGCCCACCTTCGACATCTCCGGATACGAGATGTGGGTGCCGCTCCTCAACGGCGCCACCATCGTGATGGCACCCCCGGGCAGGCCGGACGTCGCGATGTTCGCCGAGGTCATCGCCGAGCGGAGGGTGAGCGCGCTGTGCCTGTCGGCGGGCCTGTTCGCCGTGATCGCCGACGAGCGTCCGGAGAGCTTCGCCGGGCTGCGCGAGGTGGTGACCGGCGGCGAACCGGTGCCCCCGGAGGCGGTGGCGCGCGTGCTGCGCGCCTGCCCGGGCGTCACCGTCGTCAACGCGTACGGGCCGACGGAGGCCACGGTGTTCGCCACCTGCCACCCCGTCACCGACGCCGAGGGCATCGGCGCGGCGGTCCCGGTGGGGCGGCCCCTGGACAACACCCGCGTCCACGTCCTCGACGACCGGCTGCGGCCCGTACCGCCGGGCGTGGAGGGCGAGCTGTACCTCGCGGGTCCCGGCCTGGCCCGCGGCTACCTCCACCGGCCGTGGCTCACCGCCGAGCGGTTCGTGGCCTGCCCGTCCGGGCCGCCCGGTGAGCGCATGTACCGCACCGGGGACGTGGTGGTGTGGACGCGGGAGGGGCGCCTGGTGTTCCGGGCCCGCGCCGACGACCAGGTGAAGATCCGCGGGCACCGGGTCGAGCCCGGCGAGGTCGAAGCCGTCCTCATGGCACATCCGGGCGTCGCCCTGGCGGCCGTCGTCGCGCGGCAGCGCCCGGGGAGCGCGGGCGGGCGGGAACTGGTCGCGCACGTCGTACTCGCCTCGGCGGAGCGGGCTGGTGGGGCGCCCGGCGCGGGGGAGCCGGACGGTCCACCTGGCGCGGGGGAGCCGGACGGCCCGCCCACCCCCGAGGACCTGCGCGCCCACCTGTCCCGGCTCCTGCCGCCGTACCTGCTGCCCGCAGCCTTCGCCGTGCGCGACCGGCTGCCGCTCACCAGCAACGGCAAGGTCGACCGGGGCGCGCTGCCCGCGGCGCCGGAGCCCGAGCCCCGGCCGGGCGCCCCGCTGGAGCGGCCGCGCACGGCCACCGAACGCGCGGTCGCCGCGATCTGGGCGGACCTGCTCGGGCGCGACCGGATCGGCGTGCGCGAGAAGTTCTTCGAGGCGGGCGGGACCTCCCTCTCGCTGCTCGCGCTGAGCAGCCGCCTGACCGCGCTCGGCCCGCGCAAGGTGCCGCTGAGCGCGCTCTTCGAGCACACCACGGTCGAGGCGATGGCCCGCCTGGTCGACGACCGGCACACCCGCGCAACCACTGCCGAAAAGGGGTATGAGTTATGACGCACCCGAGCCCATCCGGCCGGGAAGCCGTGGCGGTCATCGGGGTGGCCCTCGCCCTGCCCGACGCCGATGACCTGGACGCCCTGCACCACAACCTGCTCGCGGGCCGCACCAGCGTCCGCGCGCCCGCCGAGGAGCGGATGCACTACGCCGGGGCCCCCGCGCACCTCGCCTACCTGAAGCTCGCCTACCTGGACCGCATCGACCTGTTCGACCACCGGTTCTTCGACCTGTCGGCGCGCGAGGCGGAACTCATGGACCCGCACCAGCGCCTGCTCACCCAACTCGCCCACCAGGCCATCGAGAACGCCTGCTACGCGCCCGGCGAGCTCAAGGGCTCCACCACCGCGGTCGTCCTCAGCGCGCCCGAGCCGCACTACGCGAGCCTGTACCCGGACGACGACCCGCAGCAGCTCCTCGGCTCGCACCCGGCCGCGGTGGCCGCCCGGCTCGCGTACCTCTTCGACTTCGCCGGGCCCGCGCTCACCGTGGACACCGCGTGCAGCAGCAGCCTCACCGCGCTCGCCCTCGCCGTGAACCACCTGCGCCTCGGGCAGGCGGACCTGGCCCTCGCGGGCGGGCTCAGCCTCTTCCCCGTCCCGCTGCCCGCGCACGGCCACCAACCCATGCTCGGCCTGGAGTCGCCCGACGCGGTGTGCCGCCCCTTCGACGCCGCGGCGGACGGCTCCACCGGCGGCGAGGGCGGCGGGATCGTCGTCCTCAAGCGCCTCGACGACGCCCTCGCCGACGGCGACCACATCCACGCCGTGCTGCGCGGCATCGCCGTCAACCACAACGGCTTCCGCGCCACGGGCATGAGCGCGCCCAGCGCCCGCGGCCAGGCCGAAGTCATCGTCGACGCCTGGCGGCAGGCGGGCTCGGCCCCGCTGGACTACGTCGAGTGCCACGGCTCCGGCACCCGCCTCGGCGACGTCATCGAGGCCGAGGGGCTGCGGCAGGCCTTCGCCGAGGTGGGCCTCGACGACCCCTGCGGCATCAGCGGCGTCAAGGGCAACATCGGCCACCTCAACCACGCCGCGGGCGTCGCCGGGCTCCTCAAGGTCCTCGCCGGCCTTCGGCACGGCACCCGCTACCCCAACCCCAACTTCACCACCCCCAACCCGCTGATCGACTTCAGCGGGCCGGTCCGCGTCGACACGAGCGCGACGGTCTGGGAGCCCGCCCCCGGCGCCACCCGCAGGGCGGGCGTCAGCTCCTTCGGCCTGACCGGGACCAACGTCCACGCCGTCATCGAGGAGCCGCCGCCCGCCAAGGCCCACGCCCCGGCCCACCAGGAGCAGGCCGCCGAACTCGTCACCCTGTCCGCGAAGTCGCCGCGCGCGCTCGCCGTCTACGCCCAGCGCGTCGCCGACTTCCTCGACGGCACCGGACACGCCCTGCCCGAGGTCGCCCACGCCCTGAACCGCGGCCGCGACGACCACCCCTACCGCTGGGCCACGGCCGCCCGCGACTCCCGCGACCTCGCCGCCCGGCTGCGCGCGCCCCGCCCCGGCGCACCGGAGCCCTCGCCCACCGCCCCGCTGGTGCTGCTGTTCTCCGGCGACGCCGACCTCGGCGACGCGACCTGGGCGGGCCTGTGCGAGGCCTTCCCCGAACTCGCCGACGCCCACGACGACACCGACGACTCCGCGCCCGGCGCCCGCCTGTTCGCACGGCAGCACGCGGGCTACCAGCTGGCCCGCTCCTTCGGCCTGAGCGAGGCCCGCCTGGTCGGCTCCGGCGTCGGCAACCTCGCCGTGCGCTCCGTGCAGGACCCGGCGACGATTCCGCGGGCCCGCGAGCAGGCCGCGGCCGCCCCGCTCACCAGCGAGGTCGACGCGGCGGGGCTGCGGCGCGTGACGGCGGACCTCCTCGCGGAGGGCGCCGTCGCCGTCGAACTCGCCGCCGACGGAGTCCTGGCCCGTGAGCTCTCCAACGCCGCCCCGGACCTGCCCGTCGTACGCCTCTTCGCCGACCCCACGCGCGACGGCGTCCTCACCGCGCTCGCCGCGCTCTACACGCTCGGCGCGGACCTCGACTGGAGCCAGTACTACGCCGACACCGGCGTGCGCCGCATCGAGGCGCCGACCTACCCCTTCGACGCCGACGAGGTGTCCTGCTGGTGCCGTCCCCCCGGTGCCCCGCTGTCCGCGCGACCCAACGGGGCGAGCCCCCCGGAGCGGCGCGCGGCGCCGGGCGCGGGCGCCCAGGTCGCCACCGAGCGCGCGCTGGCCGGGATCTGGGAGCGCGTCCTCAAGGCCGACCGGGTCGGCGCGGACTCCAACTACTTCGCCCTCGGCGGCACCTCCATCGCGGGCATCACCGTCCTGCGGGAGGCCGAGGAGCACCTCGGCGTGCGCCTCACCTTCGCCGACCTGCACCAGCACCCCACGCTGCGCGCCCTGGCCGCCCGCGTCGACGCCGTGCGCGCGGCGGGCCCCGGCCGCGACGACTGGACCATCGCCCCGCTGCCACGGCCGGGCCGCCTCCCGCTGTCGTACAACCAGCAACAGCTGTGGTACCTGGACCGGTTACAGCCCGCGAGCCCGCTCTACAACATCCCCACCAGCGTGCGCTACACCGGCGACCTCGACCTCGACGCGTTCCGGGGCGCGCTGTGCGACGTCGTGGAGCGGCACGAGGTGCTGCGCACCCGGATCCTGGACGAGCACGGCAGACCCTACGCGCTCGCCGACGTCCCCGAGCCGCACCTGACGGTCCTCGACCTCGCGGACCTGCCGGAGGCGGAGCGCCACGCACGCCTCGCGGAGGCACTCACCGCGGAGGCGACGACCCCCTTCGACCTCGCGCGCGGCCCGCTGCTGCGCACCGTCGTCGTCAAGGTCGCCGCGCGCGACCACGTGGCCCTGCACACCTGGCACCACATCGTCTTCGACGGCTGGGCCCCCGCCGTGTTCTACCGCGAACTCTCCGCCTGCTACACGGCCCGCCGCACCGGCGGCTCGGCCGACCTGCCCGAACTGCCCGTGCAGTACGCCGACTTCGCCGCCTGGCAGCGGCAGTGGCTGGACGAGGAGCGGGTGGAGCGCGGCCTGGAGTACTGGCGCGAGCAGCTGCGCGGCCTCGGCACCCCGGAGCTGCCGCTCGACCATCCGCGCCCGGCCGCCCAGTCCTACCGGGGCGACAGCCTGGCGTTCACGCTCGACGACGCGCTCGCCCGGCGCCTTCGGGCCTTCAGCGCGGACGAGAGCACGACGAGCTTCGTCACCATGCTCGCCGTCGTCGACGCCGTCCTGCACCTGTGGTCGGGCCACCGGGACGTCGTCGTGGGCGCCGCGACCACCGGCCGCTACAACCCCGCGACCCACGACCTGATCGGCTACTTCAACAACCTCCTGCCGTTCCGCACCCAGGTCGATCCGGCCCTCGGCTTCCGCGCGCTGGTCGCCCGCTGCGCGACCACCGCCACCGGCGTCCTCGACCACGAGGAGATCCCCTTCGCGCGGATCGTCGCCGACACCGACCACCGCGACCCCTCGCGCCACCCCGTGTTCACGGTCTGCTACACCCACCAGAACACCGCATCGGCCTCCCTCGACCTGGAGGGACTCACCCCGCGACCCCTGGAGGCCGCCCTGGCCGGGGTCGGGGGAGTGGCACCGGGGACCTCCAAGTTCGACCTCACCTTCGGCCTGTACGACCAGGACGGCGGGCCGATGGACGGCTATCTGGAGTACGCCGCCGACCTGTTCGAGCCCGCCACCGCGCGCCGCCTCGTCGACCTCTTCCAGCGGGTCGCGGCGGCCGCCATGAGCGACCCCGACCGCCCCCTCGAAGAACTCGCCGCACTGTTCGGCGCGTTGGGGGAACCAGGCGCGGCCGCCGAGCCCTCCCTCCTGGTCGGTGAGCGCCACGAGCCCTCCGAAAGCCGCCTGGTCGAGGAGGTCTTCCACGGGCACGCCGAGCGCCGACCCGACGACATCGCCGTCGTCGACGCCAGCGGCGGCCACACCTTCCGGGAGATCGACCGGCGCGCCGACCGGGTGGCCCGGCGGCTCCTCGCCCACGGCGTCCCCCCGGACAGCGCCGTTCCGGTGCTCGCCGCGCGCGGCGCCGACCTGGTCGTCGGCTGGCTCGCCGCCCACCGCGCGGGCGCCGCCTTCGCCCCCATCGACCCGGCCGTGCCCGCGCGGCGGGTGGCCTCCCTCCTCGACGGACTCAGCGCCCGCGCCCTGCTCCTGGGCGAGGGCGTGAGCCTGGACGACAGCGGCGGGGCACCGGTCGTGCGGATCGCCGACCCGTACGGGGCCGAGGACGCGGCCGAGGACGTACGCGGTGACGATGCCGCGGACGCCCGCGAGGGTGACGGCGATGGCGACGGCGAGGGTGCCGACACCCCGCTGCCACGGCGCGCGGGCCCGTCCCACCTGGCCTACGTCGCCCACACCTCGGGCTCGACGGGATACCCGCACGGCTGCGAGGTCGAGCACCGCGGCCTGCTCAACCTGCTGCGCTGGTACGGCGGGCAGGCCCGGATCGGCCCCGAGGACCGCCTCGCCCAGCTCGCCGCCCCCGGCTTCGACCTCGCGGTCCTCGAAGTCATGTCGGCCCTCTACTACGGGGCCACCCTGTGTTTCGTCGACGACCCCTTACAGACCCCGGAGCGGCTCCTCGGCGAACTCGCCGGGCACGGCGTCACCGTGGCCTGCGTGCCCACCCCGCTCGCCGAGACGGTCCTCGCCGACCTGCCCGACGTGCCGGGCCTCGCCCTGCGCCTGCTGGTCACCGGCGGCGACCTGCTGCGGGTGCGGCCGCCCGCGGGCGCGGCGTTCACGCTGCTCAACCTCTACGGCCCGACCGAGTGCGTGGTGTGCGCGACCGCGGGCCCCGTCGCCGAGGCCGGGACCACCGCGCCCGGCCTCCTGCCGGACCTCGGCCGGGCGGTGGACAACGTGAGCGTCTACGTCCTGGACTCCCGGGGGCTGCCCGTGCCGCGCGGCGAACGGGGCGAGGTGTACGTCGGCGGCGCGCACGTCGGGCGCGGCTACCACGGCAGGCCGGGCCTGACCGCGGCCCGCTTCGTCGCCGACCCCTTCGCACCGGAGCCCGGCGCCCGGATGTACCGCACCGGCGACCTGGCCCTCGTCCGCCCCGACGGCACCCTCGACTTCCAAGGGCGCTCCGACGACCAGCTCGAACTGCGCGGCCACCGCGTGGAACCGGCCGAGGTCGAGCGGGCGCTGCTCGCGCACCCCCGCGTGCGCGAAGCCCTCGTCCTCGGCGAGCGGCGGCCTTCGGGCGCCCCGCTCCTGGTGGCCCACGTCGCGGGCGCGGACCTGCCGGGCGAGGACGAGCTGACGGCGTGGGTGGCCCACGCCCTGCCCACCGCCATGGTGCCCGGCCGCGTACGGCACCACGACCACCTGCCCCGGACGAGCAACGGAAAGCTCGACCGCACCGCGCTGAGGAAGGCGGACATGCCGGACCGCGACACGATGAGGAGGGCCGACGTGCCCGACCGCGACACGGCGGAGAGGGCCGACAGGCCCGGCCCCGGCCTGGTGAGCAGGGCCGATGCGCCCGGCCCCGGCACGACGAACGAGCTGACCGCGGTGACCACGGCCGCGACCCCGGGCGCGGTCCTCGACAGCGCCGGACGCGAGGCCGAACGCGTCCTCGGCGCGATCTGGGCCGACCTCCTCGGCGTCGCGTCCGTGGCACCCGGCGACAACTTCTTCCGCATCGGCGGCGACTCGCTCCTGAGCGTGGGCATCGCGTCCCGCGCCACCCAGGCGGGCCTGCCCCTCACCCCGCACGACGTGCTCAGCCACCCCACCCTGCGGGACCTCGCCACCGTGGCCGCGCGGGTCGCCGTCCCCGCGGCCCTCGCGGCCCCCCGGACCGCCCCGGCCAGGACCGCCCCCGCCGTCGCGCCCGCCGCCCCCGCGCCGCGCGAGCCGGTCCCGCCCGCCCCGCTGGTGCACGCCGTGCTCAGCACCTCGCCCGACGGGGCGCGCGACCTCATCACCCCCATCCTCCTTGAGACCTCCCCCGGCATCGGCGCCGACGCGGTGCGCGCCGCCTTCGCCCGCCTCGTGGAGCTCCACGAACCGCTGCGCTACCGGTTCCGGCGCAATAGCCTGGGCTGGCGCATCGAGTGCGCCGAACGCGAGAGCGCCCCCTTCCTCGACGCCCGGGTGCTGCCGCCCCTGGACGACGACCAGCTCCAGGCGTACCTGGAGGCCGACCTGGACGAGCTGCTCGCCGACGTCGACACCGGCCGCGGGCCGCTGCTCCGGGTCCGCTTCTACGATCGCGGCGCCGACAAGGCCGGCGTCGTCAGCCTGGCGATCCACCACTTCGTCTACGACTCCACCTCCTTCGTGCCGCTGGTGGAGGACTTGAACGCCGCGTTCGCGGGCCGGGACCCGGGCCCCGCCCGCCGCGCCGCCTGGCGCGAGTGGACGCACCGGCTGCGCGCCATGGCCGCCTCCGACGAGCTCGCCGGTGAACTCCCGTACTGGCACGGCGTGCTGAGCGCGGCCGCCGGGGCGGAGCCCGTACCGGAGAACGGCACCGGCGACGGCGCCGGGCTCGTCCGCCGCACCCTCGCCGCCGACGCGGTGGCGGCGCGGCTCACCGAGAGCGGCCCCACCGGACAGCACGCCGCGCTGACCGCCGTCGCCGTGGCCTGGTCCCGCTGGCGCGGCGCGCGCGACGCGTTCCTGAGCACCGTCGGCATGGGCACAGCCCCCAACGCCCTGTGGCAGGGCGACCGCACCGGCTCACTCGGCTGGTTCACCCACCTCTTCCCGGCGCACCTGCGGGTCGAGCCCGGGGCGGGAGTCGCCGCGACCCTGCCAGGCGTCTCCGCCGCACTGCGCTCGGTGCCCAACGACGGCATCGGGTACGGCGTCCTGCGCCACCTCAGCCCCGAGACGCCCGCGGTGGCGCGGATCCGCGCGCTGCCCGAGCCCTCGGTCATGGTCGAGCACGTGGCCAGCGGCAACAACGGTCTGACCAAGCTGGGCGGGCCCCACATACGGCCGCGGCCGATGACCCTGGTGGCCCTGCCGCAGTCGCTGCTCGCCCAGGTGCCCGTCGTCGTCGAGACCCACGTCCTCGGCGGGGTCCTCGAACTCGGCGTGATCCACCGGGGTTCCGTCGCCGCCGCCGACATGGAGGCCTTCGCGGACCGCCTGGTCGAGGCGTTCACGGAACTCGCCGCCGAGGACGGCGGCGAAGGGCAGGTGCGCTGAATGCCTCCGGCGACGGCCATCAAGGCGATGGCCTGCTACCAGCCCGACGGCGTCCTTCCCGTCGCCGGCCTTCCGGGCCTCGCCGGCCTCGACGAGACCGAGCGCGACAGCTGCGCGCGGCTCGGCATCGACGAGGTCCGCGCGGACGAGACGCTGACCGCGTTCGACCTCGCGGCCCGCGCGGCCCGCAGGGCGCTCGCCGACGCGGACCTCGCCGCGGCCGAACTCGACGCTCTCGTCCTCATTGACGCCCGCGCCCCCGAGGCGCTCATGACGTCGTCGGCGACCCGGCTCCAGGCGCTGCTCGGCGCGGACCGCGCGCTGACGTTCTCCGTGGGCGGCGTCGGCTGCGTCTCCCTCACCCCGGCGCTGCTCACCGCCCGCGGGCTGCTCGCCGCCGACGCCGACGCGCACCACGTCCTCGTCGTCCACGGCAGCAAGCCGCCGACCCCGCTGCGCTACCGGCACCCGGTGACCGTCAGCGGCGACGGCGGGGCCGCCGCGGTGATCGCGCGCCGCGGCCCGGTCCGCGTCCTCGACATGGTCCAGGAGACCAACGGCGCTCACTGGGACCTGTTCCGCGTGGACTTCAGGGACCGGCCCACCGCACGGTGGCGCGAGGAGTGCCGCGACGTCCCCGCGTACTCCTTCCGGCTCGCCGTGGAGACCCGCAACCGTCTGACCGCCCTCCACCAACGCCTCCTGGACCGCAACGGCCTGACACTCCGTGACATCTCCTGCCACCTCAGCCACAACCTGTCCGAGGGCGCCTTCCGCTTCACCGAGGAGACCCTCGGCATCAAGATCAGCACGACGTGTTTCGACAACCTCCGCCAGTACGGCCATCTCGGCCCCAACGACGTCCTGCTGAACCTCGCCACGGAGCTCGAACGCGGCGGCCTGGCGGAGGGCCAGCGCGCGGTGCTGCTCAGCGCCAGCCCCGTCGCCGCGTGGAGCATGCTCCTGGTGGAGATCGGAGACGGCGCGGCCGCCCACTACCTGTGAACTCGTCCGGACAAGGGGCATGCTTGGACGTTCCAAGCATGCCCCTAGCCGCCGGTCCGTTCCTCCAGGCGGCTGCCGTGCGGCACCGTCACGGACATGATGTCGCTGGGGGCGTCCAGGACGATGCGGTGCCACCGCCCGCGCGGCACGATCACCGCGGACCCGGGCGCGAGGCGGACCTCCTCCTCCGCGTCCGCCGGGCGCTCAGGGCGCAAACACAGGCGTATCCCGCCAGTGAGACAGGACACGATCTCGTCCGCGTCGGCGTGCACCTCCCAGTGGTCGGCGTGCACGTCCGCGTCGGTCTCCACGTGGAAGGTCATCAGCTGCCAGCCCTCCCGCTCGGGGTCGAACACCGGGTCCACGGCACTGACGCCGCCGCCCGGGCGGAGGTGGAGGAACGAGGCGAAGAGGTCGATCGGGGTGACGGTCATGGCGAGATGTCCTTCCTGAGGCGTGTCGCGGTGACGTGAGGGGCGGGTCAGTACGGGTCCGTACGTCTCATCCGGCCAGCGCGCGGCGTAGGGCCCCGCCGAGTTCGGCGATCTGCCGCTGGGACACCTCGGCGGACAAGATGGCCTGGGAGCCGTGGAACGTGCCCGCCCACTGGTGCAGTTCGACCGACACCCCCGACCGCAGCAGGCGCAGCGCGTAGTCGATGCCCTCGTCGCGGTTCGGGCAGTACTCCGCGGTGGCGACATAGGCGGGCGGCAGGCCGGACAGGTCGTCGGCGCGCGCCGGGGCCGCGTAGGAGTCGGCGGTCGCGGAGCCCAGGTAGTGCAGCCACATCGCGGTGATCTTCTCGCGCGTCATCCAGGGCGTGTCCGTGAACCGGCGCCCCGACCACGTCTCCTGGCGGTCGTCGACGGCGGGCTGGTTGAGCAGCTGGAAGCGGATCGGCGGCCCCTGCTCGGCGCGCGCCCGCAACGCCGCGGCGGCCGCGAGCCCCGCGCCGCAGCTGTGCCCCCCGACCGCGATGAGCCCGGGGTCGACGCCGAGTTCGGCCGCGTGCTCGGCGGTCCAGGCAAGCACGGCGCAGACGTCGTCCAGGGCCGCGGGGAAGGGGTTCTCGGGGGAGAGGCGGTAGGCCACCGAGATCACCACGGCGCCGGAGCCCTCCGCGAGCCGCGCGGCCCACGGGTGCTCGGTGTCGAGGTCGCCCATGACGAAGGCGCCGCCGTGCATCCAGACGACGGCGCCCCGCGCCCCGCGCGGCCGGTAGATCCGCACCGCCACCTCCGGGGCGGCGGGGACCGTGCGGTCCTCGATCTCCATGCCCGAGGTGTCGGGGGCCGGGATCGCGGCGGACAGCTCGGCCAAGGTCTTGCGCTGGGCGACGGGGTCGGTCAGGTCGGCTCGGGGGAACAGCGGGACGAAGGGTTCGAGTTCGGGATCCATGCCGGTCATCCTGACCGCCGTCGGCCACCGGATCATCCGCCATCCGTCGCGCATCCTCCGGACTCCGCGCGCCGAACGGCGCCTATCCTCCTGCCATGGAGGCACTGGCTGAACGTCTTTCGCGACTGGACTCCCACGTCGAGGGCGCGATCCGCGTCGTGATGTTCTACGACACGCTCATGCGCCGCCGCGTGGACCTGCCCGCCCTCGCCCGGGCCTCGGCCGGGCTCGCCGAGTGCGTGGTGGGGATCAGGCTGCACGGCACGGGGCGAGCGATCCGCATCGGGCCCGACGGTGCGGCGGCGCCCGCCGCGGCGGCCCCCGCGTCCAGCACGCTGCCGGTCACGCTCGACGCGGAGGAGATCGGCACGGTGTGGCTGGAGCGGCCAGGGCCGCCCCGCACGCTCGACGAGGTGGTCCTCGACCGGCTCGCCATCGCCGCCGCGGCGGTCGTCGAACGCTACGGCCCGGCGCGCACCACCCTGGCCGACCCGGCCCTCGTCGAACTCGTCGTGAGCCCCGACAGCGACGAGGCCGCGCGGGCCCGCGCGCTGCGGCTCCTCGGGTTCGCCGCCGATGTTCCGGTGCGCGTCGCCGCCGTGCGGACACCGCTCCCGCTCGACCAGGTCGCCGCCCAGATCTGCCCGGGCCGCCCGGTGAAGGCGGCACCGCTCGCCGAGGTGGGTGTGATCCTGGCCACCACCATGAACGCGTCCCGGTTCCCGGACGGCGTGCGCGCGGGCATCGGCGCCGCCGACCGCCCCGACCTGTCCTGGCGCGAGGCCCGCACCGCCCTGCGCTTCGCCACCGCGCGCGAACCGGTCGTCCCCTACGCCGACTTGGGTGCCCTCGCGCTGCTCGCCCAGGTGCCCGAGGCCGCCGCGCGGGGCAACGTCGACGTGGCCGCGGTCGCGCGCCTCGCCGAAAGCCCCGAGGACCTGGAGACGCTGGACGCCTACTGCGCGACGGGGTCCCTGCGCCGGGCCGCCGAGCGGCTGCACCGGCACCACAGCAGCGTCGCCCGGCGCCTCGAACAGCTCGGCAAGGCCCTGGACTTCGAGCTCACCGAACCCGCCGGACTGCTCCGCGCCAGGCTCGCCCTCACCGCCTGGCGGCTCCTCGACGACTGAGGGCGCCGCCCGCCCGCACGGTCAACCGGCGGGATGAGGCTCAGGGGGCGCACACTACGGAGCGTGCGCCCCCTGGCAGTGAGCCCCCCGCGGAGCGGGCCGTATACGAAAGGGCCGTGACGGGCGGTCAAGAAATCCCGTCGGTACTTCCGGGTCTTCCTGCAACTTCCAGGGAATGTTTGCTGTGCCGTGGCCCAGGTGTTTCTTGGCCGGTGCATCGCAAGGGGCGCACATCTCGCACTCGAAGTTGAATGCGATCCCGGGTGTGACCCCCGGGCGATATTGAGAAGTTCAACACCGGGTTAAGCGCGAGGTGCGCGGTTCTGCTTCCCGGGGTCCAGGAGCGTCCCATGGCGTTCACGGACCGAACGCATCGTCACTGAGTGCATCCGGCGCCCGGGTGTGGAGAGATCATGTGCGGGTGCTCCCGCGCGCCCCAGTGTGGCGGTTGTCTGGTCAAAGGGTGTGCACAGGTTGACGCGAGCCTGGCGACAGTCTGCGCGTTTGGGGCCGCTCGCGCGGCACAAAGTGCCAGTTGGCCTGTGGCGTATGTCACTTGGGACGCTTGACCCTCGGTGGGAACGGCGCCGGAGAACCCCTCCCGTTGGGGTGAGTCGCACGGCGAGGTGGTGTCCGAAGGGGTTACTCGGTAGTTCGTGGTGTTAACTGGGCGATGGTCTGAGCCTTGGTGGGTCCAGGCCCTTTCTGGAGGCCTCGGGGTGGTTCCCCGGGGCCTCCTTGGTTTTGCCGGGCGTGCTTACCGGATGCCGGACGCCGGGCGGATGCCGGGAGCATGCATGAAGTGACGTATTCACTGCCGTGAATGCGCGAGTAATGCACTGTCATATTGATTTCGCTGGACGGTCCTTCTTGTATTCCTTCCCGAAGTGAGCTGCGGCGCGCCCCGATTCCCCATGAGCGGGGATTTCGAAGATTCATCGGTGCTGCTGAGGCGACTGGGCTTCGAAGTGATGACGGAGTAACGTTGCCGGCGCGTCACCAGGCCGCACTCGAGGTCTCACCAGCCGTCGACGGTGCGGAAGAAAGGGCGCTGGACCCACCACTCTCCGTTGCCGACCGAGAAGGAGCTCAGACCAGATGATCATCGCCGTCGTGTACGGCGTCGCTTCGTGCGCCACCCCGGTATCCTCGGCGCCCCGGCGCCCCCGGGCGTGTCTGACGCGCCGCCACTGTCCCGGCACCTTGGCCGCGTTCGCTCCGGCGCATGCCGGGGCCTGTTCGCGGCCGGGTGGGTAGGGCCATGGGCCAACCCACCCCGAGGGTCGACGCGTTCAACCCGACCGAGGTGCTGATGGGCCGTCAGCAGATGCCCGAGGGAAGCTTCCTCGACTACCTGGATCGCTCGCTGTGGCCGCTGTTCGTGCAGGAGTGGGGCCTGGACGCCCGCACCTACACCCAAGGCCAGACGTTGCCCATCGGCACGGACGACGAGTTGGTCTTCATCGTCCTGGGCGGCTGCGCCGTCCAGGAGCGCTTTCCCTTCGGCCGCGGTCCTGACGCGCCCGTGATCGCCCGCTTCCGCGGCGTCGGTCAGCTCCTCGGCGAGGCCAAGCTGATCGATCCGTCGTCGAGCGTGCAGACGGTCTGCCTCAGCACCACCTGGGTCATGCCGTGTCCGGTGGACCGGATGAACCTCCTCCTCAAGCGCCGCGGGCGCATCCAACTCGCCCTGCTGCAGAGCCTCGAGGCGCGCCACCGCAGCGACGAGGCGATCTACTGCACGACCAATCGCACCCCCCTGGAGCGCATCAGCGCCCTCCTCCTTCACCTCGCCACGATCGCGGGCACGAAGGAGCCCGGCGACGCGGGCCGGGTCACCATCACGGGCCCGCGCCAGCACGACCTGGCGAAGACGCTCCTCCTGGGCAAGTCGACCGTCGAGAGCGCCATCGCCACTCTGCGGAATCGCCACAAGGTCGTGGCGAGCAAGTACCGACAGCTCGTCGTCACGGACATGGACAAGCTCAGAAGCATCGTTTCACCCGCACGGCCGTCCTGACGGCGAGACGGCGGCCGACCGCCCGAGCGCGATCGCGGTCGGCCGCCACTTCCGACGCCTGAACTTTCCGACACCTGAACTTCTTGCAGCGTCGCACGCCCCGCGGGGGGAGGGGTGCGCGCGCTCCGACGAACGGGACGACCCCGATGACCATCAGCTCGACCACCCTGGCCTTCTCCACCGGGGCGGGATCCATGACCGTGGCCGCCATCAGCGGCGCGGTCATGGCCACCGTCACCATGCTCGGCATCCAGCACCACAAGCAGGTCTTCGCCTGGATGAAGCGGAGCCGCCGCGTCGACGACAGCTCCAAGGACCTCGACGACGCCGACAGTTACCTCAAGGAAGTCTTCGAGAAGGTGTGCGAGGTCGCGCAGAAGCCCTGCCGTGAGAACGACATGGCGTCCCTGGCCCGCCTGCGCGGACTCCTCAAGGGCGTCGCGAAGCAGATGGAGGCCATCAAGACCGAACTCGACGACGTCGTCGTCTACATCGAACGCTTTGAGGCGACGCGCCTGCCGTCCTTGACCGGAACGATGAGGATCGCGGTCGCCGAGCACCGCGCCCAGCTGGAGGGCGCGATGAAGCAGGAGCACACCCGCATGGAGCTCGAACAGGCGGTGAGCAGGGCGCAGCAGAAGATCCGGCTGCTGCGGAAGGTGTGAGGCGCGGGGGGGGGGGGGGGGGGGGGGGGGGGGGGAGGAACCCACCCCAAGAGGGGGGAGAGAGGGAGAGGAAATGACGCGCACACGAGACCACCCCCCCCCCCCCCACCCCCTCCCCCCCCCCCCCATCCCCCCTCCCCCCCTCCCCCCCCCCCCCCCCCCCCCCCCCCCCCCCCCCCCCCCCCCCCCCCCCCCCCCCCCCCAACACCCGGAGCGGGAAGGGGCGGGCCTGGGGCGCACCGCGAGGTTCCGCTGAGCGGAACGCGGGGCTGGCGGCCCCCACAGGGGCTCGGGGTAATGTGCCGGGGTGACAACGCATTCGAACACCCCTGCAGGCTGGTACCCGGACCCCAAGGGCGCCGCCCAGCTCCTCCGCTGGTGGGACGGCGCGCAGTGGACCGACCACACCAGCCCGGCCCAGCAGGGCACCGCGGCCCCGCAGGTCCCGACGCAGGCGGCCCCCGCGCAGCCGGCCCCCGCCCAGGCCGTCCAGGCGCAGGCCCCGTACGCCGCACCGCAGCAGGCCCCCGCGGCGGACCCGGCGAAGGTCCAGCGCCAGGTCCAGCAGCAGGCGGGCGTGGCGCCGACGGCCCAGGGCGGCGGCACGCTGTTCACCGAGCCGGTCCTGGTGGTGAACCAGAAGGCCAAGCTCATCGAGCTGACCAATGAGTACAAGGTCATGGACCAGTCGGGCAACCAGCTCGGCACGGTCACGCAGGTCGACCAGAGCGCCCTGAAGAAGGTCGCCCGCTTCGTCGCCAGCGTCGACCAGTTCATGACGCACAAGCTGGAGATCCGCGACGCCCACGGCACACCGCAGCTGCGCCTGACCCGCCCCCGCAAGTTCATGAAGTCGCGGGTCATCGTGGAGCGCCCGGACGGCCAGCCGGTCGGTGAGATCGTCCAGCAGAACGTCTTCGGGAAGATCAACTTCGCGATGGTCGTGAACGGCCAGCAGGTCGGCGCGATCAAGGCGGAGAACTGGCGCGCCTGGAACTTCTCGATCGTCGACCACACGGACAACGAGGTGGCCCGGATCACGAAGACCTGGGAGGGCCTCGCCAAGACGATGTTCACGACGGCGGACAACTACGTCCTCCAGATCCACTTCCAGCTTCCGGAGCCGCTCCTGAGCCTGGTCGTGGCGACGGCCCTGACGGTCGACACGGCGCTGAAGCAGGACTCGCGCGGGCTCGGCTGACGGACCGCGCTCCGGGGCCGCCGGGGCATGACGCGCGTAACGCACGAAGCGACCGCACACCCTCCGGGGAGTGCGGTCGCTTCGCGTTGCCGAGCCGTGCGGCACGGGCGCGCCGTGCGCTACGGGCGCCGGGCCGGGACCACCGCCCGCGCGGGCTCCGGCTGCCCGGGAATCGACGGCAGGTAGTCGGGGCCGGGGTCAGGGCCGGGGTCCGTACCGGGGACAGGCGCCGCCCGCGGCGACCGGCTCAGGAGCACCACCCCGTACGCGGCGAGCCCCGCGCCCGCCGCCGCGACGAACACCCCGCCGACGCCGCCCCGCAGCCGCTCCCCGAGCAGGGCGACGCCGATGGCGGACGCGGCCACCGGGTTGGCGAGGGTGACGACGGCCAGCGGGGCGCCGAGGCCGCCCCCGTACGCGGTCTGCGACAGGAAGAGACCGCCCACCGCGAAGGCCGCGACGAGCAGCGCGACCACCACGACCCGCGCGCTGAGCAGCGGCCCCGACGGGTCGGTCGCCGCCACCGTGACGGTCTGGGTGAGCGCGGATGCGACCCCCGAGGCGAAGCCGGACGCGGTCGCGTGCCGCAGCCCGGGGCGGGCGCCGGGCCGCGAGAGCAGGCCGATGGCGGCGGCCGTCACCGCGGCGACCGTCACGGCCTCCGGCAGCGACAGCGTGTCGTCGGGCGCCGGGCCCGTCGCGGTGAGCAGCAGCGCGCCCAGGCCGATCAGCGTCAGGCCGGTGCCCCGCCACTCCAGGCGCGTGACCCGCCGCCCGGCGAGCCGCGCGCCGAGCGGCACGGCGGCGACCAGCGTGAGCGCGCCGAGCGGCTGGACCAGGGTCAGCGGACCGTACTTGAGGGCCGCGACGTGCAGCAGCGCGGCACCGGCGTTGAGCCCGACGGACGACCACCACGCTCCGCTGCCGAGCAGCCCGAGCACGCGCGGGCCGGTGTGCGCGAGACGGGCGGCGAGCCGCTCCTGGGCGACCGCGGCGGCGGCGTAGGCGGCGGCCGAGACCAGGGACAGCGCGACGGCGAGCAGCGGGGCGCTCACCGCACGGCTCCGGAGCCGACGAGGTCCGGTGCGGGCGTGGGTGCGGCGGCCGCGGGCGGGGCGGTGGCCGCCGAACGGCGGACCACGCGGGAGGCGGCCGGGCGCGGGGGCCGGACCACGGCGAGCGCGATGCCGAGCAGCGCGGTGGCCACGAGGGCGTCGAGCCAGTAGTGGTTGGCGGTCCCGACGATCACAAGCAGCGTGACCAGCGGGTGCAGCAGCCACAGCCAGCGCAGCCGGGAGCGGGTCGCGACGATCAGCCCGATCGCCACCATCAGCGCCCACCCGAAGTGCAGCGACGGCATGGCCGCGAACTGGTTGGCCATGGTGTCGGCCGAGGGCTTCGCGGCGTACACCGAAGGGCCGTACACCCGCGCGGTGTCCACGAGGCCAGTCGCGTGCAGCAGGCGCGGCGGCGCCAGCGGGAAGGCGAGGTGCAGGGCGAGCGCGGCCGCGGTCACGGCGGCGAGGACGCGGCGCGCCCAGACGTAGTGGCGGGGCCGGCGCAGATACAGCCAGACCAGGAACAGCAGCGTCGCCGGGAAGTGCACGGTCGCGTAATAGGTGTTCGCGAGGCGCACCAGGCTCTCGCCGTGCAGCAGGAGGTCCTGCACGAGGCCCTCGCCCGGAAGGCGCAGGGTCCGCTCGGCGTCCCACACCCGGTGCGCGTTGCGGACCGCCTCGGCGGTGTGACCGGCCGCGAGCTGCCTGCCGAACTTGTAGAGGAGGAAGAGACCGGCGACGAGGAGGAGCTCGCGCACCAGGGGCGGCCTGGTACGGACGGCCGGGGCCGGGGTGCGGGTGCGCGCCCCCGGCGGTACGGCGGAGGTCCGCGCGGCGGCTGTCCGCGGGCCGCCGGACGGTATCTCCGGCTCCTGCGCGGCGGGCTCGGTGCGGGATTCTCGGGATGCCATGCCCCGGCCCCTTTACATGACGACTGGGTGGTGCGGTGATGTGCGCGTCGCTGTCGAACGCATCGATACGCCAGTGTACCGATACGGAGGCGTACCGGTACACTGGCGTATCGATAGGGTGGCCATGACGGGCCGCCGCACCGAGGGGAAAGAGCCATGACGTCGCGAGAACCGGAAGGTGAGCACGTGTGCGGGCAGCTGGCCGCGGCGCGCCGCTCCAAGATCACGCCAGCGCGTGAGCAGGAGTTCTACGACGCCGTGCTCGACCAGCTCCGCACGTGTGGGTACGAGTCCGTGACGATGGAGGGCGTCGCGGCGCGCACCCGCTGCAGCAAGTCCACGCTCTACCGGCAGTGGAAGACGAAGCCCCAGTTCGTCGCCGCCGCGCTGCGCGCCAACCGCTGTGTGCGCTTCGCGGGCATCGACACCGGCTCGGTCGCCGGGGACCTGCGCGCCGCCGCGCTCGCGGCGGCCGCGTGGAGCGAGCACGACACCATGATCGTGCAGGCGCTCAGCCACGCCGTCCAGCAGGACGAGGACCTGCGCAAGGCGCTGCGCGAGGCGCTGGTGGAGCCCGAGGTCGCGGCGATCGACGCGATCGTACGGCGCGGTGTGGCGCGCGGCGAGATCGCCGCGGGCCATCCGGCGGCGGAGTTCGTCGCCGCCCAGCTGATCGGCGTGGTGCGGGTGCGGCCGATGCTGGACGGCGAGAACGCGGACGCGGAGTATCTGACGCGGTTCGTGGACGCCGTGCTGCTGCCGGTCCTCGGCGTCACGGACGGCGGGGGCGGCGGGGGCGCCGCCGCGAGCGACTGAACGTGGGCCCGGGCCGTGGGATGACCGGACCGGGCCCGCCCGCGCCGCACCGTGGGGACGGGGGCGGCGCACCCGCCGCCGGGCGGGCCGAGCGAACTCGGCCCGCCCGGCGGCGTTTTCGTATGGCTTCGCAAGGCTTCGTGCGGCTTTGTGCGGCTCGTACGGTTTGCTTGGGGTGCTTGGGGTGCTTGGGGTGTGCCTGGTGTAAAGGGGCCTGCGGGGCCTGCCGGGCGTGCGGGGGAGCGGCGGTGTCGGTGCTACCGGACCCGTGCTCGGACCTGCTGCCCGTCGCCTCCGGCCCCGACTCCGCCGCGGGCCTTCTTGATGCCCTTGGTGATCTTGTCCATGGACGACACGGGCGGCGCGTCGTCGTGGTCGTCGATGCCGAAGCGGACGAGGACCATCGTCTTGTCGTCGGCGGGCGACTTGAAGGCCAGCGACTGGACGTACCCGTCGGAGCCCTTGCGCGTCACGGCCTTCCAGCGGACCAGATAGCCCTTCTGCCCGGCCACGGTCACCGCCTTCGAGGCGAGTTCCTTGTGCGACTTCAGGGAGCCGCCGTAGATCGGACCGGCGAACGATTGCTCGGCGTTCTTCTCGATGTCCGCCTTGGCCACGGCCTCCGGCGTGGAGCCCTTGAGCTTGAGCCGGGCCGCGGGCGCCGAGAAGGCGCCGCCGCGCACGCACTGCTTGGAGGCGTCACCGGGGCAGGCGTACTTGCCGGTGGTCACGCTCGCGCCGAGCACGCTCGACGTGCCCTCCCAGCCGTCGGGTACGGGCATGCTGATGCCGCTGGACGCGTCGGTCGCGTACCCCTTCTCCGTGGGCGGAGCCTTTGACGGGCCGGGCGCGGGCGACTCCGAGGGGCCCGGGCTCTCGCCCTCCGGCCCCGGCTTCGAAGGCGCCGAGGCGGACGGGGGCTTGGCGCTGTCCTTGTCGTTCCCACCGTCGTCATCGTCGTCGGCGGTCAGCGCGTAGACGCCGCCGCCTATGCCCGCGAGGACCACGAGGGCGACACCCACGGCGATGGCGGTGCGCATCCCGCGGCGGCGGGGGCCGGGCGGCTGCGGAGGGTAGGCGGGGAAGCCGACCGTGTCCCCGCCCGGCGCGCGGACGTGATCCGTCCAGGTGGTCCCGTCCCACCACCGCTCGGACGGCGGGGCGCCAGGAGTCTGCCCGGGGTCGGGATACCAGCCGGGAGGAGTCGCGTGCGTCATGGGCGTCAGCGTATGGGCACAGCCTGAAAGCCCGATGAGAGGGGTCCGCCGGATCCGGCCAACTCCCGTGGCATGGCTGACATTCACCCCGCTCGCACCGGAATGCCCGGGGGCGCCATGGGCCCGTCCCGGGCGGCTGCCGGTGTGCGTCGGCCTGGGCCGCCGCCCGTGTCCGTCTGCCGGGGCCGCCGCCCACGCCTGCCGCCGCCCCTGCGCCCCCCCGCACCGGCATCGGCGCTGCGCGCCTCGGCCTCAAGCGCCGGACGGGCTGAAACACTCGCCGCGACCGGCATGTTCCCCTTGTCCGCCGGGGCCCCGGCCGCGCTCAGGTCGTGGGCCGCGTGTCCACCACGAGCCGGGTCGGCGCGGTCTGACCGCTGGCGCCCCCGGCGAGGCCCGGCAGGCGCGGGCCCGTGCGTCCCGGGGTGATCGAACCCAGCACGCTGGGATGCCGCGCTCCGGTGCTGGCCGGGGCGGTGCCCGGCAGGCCGTGCGCCGTCAGGAAGCCGAGCACCGCGAAGGCGTACGCCTCCTTCGCCGTCGACGGCATCCCGAAGTCGTCGGAGCCGCGCACCGGCACCGCCGTGCCCAGATCGGCGCGGAGCATCGCCATCAGCGCGGGGTTGCGCACCCCGCCGCCCGAGGCGATCACCTCCGTCGCCCCGACCGCGCGGACGGCGTCGGCGACGGTCACCGCGGTCAGCCGCGTCAGCGTCGCGACGACGTCCTCGGCGGCGAGCGTCTCGAACCCCGCGAGCACCGCGCGCAGATACGCCGCGTGGAACAGCTCCTTGCCCGTCGTCTTCGGCGCGGGCAGCGCGTAGTACGGCTCCGCGAGCAGCCGGGCGAGCAGGTCATCGCGTACGGAGCCGCGCGCGGCGATCCCGCCGTCCACGTCGTACGCGAGGCGGTGCGCGCGGCCCTCCGGCGTCAGCTCCCGCACCGCCGCGTCGATCAGCGCGTTGGCCGGGCCGGTGTCGAAGGCGGTGCCGTCCGGGGCCGTGATGTTGGCGATGCCGCCCAGGTTCAGGGCCACCGGTGTGCCCGGCCTGCCGCGCAGCCACATCTGGTCGACGAGGCTCACCAGGGGCGCGCCCTGGCCGCCCGCGGCGACGTCGCGCGGGCGGAAGTCCGCGACCACCGGCAGGCCCGTGGCCTCCGCGATCCACGCGGGCTGCCCGATCTGGAGCGTGCCGCGCACCTGCCCCTCGGCCACCCAGTGGTACACGGTCTGCCCGTGCGAGGCCACCAACTCGGCCCGCCCCTCGCACAGTTCCCGGTCCGCCTCCACGGCCGCGGCGGCGAAGGCCTGGCCGATCAGCGTGTCGAGGCGGCAGACGTCGGCCAGGGTGGTGGCCGCCGGGGGCAGCGCGGCGGCCAGCGCCTCGCGCAGCGACTCGTCATAGCCCCGGCTGATGACGCCCAGCGGGGCCAGGACGAGGCGGTCGCCGTCGAGGGTGAGGTCGACGGCGCCGGCGTCGATGGCGTCGTGGGAGGTGCCGGACATGAGGCCGATTACGCGCACGGAGTCTCCTCTTGCAGTGGGCCGGCCCGTGCCCCGGGCCCGGGCCCCCGTCCTCCCACTATGACCCCCGCCGGAACCCTCCCCACTCACGGGTCGCCCTCTCCCTCCTCCCCACCCGCCCCCACACCTGGACACGCCCCCTCAACCCCCGTACGACCTCCCTGTTCCCCCGCGCCGCCCTCTCCGCGCCCCCTGTCGCGCTGGCGTGCTTGTCCTCAATCGCCGGGCGGGCTCTGTGCTCTGCCGAGCCCGCCGCCTCCGCGCCCCCTGTCGCGCCGCCGCGCTCGTCCTCAATCGCCGGACGGGCTCCATGATCTGCCGAGCCCGCCCTCTCCGCGCCCCCCCATCGCGCCGCCGCGCTCGTCCTCAATCGCCGGGCGGGCTTGAATGTGCTGCCCCGCCCGGGTGCTTCGCCGCGCCGCCGTCTCCGGCCATTCCCGCCTCGCTGGGAGGGGGCGGCAGGGTGCGGGCGCGCCACGTGCTGACGTCCCCCCAGGCTCCCCGCAGGGCCCGCGCCTTGAGGAGCCACAGCGACACCTCGTACTCCGAGGTGTAGCCCACCGCCCCGTGCAGTTGCAGCGCGGCCCGCGCCGAGCGGTACGCGGACTCACCCGCGGCCACCTTGGCCGCGGCCACGTCCCGCCAGGCTCCCGCGTCCCCGCCGAGCGGCCCGGCGCCCCCGCGGAGCGACACCGCCGCCCCGAACACCAGCGGACGCGCGAACGCAAGGCCCACCAGCACATCCGCGAGCCGGTGCCGCACGGCCTGGAAGGAGCCGACCGGCACCCCGAACTGCGTGCGCTGCTTCACATACGCCACGGTCCGGTCCAGGAGCGCGGTCCCGACCCCCAGGCACTGCGCGGCGGTGGCGAGCGCCGCCCACCGCAGGGCGTGCCCCGCGGCGTCGACGACCGGGGGCCCGGACGCAAGGACCTCCCCGCCCGGAAGCGGCCGCGCGAGACGCCGCGCCGGGTCGAGGGACGCCCGTACGCGCGCGTGCCCGGGAGCGAGGCGCAGCCGGTCGGCGTCGACGGCGAGGACGAGGGGCACGGCGTCCGCGTCCAAGGCGTACGGACCGGTCGCGGAGAGCGTCAGCGTCGCCCTCGCCTCGCCCGAGACGAGGGCGGGAAGCAGCCGCTTCGCGGGCCCCGGCACGCCGAGTTCGGCGAGACGGGACAGCAGCGCCGCCGCGGCAACCGTCTCGACCAGCGGTCCCGGCGCCGCGTGCCGCCCCAACTCCAGGAAGGCGGCGGCCACGTCGACGGGCAGCGGACCGACGCCGTCGAACTCCTCCCCGGCCGCCAGTGCGAACACCCCCGCCTCGGCGAGCCGCCCCCACAGCGCGAACCCCGGCGCGTGGTCCCCGGCGGCCCAGGCGCGCGCCACCGCCGGGGTGTCCGCGGCGGTCAGCATGCCGTCCAGAGTGCGGGTGAACGCCCGCTGTTCGTCGTCCAGGAGGAACCTCATCCGCGGCGTCCCTTCGGCAGCCCGAGCAGCCGCTCGGCGATGATGTCCCGCTGGATCTCGTTCGTGCCCGCGTAGATCGGCCCGGCCAGCGAGAAGACGTACCCCTCCGACCACGCGGCCCCCTCCGATGACTCATCCCTCTTCGACCACTCAGCCCCCTCCGGCGACTCCGCCCCGGCTCGGCCCCCACCGCCGCCGTGGCTGCCACCGGCCCCGGCACCGGCCCCGGCGTCGACATCGACATCGACGTCTGTCAACTCGCCGTGCGCCCCCAGCAGATCGAGCGCCGCCTCATGCACCGCGATGTCGTACTCGGACCAGAACACCTTGTTCAGGCTGGACTCCGCGCCGACGGCCTCGCCCGCCGCGACCCGCGCGACCCCCGCCCACGTGAACAGCTGGTACGCGCGGGCACCGATCACCGCGTCGGCCACCCGGTCGCGCAGCGCCGTGTCGGACGGGTCGCCGCGCGCGTGCCACAGCCGCACCAGGCGGTCGGCGGTGGCGAGGAAGCGGCCGGGGGAGCGCAGCGTCAGGCCCCGCTCGTCGCCCGTCGCCGCCATGGCGATGCGCCAGCCGTCCCCGGGCGCGCCGATCACGTCCTCGTCGGGGACGAACACGTCGTCCAGGAAGACCTCGGCGAACGCGGGCTTGCCGTCCAGGCGGCCGATGGGGCGGATCGTGACGCCCTGCGCGCGCAGCGGGAACATCAGATACGTCAGGCCCCGGTGCGGCCGCTCCGTCCGTGGCTCGCTGCGGAACAGGCCGAACGCGCGGTCGGCGAACGCGGCCCGCGACGACCACGTCTTCTGCCCGCTCAGCCGCCAGCCGCCGGGCACGCGCCGGGCGGTGGACCGCAGCGACGCCAGGTCGGACCCCGCCTCCGGCTCCGACCAGGCCTGCGCCCAGATCACCTCGCCGCGCGCCATCGGGGGCAGCACCCGGGCGCGCTGCTCGGGCGTGCCGTGGTCGAAGAGGGTGGGGGCGAGGAGGCTGACGCCGTTCTGCGACACCCGGGGCGGCGCGCCCGCGGCGTAGTACTCCTCCTCGAAGGCCAGCCAGCTGACCACGTCGACGCCCCGGCCGCCGAACTCCTCGGGCCAGGACACCACCGACCAGCGGTCCGCGGCGAGTTCGCGCTCCCACGCGCGGTGGGCGGCGAAGCCCTCCTCGGTCTCCAGTGAGGGCAGCGGCACGCGCGGCACGTGCGCGGCGAGCCAGGCGCGCGCCCGCAGCCGGAACTCCTCCTGCTCCGCGGTGAAGTCGAGGTCCATGCCCCTGCTCCCGTCTGCCGCCCACCGGCCGTGAGTCACTCGCCCGTCTTCCCTAACAAGTGTTTGGTAGATTATCGTGGGCGATGGTCCGACGTCGAGCACTCGATCGGGGGATTCACCATGACGGCGCCGATGTACGTTCCCGGGCACGGCCTGCTTGCCGGGCGCACCGCCGTCGTCACCGCCGCCGCGGGCGCCGGGATCGGAGGCGCCACGGCCCGCCGCTGCCTGGAGGAGGGGGCCCGCGTCGTCATCGGTGACGCGCACGCGCGCCGCACCAAGGAGGCCGTGGCCGCGCTCGCGGACGAGTTCGGCCCCGACCGCGTCGACGGCGTCCGCTGCGACGTGACCGACGAGGCCGAGGTGGCCGCCCTGTTCGACCTCGCCGAGCGCCGGCACGGCGGCCTGGACGTCGTGGTGAACAACGCGGGCCTCGGCGGCACGGCCCGCCTCACCGACATGACCGACGACGCCTGGCACAAGGTCATCGACACCACCTTGACCGGCACGTTCCGCTGCGTCCGCGCCGCCCTGCGCCGCATGCGCGCCAGGGACACGGGCGGCGGCGTGATCGTGAACAACGCCTCGGTGCTCGGCTGGCGCGCCCAGGAAGGCCAGGCGCACTACGCGGCGGCGAAGGCCGGTGTCATGGCCCTCACCCGCTGCGCCGCCCTGGAGGCCGCCCCGCACGGCATCCGCGTCAACGCGGTCGCGCCGAGCCTCGCGCTCCACCCCCACCTCGCCAAGGTCACCCCGCCGGGCCTGCTCGAAGAGCTCACCGCCCGCGAGGCGTTCGGGCGCCCCGCCGAGCCCTGGGAGATAGCCAACGTCGTCGTGTTCCTGGCGAGCGGCTACTCCTCGTACATGACGGGCGAGACGGTCTCCGTCAGCAGCCAGCACCCCTAGACGGAGAATGAGCGCGTGCCGACCCAGAAGCAGTCACCCAAGCAGTCGCCGAAGCAGCCCGCCAAGCAGTCGCCGAAGCGGCCCGCCAAGCAGTCGCTCAAGCAGTCACCGGACCAGCCACCGAAACAGGCGAAGACGCAGCCGAAGAAGCAGGCGCGGGACCAGGGCGGGAAGTCCGCCGCCGCGCCCACGGCCGAGCGCCGCGCCGAACTCCTCCGGATCGCCGCGGACGTCTTCGCCGAGCAGGGGTACAACGCCACGACCGTCCGCAAGATCGCCGACGCCGCGGGCATGCTCGCGGGCAGCCTCTACTACCACTTCGACTCCAAGGAGTCGATGCTCGAAGAGATCCTCCGCACGTTCCTGACGGAGCTGTGGGACGGATACGACGCCGTCCTGGCCGCGCCGCTCGGCCCGCGCGAGACCCTGGAGGCGCTCGTCACCGAGTCCTTCCGGGAGATCGACCGGCACCGCGCGGCCGTCGCCATCTACCAGAAGGAGTCCAGGCACCTGGTCGCCCAGACCCGCTTCGAGTACCTCCTGGAGTCCCAGCGGCGCTTCGAGCGGACCTGGCTCACCACCCTCGAACGCGGCGTATCCGAAGGCGCCTTCCGCGGCGATCTGGACGTCCGGCTCACCTACCGGTTCGTGCGCGACACGGTGTGGGTCGCCGCCTCCTGGTACCGGCCGGGCGGCGGCCACAGCCCCGAGGAGATCGCCCGGCAGTACCTGTCCATGGTCCTGGACGGCATCGCCGTCCGGCCCTAGCCCGCGCCGCGGCGGCCCCGCCGCGCGGCGCCCGTCAGTCGAGGAGCACGCAGCCATGGCCGAGGCCTACATCGTCGAGGCGGTCCGCACCCCCGTGGGCAAACGGGGCGGCGGCCTCGCCGGCGTCCACCCCGCCGACCTCGGCGCCCACGTCCTCACCGCCCTCGTGCGGCGCACCGGCATCGACCCCGCCGCCGTCGAGGACGTCGTCTTCGGCTGCCTGGACGCGGTCGGCCCGCAGGCGGGCGACATCGCCCGCACCAGCTGGCTCGCGGCCGGACTCCCGGAAGAGGTGCCGGGCGTGACCGTCGACCGGCAGTGCGGATCCTCCCAACAGGCCCTGCACTTCGCCGCCCAGGCCGTGCTCTCCGGCACCCAGGACCTCGTCGTCGCCGGGGGCACCCAGAACATGTCGATGATCCCCATCGCCTTCGCGTCGCGTCGCGCCGCCGAACCGCTCGGCCTGACCGAGGGCCCCTTCGCGGGCAGCGAAGGATGGCGCGCCCGCTACGGCGAGCAGCCCGTCAACCAGTTCCACGGCGCCCAGCTGATCGCCGAGAAGTGGGGCATCACCCGTACGGACATGGAGGAGTTCGCGCTGCGCTCCCACCAGCGGGCGCTGCGCGCCATCGACGAAGGCCGCTTCGACCGCGAGACCGTCCCCTACGGAGACGTCGTCACCGACGAAGGCCCGCGCCGCGACACGACCCTGTCCAAGATGGCCGCCCTCGCCCCCGTCATGGACGGCGGCACCCTCACCGCCGCCTGCTCCTCCCAGGTCTCCGACGGCGCCGCCGCCCTGCTCCTCGCCAGCGAACGGGCCCTGCGGGACCACGGGTTGACGCCCCGCGCGCGCGTGCACCACCTGTCCGTACGCGGCGAGGACCCCATCCGCATGCTCTCCGCCCCCATTCCGGCCACCGCGCACGCCCTGAAGAAGACCGGAATGACCCTCGACGACATCGACCTCGTCGAGATCAACGAGGCCTTCGCGCCCGTCGTCCTCGCCTGGCTCCGCGAGACCGGCGCCGACCCGGCGAAAGTCAACGTCAACGGCGGCGCCATCGCCCTGGGTCACCCGCTCGGCGCGACCGGCGCCCGCCTGATGACGACGCTCCTTCACGAACTGGAGCGCACCGGCGGCCGGTTCGGCCTCCAGACGATGTGCGAAGGAGGAGGCCAGGCCAACGTCACCGTCATCGAACGCCTCTGACCGAGCCGCCCGCCACCGGCGCGCCCCTTCGGGGCCACGACGGCACGCCGCACCCGTGCCACCGAGGTGGCCTGGCATATGACCGTCTGTCACCCGTGCGGGAGTAGCTGGGCGGACCTCGCTCCCCGGCGGCCCCGACCCGGCTAGTCTCAAGTTCTGTACGTCGATTGAGCGACCCCGGGAGGTAGCGCGATGACGCAGGGACGGCCCGGAGGTGGCGCCTGGGCCCCGCTGTGGGAGCGCGACGAGGAAATCGCCGCGGCCAGGCGGGCCCTGTCCGCCCTGTGCTCGGACATGACGACCGAGGGCGGCCTGCTCGTCTTCAGCGGTGAGGCCGGCATCGGCAAGACCGCGCTCATGGCCGAAGTGCGCCGCATCGCCCACGGCCGGGCCACCGTGTGGTCCGCGCGCGGCGGCGAGACCCTCAAGTCGGTCCCCTTCAACGTCGTGCGGCAGCTGCTGCAGCCCGCGCTCGTCGCCCTCACCCCGGACGAGGCCCGGGAGTACCTCGGCGACTGGTACGACATCGCGGGCCCCGCACTCGGCATCGCCGAGCCCGGCGGCGGCAGGCCCGAACCGCAGGCCGTGTGCGACGGCCTCGTCGAGGTGGTCTCCCGCCTGTCCCGGCTGCACTGGCCGCTCGTCCTGCTCGTCGACGACGCGCACTGGGCCGACCAGGAGACGCTGCGCTGGCTCGCCGCGTTCGCCGAACGGCTCGACGACCTGCCCGTGCTCGTCGTGGTCGCCCACCGGCCCGGCGAGGCCACCGGCGACAGCTCCCGCCTGCTCGCCCGCATCGGCGCCGCCGCCCGGCCCGCGACGGTCCTGCGCACCCTCACCCCGGACGCGACGGCCGGGCTCACCCGCGCCACGCTCGGCGAGCACGCGGACGCCCCGTTCTGCCGCGAGGTGTGGGCGGTCACCAACGGCAACCCGTATGAATCCGTGGAACTCCTCGCCAAGGTGCAGGACAGCGAGCTGGAACCGGTGGAGAGCTCGGCCGCCGAACTGCGCGCCCTCAACCGCTCCGCGCGCGGCCGCGGCCTCGTCGCCCGCCTCGAAGAGCTCGGCACCGACGTCACGCGCTTCGCCTGGGCCGCCGCCATCCTCGGCTCGGCCATCTCCGTGGACCTGGCCGCGCTGCTCGCCGGAATGCCCCGCGACGAGGCCGAGCGGTGCGCCGAGCGGCTGCGCGCCGCCCGCATCGTCACCGGCGGCGAGGACGGCCTGGAGTTCGTCCACCCGCTGATCGCCTCCGCCGTCTACCAGTCCATCCCGCCCGCCACCCGCACCGCCATGCACGGCCAGGCCGCCTGGGCCGTCACCCGCTCGGGACGGGGCGCCGCCGCGGCCTCCCGGCACCTCCTCGAAGTCCACCCCGATGACGACCGCGAACTGGTCGAGCAGCTGCGCGAAGCCGCCGCCGAACACCTCGCCGTCGGCGCGCCCGACGCCGCCAGGAACTGCCTGGAGCGCGCCCTGCGCGAACCCCCGCGCCCCGGCGTGCACGCCCGCGTGCTCTACGAACTGGGCTGCGCCACCCTGCTCACCTCGCCCGTCACCACCATCGGGCACCTGCGCGAGGCCCTGTCCATGCGGGGCCTGAGCCAGGAGCTGCGCGTCGACGCCGTCTGCAGGCTCTCCCAGGCCTTCGTGCACAACGACCAGCTCGGCGAGGGCCTGCGGGCCATCTCCGAGGAAGCCGCCCGGCTCCCCGAAGGCCCCGACCAGCTGCGGCTCCGGGCCGTGCACTTCATGTGGGAGGGCATCCACGCGGGCGAGGAGGACTCACCCGGCCGCTCCCGGCGCCTCGCCGCCCTCGCCGGACCCCTGACCGGGCGCGACAACGCCGAGCGCGCGCTGCTCATCCTGCGCGCCTTCGACGCGATGACGCGCGGCGAGAACGCTGAGGAGGTCGTCGAGCTGTGCGACCGCGCCCTCGTCAACGGCCGCCTCGCCCCCGGCCTCGGCTGGACCGACGCCGAGTGGAGCTTCGAACTGCGCCTGATGCTCGGCGGCTCGTACGCGTTCGCCGACCGCCTCGACCGCGCCGAGAGCCTGTTCACCGAGGCGGTGAAGGCGTACGAGACGGCGGGCTGGAGCGGCGGCCACCTCGCGCTCGCCCACGCCTTCCTGGGATACGTCTACCGCAGGCGGGGGCGGCTCAGGGACGCCGAGAAGTCGCTGCGCGAGAGCCTGCGGCTCGCCGACCGCGTCGGCCAGGGCGGGCTGCCCATGCACTGGGAGGCGGCCAGCATGCTCATCGACACGCTGCTCGCCCGCGGCCACGCCGAGCAGGCCCAGGCCGTCGCCGACCGGTACGGCTTCGCACCGCCCTCCACGTCGACCATCTACGTCCCGGACGCCATGTCCGTGCGCGGGCGCCTGCTGCTGTCCCTCGGCCACCGCGAGGACGGCCTCAACGAACTGGAGGCCACCGCGAAGGCGCTCACCGCGCGCGGGCAGTACAACACGGTGCTCGCGCCCTGGGCGTACGACCTGGCGCGGGCGCTGGCCCACGAGGACCCGCGGCGCGCCGCCGACCTGGTCGCCGACGCGCGCGTGCAGGCCGAGCGGTTCGGCACGGACACCGCGATCGGCGAGGCGCTGCGGTGCGAGGCCGCGCTGGCCTCGGGCCAGCGGTCCGTCGCCCTGTACGGCAAGGCCGTGGCCTATCTGGAGGCGTCGCCGTGCGCGTACGAACACGCGGTCGCGCGCGTCGAGTACGGGGTTGCCTCGGGCAGCGTGGAGGAGACGGAGCGGGGGCTTGCGCTGGCGCGCAGCTGCGGGGCCGATGGGCTGGCCGCCCGGGCCTCGCGGTTCCTGGCCGGGGGCTAGCCGGGGGCGGGCCCCCTGGCACCCCCGAGGGGCGGGCCCCTGGCACCCCCCGAAAGGCATCGGCCTTCGGCCTCGTCCTCAAACGCCGGACGGGCTTGATTCGTCGCGCTGCGCGCTCGTCCTCAAACGCCGGACGGGCTGGATCACCGCGCTTGCGCGCTTGTCCTCAAGCGCCGGACGGGCTGAATAGCCTCAGGTGATGGAGGGTCGTCTCGGCCTCTCTCATGATTCTGGTGATCAGCTCCTCGCAGGACGGGACGTCGGTGAGGACGCCCGCTACCTGGCCCGCGGCCATGATGCCGCCGTGGGGGTCGCCGTCGACCATGGCGGACTTGAGGAGCAGGGGGGTGTTCGCGGCCAGGAGCGTCTGGGACCAGGTGAGGTGCCCCGCGCGTCTGAGGGCGCGGCCGTCGCGGGCCAGGCGGGGCCAGGACTGGCCCGACAGGCGGCGGAACGCCGCCGCGTGCCGCAGGGCGCGCAGCAGGGAGGCGGCGCGGCCCGAGCGCTCCAGGGCCGTCACCAGATCCGTGCGGAGCATCCGGTGGGGGAGGCCGTCCACGCGCGTGGTGACCGTGACGTCCTTGACCGTCGCCGCCAGATAGCGGGCCTTCACCGCGTCCGGGACGGGGGAGTCCGAGGTGAGGAGGAAGCGGGTGCCCATGGCCACCCCGGCCGCGCCGTAGGCAAGCGCCGCGACCAGGCCGCGGCCGTCGTGGAAGCCGCCCGCCGCGATCACCGGGATGTCCACGGCGTCCACGACCTGCGGCACAAGGACGCTCGTGGCGACGTCACCGGTGTGGCCGCCGCCCTCGCCGCCCTGGACGACGACCGCGTCCGCGCCCCACGCCGCGACCTTCTCCGCGTGCCGCCGGGCCCCCACGGAGGGGATCACGACGACACCGGCCGCCTTCAGCTCCGCGATCAGGGCCGCGGAGGGGGCCAGGGCGAAGGACGCGACCCGCACGCCCTCGTCGACGACGATCCGCACGCGGTCGCGCGCGTCGCCCGCGTCCGCGCGCAGGTTCACCCCGAACGGGGCGTCCGTACGCGCCTTCACCTCCCGGATCGCCGCCCGCAGCCCGTCCAGGGTCATCGTGGCCGAGGCGAGGACGCCGAGCGCGCCCGCGTTGGCCGTCGCGGACACCAGGCGCGGGCCCGCGACCCAGCCCATGCCGGTCTGCACGAGAGGGTGGCGGATCCCGACGAGACGGGTCAGCGCGGTGTCCAGGAGCGGCGCGGTCATCGGCGGACCTCGCCCTCGCGCAGCCCCGTGGGGTCCAGGACCTCGCGGATCAGGCGGAGTTCGGCCGCGGTCGGCTCCCGCGTGCGGTCCGCGTCCTCGGGGACCGTCAGGTCGAAGGCGGTGGCCTCGCGGATCTCGTCCGGTGTCACGCCCGGGTGCGCAGAGCGCAGGTGCATCGTGCGGTCGGGGGTCGCGAAGTCGAAGACGCCCAGGTCCGACACGACGCGGCGCAGCTCGTGGAAGCGGGTCGCCGAGGGGCCCGCCGCGGCCGCGCGGTCGTGGCCGACGCCGCTGACCATGTCGACCCGCTCGACGAACACCCGCCGGGAGTGCCGCGGAATCCAGTAACTGACCGGGTGGTTGACCGTGTTCACGGGGGCGCCGCGCACGCACAGGAGCTGCCGGGTGGGCCTGCGCCAGTCGCCCACGCAGCTGATGTTCTGATTGCCGAAGCGGTCGATCTGGCTCGCGCCCATCATCACGTGGCGGCGGCCGCCCATCGCCAGCGTCAGATGGCGGCGGTACGGAAGCCAGCCCTCCGTCACCGTCGAGCGCTCACCAAGGCCCGGCACGTCACCCATCAGGAACGCCTCGCCGTCCGTGAGCAGCAGCTCGGGGGCGAACGTCAGCTTCGCCAGGCGCGCGCCCAGGGTGGGGATCGCGCCCATCGGCGAGGCCAGGATCTCGCCGTCGCCGCGCCAGGCCTCGGCGCAGGCCACCACGCAGTACTCGGCGCGGGTGGCCGTCGTCTCACGCGTCATCGCTGCTCCTTGTGCCAGGCCTGGACGGCCAGGTGGTAGTCCTCCTCGCCGCCGGACAGGAAGCGGTCGTGGAACGCCGCCCAGGCCCCGGTGTCCGCGGCGGCGGTCGCGTACTCCTTCTGGAAGGCCTCGTCGCGGCCGTAGTCCGGGACGCACGACGTGAAGTGCGCGCCCCCCGGGGTCTCGGTCACGCCCGTCACGCTGTGCCGGGAGACAAGGAGGGTCTGGGCGGGGGCGGGAGCGCTGGCGAAGTCGACGAGGCGCTCGCACGAGACGTACGCCGTGTCGGCGGCCTCGCAGAACAGGTCGTCGAAGTACGGGTCGGGGCCCAGATACTGGCCGTTGCCCAGGCGGTCCGCCCGGTTCAGATGCACAAGGGCCGCGTCCATGCGCAGGGCCGGGACCGCGACGAGCTCCTCGCCGTCCTCGTACGGCGACCGCACCGTGCGCAGCCGGGGGTTGACCCGCAGCACGTCCGAACCGAGGCCCGCGCGGACCGGCAGGAACGGCAGGCGCTGGGCGCCCGCGGTCAGGCCCGTGAGGAACATCGCCTCGTCCAGCTCGACCAGTTCGAACGCCCCGCGCTCGCGCGCCGCCCGGAAGTGCGGCTCCAGGGGGACGGAGTCGAGCGTCACGAACGGCGCGACCAGCGCCCGGATCCTGCCGGCGGCGGCGAGCAGCCCGACGTCCGGGCCGCCGCACGCCACGACCGTCAGATCGGTGACGTCCGAGCGCAGCAGGGCGCGCACCAGGGCCATCGGTTTGCGGCGCGACCCCCAGCCGCCGATGCCGAGCGTCATGCCGCTCGCCAGACCGGCCACGATCTGCTCGGGCGTCATCGTCTTGTCCCGTACGCCTGTCCCGTACGCCATGTCAGCTCCCCTCGGCCCGCGTTGAGGTGTCCGGGGCGGCGGCGGGCCCCTCCGTGCCGTCGCGGACGCGGGCCGTCGCGCCGCTCAGGTTGGCCTCGAAGGTGAAGCCCTGCTCGAAGCGGTAGCTGCGGCGCACGTCCACGGGGTCGATGCCGTTGATCGCGGCCTTCGCCAGGCGCAGCAGGGTGCCGTCCTTGCGGGCGATCTCGCGGGCCAGCTCCAGGGCCGCCGCCCGCAGTTCCGCGCGCGGCACCACCCGCCACACCGAGCCGTGCGCGTGCAGTTCGGCGGCGGTGACCGTGCGCGCCGTGTAATACAGCGCGCGCATCAGGTGCTGGGGGACCAGGCGGGCCAGGTGCGTGGCGGCGCCGAGCGCGCCGCGGTCCAGCTCCGGCAGGCCGAACGTGGCGTCCTCGCTCGCCACGACCACGTCCGCGTTGCCGACGAGGCCCACGCCGCCGCCCAGGCAGAAGCCCTGCACGGCCGCGACGACCGGCACCGCGCAGTCGTACACCGCGGCGAAGGCCTCGGCGCAGCCGTGGTTCACGCCGAGCAGCGCGCCGTGGTCCCGGTCGTGCCGCAGCTCCTTGATGTCCACGCCCGCGTTGAACCCGCGGCCCTCGGCAGCGAGGACCACGCAGCGCACGCCGGGGTCGCGGCCCGCCGCGCGCACCGCGTCCGCAAGGGCGAACCACCCCCGTACCGGAAGGGCGTTGACCGGGGCGTGGTCGACCGTGACGACGGCCACGCCCTCCTCGGGGAGCGAAGTGGAGACAGGCATCAGCGGATCCGCTACCTTTCAACCAGCGCCTTCAACCAAACATTTGTTAGTTACTCGGGAAGGTAGCAGCGATGACTGACAATCGACAGGTGGTCGTGGTCACCGGCGGCACCCGCGGCGTGGGCGCGGGCATCGCACGGGGCTTCCTGGCCACCGGCGCGCGCGTGGTCATCTGCGCCCGCAGGCCGCCCGCGGCGCCCGTCGAAGTGCCGGGCGCCACGGCGGAGTTCCGGCCCGTCGACCTGCGCGACGCCGAGGCGGCCCGGGGGTTCTGCGGCGCGGTCGCCGCCGACCACGGACGGATCGACGTGCTCGTGAACAACGCGGGCGGCACGCCGTTCGGCCTGCTCGCCGAGACGACGGCCGCCCGCCAGACGAAGATCGTCGAGCTGAACCTGCTCGCGCCGCTGTACACGTCCCTGGCCGCCCGCGAGGTGATGTGCCGTCAGGAGTCGGGCGGCGCCATCATCATGATCGGCAGCGTCAGCGGCACCCGCCCCTCACCCGGCTCCGGGGCCTACGGCGCGGCCAAGGCGGGCCTGGAGAACCTGGCCCGCACCATGGCCGTCGAATGGGCCCCACGCGTGCGCGTGAACACCGTGGTCCTCGGCCTGGTGCGCACCGAGAGCGCCCATCTGCACTACGGCGACGAAGACGGGGTCGCCGCGGTGGCCCGCACCGTCCCGCTCGGCCGCCTCGCGGACCCCTCGGACGCCGCCGACATCTGCGTCTTCCTCGCCTCGGACGCCGCGCGGTACATCAGCGGCGCCTCCCTCCAAGTGCACGGCGGCGGCGAGAGACCGGCGTTCCTGGACGCCGCTCCGGTGAACCACTGACGCGCCCGCGCGCGGCCGTCCCCGCCCCGACCCCAGCCCCTCGTCGAAGGAGTTCCCGCATGACCGCCGCCGTCGAACCCGGAATCTGCGCGGGCCGCGTCGTGATCGTCACCGGCGCGGGCCGCGGCCTAGGGCGCGCGCACGCGCACGCGTACGCCGCCGAAGGCGCCCGGGTCGTCGTCAACGACCTGGGGGTGGAGCCCGACGGCGCGGGAGCGTCCGGGGGGCCCGCGCAGGACGTCGTCGAGGAGATCCGCGCGGCGGGCGGCGACGCCGTCGCCCACTGCGGCGACATCGCGACCCCCGAGGGCGCCGCGTCCCTCGTCCAGGCCGCCTTGGAGACGTACGGACGCCTGGACACCCTCGTGAACAACGCGGGGTTCCTGCGCGACCGCATGCTCATCAACCTGGACGAGGACGACTGGGACGCCGTCCTGCGCGTGCACCTGAAGGGACACTTCCTGCCCCTGAAGCACGCCGCGAGGCACTGGCGCGCCGCGCACAAGGAGGGCCGCGCCCCGCACGCGTGCGTGGTCAACACCAGTTCGGGGGCGGGCCTCGCGGGCAGCGTCGGGCAGGGCAACTACAGCGCGGCCAAGGCCGGGATCCTCGGTCTGACGATGGTCGCGGCCGCCGAACTCGCCGCCTACGGAGTGCGCGTGAACGCCATCGCGCCCGCCGCCCGCACCCGCATGACCGAGCGCGCCTTCGCCCAGGCGATGGCCGCCCCCGTAGAGGGCGGTTTCGACGCCATGGCTCCCCAGAACGTGTCGCCCCTGGTGGTCTGGCTCGGCTCCCCGGCCTCCTCAGGGGTCACGGGCCGCGTCTTCGAGGCGGAGGCGGGCCGCATCACCGTCATGGAGGGCTGGCGTCCAGGACCGAGCGCCGACAAGGGCGCCCGCTTCACCCCGGCGGAGGCGGGCGAGACGGCCCTGAAGCTCCTCTCCAGGGCCGAGCCGCCCCAGCCGGTGTACGGCTCACGCTGACCCGTCGCCGCCACCGAGGAGCGCTCGCGCGACGGCCTCCGGGCGCTCCGCCGGAGCCAGATGGGCCGCGTCCCGCAGCTCGACGTACCGGGCGCGGGGCACCGCCGCCGCGATCTCCCGCCCGTGCGCGGGCGGCGTCGCGAGGTCCTCGCGCCCGGCGACGACCACCGTCGGCGTGGTGATCCCGGGCAGCTCCCGCCGGAGGTCGTACGCGGCGAGCGCGTCGCAGCACGCCGCGTACGCCCCGGGGTCGGCGCGCCGGTGGTCCGCCACCAGGCGGGGCACGGTGAACCCCGGCGTGAACCACCGCCCGGGAGCGGTGCGCGCCAGGTCCCGGAGGCCCTCGCGGCGCACCAGGGCGGCGCGGTCGCGCCAGGCCTCCGGGTCGCCGAAGCGGGCGGAGGAGCACACCACGGCCAGCCGCGTCAGACGCGCGCGGTGATGGACCGCCAGGTGCAGGCCCACCGCCCCGCCCAGGGACACGCCCGCGTACGCGAACTGCTCCAGGCCGAGCCGGTCGGCGAGGTCCAGGACGAGCGCGGCGAGATCGGCGACGCGCGCCCCGGGAGCGAGTAGGTCCGGCGGCGAGCCCCCGTGGCCCGGCAGGTCCCAGCGCAGCACCCGGTGCGCCCCGGACAGCAGGGGCGTCACGGCGGCCCACAGGGCGGTGGACGTGCCGAGGGAGGGCCCGAGGAGCAGCGGCGGCGCGGTGGCGGGGCCGTCCGCACGGCAGTGCAGCCCGAGGCTCACGCGCGCCCCAGGGCGCGGTCGGTGAGGGCCGCCGCCGATCCCGTGGCGCGGGCGGGGTCGGCGAGCGCGGGCGCCTCGGGGTCCGTGAGCCCCTCCTTGGCCAGGGCGTCGGCGAGCGAGCCGCCGTGTTCGCGGACACCACGGGCCGCCGCCGTCACCAGGGCCCTGGCCCGCGCGCGGCCGAGCGCCGGTGTCAGCTCCGCCACCAGCTGCTCGGAGACGATAAGCCCGCCGGTGAGGTGCAGATGCCCGCGCATCACGGAGGCGTGGACCCGGAGCGCCGAGGCCAGCTCCGCGGTGTCGCGGGCCGCGCCCCCGACGAGCCGCAGCAGGTCGCGCAGCGCCTCCCACTCCGCGTGCCAGGCACCCGAGGGGCGCTCGTCCTCCGCCACCACACAGGCGTACAGCGTGGCGGCGAGGGCGGGGGCGCGGCGGGCCGCGGCGGCCACGAGCGTGGCGCGCACCGGGTTCGCCTTGTGCGGCAGCGCCGAGGAGCCGCCGGTTCCGCAGGGGCCGCCCGCCCCTCCTTCGGTGACTTCCGCGATCTCCGTACGGGACAGCGTGAGGACGTCCGCCGCGCCCTTGCCGAGCCCTGTGGCGGTGAACGCGAGGGTCCCGGCGAGGTCGGCGACCGGGGTGCGCAGGGTGTGCCAGGGAAGGACCGGCTCGGCCAGGGCCAGTTCGCGGGCGTACGCGGCCATGAGCCTGAGGCCCGCGCCGCTGCCGCCGTACGCGTCGAACGCCGCGAGGGTTCCCACCGCGCCGCCGAGCTGGACGGGCAGCGCGGCGCGCACCCGGGCCAGGCGGTCCCGCGCGTCCAGGACGAGGGACCGCCACCCCGCCGCCTTCAGGCCGAAGGTCGTGGGCGCCGCGTGCTGGGTCAGGGTGCGGCCTGGCATCGGCGTGTCGCGGTGCGCGGCGGCGAGTTCGGCCCACGCGTGTTCCGCGCGGGCCAGGTCCCCGAGGATGAGGTCCAGGGTGCGCGCGGCCACCAGCATGGCCGCCGTGTCCAGGACGTCCTGACTGGTGGCGCCCCGGTGCACATAGGGCGCCGCCTCCGCGGGCACCGCCGCCGTCAGGTCCTCGACCAGCGGGATCACCGGGTTGCCGCCGCCCCGCGCGCGGACGGCCAGGGAGCGCGCGTCGAAGCGGTCCGCGACGGCCGCGTCCGTGACCGCGCGCGCGGCGGCGCGCGGCGCCATGCCCACCGCGTGCTGCGCCCGCGTCAGGGCCGCCTCGGCGTCCAGGAGCGCCTGGAGGAACGCGCGGTCGCCGGTGGCGCGCTCGGCGGGCGCGTCCGCGCGGCCCGGGGCCAGCAGCCCACGGTCGGCGTCGGCGTCGGGCGCGGCCCGGGGCCGCCGGGCGCCGGGGCTCACGGGAACTCCAGGAAGACCGTCTCGTCCTCGCCCTGGAGCCGGATGTCGAAGCGGTGCACGTGCCCCGGCCCGGGGCGCGCCAGGAGCGTGGCGCGGCGGTCGGGGGGAAGCGAGCCGAGCAGCGCGTCGTCCTGGTCGTCCCGCAGGTACGCGCGCGTGTACAGGTGGGCGAGGAGACCGCGCGCGAACACGGCCAGGCATACGTACGGCACGCCGCCCGGTGCCAGGGTGCGGACCGTCCAGTGGCCGTCCGCGTCCGTCGGGACCCGGCCGAAGCCCGTGAACGTGACGCCGTCGCGCCCGGTCACCGCCCCGCTCACCGGGTCCCGGCGCAGCGATCCCGGCGCGCCCGCGCGCGAGCCGTCCGGCGCGGGCTGCCATGTCTCGACGAGCGCGTCGGCGACGGGCTTCCCCGCGCCGTCGTACACGTACCCGTGCAGCGTGATCGTGTCCGGGTGGCCCGCCGGGGCGACCTCGCCGCCGCCCGCGACGGGCAGCGCGAAGCCGTAGAAGGGGCCGATGGTCTGGGACGGGGTGGGCGCCTGCCGGGGCATCGGCGGCATCGGGGTGGTCGGGGTTGGGGTCATCGCGGTGCGCCTTCCTCGAAGGGCGTGGCGGACGGGCCGTCGAGGACGATGTCCCAGCGGTAGCCGAGCGCCCACTCGGGCTGGGTCAGCGCGGGGTCGAAGCGGGCCACGAGCCGGGCCCGCGCCGTGTCGTCGGGCACCGAGTGCAGCACGGGGTCGTACCCGAGCAGCGGGTCGCCGGGGAAGTACATCTGCGTCACCAGGCGCTGTGCGAACGCCGTACCGAACAGGGAGAAGTGCAGATGGGCGGGGCGCCAGGCGTTGTGGTGGTTGCGCCAGGGGTAGGCGCCGGGCCGTACGGTCGTGAACGCGTACACGCCGTCGTCGTCGGTCAGACAGCGGCCGAAGCCGGTGAAGTTCGGGTCCAGCGGCGCCGGGTGCCGGTCGATCCGGTGCGCGTACCGCCCGGAGGCGTTGGCCTGCCACAGCTCCACCAGCTGCCCCCGCGACGGCCTGCCGTGACGGTCCGTCACACGACCGGACACCACGATGCGCTCGCCGAGCGGCTCGCCCGCGTGCTGGGCCGTCAGATCCCGGTCGAGGGCGGTGACGTCCGTGGCGCCGAAGACCGGGCCCGTCAGCTCCACGGCCTCCGGATCGAGGACGGGCACGGCGGGGTGGTGCGGGTGGCGGAGCAGGGCGCCGTGGTAGGGCGGGACGGCGAAGGGCGCGCCCGGCTCCTGGCCGGCGGCCCGCGCGTGGGGCGCGGCGCCGGGGGAGCGGCCGCCGGGGGTGTGCCGTGCGGTGCCCGCGCGGCCCCGGTGCGGGGCGTCGGGCGGCGGATGGGGACTCATGTCCGTCTTGTCCTCCCTGGTTCGTGCTGTGGGGCGTCCGGAACGCGGACGCTCGCCGCCGTCCGGGCGACGACCTCGGCCGTCGTGACGCCCGGCGCGCGCTCGGCGAGCTCCAGGCCGTCCTCGCCGACGTCGAACACGCCGAGGTCCGTGATGACGCGGTGCACACAGCGCCTGCCGGTGAGCGGCAGGTCGCACTCCTCAACGAGCTTGGGCGAGCCGTCCTTGGTGGTGTGCGCCATCGTCACGATGACCCGGCGGGCGCCGTGCACCAGGTCCATGGCCCCGCCGATGCCGGTGACGAGCCTGCCGGGGACCGCCCAGTTGGCGAGGTCCCCGCGCGCGGAGACCTGCATCGCGCCGAGGACCGCCACGTCGACGTGCCCGCCGCGGATCATGCCGAAGGACAGCGCCGAGTCGAAGTACGCCGCCCCGGGCCGCGCCGTCACCGTCTCCTTGCCCGCGTTGATCAGGTCCGGGTCCACCGCGTCGGCCGTGGGGTACGGGCCGACGCCGAGGACGCCGTTCTCGGACTGGACGACCACCTCCACGTCCGGCCGCAGGAAGCCGGGGATGAGCGTCGGCAGGCCGATGCCCAAGTTGACGTACTGGCCGTCCCGCAGCTCGCGCGCGGCGCGGGCGGCGATCTCCGCACGGGTCCACGCCATCAGCCGCTCACCGTCCGCTTCTCGATGCCCTTGGCGGCCGCCTCGTCCGGGCTGAGCGCGACGACCCGCTGCACGAAGACGCCGGGCAGATGCACCGCGTCCGGGTCGATGGCGCCGGGCTCCACCAGCTCCTCCACCTCCGCGACCGCGACCCTTCCGGCCATCGCGGCCAGGGGGTTGAAGTTCCGGCTCGCCTTGGCGAACACCAGATTGCCGTGGCGGTCCCCGCGCGCGGCGCGCACCAGCGCGAAGTCGGTGCGGATGCCGTGCTCCAGGACGTGCGGGACGCCCTCGAACTCCCGTACCTCCTTGGGCGGCGAGGCCACCACTACGCCGCCGTCGCCGTCGTAGCGCCACGGCAGTCCGCCCTCGGCGACCTGCGTGCCCACCCCGGCCGGGGTGTAGAAGGCCGGGATGCCGCAGCCGCCCGCGCGCAGCCGCTCGGCGAGGGTGCCCTGCGGAATCAGCTCCACCTCAAGGTCGCCCGCCAGGTACTGGCGCGCGAACTCCCGGTTGGCGCCGATGTACGACCCCGTCACGCGGGCGATGCGGCCCGCGGCGAGCAGGACCGCGAGCCCCGTGCCGAGGGCGCCGCAGTTGTTCGACACCACGCGCAGCTCCCCGACGCCCCGCCGGTGCAGGGCGGCGATCAGGGCGCTCGGCACACCGCTGAGGCCGAAGCCCCCCACCGCCAGGGAGGCGCCGCTGCCGACGTCGGCCACCGCCTGGTCGGCCGTGGCGACCACCTTGTCCATCCGGGCAGCCTCATCTCCGCGCATTAATCAGCACACTGACTATTGGGGTGAGTCGTTCCCTTGAACTCCTTTTCACGCTGCCACTGCTGCGCGGCATCGTCAAGGTCCCCTCTGGGCAGGTATTGTTCAGTGCACATACCGTCTTGGGAGCGGGGGAGCAGTTATGGCCGCGGTGGATCTGACCAGCCATCCAGGGCATCTCGCCCGCAGGCTCCAGCAGGCACACCATCTGTTGTGGACCACGATGGTGTCCGAGGAGACCACCTCGCCCCAGTTCGCGGTCCTGAACGCCCTGGTCGGCGACCCGGGCCTGGACCAGCGCGGGGTGGGCGCGCGCGTGGGCCTCGACCGCTCCACCGTCGCCGAGGTCGTCAGCAGGCTCAGCCGCCGCGGCCTCGTCGACAAGGTCCGCGACCCGCAGGACGGCCGCCGCGCCCTGCTGCGCCTCACGGCCGACGGCAGGCGCGCGCACCGCAAGCTGACGGTGCGCACGGCCCGGATGAACCGCGTATTCCTGGCCCCGTTGACCCCCGAGGAGCAGGCCCAGTTCCTCGGCCTCGCCCAGCGGGTCGCGGACGCCGCCGAACTGCTGCGCGACCCGCTGCCCGAGCCCTTGGCGCCCTGACCACCGCCGCGCCTCAGGCCTGGGTGAACACCACCCACACCGGGCCGTCCGCGAACGCCAGGGGCGCGCCCTTCGGGGTCGTGAACTCCGTGCCGTCCTGCGCGGACGGCCGCCGCCAGCGCGCCTCGTACGCCCGGCCGTCCCGCAGCACCCGCGCCGTGCCCGAGCCCACCGTGCGGCTGAAGGGGGAGGGGTTGCCCGAGCGGTCGTGGAAGCGCGAGTCGCGGATGTCGACGCGCTGCTCCACGACCGTGGCCGCGCTCAGCGCGTCGCCGGACGCGGTCCGCGCCGGGCGCCCGTCCATCGCGATGTGCCAGCGTCCCTCGTACTCGACCCAGGTGAAGGTGAACCGCGCGGAAGGGAAGCGCACCGTCTCGCGGGTCGTGGGCGTGCCGCCCGCCGGGCGCGGCCCGAACTTCAAGCCCGTGCTCTCCAGTCCCTTCGCCGTCACCCGGGCGCCTAGGGCGCTGGGGCGCAGATAGAGGTTGTGCGGCGCGGGCCTGTCGCCGCTTCGGTAGTACGCCCTGCCGGGGGCCGCGCCCGGCGGCAGCGGGCGCAGCGGGGCCGCGTCGATCAGCGGGAGCAGCTTGGACTGCGCCCCGGAGAACGCGAGCGCCGGGCGGTCGAACTGGCGCAGGAGCTCCAGGTCGGTCTCGCGGGCGCTGCGCACCGGGCCGACCACCGGCGGGAGACGGCGCGCGTACACGGCCATCAGGCGGCTCAGCCCGGCTTCCACCCGCTCCACGTAGACGACGTCCGCCGCCTCCAGGCCGGTCTGCGGGCGGGCCGGGCCCACGTTGTCGACCTTCACCGCGAGCACCCGGCCGCCGTCCCCGCCCGGCGGCCTGTCGTCCGGCCCTCGTTCCTGGAGCGTGCAGGCGAGGGCGAGCGCGGCGAGCACGGTGACCGCCGCGACCGCGATCACCGCCCGCCGCGTGCGCGCCGTCGGCCCACTGACACGTGTGCGCTGTCCCATGCGAAGGATCTACCCCGATCCGGCGCCTTCTCAGCCCGGGACGCGGCTCGGGACGCGGCCCGGGACGCAGCTCAGCTCTCAGCTCAGCCCTCAGCCCAGCCCTCAGCCCAGATCGAAGGCGTTCGGCAGGCCGAGCCGGTAGCGGGCGCGGTCGGCGCGCTTGAGCAGCTCGATCTCCGGGGCCCGGTACAGCGGTTTCACCGCACACCGCTTCGCGTCCGACCCCGCCCGGTCGAGCAGGGCGTTCACCGCCTGGCGCGCGGCCGCGTTGGCGCCCTCCATGGTGGCCAGGTCGATGTCCACGGAGACGTAGTCGCCCGCCAGGAAGAAGTTGGGGATCCTGGTCGCGGCCGACGGGCGGTTGTGCAGGGTGCCCACCGGGTGGATCAGGAGCTCGTCCTCGTTCGTCGGGTTCGGTCCTCCGGTGCCGCTGACCCCCGGGTCGAGGTACCAGGAGTGCAGCTTGCCGTCCGTGAGGACCTGCTTGCCGGTGTCGTTGAGATGGGCCTTCAGCTGCGCCCACACCTCGCGCGCCACTTCCTCGCGCGTGCACTTCTTGGCCGTCTTGCCGTAGAGGATGCCCGGCTTGTCCCACTCGGAGATGTCCACCGACAGACAGTCCACGACGGTGCCGTCGCCGTAGTCGGCGGGGAAGTCGCGGCCCTTCCAGTGCCCGGCCTGCGCGATGCCCGTCAGGGACCAGGGCGAGTCGACGCAGTTGAAGTGCCCGTCCACGATCTTCGGGCGCTCGGTGAGATAGAACTGGATGCCCGTCATCCAGTCCGTGTGCAGCTTGTCGCAGCGCGCCAGCTGCGGATCGGCGGCCCGCAGCGCGGCGCTCCACGTCCTGCGGGCGTGCTCCACCGGCATGGCCTGCACGTAGTGGTCGGCGGTGACGTCCCGCCGGACGCCCTGCGGGTCCTCGACCACCGTCTTGGAGACGCGTCCGCCGTCGTACGCCACCTCCCGCACCGTCCAGCCGACGCGGAACTCCACGCCGAGCGCCTTCAGATGCGTCACCCACGGGTCGATCCAGGCCTCGTTGGTGGGCGCGTTGAGGATGCGGTCGGGCGGGCCGTCGGCGCCCCGGCCGAGCGCGTTGAACACGAAGGCCTCGCCGAGCGTGCCGACCGTGCGGGTGCTGGCCACCTCGGCCTTCGTCGCCACGATGTTGAGGGTCACGCCGATCGCGAGGATGCGCTGGTAGTCGTAGCTCATGTCCTTGGCGCGTACGAAGTCCCACCACGGCGTGGCCTCCCAGTGGTCGTCCCGGCGTTCGGCGCAGCTGGTGAGGAAGACGAGCGCGCGGTTCACGAAGTACGCGATCTCGCGCGCGGGGATGCTGAACGCGGTGTCCAGGAACGCGGTGAGCGCGCGGGCGACGTCCTCGGGGGAGAGGTCGGCCGGTTCGCCGTCCCGGCCGGGGATCGGCAGGCGGATGTCCTCGCGGCCGCCGCTGCGGGCGAAGCTCATCTCCGGGGGCGCCACGAGGTTGTCCCAGACGCCGTGCGCGTTCCCGGGGAAGGGGATGCGGCGCATCGTGTCCGGCAGGTTGTGGTAGATCCCCGGGATGAAGCGGAAGCCGTGCTCGCCGGGGAGCGGCCTGCGGGTGCCCTTCGCGCTGTCGGGCACGTCGTAGCTGCGGGCCTTGCCGCCGAGCGCGCGGCGCTCGTAGACGGTGACGGCGAAGCCCCGCTCGGCCAGTTCGTGGGCGGCGGTGAGACCGGCCACGCCGCCGCCGAGCACCGCCACGGACTGTCTCGCCCGGGGCGCCGCGTGGGCCGCGTCCGGCAGGGCGACGCCGAGGCCGAGCGCGGCCGCGCCGCCGAC
The DNA here is from genome assembly GCF_056435225.1 of Streptomyces sp. NPDC043996. NCBI lineage: Bacteria > Bacillati > Actinomycetota > Actinomycetes > Kitasatosporales > Streptomycetaceae > Streptomyces > Streptomyces sp. NPDC043996. The sequence continues at coordinate 130,948 of NZ_JBWKEY010000002.1, read as the reverse complement.
CGTCGCCGAGCGGGCCACGAAGGCCCTGCGGGTGCTTCCTGACGCCTGCGGGTGTCCCATGGAACGCCCCCCTTACCGGTGGTAACGGTTGTCGGGGGCGGAGCTTAGGGGCGGCTGGGGGCCGGTGGAAGCGGTGGGGTGAGCTTGGCGGGAAAACGCCTGTGGGGGCCGGGTGCTCCCCGTGCCCGGCGCGCGGCACGGGCGGGGGTGCTGGCGCCGCGCCCTTACGTCGGCGCCGAGCCAAGGACCTCCGCCAGGTCGTAGCCCGCCGGTTCCTCCAGCTGGGCGTACGTGCACGACGCGGGGTCGCGGTCGGGGCGCCAGGCACGGAACTGGGCCGTGTGGCGGAACCGCGCCCCGTTCTCCATGTGGTCGTACGCCACCTCGCACACCCGCTCCGGCCGCAGCGGCACCCAGGTGAGGTCCTTCTTGCCGGTCCAGCGGTTCACGGACCCGGGCAGGCGCGCGCTCTCATGGGCCGCCTCGTCGGCCCAGGCGGCCCAGGGGTGCCCGGCGGCGGAGTCCATGCGCAGCGGCGCGAGCTCCTCCATGAGCTCCGCGCGGCGCTTCATCGAGAACGCCGCGCACACCCCGACGTGCTGGAGGATACCCGCGTCGTCGTACAGGCCGAGCAGCAGCGAGCCCACCACCGGGCCGCTCTTGTGCTCACGCAGGCCCGCGACCACGCAGTCCGCCGTGCGCTCGTGCTTGATCTTGTACATCAGGCGTTCGTTCTGGCGGTAGCGCAGGTCGAGCGGCTTGGCGATCACCCCGTCGAGCCCGGCCCCCTCGTACCGCTCGAACCACTCCCGGGCCACCTCCTCGTCGAGGGTCGCGGGCGCCAGGTGCACCGGTGCCCGCACGCCTTCGAGCGCCTTGGCGAGCAGGCGGCGCCGGTCGCGCAGCGGGAGGTCCCACAGGGCCTCGTCGAAGAGGGCGAGCACGTCGAAGGCGACGTACGACACCGGGGTGCGCTCGGCGAGCAGCCGCACCCGCGAGTCCGCCGGGTGGATGCGCTCGGTGAGGGCGTCGAAGTCCAGGCGCCCGCCGCGCGCGAGGACGATCTCGCCGTCCAGGACGCACCGCTGCGGCAGGCGCTCCCGCAGCGCCTCGACCAGCTCGGGGAAGTAGCGGGTCAGGGACTTCGTGCCCCGGCTGCCGATCTCCACCTCCGGGCCGTCGCGGAAGACGATCGCGCGGAAGCCGTCCCACTTGGCCTCGTACTGCATGCCCGGCGGGATCCTCGCCACGGACTTGGCGAGCATGGGCTTCACGGGCGGCATCACCGGCAGATCCATGATCCCGATTCTGCTCCGGAGTGGGGGAAATCGCCCGGTATGCGCGTTTGCCCCCCGGCGTCTAGCGTGGCTCGCATGGCAGGCGCGGGCGCGGCGGTGGAGCTGACGGCCGGAGAGCGGACGGTGCGGCTCTCCAGCCCGGACCGGGTGCTGTTCCCCGAGCGCGGCTTCACCAAGCGGGACCTGGCGGAGTACTTCATCGCCGTCGGGGCCGGGATCGTGCGGGCGCTGCGCGACCGCCCCACCACCCTGGAGCGCTACCCGGAGGGCGTCACCGGCGAGTCCTTCTACCAGAAGCGCGCGCCGAAGAACCTCCCCGACTGGATTCCGACCGGCACCATCACCTTCCCCAGCGGCCGCACCGCCGACGAGATCTGCCCCACCGAGGTCGCCGCCGTCGTCTGGGCCGCCCAGTACGGCACGCTCACCTTCCACCCCTGGCCCGTGCGCCGCGCCGACCCCGACCACCCCGACGAGCTGCGCCTCGACCTCGATCCGCAGCCCGGCACCGACTACGCCGACGCCGTCCGCGCCGCCCATGAACTGCGCGCCGTCCTCGCGGAGTTCGGCCTGCGCGGCTGGCCCAAGACCTCCGGCGGGCGCGGCCTGCACGTCTTCGTGCCGATCGCGCCGCGCTGGACGTTCGTCGAGGTGCGCAGGGCCGCCATCGCCTGCGGGCGCGAGCTGGAGCGGCGCCTTCCGAACGCGGTGACGACCGCCTGGTGGAAGGAGGAGCGCGGCGAGCGGATCTTCGTCGACTTCAACCAGACCGCCCGCGACCGCACCATCGCCTCCGCCTACTCCGTGCGCGCCCGCCCGGGCGCCCCCGTCTCCGCGCCGCTGCGCTGGGATGAGATCGACGACGCCGTGCCCGCCGACTTCGACCTCGCCACCATGCCCGGGCGCTTCGCCGAGGTCGGCGACGTACACCAGGACATGGACGAGCACGCCTTCTCCCTGGAGGGCCTGCTCGAACAGGCCGACCGCGACGAGCACGACCACGGCCTCGGCGACCTGCCGTACCCGCCGGAGTACCCGAAGATGCCGGGCGAGCCGAAGCGGGTCCAGCCGAGCCGCGCGAAGCACGACGACGCCTGAACCCGCCCCGGACCGTACCGGGAGCGGTGACTACAGCTCCTTGATCCGGATGTCCCGGTACGACACCACGTCCGTGACCCCGTGGACCTGGAGGCCCACGTAGCCGGAGGCGAAGCGGCGCCCGTCCGTGCCCGGGTCGTCGCCGCGCGGCGGCTCGAAGACCTGGCCGCCGCCGTTCTCGAACTCGTTGATCAGGACGCCGTTGCGGTACACCGAGTAGTGCTGGTCGACCACGCGGATCTCGTAGTCGTTCCAGGTGCCCTTGGGCGTCACGCCCGCGCCCGCGAGGCCGACGCGGTCGAAGCCGTAGAGGGACCCGGTCTTGTACATGTCGCCGTCCGGGCGGTCGAGCACCTGCACCTCATGGCCGTACTTGATGGCGACCCACTCCGGACGCGACTCCTCTGGATGGTCGTGGACCTGCGGGAAGCGCACGAAGACACCGGAGTTGGCGTTGCCGGAGCCGGGCGCGTCGTCCCGCCACTGGAGCTTCAGCGAGAAGTCGCCGTACCTGCGCTCGGGGAACCACAGCATGCCGAGGCCGCCCTTGGTGGTGCCCGAGGTCATCGAGCCTTCGGCGTTCAGGCCGAACGAACCGCCGCCCACGTGGCTCCACTTGGCGAAGGACTTCTGGCTGCCGTCGAAGAGGTGACGGTAGCCCTCGGTCTGGCCGGGCTTGCCGATGCCGGACTCCTTGGCCGCCTTGTTGATCTTGTCGTACTCGCGCTGGTCGATCTCGCCCGCCCGCTTCAGGCGGTCCGTGACGGTCTTCACGTGCTTGAGGAACAGCGCGTGCGACGACCAGTCCTTCTCGTCCTCGATCAGCTCGCCGATCCGGCAGCGGTTGTTGGTGACCCGGTTCGGGATGCCCGTGTCGACCGTGCCCACGAACACCGTCAACCGCTCGTCGAACTCCGGGCAGTTGGGCCCCGGCACGCCGCCGCCCTCGTCGACGGTGAACGCCACCGACTTCGCGGGGGCGGTGTTGCCCGCCTTGTCGCTCGCCCGGTACGCCACGGTGTGCCGTCCGACGCGGTCGACGACCACCGGTGCGGAGTACGCCACGTACGGGCCGCCGTCGAGGGAGTACTCGACCTTGTCGACGCCCGACCCGGCGTCGGTGGCGGTCACCGTCACCTTCGCCCGGCCGATGTAGGCGCCGTCGGAGTTCCTGTCGCCCTCGACCTTCGCCGAGGTCTCCGGCGGCGTCCTGTCCTCCTGCGGCGGCGCGACCACGGTGAACTCGACCGCCTTCTCCGGCGCCACGTTCCCCGCCTTGTCGAAGGCGCGGTAGCGCACCTTGTGGCTGCCGACCGCGTGCACCATCACCGGCGCGGTGTACGCCTGCCAGGCGCCGTCACCGAGCGCGTACTCGACCTTGTTCAGGCCCGAGCCCGCGTCCGACGCCGTCACCGTGACCGTCGCCATGCCGAGGTACTGCCCCGAGCCGTTCTGCTCGCCGCTGACCGTCGCCGAGGTCTCCGGCGGCGTCCTGTCGTCCGTCGGCGGCGCGACGACCGTGAAGTCGACGGCCTTCTCCGCCGCCACGTTGCCCGCCTTGTCGAAGGCCCGATAGCGGACCTTATGCGTGCCGACGGTGTTCACGACCACCGGAGCGGTGTACGGCTGCCACGCGCCGTCCGCCCCGAGCGCGTACTCGACCCTGTCGACGCCCGAGCCGTCGTCGGTCGCGGTCACCGTCACCGTCGCCGCGCCGACGTACGCGCCGTCGCCGTTCGTCGCCCCGTCGACCTTCGCCTTGGTCTCCGGAGCCGTCGTGTCCGTGCCCCCGCCGTCAGTCACCACGAGGATGCCCTGCATGGCCCCGTGGCCGGGGATCGTGCAGTAGTAGCGGTAGCGGCCGGGCTTGAGGGTGACCTCGGCGGTCCACTTGCCGCCCTTCTCGTCGCCGGGGTTGGCGAGGATGTTCAGCGGGACGTCGTTGTTGTACTCCGGGTCGGAGACGTCGAACGTCAGCGTGTGCGGCATGCCGGTGGTGTTGCCGGTGGCCACGCTGTTCTCGAAGACGATCGTCGTGGCGCCCGCGACCGCCGTCGTCGGCGCGGACTTGTACGCGCTGATGTCGTTGTCCGCGGTCCAGGTGAGGACCTGCTGCTGTACGCGCGGCCCGTCAGGGCGGGCCGTCGCCGCCGAGGTGAGCCCGGCCACGAGCGCGAGCGCGGCGAGCAGCGCGGCCCAGAGTCTCGGCGGGCGCGCCCGCGTCCGAGCGGATCTCATCGTGCCGCCTTCCTGGCCAGGTCGCCCGCGGCCGGGGTCGCCTCGCCGCCGGTGTACGTCACGCGCCACAGCGCCGACTTGGCGTCCGAGGTGAAGAAGCCGCGCCCGTAGTCGAGGACGTACAGCGACCCGTCCGGGGCGAACTTCCAGTCCATGAGGTTCTTGATGCGGTCGGAGCCCACCGGAATGATCTTGCGCAGGGACTCGGCGTGCACCGGCAGACCGCCCTTGCCGACCGTCTTCGGGTCGGTGAGCACCGCGTGCCGCGGCTGGTCGCCGTCGTAGAAGTCGCCGACGAACCACTTGCCGTCCCAGTACGCGGGCCACTTGACCGCGCTGGTGCTCGCGGCGTCGTAGCGGTAGACGGGGCCGTTCATCGTCGCCTGGCCGCCGCCCTTGAGCCAGGGCAGGAGCTGCTTCTGCTCCTCCGTCTTGTAGCTGGGGACGCCGCTGGCGTCGCGCGGGTAGTCGATGCCGCCGCCCTGCGGGGAGTACCAGATGGTGTTGGGCTCGGCGGGCGGGATCTTCACCAGGCCGTCGTTGTTGGGGGACTCGTTGCGCAGGTTCTCGCAGTCGTACCAGCCGAGCGGCTTGCTCGGGTCGGGCAGATTGCGGTCGCGGTAGGGCTGGTTGTTGCCCATGCAGTACGGCCAGCCGCGGTTGGAGGCGTGCGTGATCGCGGCGAACGTGTCGTACTTCGCCGGGCCCCACGTCGTCGAGGGCTGCCCGGCGTCCGGGCCGACCCACCCGGCGTACAGGGTGTCGTTCTTCTTGTCGACGAAGATGCGGGCCGGGTTCCTCACGCCCATCACATAGATCTCGCCGCGCGTCTTGCCGCCGCCCTCGTCCGGCTCCTTGCCGGTGAAGAGGTTGCCCTCGGGCAGCGTGTACGTGCCGTCGGGCTCGGGGTGGACGCGCAGGATCTTGCCGTTGAGGTTGTTGGTGTTGCCCGAGGTGCGGCGGGCGTCGGCGAAGGAGACGCCCTTGAAGTTCGGCTGCGGGTTGTTGCCCGAGTAGCCTTCGCTGAAGCCGGACGAATTGTTGTCACCGGTCGCGATGTACAGGTTGCCCTTGGAGTCCCAGGACATCCCGCCGCCCGCGTGGCAGCAACTGTGGATCTGCACCGGCCACTTCAGCAGCACCTTCTCGCTGTCCATGGCGAGCTTGCCGGTCGCCTTGTCGTACGTGAAGCGGGAGACGTACCGCTCGCCCATGCGCGTGTCGCGGTCGATCCGGGAGTGCGGCGTGTAGTGCAGGTACACCCAGCCGTTGGTCTCGAACCGCGGGTCGAGCTCGATGCCGAGCAGGCCCTCCTCGTTCTTGATCAGCTCACCGCCGCCGCCCTTGTTGCCGAAGACGCTCACCGCGCCCGCGAGCGTCACCTGCCGGGTCTTCGGGTCGTAGACGTGGATCTCGCCCCGGCCCTTGCCGACGTCCGGGTTGTTCCAGTCGGTGACCACGGTCTTGGAGGAGTCGGCGCCGCCGCGGCCGATGTAGAAGACTTTGCCGTCGGGAGCCGTCACCAGGCCGTGCGGCTCGCCGATCTGGTCGTTCTGGCCGGGCTTGTTGGGCTGGGTCAGGCGCTCCGCCTGGTAGTTCGCGGTGATGGCCGCCTTGCAGTCGGCGCGCACCAGACGCGTCGTCCACAGCAGCGCGCCGCGCAGGTGCGTCCGGAAGTCCGTCTCGTCGTACGCGTCGGCCGTGCCGCCCATGCCGGTGTAGAAGGACCGGCCGCCGTCGTAGTCACGGCACCACGAGACCGGATGGTCCCAGCCGTTCGCGCCCGTGCCCGGCTGGTACGTCGACTCGCGCACCCGCGCCAGGGTGTGCACGGCGCCCGAGGGGTTGGTCTCCCAGTTGAGCCACCTGTCGGGGCGCTTCCACTCCAGCGGCAGTTCCTTGGTGGCCGGGCTCTGCCGGTCGCCGACCTCGACGGTCGCGCGCTGCACGCGGGGCGGGGCCTCGTCCTTGGGACGGGCGCCGATGAGCCCGGTGAACCAGCTGGAGTACGGCTCGGCGCGGGCCGCGTCGTGCAGGCCGAGGAAGCCGCCGCCGACCTCCATATAGGCCTCAAGGCCCGCCTCCTGCTCGGCGTCGAGGACGTCACCGCCGCCGGTCACGAACGTCACCGCGTTGAACCGGCCCAGCTTCTTCGCGTCGGTGAACACCGCCGGGTCGTCGGTGGCCGTCACGGTGAACCGCTGGGCGGCCGGGCCGGACTGGCCGATCCTCTCGATCGCGGCGATGGCGGCGTTCACCGCCGGCGGCTCGTCGCCGGGCGCCGCCGAGCCGTAGAAGACCAGGACACGGACGTTCGCCGTGCCCGGCGGGGAGGGCAGCGCTCGCGACATCGTTGTCTTGAACGCCTCCGCCCCGGTCGGCGTCGGTTCGGGATAGGGGCGCGCGCTCGCGGCGGGGCCGGAGAGGACGCCGGTGGCGACGGCTCCCGCGGCCAGGGCCGCGGCCCACGCACGACGTGTGGATCTCGCTCTGGATCTCCCCAACCAACGTACAGCTGGGGGTGTTTGACGCGGGGTCAGCCGCATGAGTACACCCACCCCTCGGAGGTCACGGCTACGGCACTACAACAACTGCGTCGGAGAAGCTAGCCCTCTTTAGCAACAGCGCCGATGAAGCTAGCCCTCTTTCGACGGCTAGCCAAGAGCTATGACGTCACTTCACTCGAACTTTGTCCTCAGTGTGGATAAACCGGGGTCCTGCCGCTACGGTGTGGCCGGAATCCGGTGCCTCGCGCGCCCCGGCCGTGACCGTACGCAGTGTCAATTTCCGTACCGCAGTGGGGGAGTTCGGCATGGACAGACGGAATTTCAACCGACGGATGCTGGTGGGCGGGGCGGTGGTCGCGACCGGGGCGACATCGTTGTCGGTGATGGCCTCCGAGGCGGCACCGGCCGAGAACCCGCCCCGGACGGCCCCGGCGGGCGGCGAGGTGCGCCGCATCACGATGTACGCCGAGAAGCTGCCCGACGGGCAGTTGGGCTACGGCCTGGAGAAGGGCAAGGCCTCCGTCCCCGGCCCGCTGATCGAGCTCAACGAGGGCGACACGCTGCACATCGACTTCGAGAACCTCACCGACGCCGCCGTCAGCCTGCATGTCCACGGCATGGACTACGAGATCTCCAGCGACGGCACCAAGCACACCAAGTCCGATGTGGCGCCGGGCAGGAAGCGCACGTACACCTGGCGCACGCACGCCCCGGGCCGCCGCAAGGACGGCACCTGGCGGCCGGGCACCGCCGGGTACTGGCACTACCACGACCACGTGGTGGGCACGGACCACGGCACGGGCGGGCTGCGCAAGGGCCTGTACGGAGCGGTGATCGTCCGCCGCAAGGGCGACATCCTGCCCGACCAGACGTGCGTCGTCGTCTTCAACGACATGATGATCAACAACAAGCCCGCGCACTCCGGACCCCACTTCGAGGCCACGGTGGGCGACCGCGTGGAGTTCGTGTCGATCACGCACGGCGAGTACTACCACACGTTCCACATCCACGGTCACCGCTGGGCCGACAACCGCACCGGCATGCTGACCGGCCCCGACGACCCGAGTCAGATCCTCGACGACAAGATCACCGGACCGGGCGACTCGTTCGGGTTCCAGGTGATCGCCGGGGAGGGGGTGGGTGCCGGGGCGTGGATGTACCACTGCCACGTCCAGAGCCACTCCGACATGGGGATGGTGGGCCTGTTCCTGGTGAAGAAGCCGGACGGCACGATTCCGGACTATGAGCCGCACCATCCCCATAAGAAGGCCGGGAACGCCGGGAAGGCTGAGACGGCTGATGAGGGGGCGGGCGCGGGCCGGGCTCACCACTAGGGGGGTCCGGCCGGAACCGTCCGTCGGGCCGTGCGCGGCGCGGGCCCGTGGTGGGAAGGGGCCGGGTCGATGCCCCTGGCCTGGATAGCATGCGCCTAAATAGAGCGTTCGTTCTAGTCGGTTGGGTGTGGTGACCGGGCGCGCGCCATGCGGTCCGCGCGACGCCCCGCGCGTGGGCGCCGGGTCCGCGCCGTTTCGCTGGGGAGCGCTCGACAGCCGGGCCGATGAGCTGATAGCCCTCTGGTGGCCGGAGGAGGTGTGCCGGTCCGTCAAGTGATCCCGGCCCAGGAGGAGTCCCTAGGTGAGCGAGGCAGTGGCGCGTCCGACCCTGGAGGCCGTGGCCGCGCGGGCCGGGGTGTCGCGGGCGACCGTGTCGCGGGTCGTGAACGGCGAGCCAGGGGTGCGCGAGGCCCTCGTGGCGCGGGTCAGACGGGCGGTGGAGGAGCTCGGGTACGTGCCCAACCGGGCCGCGCGCAGCCTCGTCACCCGGCGCCACGACGCCGTCGCCGTCGTCATCGCCGAGCCCGAGACCAGGGTGTTCGCCGACCCGTTCTTCGCGCTCCAACTGCGCGGCATCAGCAAGGAGCTGACGGCCCGTGACGTCCAGCTGGTGCTGCTGCTCACGGAGGGGCGCGCCGACCACGCGCGCGTGGGCCGCTATCTGTCCGGCGGCCACGTCGACGGCGCGCTCGTCTTCTCGCTCCACCTGGACGACCCGCTGCCCGGGATCATCCACGGCGCCGGCGTGCCCACGGTGTTCGGCGGCCGTCCCGGCTGGGCGGGCGGCGAGGACAGCGTGCGGTACGTCGACTGCGACAACCGGGGCGGCGCGCGGGCGGCCGTGCGGCATCTGACCGGGCTCGGCCGCACCCGCGTCGCGCACATCACCGGCGCGCTCGACCAGACGTCGGCGGTCGACCGCCTCGACGGCTTCCGCGAGGCGCTGCCCTCGGGGCAGCCGCGCCTGGTCGCCGAGGGCGACTTCACTCCCGCGGGCGGCGAGCACGCCATGCGGCAGCTGCTCGACCGCTGCCCCGACGTCGACGCCGTGTTCGCCGCGAACGACCTGTCGGCGGCGGGGGCGCTGCGGGTGCTGCGCGCCCGCGGGCGCCGGGTTCCCGACGACGTCGCCGTGGTCGGCTTCGACGACATGCTGCCCGTGGCCGAGCAGGCCGATCCGCCGCTGACGACGGTGCGGCAGGACATCGAGGAGATGGGGCGGTTGATGGCGGCGATGCTGTTGCGGGGGCGGGGTGCCGGGGCGGTGGTGGAGGAGGGGGCGGAGCGGGTGGTGCTGCCTACGGAGCTGGTGCGGCGGCGCTCGGCCTAGCCCTCGCGGGGCGCCCCGCTGTGTCCATTAGCGCGCTCCGCGCGCGGGCGCCCCTCCCCGAACCATGGGGCTCCGCCCCCTGGCACCCCTGAAAAGCATTGGCGCTTCGCGCCTCGTCCTCAAACGCCGGACGGGCTGAATCTCGCGCTTGCGGGCCGATTACGCCCCTACGGACACCGTGAACCGTCGTGGGTTGGCGTCGTGTGCGGCTCCTGAGACGTCTGGCTGGCCGTCGGGGCGTACGTCGTCGTACGGGAAGGCGTAGCCGATGGGGGAGTTGGCGTGCACCACGCGCGCCCAGTGGTTGGTGACGGGGCCCCGGTAGTAGTCGGCGGCGCTGGTGCCGTTCGGCTGGGAGGGGTGGGTGAGCATGAGGCTCCGGTTGAACCCGGCGGCGAGCCGGGCGAGGATCGCCTTCTTGTCGTCGGGGTCGCCCGGGTTGTTGGCGAACGGCCCGTGGTCGCACGTAAAGACGTCCCGCGACGCGGGCTTGGCGAAGGTGTGGCCGCCCTCGAAGGTGAGGACGTTCCCGCTGACCCGGCCCACGCGCGCGCCGCGCCCGCCCTGGAGGTCGATGCGCAGGTCCGTGCCGCGGTACTTCTCCCAGACCTGGTCCACGTACGCGGTCCACACGTCGCGGAACGGCATCCGCTCGGGGCGGTCGAAGTACGGGGCCATGACGTTCTGCGGGGACACGACCCTCAGGACGCGGCCGCCGCCGCGGATCACCAGCTTGTCCCACGGCTGCCCGTCCCGGCCCGCCTGCGCCACCAGGTCCGCGGCGATCCTGTCGACGGCGCCGTCGGGGAGCGGCGCGACGGTGTGCGTGGCGTCGCCCTCCAGGGTCAGTCCGATGGGCAGCGCGGTGACCAGGTCGACGTAGCTGATGTTCGCGTACAGCTGGGTGCTGTTGAAGGTGAACTCGCAGAACGACCACGTGCGGCCGTAGTTCGGATCCGCCGGAGTGGCGAACGCGGGCTCGACGAGCGCGGGACCCGGGTTGAGGAAGAAGTCCAGCCTGTCGTCGCGCACGAAGTAGACTCGGGCGCCGTACATCTGAGGAAGCGTCAGTACGGTGGGCGCTGAACCGGCCGCGCCCAGCGGGATGGCGCAGTCGACCGGCAGCGGCGTCCCCGGAGCGGAGGGCGAGTCGGGGCGGTAGACCCCGCCGCCCGGCCTGAGGAGCAGCCAGCGGCCGGTGCCGGACTCGTGCCCGGTCACGTACGCGCGCACCTGGCCCGGCAGGGACTTGTTCCGCAGGGCGAGCTCGCAGGTGGCGGGGGCCGCGTGGGCCCGTGGGCTGAGCGCGCCGCCCCAGGCGGGGTAGGTCAGGGCGCCCGCGGCGACGGCGGACGACGTCAGGAACACTCTGCGCGATATCACGGAAATCTCTCCTGGCTGGAACCGTGGGGGGAGTGGGGCAGGAGTGGGGCAGGAGCGCGGCCCGGGTGCGCGGTGGTGCCTCGAGGTGCCCCCACTGTCGCCGCCGTGAAAACGAGGCGTCAAGAGTTGTGACTGAGAGCGCTCTCAGAATCTTGTATGGCTTCACAAGGTGATGGTGGAACGATGGCGGAGGGTGACGGGAAGTCGGCCTTGGACGCCGGGTCGTGGTGACGCGGTGTGAGGGGAGGCAAGCGCCGCGCGCGGATTGTCAGTGCCCGGTGCCAGACTCGGCAGGGACGGACGAGCGATGCGACGCATGCGATGACAGCGATGCGACGAAGGAGTCGATCATGATCAGCACTCGCTATGCCACCGGATCCCCGATCTGGGTCGACCTGGGCACGACGGACATGGACGGCGCCGCGCGGTTCTACCGAGGCCTCTTCGGCTGGGACTTCGAGCGCGGCGGCGAGGATCTCGGCGGGTACGGCACGTTCAAGATCGACGGCAAGACCGTCGCGGGCGGGATGACGCTCACCCCGGAGATGGGCGCCCCGGCCTGGTCGGTGTACTTCCGCACGCCGGACGCGGACGCCACCGCCCGGCACGTCGAGCAGGCGGGCGGAAGCACCACCTGGGAGCCCGTGGACATCACGGACCTCGGCCGGATGGCGGGCTTCACCGACCCCGGCGGCGCCGCCTTCTCGGTCTGGCAGCCCGGCCGGAACACGGGACTCGACCTGGTGAACGCCCCCGGCAGCCTGGTGTGGACCGAGCTGTACGCCCCGGACATCGTGGCGGCCGCGGCCTTCTACGGCACGGTCTTCGACTGGCGGACCACGGCGCAGCCCTTCGAGGGCGGCTCCTACACGATGGCGTATCCGGGCGCGGGCACGGAGGACGACATGTTCGGCGGTCTGTGGCCGCTGGACGAGGACCCCGTCGAGCGGGAAGCGGGGCCCTCCTGGATGCCGTACTTCCAAGTGGGGGACATCGACGCGGTGGTGGAGAAGGCCCGCACCACCGGCGGCACGGTCCGGGCCGAGCGCATCGACCTCAAGGGCGTCGGCTCGTTCGCCAAGCTCGCCGATCCGTACGGGGCGCGCTTCGCGTTGATGCGGCCCGCCGACTCCTGAGGGAGCCGATTCCTGACGGAGAGGAACGGGCGCGACACGCCACGTTCGGCGAACCCTGTCCGCGCCGGGCCCCGGGTCCGTACGGTAAGGGCATTCCGAACGGTCGGTCGCCGTGAGTGAACGGCTCCGGGGCGGCTCGTTGATCGAACGTTGATCGCTTGTTTCGTGCGGTCCCGCAGGATCACCCCATGCACACTGACATCACCATGGCCGAGCCCGACCTCACCTGGCAGGAGCAGGCGCTGTGCGCGCAGACCGGGTCCGACTTCTTCTTCCCCGACCCGGGCAGCTCCGTGCGCGAGGCCAAGTCCATCTGCCGCATGTGCGACATGCGCACCGCCTGCCTCGCGTACGCGCTGGAGAACGACGAGCGGTTCGGCGTCTGGGGCGGACTCTCCGAGAAGGAGCGGCTGAACCTGCGGCGCGAGCAGGCCGCACGCCCCGCCTGAGAGCCCGCCCCAGGGCCCTCGCTAGGCGTAGGTGACCGTGAACCGCCGCGCCCCGGCCGGTACGCGCACATCGTCCCCCGTGACGGGCAGGTCAAGGCCGTCCGCCGTCGCCGCCCGCACCGCGCCGAAGCGGCAGGGGTAGACGTAGCGCACCCGCTCCGGGGCCTCGGTGATCTCCACGGTCACCGTGCGCGCGTCCACGTCGTGGCCGAGCCGGTAGCCGAAGGGCGCGCCGAATAGCGTCGGCGCCGCCTCCACGGTCACCGCCTCGCCGTCCGGCACCCAGTGCGGGCGCACCCCCGGCGCGATGTACAGATGGGGGTCGCGGTCCTCGTCCGCCTCGAACAGGAGCAGGTCGCGGACGAGGAGCAGATACTCCGCCGCCGCCCAGCCGTGCGGGATGTCCCCCATGTACCAGTGCCGGTGGGGCACTTCGCGGTAGTCGGAGGCGACGGGGAAGGCGTGCTGCTCGTTCCAGGCGCCGAGTGCCACCGCCCGGTCCTCCGTGCGCGGCCACGCGGCGGCCACCGTCCAGCCGAGCAGCGCGTCCATCCGCGCCGGATCACCGGCCAGCAGGTACGCGTGCGCCAACTGCATGGTCAGATAGGGACCGTAGGCGTTCCAGGCCGCCTCGTGCCGGAAGCCGCCGGTCACGAAGCGCGCGTACATGGTGTCGAGCGTCCACCGCGCGGCCCGGTCCACGCCGGCCCCGAGCTTGTCGCCCATGTGCAGCCGCAGCGGATGGAAGTACGCCGCCGCGCCGATCATCGTCGAGTCGCGCCGCCCGACGTCACCGGGCCCGGTCGGGATGTACGTCTCCCACTCGCCCCGCCGCCGCTGCTCGTCCAGGACCCAGTGGATCGACGCGGCCGTGGCCCGCTTCAGGTCGTCGAACGCGTCCCACAGCTCACCGACTTCGGGGGTCCCGAGGCGCTCGGCGAGCCGCGCCGCCTCGTACAGGCCCGCGAGGCCCCACAGGTCGTCCCAGTAGTGCGGCTTGTCGCGCTCGCCCAGGTGCTCGGCGCTCCAGCCGCTGTGCAGCAGGCCGTACTGGTCGCGGTTGTCGCGCAGCCAGCGCGCCCCGTCGAGCACGTACGGCGTGTACAGCTTCGCGCCGAACGCGGCCGCCGGTCCGCTGGTGCGGTCGAAGCGGCCGATCGCCCACAGGGCCTGGCCGTTGCTGTCCCACTCGCGGTCGTCCCGCTCGTGCGGGCCGCCGTAGAAGCCGTACTCGGCGCACGGCCCGATCCGGCCCGTGCCCCGGTTGAACCGCAGCGGATAGTGCGTGCCCAACTGCCGCTCCGCCAGGGCCGCGTCGCCGACCAGCGAACACGCCGTGGCCTCCACCGAGGAGTCCCGGATCCAGAACGAGTCGTAGACCGTGGGGCCCGGGTGGATCTCGCCGTGGTCGGACAGGACGAGGAGCTGCGCCCGCGCCTGCCGGAACAGGTCGGCCAGATGCGCCACCGGCGCGGGCAGCAGGGGCCGCAGCCCATGGCCGAGCAGCTTCGCCGTCCAGAACGAGCGGTTCGCCTCCTCCAACTCCGCCGCGGGCACGGCCCGCAGCTCCGCCAGGTCGTCCGCGCCGCTGTACAGGTCCACCGGAAGCCGCACGTCGAGCGTGAACTCCTCCTCGCCCTCGACGCGGAACTGCCAGCCGAACGCCGCGCTGCACAGGCCCGCCACCTGGTCCTGTGCCTGGAGCGCCGCGTTCAGCTTGCCGCCCGTGACCAGGTCGTGGAACGGGCTGCGCACCAGGTACGCCGACGGGTCGGCAGTGAAGTCCGGGTTGCCGTACACCCCGTAGTGATCGGGCGGAGCGTCGAACACCGGGCCCCAGCCGCTGTTGGTCTCCACTCGCGCCTCGTCCGGCAGATACCGCAGGAACGTCAGCCGCCGGTCGGTGAGCTGCTCCCCGCGCCGGTCGTGCCGCTGGAACCCGCTCGGCCCCGCGGGCAGCACCGCCGCGCACAGCCAGCCCTCGCGCGGGCGCCCGTCCGGGCTGCTCACGCCGAGCCGTGTGACGGTGAGGTCCCGCTGCCGGGCGCCGACCGCCGTCGCGAACGTCCGCTGCGTGACCGCGACGCCGTCCGCCGTGCGGAAGGACGTCACGACCACCGGCAGGTGCGGCGCCTCGATCCGCTGCGCCACCGTGCCGCCCTCGGCGAGCTGCGGCAGGCGCACGGCGCCCGCCGCCGGGTCGTACAGGAAGAACGACAGGGCGTACTTGTCGTACACCGGCTCGATCTCGCCCGCCTGGCCGATCAGGGACTCCTGGCGGTGGTCCTTCACGCCCACCATGTGCCAGTAGCGGTACAGGGCGTTCGAGGCGAAGGCGGCCTCCTTCGAGTCGTACGTGCCCCGGTCGAAGTCCTCGCTCCAGCGCCGGAACGCGGCCTGTGCCCACCACGGCACGGGGTAGGGCACCCGGGCCCGGTCCGCCCAGCCGCGCCACATGACCTCGTAGAACATCCACTCGTGGGTCTGTGCCACTCCCATCCACCCCCAGGGGTCGACGACGACGTGCCTTGTCCGCCCAACATGGCACCGGGCGGCGGAGCCGTAAATCGGGGCGGGGCGGCCCTGGGGGGACGGGTTCCGGAAGTCAGCCCCGGGCGGCCAGGCGGGCGCGGCGGGCGGCCAGGCGCTCGTCGAAGCGGCGCGCCTCCGCGTCGAGCCCGTCGAGGAAGAGGCCGAGCTCCTCCTGGGCCCGCAGCCCCTCGGGGCCGAGGCCGGGGACCTCCATGACCTTCAGGAAGCGGATGACGGGCTGCAGCACGTCGTCGTGGTGGATGCGGAGGTTGTACACCCCGCCGATCGCCATCTTCGCGGCGGCCCGCTCGAAACCGGGAATGCTGTGCCCGGGCATGCGGAAGCCGACCACCACGTCCCGCACGGCGGCCATCGTCGCGTCGGGGGCGAGCTCGAAGGCGGCCTTGAGGAGATTGCGGTAGAAGACCATGTGCAGGTTCTCGTCGGTGGCGATGCGCGCCAGCATCCGGTCGCAGACCGGGTCACCGGACTGGTGCCCCGTGTTGCGGTGGGAGATGCGCGTGGCCAGCTCCTGGAAGGCCACGTACGCGACCGAGTGAAGCATCGAGTGCCGGTTGTCCGACTCGAACCCCTCGCTCATATGTGCCATGCGGAAACGTTCCAGCTGATCCGGGTCCACCGCGCGGGACGCGAGCAGATAGTCCCGCATGACGATGCCGTGGCGCCCCTCCTCGGCCGTCCAGCGGTGCACCCACGTGCCCCAGGCGCCGTCGCGCCCGAAGAGCGTGGCGATCTCGTGGTGGTAGCTCGGCAGGTTGTCCTCGGTGAGCAGGTTGACCACCAGGGCGATGCGGCCGACGTCCGTGACGGGGGACTGCTCCAGCTCCCAGGCCTGGCCGTCCTCGAAGAGGCCGGGGAAGTTGCGGGCGTCCGAGAACGGCACGTACTCGTGCGGCATCCAGTCCTTGGCGACCTTCAGATGACGGTTGAGCTCGGTCTCGACCACTTCCTCCAGCGCGTACAGGAGCCGGGCGTCGGTCCAGGTGTCCGGGCTGCCGAGATGGGGAGAGGCGATCGTCACGGGGGCTCCTGGGAGGGGTGGGGACGGGCGGGGACCGGCGCGGGGAGCACCGGAAGCGGAATCAACCTACGGCATCGTAGGTTACGTACCCGTAGGTTAAGCCCGCTGTAAAGGTGTGACGGTGGTCTCAGCGAACGCTCCCGCGCCCCAGGGGTCGGATGCCGGGGTTCCGCGATTTCGGCGTTCCCAGCGTTCTCGGTGCTCTCAGTGCCAGGCGCCGGACAGCCGTCGGCTGACCGCCGAGCTGAGGATGCGTACGCCCCGCGTCGACCCCGGGGTGATGCCGGTGAGCTCCCGGACCCGGCGCAGGCGGTAGTCAAGCGTGCGCGGGTGGACGTTGAGTGACGCCGCCGCTACGCCCCGGTTCATATCGCAGCGGTAGTACGCGTCGAGCGTGCGCAGGAGGTCGGGTCCCGGCTCCAGGCGCCGGGCCACGCTCGCCAGCCAGGCGTCGAGGGACGGCGCGTCCGCGACCGCCAGCTCCACGAAGACGTCCGCGAGCGTGTGCGCCCCCGGCCCCGGCGGCGCCTGCCGGGGCGGGGCGGCCTCGCTGATCCGCCGGGCCCGCCCGAGCGCGTCCGCGAGGCCCGGCAGGCGCGCGGTGGCGGTCCCGGCCGCGCAGGGCACGCCGAGGGCCCCGGCGAAGTCCCGCACGAGGTCGTGCGCGAGGTCCGGCGCGGAGTGCAGGCGCAGATGTTCACTCGTACTGGGGACCAGGGCGAGCAGCTCGCCGCCCCGGTCCCCCGCGTGCCAGGCGACCGGCACCCGGTGGGTCTTCACCAGCGCCTCGATCTCGCGGTCCAGGGCGGCGCCGCCGCGCGGCGGGTGCGGCACCCGGACCACCGTCACGGCGCAGTACTCCGGCACCTCCATGCCCACGGCCGGGGCCAGCTGCGCGGCCATGACGTCCTCGGCCAGCAAACACCGTGTAAGCAGGGCGACTTGCTCCACGTACGGCAGCCGACGGCGGAGCCCGCCCAGGAATCCCCGGCAGTAGGCGGCGGTGCCGCGCTCGCCCTGCGGGGCGAACCAGCCCATCATCCCGATGAGGTCGTCGACACCGCCGCCACGTTGCGCCTCCACCGCCTCGTTGACCTCCCGCAGCATGAGCGCGGTGTGCAGCCTGAGAATTCGCTGCCGCGACTCCAGCGACATTCCCGCCTCGGCCCTCGACGCGCCCATGGAGCCGATGTATCCGAGGTCATCAGGAGTCAACGCGCTGTTATTCGGCGACAGTTCGAGCGTACGGCGGCGGAACCACACCGAGTACTCCATGGTCTCGGCCCTGCTTCGCTGATTCGCGTCCAAGAAGCAGAGCTCGGGAATCTCCCGCGCGTACGCCTCGACCTCCCGGCGCGCGTTCGCCGTCGCCCGCCGGGCCAGTTCGGCGTAGAGGCTCTCCATGGGGGTGAGCGTGGCATCGGGGCGGAACGGGTCGACAGGGGAAATCCGGCCGGGGTTTATCACAGTGGGTGAATCAATGGCCTTCGTGGCGGCCGTGATTTTGTCATGCTGCGCAAAGTTTCCGGGGCCGGGGCGCGTACCGGGCTGATGCGCTTGTGAGGGTGGAGCGGCCTCGGCTTAATGGGAGCCGACTGCCCGCCCGAAAGTCCTGCATTCGTGCTCGAACCGAGCTGGCCCGGCATTCACCGGGCACCCAGGAACCACATGCCGCGGGCTCGCGCCAGGCGATGGCCCGCGCGTCAACGGGAGGGAAACACCCATGAAATCAGCGATCAGGAAAAGACTCGCGGTGGCAGCCGCGGTCCTGACCGCGTCGACGGCGCTCGTCATGAGCGCGCCGGGCAGCGGCTCGGCCGCACCCGCTGCCCCTAGTCTGAGGGCGTTCGGGATCACCGGCGACGGCACTCTGATGGCGACCTTCACCACCGATCAGCCGACCGTCCTCAACTGGGTCAGGACGATCAACGGCCTGTCCGGCGACCAGAAGCTGATCGGCATCGACTTCCGCGTCCAGAACAACACGATGTACGGGGTCGGCGACAAGGGCGGCATCTACACGATCAAGACCCCACCAGCCGTGCCGGACGTGGTCGTCACCAAGGTCTCCCAGCTCAAGGTCGACCTCTACGGAACCAACTTCGGCGTCGACTTCAACCCGGCGGCCGACCGGCTCCGCGTGATCAGTGACAATGGCCAGAACCTGCGGCACAACCTGAACGACCACACCACGGTCGAGGACACGACGCTCACCACGCCGCCCCTCACCGGACCGGCCAAGGGGGTCACCGCGGCCGCGTACACGAACAACGACCTGAACGGCTCCACCGGAACCCTCCTGTTCGACGTCGACACCCGTGTCGACCAACTCGTCGTCCAGGCGCCGGCCAACAACGGCACCCTGTCGTCGATCGGCTCGCTGGGGCTCGACGCGGGCGCCAACGCGGGGCTTGACATCTTCACCACGCTGAGCAACGGCAAGGCCACCACGAACGCCGCCTTCGCCTCGCTCACCCCGTACGGCGCGAGCAACCCGTCCCTCTACAGCGTCAACCTGTTCACCGGTGAGACCGCTTCCCTCGGCCAGTTCCCCCTGAACATCACGGATCTGGCCATCTCGCTGACCGGCAGCTATCCCCTCCGGGGCTGACGGCTCCGCCGCGGCCCGGCCGCTTCCGGGCCGCGGCGGTCCTCAGTCCCCCCGCACCGCGCGCCGCAGGTGCTCGGCGGTGAACGAGCCCTCCGCCGCGAGGAGTTCGCGCGGCGTCCCCTCGAAGACCACCCGGCCGCCGTGCTTGCCCCCGTCGGGGCCGAGGTCGATGACCCAGTCCGCGTGCTTGACGACGTCCAGGTTGTGCTCGACGACGAGCACGGTGTTCCCGGTGTCGACGAGCCGGTCGAGCAGGGCGAGGAGGCCGTCGACGTCGGCCATGTGCAGGCCGGTCGTCGGCTCGTCCAGGACGTACGTCGTGCCCGTGCGGTGCAGCTGCGTGGCCAGCTTGATGCGCTGGCGCTCGCCGCCCGAGAGCGTGCTCAGTGGCTGCCCGAGCGTGAGGTAGGTGAGCCCGACGTCCCGCAGGGCGCCGAGGCGGCGGCGCACCGCCGGGTCGGGGAAGTCCGCGAAGAACGCGAGCGCCCGCTCGGCGGTCATGTCCAGGACGTCCACGACCGAGGCGCCGCCGACCGTCAGGCGCAGCACCTCGTCCTTGAAGCGCCGCCCCGCGCAGGCCTCGCACGTCGTCGTGACCGGGTCCATGAACGCCAGGTCGCTGTAGCTGACCCCGCGGCCCTGGCACCGCTCGCACGCCCCGCCCGAGTTGAAGCTGAACAGGCCGGGCTTGGTGCCCGTGTGCCGCGCGAACAGCGCCCGCACCCGGTCCATGATCCCGAGGTAGGTGGCCGGGGTCGACCGGCCCGAGACGCCGATGGCGGACTGGTCGACGACCACGGCGTCCGGGTGCTGCGCGGTGAACGCCCCGGACACCAGGGTGCTCTTGCCCGAGCCCGCGACCCCGGTGACCGCGGTGAGCACGCCGAGCGGCACCCGTACGCTCACGTCCTTGAGGTTGTGCAGGTCGGCGCCCTTGATCCAGGCGTCGCCGACGGGCTCGCGCGGGTGGGCCTTCACCTCGGTGGCGCGGTTCAGGAAGCGGCCGGTGAGGGTGTCGGCGGCGCGCAGTTCGCTTGGGGTGCCCTCGAAGACCACCAGGCCGCCGTGGGCGCCCGCGGCCGGGCCCATGTCGACGACGTGGTCGGCGATCGCGATGACGTCCGGGTCGTGCTCGACGACCAGGACGGTGTTGCCCTTGTCGCGCAGCCGAAGGAGCAGGTCGCCGAGGCGGCCCACGTCGCGCGGGTGCAGCCCGACGCTCGGCTCGTCGAAGATGTACGTCATGCCGGTCAGGCTGGAGCCCAGGTGCCGCACCATCTTCAGGCGCTGGCCCTCGCCGCCGGAGAGCGTGGCGGTCTCGCGGTCCAGGCTGAGGTAGCCGAGCCCGATCGCCTCGACGCGCTCCAGGGCGGCGACGGCCGCCGCCGCGATCGGGCCCGCGACCGGGTCGTCGATCCTGGCGAGCTCCGCGATCAGGTCGGTGACCTCCATGCGGGCGCAGTCGGCGATGCCCAGGCCGTTGATCCGGGTCGCGAGCGCGGCCGGGTTCAGGCGCGCGCCGTCGCAGGCGGGGCAGCGGCCTTCGTGGAGGAAGGCCTCGGCCATGTCGCGGGTCTTCTGGGACATCGTCGACAGGTCGCGCTTGAGGTAGAGGCGCTCGAAGCGGTCGGCGAGCCCTTCGTAGGCGGTGTCCCGGGCGCCGCCGGTGTTGTCGACGTTCACGGTGCCGTGGCCGCGCAGCAGGAAGGCCCGTTCCTCGGCGGTGAACTCGCCGACCGGTTTGTGCGGGTCGAGGTCGGGGCTGTGGGTGTACGTCTGGCCGTGCCAGGTCCCCGCGGCGAACGGCGGGAACCGGATCGCGCCGTCCGCGAGGGACCGGGCGGGGTCCAGGATGCGGTCGTAGTCGGGCCGCACGGTGCGGCCGAGCCCGTCGCACTCGGGGCACATGCCGCTCGGGTCGTTGAAGGAGTACGCGGTCGCGGTGCCCGCGCTCGGGGTGCCGTGCCGCGAGAACAGCACCCGGATCACCGAGTAGATGTCCGTCATGGTGCCCACGGTGGAGCGCGAGTGGCCGCCGACCGGCTTCTGGTCGACGACGATCGCGGGCGCCAGGTCCTCGATGGCGTCCGCGTGCGGCCGCTCGTACTTCGGCAGGCGGTTGCGGACGAACCAGGTGAAGGTCTCGTTGAGCTGGCGCTGCGACTCCACGGCGATGGTGTCGAAGACGACCGACGACTTCCCCGAGCCGGACACGCCGGTGAAGACCGTGAGCCGGCCCTTGGGGATGCGCAGGTTCACCTCCTTCAGGTTGTTCTCGCGGGCTCCGGTGAGCGTGATGTGGGCGTGCCCGCCGGGCGGGAACCCGGCGGGCACGGGGGCGGTGGGGGTGGTGGGGGCTGCGGGGGAGGGGCTGTCGGGTGCGTGCGTGACCTCGTGCATGCACCCGACGCTAGGCGGAATACCCGACAGCTCCTGTCGTGATTTCCTCGATGTCCTCCGCGAGGTCCTGGCCGGTGATCTCCTTGAGCTCCCCGTCGAGCAGCAGCCAGCGGGTGATGCCGATGGACTCCAGGAACGGCAGGTCGTGGCTGGCCACGATCAGCGCCCCCTCGTAGGCGTCCAGGGCCGTGGCCAGCTGCCGGACGCTCGCCATGTCGAGGTTGTTCGTCGGCTCGTCGAGCAGCAGGAGCTGCGGCGCGGGCTCGGCGAGCATCAGGGCCGCGAGCGCCGCCCGGAACCGCTCGCCGCCCGAGAGGGTCGCCGCCAGCTGGTCGGCCTTGGCGCCCTTGAACAGGAACCGGGCCAGGCGGGCCCGGACGCGGTTGTTGGTCGCGTCCGGGGCCTGCCGGGCCACGTTCTCGGCGACGCTCAGCTCCCCGTCGAGCACGTCGAGCCGCTGCGGCAGGAACCGCAGGGGCACATGGGCCACGGCCTCTCCCGCGTCCGGGGCGAGCTCGCCCGCGATCGTCCGCAGGAGGGTGGTCTTGCCCGCGCCGTTGCGGCCGATCAGCGCGATCCGCTCCGGGCCGCGCAGGTCGAACCCGCCCTGCACCCGGGCCCCGTAACGGAGCGTCAGGTCCATCAGGGTGAGGACGGAGCGGCCCGGCGGCACCGCGGTGTGCGGCAGGTCGACGCGGATCTCGTCGTCGTCCCGCACCGCATCGACGGCGTCGTCGAGGCGCTCCTTGGCCTCGGTGAGCCGCTCCTCGTGCATGATGCGGTGCTTGCCCGCGGACTCCTGGGCGGCCCGCTTGCGGTTGCCCATGACGATCTTCGGTTCGCGCTTCTGGTCCCACATCTTCTGGCCGTACCGCTTGCGGCGGGCCAGTTTGACCTGGGCGTCGGCCAGTTCGCGCTTCTGCTTGCGCAGATCGGCCTCGGCGACGCGCACCATGCGCTCCGCCGCGTCCTGCTCGACGGCGAGCGCCTCCTCGTACGCGGAGAAGTTGCCGCCGTACCAACTGATCTCCCCGTCCCGCAGGTCGGCGATCTGGTCGACCCGGTCCAGGAGTTCCCGGTCGTGGCTGACCACCACGAGGACGCCGGACCAGGCGTCGACGGCCGCGTAGAGGCGCCGCCGCGCGTGCAGGTCGAGGTTGTTGGTGGGTTCGTCGAGCAGCAGCACGCCGGGGCGGCGCAGCAGCAGCGCGGCCAGGCGCAGCAGGACCGACTCGCCGCCGGAGACCTCGCCGGTGGTGCGGTCGAGGCCGACGTGGCCGAGCCCGAGCTGGTCGAGCGTGGCCGTGGCGCGCTCCTCGACGTCCCAGTCGTCGCCCACGGCGGCGAAGTGCCGCTCGCTGGCGTCGCCCGCCTCGATGGCGTGCAGCGCGGCGCGGGTCCCGGCGATGCCGAGGACCTCGTCGACGCGCAGGCGGGTGTCGAGGGTGACGTTCTGCGGCAGGTAGCCGACGTCGTCGGCGGTGCGCACGGTGCCCTCGCCGGGGGTGAGTTCACCGGCGATCAGCTTCAGGAGCGTGGACTTGCCCGAGCCGTTGCGGCCGATGAGGCCGGTTCTGCCGGGGCCGAACGCGGCCTGGAAGCCGTCGAGGACGGGGGTGCCGTCGGGCCAGGTGAAGGACAGGGACGTGCAGGTGATGGAAGCGGTGGGGGCGGTAGACATGGGGCCTCGCGGTTGCTTGGGCGTGGTCAAGGGCAACGCGTGGGAGACACCGCGGGCGGGCCGTGGACGCCGGTGGGCCGGTCAGGGGCCGGAGCAAGGGCCTGATCAGAGGTCTGACCCGAGGTCTGACCCGAGGTCTGACAGAGAAGAGGGCCCTGTGCCGGGGCGGGACGGCTCGTACGCCGAGGTCGCACCAGACGCACACAGCGGTCGACAGCTGCGTGACGCGGTGTCTCCAGACCTCAGACGAGCAACGTCCTTCTCCAATCGGCGGCAACAGAACCGAGATGAACGGTAGGAGGGGGCGGGGACGCGCGTCAACGGCTTTTTTCCGGACGGCTTCCGCGACGGCTTTCCGGGCGGCCGTGCCGGACCGGGACCGGGACCGGACGACCGTGTCGGATTCTCGCCAGACCCGGTGGGCGGGCGGCTGGTTGCATGCCGGGCATGACACCCCAGTACGCCACCGCCACCGCCACCGACACCGCCACCGACACGGCTCTTCGCGCCGACACCGCGGCCGCCTTCCGCGCGCTGCACGTCCCAGGGACCCCGCTCGTCCTGCCCAACGCCTGGGACGCCGTGAGCGCCCGGCTCGTCGAGACGGCGGGGGCCGCCGCCGTCGCCACCACCAGCGCGGGGCTCGCCTGGGCGCTCGGCGCCGGGGACGGCGACCGGCTCCAGCGGGGTGAGGCGCTCGGGGCGCTCACCCGGATCGCGCACGCCGTCTCCGTGCCCGTGACCGCCGACATCGAGAGCGGCTACGCCGAGGGCGCCGCGGGCGTCGCCGACACCGCGCGCGCCGTCCTCGCCGCGGGCGCGGTCGGCGTGAACATCGAGGACGGCCTGTACGACGGGGGCGAGCCGCTGCGGCCGGTCGCCGAGCAGGCGGAGCGGATCACGGCCGTGCGCGGGGCCGCCGACTCGGCGGGCGTGCCCCTGTTCGTGAACGCGCGCGTCGACACCTATCTGCGGGGGGTCGGCGAGCGGCCGGACGCCCGGCTCGCGCTCACCGTGGAGCGGGCCGCCGCGTTCCTGGCGGCCGGGGCCGACGGGGTGTTCGTGCCCGGAGCGGTGGACCCCGACACGGTCGCGGCGCTCGTGGCGCGGATCGACGGGCCGGTCAACGTGATGGCGGGCCCCGGCGCGCCGCCGGTGGCGGAGCTCGCCGCGCTCGGCGTCGCGCGGATCAGCGTCGGCTCGGGGCTCGCGCAGGCGGCGCACGCGCTGGTCCGCCGGGCGGCTCGGGAACTGCTCACCGAGGGGACGTACGGATCGCTGGCGGACGGCCTCGACTTCGGCGAGGTCAACCAGCTGTTCGGACGGTGACTTTGGATGGCGGCTCAGGGCGGTGACTTCGGGTGGTGGCTCCGGGCGGTGACGGCGCGGCCGTCGCGCGACCCGAGGCCGGCAGGCGTGCCGAGGTCAGCAGGCGTCCCGCATCAGGTCGGCCAGGTCCTGGTCCAGGTCCACGTGCCGGTGCTCCTGCCCGGCGGGGACGAGGGCGGTCGTGCGCTGCAGGAACCGGCGCAGGTCGCCGGAGCGGACGTGCACGATGGCCGTGCCCTCCGGGGCGTGGAACTCCAGGACGGTGCGCTCGAACCCGTACGGCCGCACGCGGACGTCGCCGTCGCCCACCGGGCTCTCCACTCCGTGCGCCAGCAGCTCGCGGGCGAACGTCCAGTGCACCTCGACGCCCTCCAGCGTCGCCGGGGCCGGGAAGCTCATGCGCACGGCGAACGGGTCGCGCTGGTCGTAGCGGAGCGTGGCCGGGATGGTCGGCATCCGGGGCGCCGCGGCGACCAGGCGGGCCTCGACGGCTTGCTCGATGACAGTGGACAAGGCCTGCTCCCTTGCTGCTGACGACTGGACGACCTGGGTGTGCACGACGCGGGTCGGGCACTTGAATAGACGTCGGAATCAGGAGATGCGTGCACGCGAGGCCCCCTCGGAGCGAGTGACCTCTGTCACCGCGACATCGTGGAACCCCGGGCGGTTCCCGCGGCCCCCCGCCCGGGTGCCCGGGTTCGGCCATCTGGACGCCGCCGGGCCGGTCGGCTAGCTTCGCCCGCCATGAAGCGCGTGCAGCGCGTGGGGACGGCGAGAACCAGGGGGCGTGCGATGCCGGTGGGTCGTGTGAGGGGCGGGCTCGTGGGACGGGCGCCGGGCCGTACGAGGGACGGGCTGAGGGGCGGATTGAGGGGCGGCGGGCTGAGGGGCGGTCTGGGGACGGCCCTCGGTGTGGCGGCGCTCGCCGTGGCCTCGCTGGCCGGTCCCGGAACGGCACAGGCCGCACCCGGAACGGCACCCGCCGCACCCGGTGCCCCGGACGCCGCGCGTGAGGGCAAGGCCGGCGCCGGGCTGTCCTGGCGGCTCACGCCCACCGGCACCGACGCCCGCTTCCGCGGCCTCGCCGCCGTCAGCCGGAGCACGGCGTGGCTCGCCGGTTCCCGGGGCACCGTCCTTCGCACCGCCGACGGCGGCCGGACGTGGCGCGACGTGTCGCCGCCCGGGGCGTCCGGCCTGGAGTTCCGTGACGTCGAGGCGTTCGACGGGCGCCGGGCCGTGGCGCTCGCGATCGGCGAGGGCGAGGCCTCCCGCGTCTACCGCACCACCGACGGCGGCACGACCTGGACGGAGTCCTTCCGCAACCCCGACTCCAAGGCCTTCTACGACTGCATGACGTTCTTCGACCGCCGCCACGGCCTGGCCATGAGCGACCCCGTCGACGGCAAGTACCGCATCCTGTCCACCGCGGACGGCGGCCGCTCCTGGAAGGTCCTGCCCGACCGGGGCATGCCCGCCGCGCAGGACGGCGAGGCGGGCTTCGCCGCCAGCGGCCAGTGCCTGGTCAGCTCGGGCCCGCGCGACGTCTGGCTGGCCACCGGGGGCGCCGCGCGTTCCCGCGTCCTGCACTCCGCCGACCGCGGTCTGACCTGGACGGCCACCGACACGCCGATCCCGGCGGGCGACCCGGCCCGCGGCGTCTTCGGCCTCGCCTTCCGCGACCGCGCGCACGGCATCGCCGTCGGCGGCGACTACCGCACCGGCGAGCCCTCGCCCCAGGCCTCGGCCACCACCGGCGACGGCGGCCGCACCTGGCGGCCGTCCGCGCGCCCCGCGCCCGCCTACCGCTCCGGCGTCGCCTGGCTCCCGCACAGCCGCACCGCCGCCCTCGCGGTCGGCCCCACCGGCACCGACCTCACCCGGGACGGCGGCCGCAGCTGGCGCACGGTCGACGGCGGCTCGTACGACACCGTGGACTGCGCGCCGGACCTCGGCTGCTGGGCGGCGGGGGAGAAGGGCCGCGCGGCCCGCCTCCAAGCGCGCTGAGCGGGGTGAGCGGAACGCGTCAGGGCGGAACGCGTCAGGAAGGCAGCGGCTCCCGGTAGTCGGCGAGCGCCGGGACCGTCTTCGTGGCGTAGAACTCGGTGATGCGGTACTCGCACACCCCGCCGACGGTGAAGGGGTCGGACGCCGCGAGCTCCTCGATCCGCTCGCGGCTGTCCCCGACGGCGAGGATCACCCCGCCGTCCCGGGGGTTCTTGCGCCCCGACGCGAGGAACACGCCCGCGGCGTACTGCGCGTCGAGCCAGGCCACGTGCGCGGCGAGCAGGTCGTCCACGCGGTCGACCGGGGCGGTGTAGGTGAGCTCCATGACAAACATGATCAGGAGGCTACTCGGCCCGGCGGGGCCCATGAAGGCGCGGTCCGTGAAGGCGCGGTCCGTGAAGGCGCGGTCCGTGAAGGCGCGGCCCGTGAAGGCGCGGCCCGTAAAGGCGAGACCCGTGAAGGCGAGACCCGTGAAGGCGAGACCCGTGAATAGGGTGGCGTCATCATGAACACGCCTACGGTGACGATCCCGCCCCTGCCCGCCGACTGGCCCGCCGACGAGCGGGCCGCGCGCGCCGTCCAGGACGCCCTGCGCGCCCGCGTCGTCCTCGACGAGCCGGGCCCGCCGCCCGGCACCGGGCACGTCACCGGCGTGGACGTCGCCTACGACGACGAGCGGGACGTGGTCGCCGCGGCGGTCGTGGTCCTGGACGCGGCGAGCCTGGACGTCGTGGAGGAGGCGACGGCGGTGGGGGGCGTCGCCTTCCCGTACGTGCCGGGGCTGCTGGCCTTCCGCGAGCTCCCGGCGGTCCTCGCCGCCCTGGGCGCGCTGCGCGCCGACCCCGGCCTGGTGGTGTGCGACGGCTACGGCCTCGCGCACCCGCGCCGCTTCGGGCTCGCCAGCCACCTCGGCGTGCTCACCGGACACCCCACGATCGGCGTCGCCAAGAACCCCTTCACCTTCGCGCACGAGGCGCCGGGGCAGGCCCGCGGCAGCGCCGCGCCGCTGCTCGACGGGGCGGAGGAGGTGGGCAGCGCCCTGCGCACGCGGGACGGCGTGAAGCCGGTGTTCGTCTCCGTCGGGCACCGGGTGGACCTCGCGGGCGCGCGGGCCCACACCTTGCGCCTGACGCCCCGCTACCGGCTGCCGGAGACCACCCGGCGTGCGGACGCCCTGTGCCGCGCGGCCCTGCGCGCGGCGACGGGCTGACCGAGCGCGGGGCCGGGTACGGGGCCGGGTACGGGGCCGGGTACGGGGCCGAGCACGCGGCCGCGCGCTCGGCCGGGGCGCGGGATCAGCGCACCGCCGCCACGCGGAAGCCGATGCCCGCCCGCGTCAGCCGCTCGGTCAGCGGTCCGCCCATCGCGACGGCCGGGGTGACCTGCCCGGCCACCGGCGGCAGCTCGTCCAGGGCCAGGCACAGCGCCGACTCGGCGAAGATCTTCGCGGTCTCGCCGTAGCCGGGGTCCCCGCCGGAGACCTCGGTGAACACCCGGCGCCCGCCGCCCTCGCCGACGTACCGCAGCGAGAACCAGCTCGCCGCCCGCCGCGCCGCGTCCGGCCCCTCGCCCGGCTTGAGCAGGCCCGAGAGCCACCGCCGCGCGGGCGGCAGCTGCGCGGCGGCGACGAGCGCGCCGACGGCGGCGACCCCGCCCACGGCCACCGGCAGCGACTTCACGGCGGCGTAGTGCCGGTAGCGGAAGTCGGGCCCGTAGCGCGAAAGGGCCCGCGCCGAGCGCTCCACGACCTGCGCGTCGATCGTCGGCAGCGGCAGCGCCCACGCGCCGACCTCGGCGGCGTAGCGCGGCGGCGCGGGCGGCGCGTACGCCGTGCGGCCCACCAGGCGCGGCTCGTGCCGCCGCCGGTCGCGGGCGGCGGCGGCCAGCTGCCGCCCGCGCGCGGCCTGTTGGAGCGCGGAGGCGAACGTACCGCCGGAGAAGCGGGCGTGGACGCGGACGTAGCCGTCGACGCGCAGCGGCACGTCCTCGGGCAGCTGCCCCACGGTGAAGCGCACGCCCAGGTCGTGCGGGACCGAGTCGAAGCCACAGGCGTGCACCAGGCGCGCGCCGGTCTCCCGCGCGCGGGCGTCGTGCCGTACATACATCAGGTCCACGAACTCCGGCTCGCCCGACAGGTCCAGATAGTCCGTTCCGGCGTCCGCGCAGGCGCCGACCAGGTCCTGGCCGTAGGCGAGGTAGGGGCCGACGGTCGTGGCGACCACGCGGGCGCGGGCGGCCAGTTCGCGCAAGGAGGCGGGGTCGGCGGCGTCCGCGCGCAGCACGGGGAGCCCGGCGCAGGCGGGGTGGTCCGCGGCGAGGCGCTCGCGAAGCCGCTCCAGCTTCGCCGTGTCCCGCCCGGCGATCGCCCAGCGCAGCCCCTCGGGGGCGTGCGCGGCGAGGTACTCGGCGGTGAGCACCCCCACGAAACTCGTCGCCCCGAAAAGCGCGATGTCGTACGGACGGTCCTTTTCGTGACTGGTCATGGCACCTCTCAGCCGTGTCCCGCGCCGTTGTCGGAGGCAGAGGCTAGCGTGCCGCCGACGGGCGCCGCGCACCGCCGGACAGCGGCCGGCGGGCTCCACCCCGCTAAGCGCTTGCTCGTTCGGGGTCGTCAAGGGCTTGTGCCCGCTGGAACACGTTCTTAGCATCACTGGTGTTACATCGGTTGTGTCACAGTGCTGGGGGCTCAATGGCAGTGCCGGACAAGGACGTTCACGGTCCGCTCGCCGGGGTGCGCGTGGTGGAGCTCGCGGGCATCGGGCCAGGACCGTTCGCCGCCATGCTCCTGGCCGACCTCGGGGCCGACGTCGTACGGGTCGACCGCCCTGGCGGCGCCGGGCTCGCCATCGACCCGGCCTACGACATCACCAACCGCAATAAGCGCAGCGTGCTCGTCGACCTCAAGGCACCCGGCGGCGCGGACCGCGTCCTGGACCTCGCCGCGCGCGCGGACGTGCTCATCGAGGGCTACCGCCCGGGGGTCGCCGAGCGCCTCGGCGTCGGCCCCGAGGACTGCCACGCCCGCAATCCGGCGCTCGTCTACGGCCGCATGACCGGCTGGGGCCAGCGGGGGCCGCTGGCGCCGCGCGCCGGGCACGACATCGCGTACATCGCCCTCACCGGCACCCTCGGCATGATCGGGGCGCCGCAGGAGCCGCCCGCGATCCCGGCGAACCTCCTCGGGGACTACGCGGGCGGCTCGCTGTACCTGGTCGTCGGCGTGCTCGCCGCGCTGCACCACGCCCGCGCGCACGGCATCGGACAGGTCGTGGACGCCGCGATCGTGGACGGCGCCGCCCACTTGTCCACGATGATCCACGGCATGCTGGCCGCGGGCGGCTGGCAGGACCGCAGGGGCGCCAACCTCCTGGACGGCGGCTGTCCGTTCTACGGCACGTACGAGACGGCGGACGGCGGCCACATGGCCGTGGGCGCTCTGGAGCAACGGTTCTACGACGAGTTCATCGCGCTGATGGGCCTCGCGGACGTGGCCCCGGCGCGCAAGGACCTGGCGCGCTGGGGCGAGCTGCGCGAGGCCGTCGCCGCCCGCTTCAAGACCCGTACGCGCGCGGAGTGGACGGCCCTCTTCGAGGACTCGGACGCCTGTGTCGCGCCGGTGCTCTCGCTGCGCGAGGCCCCGGACCACCCGCACCTGGCCGCCCGCGGCACCTTCACCGAGGCGGGCGGCATCACCCAGCCCGCGCCCGCGCCCCGCTTCTCGGCGACGCCCACGGCCGTGCGCGGCGGGCCCGCGCTGCCCGGCGCCCACACCGAAGCCGTCGCCCGCGACTGGGACGTACCGGCCCTGCTCGACGCGGACAGGCGCCCGTGACCGGCGGCAACCCACCCACGACGACGGAACGGAAGACCATGGAAGGCAAGACCATGGAACGGCAGATCTTCGGCGCCGAGCACGACGCGTTCCGCGACACCGTGCGCACCTTCCTCACCCGGGAGGTCCTGCCGCACTACGAGCAGTGGGAGCGCGACGGCGTCGTCTCCCGGGACGCCTGGCGCGCCGCGGGCAAGCAGGGCCTGCTCGGACTCGCCGTGCCCGAGGAGTACGGGGGCGGCGGCAACCCCGACTTCCGCTACGCCGCCGTGCTCGCCGAGGAGTTCGCGCGCGCGGGCGCCGCGGGCCTCGCGATCGGCCTGCACAACGACATCATCGGCCCCTATCTGACGGGCCTCGCCACCGAGGAGCAGCGGCGGCGCTGGCTGCCCGGGTTCTGCGACGGCTCGCTGATCACCGCCGTCGCCATGACCGAACCCGGCGCGGGCTCGGACCTCCAGGGCATCCGCACCAGCGCCGAGGACCGGGGCGACCACTGGCTCCTCAACGGCGCCAAGACGTTCATCTCGAACGGCATCCTGGCCGACCTGGTCGTGGTCGTCGCCAAGACCACCCCGGAGGGCGGCGCGCACGGCCTTTCGCTGCTCGTCGTCGAGCGCGACACGCCCGGCTTCACCCGCGGCCGCAACCTCGACAAGATCGGCCAGAAGGCCCAGGACACCGCCGAGCTGTTCTTCCACGACGTACGCGTGCCGAAGGAGAACCTGCTCGGCGAGCTCAACGGCGCGTTCGTGCACCTGATGACGAACCTCGCGCAGGAGCGCATGGCGATCGCCGTCGCCGCGATCGCCACCGCCGAGCACCTCCTGGAGATCACGACGGCGTACGTCAAGGAGCGCGAGGCGTTCAACCGGCCGCTGGCCAGGCTCCAGCACATCCGGTTCGAGATCGCCGAGATGGCCACCGAGTGCGCCGTCACCCGGACGTTCCTCGACCGCTGCATCGAGGATCACTCGAACGGGCAACTCGACGCGGTGCACGCGTCCATGGCCAAGTGGTGGGCGACCGAACTGCAGAAGCGGGTCGCCGACCGCTGTCTGCAACTGCACGGCGGCTACGGCTACATGACGGAGTACCGCGTCGCCAAGGCGTTCACCGACGGCCGCGTCCAGACCATCTACGGCGGCACGACCGAGATCATGAAGGAGATCATCGGCCGCGCCCTCCTCGACTGACCCCCGACCGGCCTTCCGCTGCCCCCCGGCACGCCCCGACCGCCCCTCCCGAAAGGCTTTCCAGTGAGCTCCGAAGCGTACGTGTACGACGCGATCCGCACCCCGCGCGGCCGCGGCAAGGCGAACGGCGCCCTGCACGGCACCAAGCCGATCGACCTCGTGACCGGCCTCCTCCACGAGATCCAGCGCCGCTCCCCGGGCCTGGACCCGGCGGCGATCGACGACATCGTCCTCGGCGTCGTCGGGCCCGTCGGCGACCAGGGCTCCGACATCGCGCGGATCGCCGCCATCGCGGCGGGCCTGCCGGACACGGTCGCGGGTGTCCAGGAGAACCGCTTCTGTGCCTCCGGCCTGGAGGCGGTCAACATGGCCGCGATGAAGGTCCGTTCGGGCTGGGAGGACCTGGTGCTCGCGGGCGGCGTCGAGTCGATGTCGCGGGTGCCGATGGCGTCCGACGGCGGCGCCTGGTTCAACGACCCGATGACGAACCTCGCCACCGGTTTCGTCCCGCAGGGCGTCGGCGCCGACCTCATCGCCACCCTGGAGGGCTACACGCGGCGCGACGTCGACGAGTTCGCCGCCCTGTCCCAGGAGCGCGCCGCCACCGCCTGGAAGGAGGGCCGGTTCGCCAAGTCCGTCGTCCCGGTCACCGACCGCAGCGGTCTGACCGTCCTCGACCACGACGAGTACATGCGGCCCGGCACCACCGCCGACACGCTCGCCAAGCTGAAGCCGTCCTTCAAGGACATCGGCGACCTGGGCGGCTTCGACGCGGTCGCCCTCCAGAAGTACCACTGGGTGGAGCGGATCGACCACGTCCACCACGCGGGCAACTCCTCGGGCATCGTGGACGGCGCGGCCCTCGTCGCCATCGGCAACAAGGAGACCGGCGAGCGCTACGGCCTGACCCCGAGGGCCCGGATCGTCTCCGTGGCGGTCTCGGGGTCCGAGCCCACCATCATGCTCACCGGGCCCGCCCCCGCGACCCGCAAGGCCCTGGCCAAGGCCGGTCTGACCATCGACGACATCGACCTGGTGGAGATCAACGAGGCCTTCGCCGCCGTGGTCCTGAAGTTCGTCAAGGACATGGGCCTCAGCCTGGACAAGGTCAACGTCAACGGCGGCGCGATCGCGCTCGGCCACCCGCTCGGCGCCACCGGCGCGATGATCCTCGGCACGCTCGTCGACGAACTGGAGCGCCAGGACAAGCGGTTCGGCCTCGCCACGCTGTGCGTCGGCGGCGGCATGGGCGTCGCGACCATCGTGGAACGCCTGTAACCCGCCAGCGGTCCCTCGCCCTCGACAGACTTCTACGGAGACACCAGATGACCACCGAGAGCACCACCATCCGCTGGGAACAGGACGACACCGGTGTCGTCACCCTCGTCCTCGACGACCCGAACCAGTCCGCGAACACCATGAACCAGGCGTTCAAGGACTCCATCGCGGCCATCGCCGAGCGCGCCGAGGCCGCCATCGCCGAGAACCCGGACTCCGTCCGCGGGATCATCTACACCTCCGCGAAGAAGACCTTCTTCGCGGGCGGCGACCTGAAGGAAATGATCCAGGTCGGCCCCGAGAACGCCCAGGCGGCCTTCGAGACCGGCACCGCCATCAAGAACTCGCTGCGCCGCATCGAGACCCTCGGTAAGCCTGTCGTCGCCGCCATCAACGGCGCCGCGCTCGGCGGCGGCTACGAGATCGCCCTCGCCAGCCACCACCGGATCGCGCTCGACGCCCCCGGCTCGAAGATCGGCCTGCCCGAGGTCACCCTCGGCCTGCTCCCCGCGGGCGGCGGCGTCACCCGTACCGTCCGCCTCATGGGCATCGCCGACGCCCTCCTGAAGGTGCTGCTCCAGGGCACCCAGTACAGCCCGCGGCGGGCCCTGGAGAACGGCCTGGTGCACGAGGTGGCCGCCACCACCGAGGAGATGCTGGCCAAGGCCCGCGCCTTCATCGACGCCCACCCCGAGTCCCAGCAGCCCTGGGACGCGCCCGGCTACCGCATCCCCGGCGGCACCCCCGCGCACCCCAAGTTCGCCGCCAACCTGCCCGCCTTCCCCGCCAACCTGAAGAAGCAGCTGAACGGCGCCCCCTACCCGGCCCCGCGCAACATCCTCGCGGCCGCCGTCGAGGGCTCCCAGGTCGACTTCGAGACCGCGCTGACCATCGAGGCCCGGTACTTCACGGAGCTGGTCACGGGCCAGACCTCCAAGAACATGATCCAGGCCTTCTTCTTCGACCTCCAGGCCGTCAACTCCGGGGCCAACCGCCCCCAGGGCGTCGAGCCCCGCCAGGTCCGCAAGGCCGCCGTCCTCGGCGCCGGGATGATGGGCGCGGGCATCGCCTACTCCTGCGCCCGCGCGGGCATCGACGTCGTCCTGAAGGACGTGTCCGCCGAGGCCGCGGCCAAGGGCAAGGCCTACTCGGAGAAGCTGTGCGCCAAGGCCGTATTGCGGGGCCGCACCACCCAGGAGAAGGCGGACGCGCTGCTCGCCCGCATCACCCCCACCGGTGACGCCGCCGACCTCGCGGGCTGCGACGCGGTCATCGAGGCCGTCTTCGAGAACCCCGAGCTCAAGCACAAGGTGTTCCAGGAGATCCAGGACGTCGTCGCGCCCGACGCCCTGCTGTGCTCCAACACCTCCACGCTGCCCATCACCCTGCTCGCCGAGGGCGTATCGCGGCCGGTCGACTTCATCGGCCTGCACTTCTTCTCGCCCGTCGACAAGATGCCGCTCGTGGAGATCATCAAGGGCGAGCGCACCGGCGAGGCGGCCCTGGCCCGCGCCTTCGACCTCGTCCGCCAGATCAACAAGACGCCGATCGTCGTGAACGACTCGCGCGGCTTCTTCACCTCCCGCGTCATCGGCCACTTCATCAACGAGGGCGTCGCGATGGTCGGCGAGGGCATCGAGCCCGCGTCCATCGAGCAGGCCGCCGCCCAGGCGGGCTACCCGGCGAAGGTCCTGTCCCTGATGGACGAGCTCACCCTGACCCTGCCCCGCAAGATCCGCAACGAGTCGAAGCGCGCCGTGGAGGAGGCGGGCGGCACCTGGACCACCCACCCCGCCGAGGCCGTCATCGACCGCATGGTCGACGAGTTCGACCGCCCGGGGCGCAGCGGCGGCAAGGGCTTCTACGAGTACGGCGACGACGGCAGGCGCACCGTCCTGTGGCCGGGCCTGCGCGAGCACTTCGCCAAGCCGGGGCACGGCATCCCGTTCGTGGACATGCAGGAGCGGATGCTGTTCTCCGAGGCGCTCGACACCGTGCGCCTCCTTGAGGAGGGCGTGCTGACGTCGGTCGCCGACGCCAACATCGGCTCCATCTTCGGCATCGGCTTCCCGGGCTGGACCGGCGGCGTGCTCCAGTACATCAACGGTTACGACGGCGGCCTGCCCGGGTTCGTGGCCCGCGCGCGGGAGCTCGCCGAGCGCTACGGCGAGCGGTTCGCGCCGCCCGCGCTGCTCGTGGAGAAGGCGGAGCGCGGCGAGAAGTTCAGCGACGGCTGAGCGCGCCCGCCCCGCCTGAGGGGGAGTGGCTCACGGCTCCGGGCTCACGGCGCCGAGTTCACGACGCCGGGCTCACGGCGCCGAGTTCACGGCGCCGAGTTCACAGCTCCGGGCTCACGGCTCCGTGAGCCACTCCCTCAGCTCTTCCTTGAGCGACCGCTGGAACGCCGTCACCAGCGCCTGCACCACCAGCGGCTGCATATGGGCCGAGAGCGACCGCATCGCCGCCACGTGCGCGGGGCCCGCCTCGCGCTCCTTGCTCGGCCCCCACACCTCGTCGCGGAAGAGCCGCGACAGCTCGTGCGCGGCCGAGCGCGCGTGCTCCAGGAGCGCCGTGCGGGCGGCCAGGATCGTCTCGTGCGGGATCGGCACGTCCAGCAGCCGCACCCCCAGGCGCAGCAGCCCCGGATCCACCCGGCAGCGCCGCGCCCCGGGCTCGTACGCGATGATCCCCATCGCCGCGAGGCGCTCCAGGTCCGCCGCGGCGAGCGCCCGGCCCGCGCGCCGCTCAAGCTCCGCCAGGTCCAGGTCCTCCGTCGTGTCCGGCGCCCACGAGGCCACCACCGCGCGGTGGATGGCCAGGTCGTGCGGGCTCAGGTCCGGCGGCAGCTGTTCCAGATAGCGCTCGATCGCGGCGAGCGTCATGCCCTGGTGCTGCAACTCCTCGATGAGGGCGAGACGCGAGAGGTGCGCGGGGCCGTAGTGGCCCACGCGCCGGGGGCCGATCACGGGCGGCGGCAGCAGACCCTTGGTGCTGTAGAAGCGGATGGTGCGCACCGTGACACCCGCGCGCGCGGCCAGTTCGTCGACGGTGAGCGTCGACGAGCCGTGCGCGTATGTCGACTCCTCCGCGTCCGTGGTCATCGCGGTGCGTCGCCTCCCCCGGTCGTGCGTCAATGCGGTGCAACAGTATTGCTGTACCACCGCCGCTGTGAAAGTCTCCGAAGTCGTCACGCCACGTAGCCGATGAGCGACCGACGGTGCCAGGAGGCGGTTTCATGACCTCGATCCTGCGACTTCCCGGGGAACCCACCGACATCACCTTCCCCGCCCTGCTGCTCCGCAACGCCGAGGACCACCCCGAGCTGCCCGCCCTCTCCTGGCGCGAGGGCGACGGCTGGGCGACGCTCACCTGGAGCGAGGTGCGGCGCGAGGTCATGGCCCTCGCCGCCGGGTACGCCGCGCTCGGCGTCCGCCGCGGCGAGCACGTCCTGATGATGATGGGCAACCGCCCCGAGCACTGGCTGAGCGACCTCGCCCTGGTCCACGCGGGCGCCGTCCCCGTCACCGTCTACGGCACCTCCGCCCCCGGGCAGGTCGCCCACATCGCCCGGCACAGCCGCGCCCGCGTCGCCGTCGTCGAGGGGGCGGCCGAGCTCGACCGCTGGGAACCGCTCCTCGCGGACGGCACGGTCCCCCTGGAGCGGCTCGTCGTCGCCGAGGCACAGGCGGCGGGGGAGCACCTCGCGTACGCGGACCTGCGCGCCAGCGGCGACCGGCCGCACCTGGTCGACGCCGTGGAGAAGACCTGGCGCGAGGTGCGCCCCTCGGACCCGCTGACCGTCGTCTACACCTCGGGCACCACCGGCGACCCCAAGGGCGTACGCCTCACCCACCGCAACGTCCTGCCCAACGGCATCGCCCTGGACGCGGTCGTCGACTTCCCCGGGCACGTCGGCCACCTCTGCTACCTGCCGTTCGCGCACATCGCCGAGCGGATGCTCGGCATCTACCTGCCGCTCCTGCGGGCGTCGCACGTCTCGCTGTGCGCGGACCCCACCCAGGTCGCCGCGACCGCGCGCGAGCTGCGCCCCCAGCAGTTCTTCGGCGTCCCGCGCGTGTGGGAGAAGCTCGCCGCGTCGGTGCGGGCCGCCCTCGCCCGGCTGCCCGAGGAGCGGCGGCGCGTCATCGAGGCGGCGAACGACACCGCGCGGGCGCACGTGGCCTGCCGCGAGCGCGGCGAACCCGTGCCCGCCGCCCTCGACGCCGCCTACCGCGAGGCCAAGGAGAAGGTCCTCGACCCGCTGCTCGCCCTCGCGGGCTTCGACCGGCTGCTGTGGACGTCGAGCGCGGCCGCGCCGATGCCGGTGGACGTGGCCCGGTACTGGGCGGGCTTCGGCCTGGTGATCATGGACGCCTGGGGTCTGACGGAGACCAGCGGCGTGGTCACGGCCAACGGCCCCGCGGCGTTCCGCGTCGGCTCGGTGGGCAAGCCGCTCGCGGGCATGGAGGTACGCGTCGCCGACGACGGCGAGATCCTGGTCCGCGGCCCCTACGTCTGCGAGGGCTATCTGCGGGCCGACGGCGGCGTCGACGACGTCCGCGACGCCGAAGGATGGTTCGCGACCGGAGACGTCGGCAGGCTCGACGAGGACGGCTTCCTGTGGGTCACCGACCGCAAGAAGGAACTCATCGTCACCTCCAACGGCAAGAACGTCGCGCCCGCGCTCGTCGAGAACGCCCTCAAGGAGCACCCGCTCATCGGCCAGGCCCTCGCCCACGGCGACGGCCGCTCCTATCTGGTGGCGCTGCTCGTCCTGGACCCGGAGACCACCCCCGGCTGGCTGGCCGCGCGCGGCATCGAGGGCGACGCGGCCACGAGTCCCGAGGTCAGGCAGGAGATAGAGCGGGCGGTCCAGGCGGCCAACGCGCGCCTCAACCACACCGAGCAGATCAAGCGCCACCACGTGCTCACCGAGGAGTGGGGGCCCGCGACCGGCGAGCTCACGCCGACGCTGAAGCTGCGCCGCCGGGTCGTCACGGAGAAGTACCGGGATCTCATCGAGAGCCTGTACACCGCGTGACCCAGGGGCGTACAGACGCCTCTCACCATGTGAGAAGTAACGCTATGTGACGTACGCCACCGCGTTATAGGCATTGCGTAAGGGAAGGTGTCGGGTCGGTCCGTAGTGCGTCAGGGGTGCCACGGGCCGGAGCACATCCGGACCCCGGAAGCTCTTTCCGGGCACCACAGAGTGGACCTTCCACGTGAGCAACGACGCCGTAGACACGGCCGTGGACGCAGCGCGCGCCGCTGAGTCCCAGGCCCCCGCGGACGCGGGCGACGCCGGTTACAGCAAGGACCTCAAGGCCCGCCACGTCAACATGATCGCCATCGGTGGCGCGATCGGCACCGGCCTCTTCCTCGGAGCGGGTGGCCGTCTCCACTCGGCGGGCCCCGCGCTCGCCGTCGCGTACCTCGTGTGCGGCATCATCGCGTTCTTCGTCGTACGCGCCCTAGGCGAGATGGTCCTGTACCGCCCGTCGTCCGGCTCCTTCGTCAGTTACGCGCGTGAGTTCCTCGGCGAGAAGGGCGCCTACGTCGCCGGCTGGATGTACTTCCTCAACTGGTCGACCACCTGCATCGCCGACATCACGGCGATCGCGCTCTACACGCACTACTGGAGCTTCTTCACCGACATCCCGCAGTGGGTGCTCGCGCTGATCGCCCTCGCGGTCGTGCTCGCGGTGAACCTGATCTCGGTGAAGTACTTCGGCGAGATGGAGTTCTGGTTCGCGATCATCAAGGTCGCCGCGCTCGTGGCGTTCATGTTCGTCGGCATCTTCCTGGTCTCCACCCAGCACGAGGTGGGCGGCGAGACGCCGGGCCTGAACATGATCACCGACCACGGCGGCTTCCTGCCGAACGGCCTGATGCCGGTCGTGATCGTGCTCCAGGGCGTCGTCTTCGCGTACGCGTCCCTCGAACTGGTCGGCGTCGCCGCGGGCGAGACCAAGGACCCGCACAAGGTCGTGCCGCGCGCCGTGAACTCGATCATGTGGCGCGTGGGCCTGTTCTACGTCGGCTCGGTCGTCCTGCTCGCGCTGCTCCTGCCCGGCTCGGTGTACTCGGCCGACGAGAGCCCCTTCGTGACCGTGCTCTCCAAGATCGGCGTCTCGGGCGCGGGCGACGTGATGAACTTCGTCGTCCTCACCGCGGCGATGTCCTCGCTGAACTCCGGCCTGTACTCCACCGGCCGCATCCTGCGCTCGATGGCGATGGCGGGCTCCGCCCCCAAGTTCACCGCCAAGATGAACCGCAACCAGGTCCCCTACGGCGGCATCCTGCTCACCGCGAGCATCGGTGTCCTCGGCGTCGGCCTGAACAGCGTGGTCCCGGAGAAGGCGTTCGAGATCGTCCTGAACGTCGCCTCGCTCGGGATCATCGGCACCTGGATCAGCATCATGGTCTGCCACCTGGCGTTCGTGAGGCGGGCCAAGGAAGGCCTGATCACCCGTCCTTCGTTCCGCCTTCCCGGCAGCGGCGTCACCGAGTACATCACCATCGCGTTCCTCCTCGCCGTGCTCGGCCTGATGTGGAAGGACGCGGAGATCGGCCGCAAGACCCTGTTCCTGATCCCGATCATCGCCGCGGCGCTGGTCGTGGGCTGGTACGCGATCAAGCGCAAGGCGGGCCGCGAGACCGACCGCGAGGCAGCCGAGCTCAGCAAGTAACACCCCCCTTCGACGACAGCGGGCGGCGCCTTCGGGCGCCGCCCGCTGTCGTGCGCTGAGCCGCCGCGCGGGCAGCGGCTCAGTGGTGGTCGTGCAGGGCGTTCGTCGCCGCGATCTTCTTCCAGGACTTCGGCTTGGCCACCGCGTCCTTGGCCGCGGAGCGCGCCAGGCCCGCCTTCTTCGCCGCCGGGGCGGCCGGCTTGCCCGGCGTGTACAGCCAGGTGTCGAAGAGCGCGCCCAGCGGCTTGCCGCTGATCTTCTCGGCGTACGACACGAAGTCCCGCACGCTGGCGTTGCCGTACTGACGCTCCGTCGGCCAGCCCTTCAGGATCTTGAAGAAGGTCTTGTCGCCGACCTTGTTGCGCAGCGCCTGCAGGGCGAGCGCGCCCCGGTCGTAGACGGCGCCGTGGAACTGGTTGTCAGGGCCCGGGTCGCCCGGCTTGACCTGCCAGAACGGGTCCGACGCGGGACGCGAGGCGTAGGTGTAGTCGGCGAGCTCCTGTGCCGTGCCCTCGCCCTCCTTCTCCGACCACAGCCACTGGCTGTAGCGGGCGAAGCCCTCGTTGACCCAGATGTCCTTCCAGTTGTCCACCGAGACGCTGTCGCCGTACCACTGGTGGGCGATCTCGTGCACCACGATCGAGACGTTGGAGCCGTTCGCGAACGCCCGCGGGCCGTAGAAGGGCCGGGTCTGGGTCTCCAGGGCGTAGCTGGCGGGGACGTTCGGGACATAGCCGCCGAGCGCGTTGAAGGGGTACTTGCCGAAGACCTCCTCCAGCCACTCGGCGACCTCGGCGGTGCGCTCGATGCTGGCGCGTGCGGCGCCCGCGTTGTCGCCGAGGTCCTTGCTGTAGGCGTTCAGGACGGGCAGGCCGCTCTCGGTCTTGTCCGTCGTGATGTCGAACTTGCCGACCGCGAGCGTCGCCAGGTACGGCGCCTGCGGCTTGTTGGAGCGCCAGTCGAAGCGGGTCCAGCCCAGGCGCGAGCTCTGCCGCTGGAGCACGCCGTTGGAGATGGCCTGCGTGCCGTCCGGCACCGACACCGACACGTCGAAGGTGGCCTTGTCGCGCGGGTGGTCGTTGGCGGGGAACCACCAGGCGGCCGACTCCGGCTCCTGGGCCGCGACGCCGCCGTCGGGCGTGCGCTGCCACGCCGTGAAGCCGTGGATCTTCACCTCGGAGGGCTTGCCCGCGTACCGCACGACGATCGTGACGGCGCTGCCCTTGGGCAGACCCGCCTTCGGCGTGATCTCCAGCTCCTGCTCGCCCGAGCGCGCGAACGCCGCCTTCTTGCCGTTGACGCGCACCTCGCTGACCTTCAGGCCGAAGTCGAGGTTGAAGCGCGACAGGTCCTGCGTCGTGGTGGCGTTGATCGTCGCCGTGCCCTCGATGAGGTCCGTCTTCGGCTGGTACTTCAGGCGCAGGTCGTAGTGCGAGACGTCATAGCCGCCGTTGCCGGCGTCGGGGTAATAGGAGTCGCCCACGCCGGAGGACCCGGGCGTGAAGTCGGCCGCCGTCGCCGGGATCGCCAGCAGAAGCGAGGCCGCGAGCGCGCCAGGGGCGATGAGTCTGCGGTGCACTTATGTCTCCAAGTGATAGGCGGTGCGGGTGATATAGGCGGTGCGGGTGCTTTGGACGTGGCGGCGCCCCGAAGCCGGGATGCCGCGGCGCCGAACAACTCACGATGCGGTCGACCCTATTGAGCCCTCTCACTCCCGGTCATGTCCATGGCCGCATATGTCACACGATCGCCATTCAGTCGACATGTGTCACTCCGTCCCACGCACCTTTCACCCACCTCAGGGGCCCTCTTTCCGACGGCTGTTGACCCGTGTACCTTCCGCGCCATGCCGATACGCGCGCGCACGCGCTTGCCGATGTGGAGAACGCTTCTGGTGGCGGCCCTCGCCGCCCTGCTGGCCACCCTCCTGTCCCCGGGCGCCGCGCACACCGCGCCGCGCCCCGCCACGGCCGGGCACGCGAAGGGCGACGAGAGCAGACCGGTCTACTCCTACGCGGACGCGATACGGGAGTCCGTGTGGGTGGACACCCGGATCGACGGCGACGCGGACGGCACCACCGACCGCGTCGCCGTCGACATAGTCCGGCCCCGCGAACCCGCCGAGCGGGGGCGGAAGATACCCGTCATCATGGACGCCAGCCCGTACTACGCGTGCTGCGGCCGCGGCAACGAGAGCCAGAAGAAAACGTACGACGAGCAGGGCAACCCGGTGCGGTTCCCGCTCTATTACGACAACTACTTCGTGCCGCGCGGCTACGCCTTCGTCGCCGTCGACCTCGCCGGAACGAGCCGCTCCGCCGGCTGCGTCGACGTCGGCGGCCGCTCCGACGTCACCTCCGCCAAGGCCGTCGTCGACTGGCTGGGCGGCCGCGCCCGCGCGTACACCTCACCCACCGGCGACGCCCGCGCCCGCGCGGGCTGGACCAACGGCCGCACCGGCATGATCGGCAAGAGCTACGACGGCACCATCGCCAACGGCGTCGCCGCGACCGGCGTCGAAGGCCTGGAGACCATCGTCCCGATCGGCGCCATCTCCTCCTGGTACGACTACTACTTCGCCAAGGGCGCCCCCCTGTTCAACAGCGGCCCCGACGGCCTGAAGCGCGGCGTCGAGAGCCCCGAGGCCCGCGCCCGCTGCGGCCACGTGCAGCAGCGCCTGATCGAGGGCGCGCCCCGCAGCGGCGACTGGACCCCGCTGTGGACCGAGCGCGACCACGTGCCCGACGCCAGCCAGGTGCGGGCCAGCGTCTTCGCCGTGCACGGGCTCCAGGACCTGAACGTGCGCATGAAGCACTTCGGGCAGTGGTGGGACGCCCTCGGCGAGGCGGGCGTGACGCGCAAGGTGTGGCTCAGCCAGGCCGGGCACGTCGACCCCTTCGACTTCCGCCGCGCCGACTGGGTGCGCACCCTGCACCGCTGGTTCGACCACGAGCTCCTCGGCTACCGCAACGGCATCGACCGCGAGCCCATGGCCGACATCGAGCGCGCCCCCGACCGCTGGACCACCGACCGCGTCTGGCCGCCGCGCGCCACCCACGCCGTCGCGCTCCGCCCGGCCAAGGGCGCCGTCCCCGGCGTCGGCACCCTCGGCCTCCGGCGCGGCAAGGGCACCGAGACCCTCACCGACGACCGGCGCCTCGGCGAGACCGACTGGGCCGCCACCATCGACACCCCCACCCCCGCCAAGGCGGGCTTCACCACCCAGCCGCTCGCCCGCGACCTGCGCGTGTCCGGCTCCTCGAAGGTCACCGTCACCGTGACGCCCTCGGCCCGCACGGCCCATCTGAGCGCCGTCCTCGCCGACATCGGCCCCGACACCATCCGCGACTACACCGACCGCGGCGAAGGCATCACCACCCTGCCCGAGCGCAGCTGCTGGGGCGCGAGCACCGACGGCGACAGCGCCTGCTACAAGAACACCGAGGCCAAGACCGCCGCCGTCGACTACACCATCTTCAGCCGCGGCTGGGCCGACCTCGGCAACCACGCGGACGACCACCACGGCCGCCCGCTCACCCCGGGCGAGCCCGTCACGATCACCCTCGACCTCGCCGCGAGCGACCACGTCGTGCCCAAGGGCCACCGGCTCGCGCTGATCATCGGGGGCACCGACCGCAACCTCATCACCGCGCCCGCGGACACGCCGACCCTCACCGTCGACCTCACCCGCACAGTCGCTCGGGTCCCGCTCACCGGCGGCGCCACGTCCTTCGCGACCGCACCGGGCGCTACCGTTCCGCGCGAGTCCCGCCTCGACGGCGTGGCCCCCTCGCGTCCGCTCAAGCCCGTACCGGGAGGCCGTACTTCATGACACCCCGCATCCGCGCCCTGGCGCTCGCCGGAGCCTGCGCCGCGCTCGCGGCCCCGCTCGTGGTGGTGCCCACCGCCCAGGCGGCGGGCACCACCCCGCGCACCGGCTTCGAGGCCAGCGGCGGCACCCGCTGGACCAGCCAGCCGGACGAACAGCGCCTCCTCGCCCACCTCGACAAGGCCAGCGACCAGGTCTCGCTCTCCCGCGTCGGCACCACCAAGCAGGACCGCCCGCTCCAGCTCGTCCGCGTCGGCGGCGCCCACACCACCAGCACCGTGCTGCTCGTGTGCAGCCAGCACGGCGACGAGCCCGCGGGCCGCGAGGCCTGCCTGAGCACGGTCCGCGACCTGGCCTACGCCAAGGACAAGGAGACCCGCCGGTTCCTGTCCCGCACCGCCCTGCTCGTCGTGCCCACCGCCAACCCCGACGGCCGCGCCGCCGCCACCCGCGGCAACTCCGACGGCGTCGACATCAACCGCGACCACCTCGCCCTGAAGACCGCAGAGGCCCGCGCCCTGGCCGCCGTCATCCGCGACCGCGAGCCCGACGCCATCTACGACCTGCACGAATACGGCGCCACGCCGAAGTACTACGACAAGGACCTGTTCGACCTGTGGCCGCGCAACCTGAACACGGCCGACGCCGTGCACCAGGAGGCCAAGACGCTGTCGGGGGACTACGTCAGACCCGCCGCCGAGGCCGATGGATACTCCACCGGCACCTACGGCATCTGGACCGACCCCGTCACCGGCGAGCCGGTCAAACAGGTCGCGGGCGACGGCCAGGAGCGCATCCTGCGCAACCTGTCCGGCATCAAGCACGCCGCGGGCCTGCTCATCGAGAGCCGCGTCGACCCCCGCACCGCCGCCGAGAAGAACGACCCGGCGCTCAACAACCGGCGCCGCGTCGCCTCCCAACTCTCCGCCCTCGACGGCCTGTTCTCCTACGCCGACGAGCGCCGCGGGCAGCTGCGGGCGGCCACGAAGGACTCCCGCGTCGCGGGCCTGCGCGACCGGGGCCCGGTCTACCTCGGCGGCGCCGACAACGACCCCGCCGAACCCGCCGAGATCATCGAGGACCCCGCCTGCGGCTACCGGCTCGACCCCGAGCAGTACGCGGACGTCAAGGACGAGCTGGCCCTGCACGGCGTGAGCGTGCGCCACGACGGGCGGGGCGTCCTGGTGCCGCTGCGCCAGTCGGCCCGCGCCCTGGTGCCGCTCCTGCTCGACGCCCGCGCGCCGTACCACCTCGCAACGGGGCGGCCCGACACCGCCTGTTGAACCCTCTGTGGACACATCACCTGTGGTAGGGGGTAGCGGAGAAGAACAACAGACGAACCGTCATGTTGTGACGACTCCGCGAAAGGCGCGCTTGTGACGCAGGAATCCCAGAAGGCGGACGCCGGAGGAGGCCCACCGCACCCGGTGGGCCACTCCGGTGCCCGCACTCCCCAGACCGACCGGGTGGTGTTCGGCGTCACGGCCGTGCTCACCCTCGCCTTCGTGGTGTGGGGCGCCCTCGCCACCGACACCCTCGAAGACGTCTCGTCGAAGATGCTCAAGGGCCTCATCCACAACGGTGGTTGGGCCTTCATGCTGGCGGCGTCCGGCTTCGTGGTCTTCGCCCTGTGGCTCGCCGTCAGCCGGTACGGGAAGATCACGCTCGGCCGCGAGGGCGAGGAGCCCGAGTTCCGCACCGTGTCCTGGGTCG
The DNA here is from genome assembly GCF_056435225.1 of Streptomyces sp. NPDC043996. Taxonomy (NCBI): domain Bacteria; kingdom Bacillati; phylum Actinomycetota; class Actinomycetes; order Kitasatosporales; family Streptomycetaceae; genus Streptomyces; species Streptomyces sp. NPDC043996. The sequence goes on along the minus strand of NZ_JBWKEY010000002.1, from coordinate 86,036 downwards.
CGATGATGTTCAGCGCGGGCATGGGCATCGGCCTGATGTTCTACGGGGTCAGCGAGCCGCTGGCGCACTTCACCACGCCGCCGCCGGGCACCCACCCCGAGGACCAGGCCGCCGCCATGGAGACCGCCATGGCGACGACGCTCTTCCACTGGACGCTGCACCCGTGGGCGATCTACGCGGTGGTGGGCCTCGCCATCGCCTACAGCACCTTCCGGCGGCGCAGGCGACAGACCATCAGCTCCGTGTTCGTGCCGCTCATCGGCGAGAAGCACGCCCACGGGGCCTGGGGCCGGGTCATCGACATCATCGCCATCTTCGCCACCCTCTTCGGCTCCGCGGCCTCCCTCGGCCTCGGTGCGCTGCAGATCGGCACCGGCTTCACAGAGCTGGACTGGATGGACAAGGCGAGCACCGGCCTGCTCGTCGCCATCATCGCCGTCCTGACGGTCGCCTTCGTGGCGTCCGCCGTCTCCGGCGTCGAGAAGGGCATCCAGTGGCTGTCGAACATCAACATGGTGCTCGCCCTGACCCTGGTCGTCTTCGTCTTCATCGTCGGCCCGACCGTGATCGTCCTTGATTTCCTGCCCACCTCCATCGGCGCCTACCTGGGCGAGCTGCCGCAGCTCATCGGCCGCACCGAGGCCTCCAGCGGCAAGGACGTCTCGGACTGGCTGGGCAGCTGGACGGTCTTCTACTGGGCCTGGTGGATCTCCTGGACGCCGTTCGTCGGCATGTTCATCGCCCGCATCAGCCGGGGCCGCACGATCCGGCAGTTCGTGGGCGGCGTGATCCTCGTGCCCAGCACCGTCAGCCTGATCTGGTTCGCCGTCTTCGGCGGCAGCGCGATGACGGTCAAGGAGCGCGGCGGCCTGGAGGGCGACACCACCGCCGAGGCACAGCTGTTCGGCCTGCTGCACGAGTATCCGATCGCGACCGCCACCAGCCTGCTCGTGATGATCCTCGTCGGCATCTTCTTCGTGTCCGGCGCGGACGCCGCCTCCATCGTCATGGGCACCCTCTCGCAGAAGGGCTCCCTGGAGCCGGGCAGGCTCGTCGTGGTGTTCTGGGGCGTCGTCACCGGAGCCGTCGCCGCGATCATGCTCCTGATCGGCGAGGGCAAGGCCAACGCCCTCACCGGCCTGCAGAACCTGACGATCCTGGTCGCCGCGCCCTTCACCCTCGTGATGATCGGCATGTGCGTGGCCCTGATGAAGGACCTGCGCCACGACCCGCTGATCGTGCGCGGCGAACACGGCACGGACGCCGTCGAACGGGCCGTGATCGCCGGTCACGAGCAGTACGACGGCGACTTCGAGCTCCAGATCAAACCGAGCGAAGGCGGCGACGCCGAGGGCGCCAGCGAGGCGGACTCCGGCGGCGGCCTCCCGCCGCAGCCGGACCCCGCCCGCTGACGCCGCGCCTTCAGGAGGCGGCGGGCTCCTCGTGCGAACGCCCCGCGCGGGCCTAGCCCAGGAGCCGCGCCGCCTCCCGCGCACAGCCCCAGGCCACGGTGATCCCGGCGCCGCCGTGCCCGTAGTTGTGCACCACCGCGCGCCCGCCGTCCCCGCCCTGCCCGCCGCTCACGTGTTCCCGCTCCAGGCGGACGGCGGGGCGCACGGGGCGCAGCCCCACCCGGTGCCCGATCACCCGCGCCCGCGCGATCTCCGGGCGCACCCGCGCGCACCGCGCGACGATCGCCTCGGCCACCGCCGGATCGGGCTCAAGCGACCAGACGCGGTCCTCCGCCGTCCCGCCGAGCACGAGCCCGCCGGGCTGCGGCAGGAAGTACGTCGTCTCCGTCGAGGCGCTGTCAGCGGCCGTGTACCAGGTACGGATCCCCGGGTTCTCCACGACCACGAGCTGCCCCCGCACCGGCCGCACGCTGTCGTCGGGGGCGAGGCCCCGGGCGCCGAGCCCCGAGCAGTTGACCACGCGCGGCGCCCGCGCCAGCGGCTCGGCGAGGCTCGTGACCTCCCTGACCTCCACGGTCCCGCCCGCCGCGAGCAGCCGCTCCCGCAGCCACGCCAGGTGCGCCACCATGTCGATCAGCGGCAGCCGCCCCCACACCCCGTCGCCCGCGCACTCCTCGGCGCGCGCCGCGCGCAGCCCCGGCACCCGCGCCGCCCACGGGCCGAGGGTGTCCAGGCGGGTGTCCGCGTGTACGCCCTCGACCATGCGTACGCCCGTGTGCGGACCTTCCGCCGCCGCCTGCGCGTACACGTCGAGGGACTCCAGGGACCAGGCGCCGACCTGCGCCTCCGGCTCGATGCGGTACGGCCACCAGAGCCCGCCCGCAACGGCCGAGGTCGTCCGCTCCGCGGGCTCGCGCGTCCACACCGCGACCCGGCGGCCGCCCTCCGCGAGCACCACGGCCGTGGTGAGCCCCGCGACGCCGCCCCCGACCACGATCACGTCCACTTCGCCGCCATCCGTCATCCCCGAAACGTAGCGGAACACTTCAAGCCGTGCGCACATCCCGCCGCACGTGGGGATACTCACACCATGTCTGCCGAGTACGCGACCTTCGGCCTGGCCCCGGCGATGCGCGCCGGTGGAGTCCTCGCAGGCGGTGACTACCAAGTGCACCGCGACTTCGTCGACTTCATCGTGAACGGGCGTCCGCTGCTGTTCCAGCTCGCCGACCTCGACGCCGTCTCCCCGCTCGCGTCCGACATCCCCCCTGCCATCTTCACCACCCACGTGCGCAGACTCCTGCTCGAAGCCGACCCGCCGCTCCTGGACGGGCGGTACGTGATCTACGGCTGCCCCGAGTGCGAGGTCCTGGAGTGCGGCGCCGTCACGGCGGTCATCGAGCGCGCCGACGACGACTACGTGTGGCGGGACTTCGCCTGGCAGACGGCCGACCACGCCGATCTGGAGCTGAACGGCTACCACGGCATAGGCCCGTTCCGCTTCCGCGGCGGCGAGTACCGCGAACAGCTCGGCCGCCTGCTCACCGGCGACGACCCGGGAGCCGTGCGGCGCCGGGTGCTCCTGATCGGCGCCCGCGTCGCGCTGCTCGCCAAGCTCGCGGCGGCGCTGCGCACCATCGGCATCGGCGCGGAGATCGCCGCGGACGCGGTCGGCGTACCGGCGGAGGAGCTGCGCACCTACGGCGCCGTGGCGTTCGGCCGGTCCGTGCCGGAGCGGGTGCGCGAGGCGGTCCGGGGCTCGTTCGAGCGGGCCGGGGTCGACGTCGCCTACGTCGACGGGCTCGCGCCGATCGTGCCGCTGCTCGTCGCCCAGATCGAATACGCCCTGGACCGGGGCCCGTCGGCGCGCCGCCGCCTCGCACGCCTCGCGGTCACGGACGGCGCGGCCGTCACGGAGGTCACCTCGCCGTGCCGGGTGCGCCTGACCGCGTACCGCGTGGACCGCCTGCGGCGCACCCGCATACACGAGGTCTTCGACGAGGTCCTTGAACCCGGCGAACACCGCGTCCCCCTCCCCGGCGGCGCGCCCTACGTGGTCGCCCGCACTCCGGACGCGGTCCTGGTCGCGGCGGCCCCGGCCTGATCCGGCCCCGCGGCCGGTGGCCCAGGGCCGCCCCGGCTACGCTCACAGGCGATGAACGCAACCCTCGTCGCCAAAGACCTCGCCGCCGGCCATGGTGACCGCTCGCTCTTCGCGGAGCTCGACCTCGTCGTGGCCCCCGGCGACGTCATCGGCCTCGTCGGCGCGAACGGCGCCGGAAAGTCCACCCTGCTCCGGCTCCTCGCGGGCCTGGACGTGCCGGAGTCAGGACAGATCGGCCTCTCGCCGCCGACCGCGGCGGTGGGGCACCTGCCGCAGGAGCCGGACCGCCGCCCCGGCGAGACGGTCCGCGCCTTCCTGGCCCGCCGCACCGGCGTCGCCGCCGCGCAGGAGGCCATGGACGAGGCGACCGAACGGCTCGTCGAGGGCGCGCCGGGCGCCGACGACGCGTACGCGACGAGCCTGGAGCGCTGGCTCGGCCTCGGCGGCGCCGACCTGGACGAGCGGGCCGAGGAGGTCGCGGAGTCGCTCGGCCTCGGCGTGGACCTGGACCAGCCGATGACGTCGCTGTCCGGCGGCCAGGCCGCCCGCGCGGGCCTGGCCTCGCTGCTCCTGTCCCGCTACGACGTGTTCCTGCTCGACGAGCCCACCAACGACCTGGACCTCGCGGGCCTGGAGCGCCTGGAGGCGTTTGTGCGCGGCCTGCGCGCCGGCACCGTCGTCGTCAGCCACGACCGTGAGTTCCTGTCCCGCACCGTCACCAAGGTCCTCGAACTCGACCTGGCCCAGCAGCGCGTCAACCTCTACGGCGGCGGCTACGAGGCGTATCTGGAGGAGCGCGACGTGGCCCGCCGCCACGCCCGCGACGAGTACGAGGAGTACGCCGACAAGAAGTCCGCGCTCCAGGACCGCGCCCAGACGCAGCGGTCCTGGATGGACAAGGGTGTGAAGAACGCCCGCCGCAAGGCCACCGACAGCGACAAGATCGGCCGCAAGTTCCGCAGCGAGGCCAGCGAGAAGCAGGCCGCGAAGGCCCGCCAGACGCAGCGGATGCTGGAGCGCCTGGAGGTCGTGGAGGAGCCGCGCAAGGAGTGGCAGCTGCGCATGGAGATCGCCGCCGCCCCGCGCTCCGGCGCCGTCGTGGCCACCCTGCGCGACGCCGTGCTTCGGCGCGGCGGCTTCACGCTCGGCCCGGTGAGCCTGCAGCTCGACTGGGCCGACCGCGTCGCGATCACCGGTGCCAACGGCGCGGGCAAGAGCACGCTCCTGGCCGCCCTCCTCGGGCGCGTCCCGGTGGACGAGGGGTACGCGGCGCTCGGCTCGGGCGTCGTCGTCGGCGAGGTCGACCAGGCGCGCGCCCTGTTCCACGGCGAGGAGTCGCTGCTCGACGCCTTCCGCGCGGCTGTCCCCGACACCGACCCCGCCGACGTCCGCACCCTGCTCGCCAAGTTCGGCCTCAAGGCCGAGCACGTGCTGCGCCCGGCGGCGACGCTCTCCCCGGGCGAGCGCACCCGCGCCGCGCTCGCCCTGCTCCAGGGCCGGGGCGTGAACCTGCTGGTCCTCGACGAGCCGACGAACCACCTCGACCTGCCCGCCATCGAACAGCTGGAGTCCGCCCTCGACTCCTACGCGGGCACGCTGCTGCTCGTCACCCACGACCGCCGCATGCTCGACGCCGTACGCGTCGCGCGCCGCTGGGAGGTGGCGGAGGGCAAGGTGACCGAACGGTCACCTTGACCTCCCCTGCGGGAGCGCTGCGTAGGAGCGCGGTGTCGAGTCTGCGGGCCGTCTGTGGCTGGTCGCGCAGTTCCCCGCGCCCCTTCGGGGCGCCTGCTCAGCGCCGCTTGGGATCGACCAACCCAGCCCGGCGCAGAGCCTCCGCCATCGCGTCGTTGGCGGGAGGCGGCCCCTGCCGCTGCCCGCCACCGCCCTTGGCGCGGTTGCCCCGGTTCTGCTGGCCCCCACGGGGCCCCGGCGGCCGCCCGCCGCGCTCCTTGCGGCCCTGACCCGGGTCGGAGCCCACGGCCGGTTCGTCGTCCAGACGCAGCGTCAGCGACACCCGCTTGCGCGCCACGTCGACGTCGAGGACCTTCACCTTCACGATGTCGCCCGGCTTCACCACGTCCCGCGGGTCCTTGACGAAGGTCTTGGACATCGCGGACACGTGCACCAGGCCGTCCTGGTGCACGCCGACGTCGACGAACGCGCCGAACGCGGCGACGTTCGTGACGACGCCCTCAAGGACCATGCCGGGAGCCAGGTCGCCGATCTTCTCGACGCCCTCCTTGAACGTGGCCGTCTTGAAGGCCGGGCGCGGGTCGCGGCCGGGCTTCTCCAGCTCCTTGAGGATGTCGGTCACCGTCGGCAGGCCGAAGACGTCGTCGACGAAGGCGGCGGGCTCCAGGGAGCGCAGCGCCGCCGAGTTGCCGATCAGGGACGGGACGTCGACGCCCGCCTCCTTCACCATCCGCCGCACCACCGGATAGGCCTCGGGGTGCACGCTGGAGGCGTCAAGGGGGTCGTCACCGCCGCGGATGCGCAGGAAGCCCGCGCACTGCTCGTACGCCTTCGGGCCGAGGCGCGCGACGTCCTTGAGGGCCTTGCGGGAGGTGAACGGGCCGTTGGCGTCGCGGTGCGCCACGATGTTCTCGGCGAGGCCGGAGCCGATGCCGGAGACGCGGGCGAGCAGCGGGGCGGACGCCGTGTTCACGTCCACGCCGACGCCGTTCACACAGTCCTCGACCACCGCGTCGAGGGAGCGGGACAGCTTCACCTCGGACAGGTCGTGCTGGTACTGCCCGACGCCGATGGACTTCGGGTCGATCTTGACGAGCTCGGCCAGCGGGTCCTGCAGGCGCCGGGCGATGGAGACGGCGCCGCGCAGCGACACGTCCAGGTCCGGGAGCTCCTGGGAGGCGAAGGCGGAGGCCGAGTACACCGAGGCGCCCGCCTCGGAGACCATCACCTTGGTGAGGTTCAGCTCCGGGTGCCTGGCGATGAGTTCGGCCGCGAGCTTGTCCGTCTCGCGGGACGCCGTGCCGTTGCCGATCGCGACCAGGTCGACCGCGTGCTCCTTGGCGATCCTGGCGAGCGCCGCCAGGGACTGGTCCCACTTGTTCGCGGGGACGTGCGGGTGGATCGTGTCGGTCGCGACGACCTTGCCGGTCGCGTCCACGACGGCGACCTTCACGCCCGTACGGAATCCGGGGTCGAGGCCGAGCGTCGCGCGCGTGCCCGCGGGGGCGGCGAGGAGCAGGTCGCGGAGGTTGGAGGCGAAGACGCGCACGGCCTCGTCCTCGGCGGCCGTGCGCAGCCGCAGCCTGAGGTCGATGCCCAGGTGCACCAGGATGCGGGTGCGCCAGGCCCAGCGGACCGTGTCCACCAGCCACTTGTCACCGGGGCGGCCGCGGTCGGCGACGCCGAAGCGGCTGGCCACCGTGGACTCGAACGAACTCGGCCCTTCCGTGGCCTCCTCGGGCTCCAGGACCAGGTCCAGGACGTCTTCCTTCTCGCCGCGCAGCAGGGCGAGGATCCGGTGCGAGGGGAGCTCGGTGAACGGCTCGGCGAAGTCGAAGTAGTCGGCGAACTTCGCGCCCGCCTCCTCCTTGCCCTCGCGGACCTTCGCGGCGACGCGCCCGCGCACCCACATGCGCTCGCGCAGCTCGCCGATCAGGTCGGCGTCCTCGGAGAAGCGCTCGGTGAGGATCGCGCGGGCGCCGTCGAGCGCGGCCTGCGGGTCGGCGACGCCCTTGTCGGCGTCGACGAACGCGGCGGCGGCCGCCAGCGGCTCCACCGACGGGTCGCCGAGCAGGCCCTCGGCCAGCGGTTCGAGCCCCGCCTCGCGGGCGATCTGGGCCTTGGTACGCCGCTTGGGCTTGAACGGCAGATAGATGTCCTCGAGGCGGGCCTTGGTGTCGGCCTCGCGGATGCGCGCCTCCAGATCGGCGGTGAGCTTGCCCTGTTCGCGCACCGATTCGAGGATGGCGCTCCGCCGCTCCTCCAGTTCGCGCAGATAGCGCAGCCGCTCCTCGAGGGTGCGCAGCTGCGCGTCGTCGAGGGATTCGGTCGCTTCCTTGCGGTAGCGCGCGATGAAGGGCACCGTCGACCCGCCGTCGAGCAGGTCGACGGCGGCCTTGACCTGCCGCTCCCGTACGCCGAGTTCCTCGGCGATCCTGCCTTCGATGGACGCTGGAGTGGACGTCTGCACAGGTGCCACGTTCCGGTACCGCCTTCTCATTCAGGGTGCCCGGCAATTGTGGCAGGTGGCGGTGACAGTCGGCGGTCAGACCCTGCGGGCCCGCCCCGACCGCCTCCCGGAGCGGGAGGCTCCGCCGAAGAGGCGGGCCAGTACCCGGAACGGCAGGGTCACGACCGTGGCGAGGGCCGAACCGATCTGCCGCAGAATATCCGCGATCGCACGGAACACGTGGACTCTCCCTTCGTCGCCCGGCCCGCCCCGCTCGCGGGCGGGTGGCGGGGCCGGGGACGAACGGGTACCTCGTACGCGGCGGGTCATGCGCCGGGGCGTGGGGGCGCCGTGCGGGGGAGCGCGCTGGCGTCAGCCCTTGCCGAGCAGGTCCGCCGGGAACGCCCCCGCCTGTACCGCCGTCGTGGCGAACGCCGTGCCGAGCGCGGTGAGCCGCTCGACCCCGGCCGCCCCGAGACGGTCGTAGGGCGCCCGGTCGAGGCGGTCGGTCCGCTCCTCGACCTCGGCGCGCAGCGCGACGCCCGCCTCCGTCAACTCGCCCTCGGCGTCGAGCAGTCCGCGCCCCCGCAGCCGCTCCACCGCCGCGGCCCAGTCATCCCGAGTCCAGCCGCGCGTGGCGGCGTTGCGCTGGGGCGTCATGCCCTTGCCGGTGGCGGTGTGGCTCACCAGGGCCTCCACGGCGTCGAGTTCGGCGTCCAGGAGGGCGGCGAGGTGGCCGTCGCCGCGGTGCTCGCGCAGCAGCGTCGCGGCGTGCCAGTACGCCAGGTGCGGCGCGTCGGGGACGGGCAGGTCGGCGTGGGCGGAGTACAGCGGCCGGGCGGCGCGCGTGCAGGCCTCGGCGGCCCGCAGCGCGAGCCGCGCCGCCTCGGCCATCTCCGGGGACTCGACGGTCTCGTCGCCGAGCAGCCGCCGCAGCGTGGTGTCGACGGCCCGCAGGCGCGCCGCGAGGATGTCCTCGGGCGCCGCGGCGCGCCACACCGCGGGCACGTGCTCGGCGACGGTCTCCGCCTTGTAGTTGAAGAAGGCCGCGGTGACGGTCCCGGCGCCGACGGGGCCCATCGCGGCCGCCCGGGCGGCGAAGTTGACGGCTCTGGGGTGGGTGATGCCGAGGGCGCCGAGCTCCCGCCCGAGGTCGGGGGAGAAGTAGTGCGTGGCGTGCACGGTGTTGAGCACGCTCTGACAGCGTCGGCCCGCGCGCGGGTGCAGCTCCGCGCCGGGGGCGGGTGAGGTCGGGGGAGAGGTCATGGCCGTACGCTACCGACTGGTTGGTATGGCGTGAAGGGCGGGCCGGAGGCAGGCGCCGCGCGCGGACGGCCGCGACGGACGGCCGCGACGGACGGCCACAACGGAACAGGTCTCCCCAGGAGTCGCCCCATGGCAGAAAAGGTGGGCCACCCGTCATTGCGGCCACAGCGCCGTGCCCCAAGAATCGACGGCATGGCGCAGCGAACCGTCCTCGTCGTCCTCTTCGACGGCGTGCAGAGCCTTGATGTCACCGGACCCGCGGAGGTGTTCGCGGGGGCCACCGACGCGCACGGCCGCCCCGCCTACCAGGTGCGCACCGCGTCCCTGGACGGCGCCCCGGTGCGCACCGGCAGCGGCCTGACCCTGGTCCCGGACAGCGCCCTCGCCCACGCCCCCGCGCCGCACACCCTGCTCGTCCCCGGCGGCCAGGGCACCCGCCCCCAGAACGCGGCCCTCGTCGACTGGGTGCGCGCCCACGGCCCGCGCGCCCAGCGCCTGGTCTCGGTGTGCACCGGCGCGATCCTGCTCGCGCGGGCCGGCCTGCTCGACGGCCGCCGCGCGACGACCCACTGGGCGTACTGCGACAAGCTCGCCCGCGACCACCCGGCCGTCGAGGTCGATCCTGACCCCATCTACGTGCGCGACGGCCACGTGGCGACGTCCGCGGGCGTCACCGCGGGCATCGACCTGGCGCTCGCGCTCGTCGAGGAGGACCTGGGCCGCGAGATGGCGCTCACTCTCGCCCGCTACCTGGTCGTGTTCCTGCGCCGCCCCGGCAACCAGGCGCAGTTCAGCGCCCAGCTGGCCGCGCAGACCGCGCGCCGGGAGCCGCTGCGCGAGGTCCAGCAGTGGATCACCGAGCACCCGGACGACGACCTCAGTGTCGAACGGCTCGCCGCCCGCGCCCGGCTCTCGCCGCGCCACTTCGCCCGGGCCTTCCAGTCGGAGACCGGCACGACGCCCGGCAAGTACGTCGACCGCGTCCGCGTCGAGCACGCCCGCCGCCTCCTCGAAGACAGCTCGCGCGGCGTCGAGGAGGTCTCCCGCGCCTGCGGCTACGGCACCCCGGAGGCCATGCGCCGTGCCTTTTTGAAGGCCCTCGGCACGGCTCCCGCCGAATACCGCCGCCGCTTCCACGCGCCCCCGCCCGAAGCCCACCCGTACCCACCCACCACGAAGGAACCCGCATGCGGATAGCCATCGCCCTGTACGAGCGCTTCACCGCCCTCGACGCCATCGGTCCCTACCAGACGCTCGGCGGCATCCCGGACGCGGACGTCGTCTTCGTGGCCGAGCGCACCGGGCCCGTGCGCGACGACAGCGGACGGCTCGCGCTCGTCGCCGACAAGACCTTCGACGAGGTGCCGCGGCCGGACGTCCTGGTCGTCCCCGGCGGCCCCGGCCAGAGCGACCAGATGGAGAACGAGGCGCTGCTCGGCTGGATCCGCGCCGCCGACGCCACCACCACCTGGACGACGTCCGTGTGCACCGGCTCCCTGGCCCTGGCCGCCGCCGGACTCCTCACGGGCCGCAGCGCCACCTCGCACTGGCTCGCCCTGGAGGAGCTGGCGAAGCTCGGCGTGCACCCGTCGGAGGAGCGCGTGGTCTTCGACGGCAAGTACGTCACGGCCGCGGGCGTCTCGTCCGGCATCGACATGGGCCTCGCGCTCGTCGGCAGGATCGCGGGCGACGAGCGCGCCCAGGCCGTCCAGCTGATGACCGAGTACGACCCGCAGCCGCCCTACGACGCGGGCTCGCCCCGCAAGGCGCCCGCGCACCTCGTCGAGATGTTCCGCGACCGCAGCCGGTTCAGCGCCTAGCGCCCGGCGTGGTCCAGTCGAAACGCGGCTGCCTGCGCTCCAGGAAGGCGGCGACGCCCTCGGCGGTGTCGCCGCTGCCGCGCGCCTGCTCGGCCCAGTGCGCGTCCCGGTCGGTGCGGCCCGCGGCGAACTCCTTCGCCGCCGCCTGCGTCAGGAGCGAGCGCTCGGCGAGGAGCTGGGTGAACTCCTTGACGCGCCCGTCGAGGTCACCGGCCGGGAGCACCTCGTCCACCAGGCCCGTCCGCAGCGCCCGCGCCGTGTCGATCGACGCGCCGGAGAACAGCAGGTACTTCGCCGTCGACGGCCCCACGAGCGACACGAGACGACGGGTGGACGACGCCGGGTACACGATGCCCAGCTTCGCCGGGGTGACGGCGAACGACGCGCCCTCGTCCGCCAGCCGCAGATCGCAGGCCGCCGCCAGCTGACAGCCGCCGCCCACGCAGTACCCGCGCACGCTCGCGAGCGTCGGCTTGGGGAAGGCGGCGAGCGCCTCCTCGGCAAGCACCGCGAGCTGCGGGGCAAGGCCGGGATCGACGCGCAGCGAGGTGATGTCGGCGCCCGCGCAGAACGTGTCGCCCGCGCCGGTCAGGACGAGCGCGCGCACCGCCGGGTCGGCGGCGAGCGCGTCGAGCAGCGGCGGCAGGCTCCGCCACATGTCCGCCGTCATGGCGTTGCGCCGGGCCGGGTGGTCGATGACGACGGTGGCGACGCCGTCGGCGACGGCGTGCCTCAGCTGGGGCTCCATGCGCCGGATGCTATCCGCACGCCGCGAACGTACGATCAAGAAGGGGCGGCTTCGCGGACGTACGGAGGCGCTCATGTTCGGACGTGACAAGGCCCGGGACGCGGCGCACGCGCGGGCGGACGGACCCGGCGGTGACCAGGGAGCGGATCCCGCGGCGGATCCCCAGGCCCTCAAGCGGAGCTTCGGCTGGCTGGCGCTGCTCGGCGCGATCCTCGCGCTCGGCGGCCTGGTCGGCCTGGTCTACGCGGGCGTCGCCACGCTCACCTCGATGCTCCTGTTCGGCTGGCTGCTCCTGGTGGGCGGCGTCGTCGCGCTGCTGCACGCGGTGCAGTCGCGCGGCACCAACTTCTTCTGGCTCGGCGTCGTGGTCGCCGCGCTGAACCTCGCGGCGGGCTTCGTCGTGATCCGCAGGCCGGACGTGGCGGCGGAGGCGCTGACGATGTTCGCGGCGCTGCTCTTCCTCACCGGCGGCGTGTTCCGGCTCGTGGGCAGCCTGGTGGTGCGCGGGCCGCAGATGGCGGTGACGCTGCTCCAGGGCGCCTTCGGCGTGCTGCTCGGCGTCCTGGTGCTGGCCGGCTGGCCGAGCAGCAGCCAGTACGTCATCGGCACCTTCTTCTCGCTCGCGCTCCTCTTCGACGGCCTGGGACTGCTGGCCACGGGCATCGGCGCCCGGCGCATCATCAGCCTGGTGACGGACCGCTCTCCCGCGGCTCCCGGGGCCCAGGAAGCCCTACAACCTGAAGAACCGGTGAAGAGGGAACAAGAGGGGCAGGAGCAGTCGCGGAACTGACGTGGCCAGACGGTGACGATCAAATCCCGTCGATACTCGCTGACTTCTGGTCAGTAGTGCGGTCCGGACCAGTGGGATCCCAACACTCGACGTGTGGTGACAATCGAGCGCGAGGGCGGGGACCGGGCGATGGGGAACGACGGGAGGGGGCCGGGCCCACTCCCTCGGGGCAGCGGACAGGTGCCGTACGAAGGGGTGTGGCGGTTCACCGCACCCGCCGTCGACGCCTCGGTGCCGCAGGCGCGGCACGCGGTGCGCGACCTGCTCGCGCGCCAGGGCGTACCGGCGCCGGACGAACTGGTGCAGGGGCTGCTCCTGATCGTCTCCGAGTTGGTCACCAACGCGGTGCGGCACGCGGCGCTGCTCTCGCCGACGCTCGCCGTGGAGGTCGCGGTCGGCGCCGAGTGGGTGCGGGTGTCCGTCGAGGACAACCACCCCTACCGTCCGACCGCCCTGGTCGCCGACCACGGCCAGACCGGCGGGCGCGGACTGCTGCTCGTCCGGGAGATCACCCGTGAGGCGGGCGGCGCCTGCGACGTCGAGCACACGGCGAGCGGGGGCAAGGTCATCTGGGCGGCCCTGCCCCTGAAGCCCGGCGCGTTCTAGCGGCTTTCGGCTACCAGCCCGCGCCGGGCCCCGTCAGCTCCTTGACCGCGGGCCGCGCCGCGTCCAGGACCGTCATGAACCACGCGGAGAACGGATCCTTCGCGTGCCGCCCGGCCAGCTCCTCGGCCGTCACGAACGCCGTGGCGCCCACCTCGTCGGGGTCCGGGCGCAGCTCGGCCTGCACCATCCCGACGAACAGGTGGTTGAACTCCTGCTCCACCAGGCCCGACTCCGGGTCCGGGTGGTTGTAGCGCACGGTGCCCGCCTCGGCGAGCAGCGACGGCGAGACGCCGAGCTCCTCGAAGGTGCGCCGGGCGGCCGCCGCGAACGGCGCCTCGCCGGGGTAGGGATGGCCGCAGCAGGTGTTGGACCAGACGCCGGGGGAGTGGTACTTGCCGAGCGCCCGCTGCTGGATAAGCAGCCTGCCCTGCTCGTCGAAGAGGAACACGGAGAACGCCCGGTGCAGCTGACCGGGCGCCTGGTGGGCGGCGAGCTTCTCCGCCGTGCCGATGGTCCTGCCGTCCTCGTCCACGAGCTCGAGCAAGATTGTCTCTCCAGTGCCGTTCGACGAGCTGTGCGCCGCGGTGGCAGGTGTGATCGGCATACCCATCCTTCGCTCCGGTCTCGGGCCTCAAGTCTGCCGTACGAGACCGGGGCCCCCGGCACTCCGGCGGCCCCGCATGTCCCGTCCGCGGTGATCGCGGCCGGGACACGCGGGGGAGCGGGAATCAGACGCCGAAGGCCGCCGGATACGTGATCGTGCCCCGCGGGGCGCCCGCGGAACGTGCCGATCCGCCCGGCGGGTCAAGGACGAGCGCCATCATCGCCTCGTCCGGCACCTCGAAACTTGGCCGGATTCCGTACCGCGAGGCCGGAGTGAACCCGAACCGCGGGTAGTACTCGGGGTGCCCGAGCACGAGGACCAGATGCTCGCCCCGGGCGCGCGCGGCGCGCAGGACGGCGCGCACGACGGCCGTGCCCGCTCCCGAGCGCTGGTACGCCGGGAGAGCGGCCACGGGCGCCAGGCACAGGGCGGGGGTGCCGTCCACGTGGCAGCGGGTGATCAGGGCGTGCGCCACGACCTCGCCGTCCGCCGTCTCGGCGACGTACGACAGGCCGTCGAGCCAGGCGTCCGGGTCCGCGCGCAAGGCGTCCACCAGGTCGGCCTCCGCCTCGGTGGGGAAGGCCGCGGCGTTCACCGCGTGCACGGCGGCGCGGTCGGCGCCGTCCGCCGCCTCGGGGCGGGTGCGCCAGCCGTCGCCCGCGGGGCGCAGGACGTACCCCGTGTAGCCGTACTCGGCCGCGTGGTCGCGGCGCATGGCCAGTTCCTCGCGGGTGGCGGCGAGCGCCTCGGCCATGCCGGGCGCCCCGGGGTCGGCCGCGTCGGCACGGGCCCGCAGGGGGGCGTAGTACGCCTCCCAGTCGGACTCCGGCTGGTGGGTGACGCCGAGCACGGAGTACCCGGCGGCCAGGGCCGCCCGGGTGTTGCCGGCCGTGGTCCGCAGCCGGTAGTGCCGGTCCCAGAAGGCGCGGGCCTCCTCGGACGGCGCGTCGGTCGTCCACTCGCACTCGGTGAGGACGAGCGTCCCGCCCGGCGCGAGGAGCCGCCGCCAGGAGCGCAGCGCGGTGTCGAAGCCGATGGAGTAGACGGAGCTCTCGGCCCAGACGAGGTCGAAGGACCCGTCGGGGAAGTCGAGCTCGCCCATGTCGGCCTTGAGCGCCCGGACCGAGTCGGTGAGCCCGCGCGCGGTCGCGGCCGCGCGCAGCTCGTCGAGGAACGGCTCGTGCAGATCGACGGCCGTCACCTCGGCGCCCGCCTCGGCGGCGAGCAGCAGCGCCGAGCGGCCGGGGCCGCAGCCCAGGTCGAGCACGCGCGGACGGGCGGGCAGCTCACCGGCGAGGGCGAGCAGGTGCCGGGTGGTGGCGTCGGAGCCGGGGCCCTGCCGGGGAAGTCCGTGGTGCAGGGCGAAGAAGGCGTGGTGCTGATCGTTCTGAGTCAACGGGAGAACCCTTGAGTGAGAGGGCCCGGCCGCCGCGCGCGAACGCTACGAGAAGGACGTGCGGAGGAACACGCACGAGTGAGCGTACGGAGAGGTCAGCCGTGGGCCCGGGAAGTGGGGAGGAACACGTCGCCGCGCGGGGCAGCGAGAACCGCGACCGTCATCAACCCACCTCTTTCGTATCCGCAGGGCTCGTCGTCCCTGCCTGCTCAAGGGCCCGTGCAAGGCCATGGCCAATGTAGCACTTTCAGTGACACAGCCGCGGCTCGTGCACCGCGTGGCCGCTCGGCTCCAGCTGGAACGTGCAGTGCTCGACGTCGAAGTGGCCGCCCAGGCAGCCCTGCAGGTCGTGCAGCATCTTCTCGTGCCCGACGGCGGTCAGCGTCTCGCTGCTCACCACGACGTGCGCGGACAGCACCGGCATGCCCGAGGTGATGGTCCAGGCGTGCAGGTCGTGGACGTCCTCGACGCCGGGCAGGGCCAGGATGTGGGCGCGGACCTCGGCCATGTCCACGCCCCTGGGAGCCGCTTCGAGCAGCACGTTCAAGGTGTCGCGCAGCAGCTTCCAGGTGCGCGGGACGATCATGAGGCCGATGACGATCGACGCGATGGGGTCGGCGGCCTGCCAGCCGGTGAGCAGGATGACGAGCGCGGAGACCAGGACCGCCACCGAGCCGAGCGCGTCCGCGAGGACCTCGAGGAAGGCGCCCCGCACATTGAGGCTGTCCTTCTGGCCGCCCATGAGCAGCGACAGCGAGACGAGGTTCGCCACCAGGCCGATGAGGCCGAAGACGATGGTGAGCCCGCCCTCGGTCTCCGACGGCGTGACGAACCGCTGGATCGCCTCGTACAGCACGTAGCCGCCGACGCCGAACAGCAGCAGACAGTTCGCGAGCGCCGCCAGGATCTCGGCGCGGGCGTAGCCGAACGTGCGGTTCTCGCTCGGCGGGCGGTTCGCGAAGTGGATCGCGAGCAGCGCCATGCCGAGGCCGAGCGCGTCGGTGGCCATGTGCGTCGCGTCCGCGATCAGCGCGAGCGAGTCCGCGACGAGGCCACCGACGATCTCGACGACCATCACGGTGACGGTGAGCGACAGGGCGATCCGCAGCCGCCCCCGGTAGGCGGCCGCGGCGGTGCCGGTCGTGGGCGGCGCGTGGCCGTGGTCGTGTCCAGCCCCCATGACGCGGTCCTCCATGTCGTCGACAACCCGTGGCAGCGATCACAGTGAACTACGGGTGGGGGGTATCTGGCAACGCGATCGTGAACACCGTTGTCATATGCCGTGGCCTGCGGAAACGGGCCGCTCTGGGGAGGGCGTCAGGCGCGCAGGGCCTCCGGGTGCCGCAGGCACCAGCCCGCCCACGCCGACGCGACCATCTCGCGCACCCCGAGCTGGGCCGTGAAGCCGAGCTCCCGCGTCGCCCGGCGCACGTCCGCCACCGCGCGTGGGGCATCGCCCGGACGGCCCGGCTCCAGGATGGGGGCGCGGGTGTCCCCGGTGACCTCGCCGATGACCGTCAGGAGTTCGCGTACGGAAACGCCTTCGCCGCGGCCGATGTTCACCGTCAGATCGGTGCCGGGCTCGGGCGCCCTGCGGGCCGCGGCGAGATGGGCCCGCGCCAGGTCGGTCACGTGGACGTAGTCGCGCACACAGGTGCCGTCGGGCGTGGGGTGGTCGGTGCCGAAGATCCGCGGGGCCTCGCCGCGGGTGAGCCGGTCGAAGACCATCGGGACCACGTTGAAGACCCCGGTGTCCGCGAGCTCCGGCGTCGCGGCGCCCGCCACGTTGAAGTAGCGCAGGCACGTCGTGGTGATCCCGTGCGCCGTGCCCGCGGCCCGGACCAGCCACTCCCCGGCCAGCTTCGTCTCGCCGTACGGGCTGACCGGCGCGCACGGCGTGTCCTCCGAGACGAACTCCGTATGCGGCGGATTTCCGTACACCGCGGCCGACGAGGAGAAGACGAACCGCTGGATTCCGGCCGCCGCCACCGCCTCCAGGAGCGTCACCAGGCCCCCGATGTTGTCCCGGTAGTAGCGCAGCGGCTCCGCGACGGACTCCCCGACCTGCTTGCGCGCCGCCAGATGCACGACGCCGGTCACCGCGTGCTCGGCGAACGCCGCGCGCAGCCGTTCCCCGTCGAGCGAGGAGCCCCGTATGAGGGGAATGTCCGCGGGCAGCCGGTCGGGCACCCCCGACGAGACGTCGTCGAGGACGACCACCCGCTCACCGGCGTCGGCCATCACCCGCGCCACGTGTGCCCCGATATATCCCGCTCCACCTGTGATCAACCATGTCATGGCCGTCCACCTTAGGCGGGCTTGCGTGGATCCCGCCCCCACGGTTTGTGGCGGCGGCCCGCCATCGACCATGATGATCGCGTCGGGCAACGGCCGCGCCGACCCGTGCGGCCCTTGCGGATGGCGCTGATCGGAGCGTGAACGGGCGGTGAACGCCCGCTTCCATTCATCCGATAGCCTCTGCCGACACGCCGCCCGGCCGCCTCCCGGCGAGGGCGCCCCCGTCACGCACGTGCCCGCGCGAGTCGCGCCGGGAATCAAGGAGTGAGTTCGTCCTGTCGACCGCCATCCTCACCGGCCAGCCGGTGCCCGGCTCGCCCCTCGAAGGCGATCTGCGGTCCCTGGGCTTCGACGTGCGGACCGCCCCGGACGCGGCCGGGGCCGAGGCCCTCGTGCGCGCCGTCCCCGCGGACCAGCGCGTCGCCGTCGTGGACACCCGGTTCGTCGGCCACCCCCACGCGCTGCGCCTCGGCCTGACCGACCCGCGCTTCGCCGCGGCCGCCGTGCCCGGCGCCGTCACCGCCAAGCCCGAGGCCCGCGCCGCGCTCACCCGCGCGCTGCGCACGGCCACCGGCGCGGGCGGCCCGGCGAACGTCGCGGTGGCCGCGCAGGCCGTCCCCGACCGGCTCGCCGAGGAGCTCGAAGCCGCCGACGTGGCCGTGCACCGGCCCGAGCTCGGCACCCTCGTCGCCGCCGTGCCCACCGACCCCGAGGCCCGCAACACCGCCCGCCAGGCCGTCGCCGCCGTCGACGACGAGGCCGTACGCCTGCGCAGCGCGGTCAAGGCCCGCGACGGCTTCTTCACCACGTACTGCATCAGCCCGTACTCGCGCTACCTCGCGCGCTGGTGCGCCCGCCGCGGCTTCACCCCGAACCAGGTCACCACCGCCTCACTGCTCGTCGCCCTGATCGCGGCGGGCTGCGCGGCCACCGGCACCCGCGGCGGCTTCGTCGCCGCGGGCCTCCTGCTGCTCTTCTCCTTCGTCCTGGACTGCACGGACGGCCAGCTCGCGCGCTACTCCCTGCAGTACTCGACGCTCGGTGCCTGGCTGGACGCGACCTTCGACCGGGCCAAGGAGTACGCGTACTACGCGGGCCTCGCCCTCGGCGCGGCCCGCGGCGGCGATGACGTCTGGGCCCTCGCGCTCGGCGCGATGATCCTCCAGACCTGCCGGCACGTCGTGGACTTCTCGTTCAACGAGGCCAACCACGACGCGACCGCCAACACCAGCCCCACCGCCGCCCTCTCCGACAAGCTCGACAGCCGCGGCTGGACGGTGTGGGCCCGCCGGATGATCGTGCTGCCCATCGGGGAGCGCTGGGCGCTCATCGCCGCCCTGACCGCGCTCACCACCCCGCGCGTCACGTTCGTCGTGCTCCTGATCGGCTGCGGCCTCGCCGCCTGCTACACCACCGCGGGCCGCGTCCTGCGCTCCCTGACCCGCAAGGCCAAGCGCACCGACCGGGCCGCCACGGCCCTGGCCGACCTCGCCGACACCGGGCCCTTCGCGGGCGCGCTCGCCACCCTGCGGGGCGTCCCCGGGCTCGCCCCGGTCCTCGCCCTCGCCGGGGGCGCGGCCGTCGTCGCCACCGCCGCCTGCACGTCCTTCGGCAGCCCGTGGCCGGTCATCGCCGCCGCCGGATACGTGATCACCTCGGGCCTCGCCGTCGCCCGCCCCCTCAAGGGCCCCCTCGACTGGCTGGTTCCCCCGTTCTTCCGCGCCGCCGAATACGGCACCGTTCTGGTACTGGCGGCCAAAGCCGACGTGAACGGAGCCCTTCCCGCGGCTTTCGGCCTGGTGGCCGCGGTCGCCTACCATCACTACGACACCGTGTACCGCATTCGCGGTGTCGTCGCGCCCCCGCGCTGGCTGGTGCGGGTGATCGGCGGGCACGAGGGCAGGACCTTCGCGGTCACCGTGGCCGCGGCCCTGCTGACAAACACAGATTTCACCGTCGCGCTCACGGCGCTCGCCGTGGCCGTGGCCCTTGTGGTGCTCGTCGAGAGCACCCGCTTCTGGGTGACCGCGCACAACCGCGGCGCACCCGCCGTACACGATGAAGGAGAACCCGCATGATCGGCCTCGTCCTGGCCGCCGGCGCCGGCCGGCGTCTGCGCCCCTACACCGAAACGCTGCCCAAGGCGCTGGTGCCCGTGGTGGGCGAGGGAACCGAGAACGAGCTGGCCGTGCTCGACCTCACCCTGAAGAACTTCGCCGAGATCGGCCTGACCGAGGTCGCGATCATCGTCGGCTACCGCAAGGAAGCCGTCTACGACCGCAAGGAAGCGCTCGAGGCGAAGTACGGCCTCAAGCTCACCCTGATCGACAACGACAAGGCCGAGGAGTGGAACAATGCCTACTCCCTGTGGTGCGGCCGTGACGCCCTCAAGCACAGCGTGATCCTCGCCAACGGCGACACCGTGCACCCGGTCTCCGTCGAGAAGACGCTGCTCGCCGCCCGCGGCGACGGCAAGAAGATCATCCTCGCCCTCGACACGGTGAAGAACCTCGCCGACGAGGAGATGAAGGTCGTCGTGGACCCCGAGAAGGGCGTCCAGAAGATCACCAAGCTGATGGACCCGGCCGAGGCCACCGGTGAGTACATCGGCGTCACCCTCATCGAGGGCGAGGCCGCCGAGGAGCTCGCCGACGCCCTGAAGGCCACCTTCGAGCGCGACCCCGACCTGTACTACGAGGACGGCTACCAGGAGCTCGTCAACCGCGGCTTCAAGGTCGACGTCGCGCCCATCGGCGACGTCACGTGGGTCGAGATCGACAACCACGACGACCTCGCCAAGGGACGTGAGATCGCGTGCCAGTACTGACGAGGCTCATCCCCTCGCCGGTCGTCGTCGACATCCGGCCGGGGGCGCTCAACGACCTGGCCGGTGTCCTCGCCGACCAGAGGATCTGCTCGTCGACCGGCAAGCTCGCCATCGCCATCAGCGGCGGCTCCGGCGCGGTCCTGCGCGAGCGCCTCGCCCCTTCGCTGCCGAACGCCGAGTGGTTCCCGGTGGGCGGCGGCACGCTCGATGACGCCATCAAGCTCGCCGACGCCATGAAGAAGGGCCGCTACGACGCGGTCGTCGGCCTCGGCGGCGGCAAGATCATCGACTGTGCCAAGTTCGCCGCCGCGCGCGTCGGCCTGCCGCTGGTCGCCGTCGCGACGAACCTGTCGCACGACGGCCTGTGCTCGCCCGTCGCGACCCTCGACAACGACGCGGGCCGCGGCAGCTACGGCGTGCCGAACCCGATCGCGGTCGTCATCGACCTCGACGTCATCCGCGAGGCCCCGGTCCGCTTCGTGCGCTCCGGCATCGGCGACGCCCTGTCCAACATCTCCGCGATCCGGGACTGGGAGCTCGCCGCCCGCGAGCGCGGCGAGGACATCGACGGCCTCGCCGCCGCGATGGCCCGCCAGGCGGGCGAGGCGGTCCTGCGCCACCCCGGCGGCGTCGGCGACGACGGCTTCCTGCAGGTCCTCGCCGAAGGCCTGGTCCTCACCGGCATCGCCATGTCCGTCTCGGGCGACTCCCGCCCGGCGTCCGGCGCCTGCCACGAGATCAACCACGCCTTCGACCTGCTCTTCCCCAAGCGCGCGGCGAGCCACGGCGAGCAGTGCGGCCTCGGCGCGGCCTTCGCGATGCACCTGCGCGGTGCCCGCGAGGAGTCCGCGTACATGGCCGAGGTCCTGCGCCGCCACGGCCTGCCCGTCCTGCCGGAGGAGATCGGCTTCACCGTGGACGAGTTCGTCCAGGTCGTGGAGTACGCGCCGCAGACCCGGCCGGGCCGCTACACGATCCTCGAGCACCTCAGTCTGAACCACGACCAGATCAAGGACGCATACGCCGACTATGCCAAGGCCATCGGTAGCTGAACTCCGGCCCGTCGTTCACCCCGCGGGGGTGAAGGACCGGCGCAGCGGTGAGCACTGGGCGGGACGCCTGTACATGCGGGAGATCTCGCTGCGCTGCGACCGCTACCTGGTGAACACCAGGATCACGCCCAACCAGCTCACCTATCTGATGACCGTCGCCGGTGTCCTGGCCGCCCCGGCCCTGCTCGTGCCGGGGATCTGGGGCGCCGTGCTCGGCGTCGTCGCGGTCCAGCTCTATCTCCTGCTCGACTGCGTCGACGGCGAGATCGCCCGCTGGCGCAAGCAGTACTCGATGTCCGGCGTGTACCTGGACCGCGTCGGCGCCTATCTGTGCGACGCCGCCGTCCTGGTCGGCTTCGGCCTGCGCGCCGCCGACCTGTGGGGCTCGGGGCGCATCGACTGGCTGTGGGCCTTCCTCGGCACCCTGGCCGCCCTCGGCGCCATCCTGATCAAGGCGGAGACCGACCTCGTCGCCGTCGCCCGGCACCAGCAGGGCATGGCGCCGGTGCAGGAGTCCGCGTCCGAGCCGCGCGCGTCCGGCGTCGCCCTGGCCCGCAAGGCCGCCGCCGCGCTGAAGTTCCACCGGCTGATCCTCGGCATCGAGGCGTCCCTGCTCATCCTGGTCATCGCGATCGTGGACGAGGCCCGGGGCGACCTGTTCTTCTCGCGCCTGGGCGTCGCGGTGCTCGCGGGCATCGCGCTCCTCCAGACGGTGCTGCACCTGGTGTCCATCCTCGCTTCGAGCAGGCTGAAGTGAGCACTCCGGCAGAGCACCTCAAGGTCGGCGCGGTCGTCATCACCATGGGCAACCGCCCGCAGGAGCTGCGGGCGCTGCTCGACTCGGTCGCCAAGCAGGACGGCGACCGCGTCGAGGTCGTCGTGGTCGGCAACGGCGCCCCCGTGCCGGACGTCCCCGCCGGTGTGCGCACCATAGAACTGCCCGAGAACCTGGGCATCCCCGGCGGGCGCAACGTCGGCATCGAGGCCTTCGGGCCCGGCGGCACCGACGTCGACGTCCTGCTCTTCCTCGACGACGACGGCCTCCTGGCGCACGCGGACACCGCTCAGCTGTGCCGGGAGGCCTTCGCCGCCGACCCCGGGCTCGGGATCATCAGCTTCCGCATCGCCGATCCCGACACGGGGGTCACCCAGCGCCGCCACGTGCCGCGGCTGCGCGCCTCGGACCCGATGCGCTCCTCGCGCGTGACGACGTTCCTCGGCGGCGCCAACGCCGTCCGCACCAAGGTCCTGGCAGAGGTCGGCGGCCTGCCCGACGCCTTCTTCTACGCCCATGAGGAGACCGATCTGGCCTGGCGGGCCCTCGACGCCGGCTGGATGATCGACTACCGCGCCGACATGGTCCTGTACCACCCGACCACGGCGCCCTCGCGGCACGCGGTCTACCACCGCATGGTGGCCCGCAACCGGGTCTGGCTCGCCCGCCGCAACCTGCCCGCCCTCCTGGTCCCCGTGTACCTGGGCGTGTGGCTGCTCCTGACCCTGGCCCGGCGCCCCTCGCGGCCCGCCCTCAAGGCCTGGTTCGGCGGCTTCAAGGAGGGCTGGACGAGCCCGTGCGGCCCTCGCAGGCCCATGAAGTGGCGTACGGTCTGGCGCCTGACCCGACTGGGCCGCCCTCCTGTCATCTGACAAGCTCTGCTCTGACACCATTCGGGCCGTACCCCGGGCCCTGGCCCGGCCGTACCCTGATCCCGGCCCGCGCCTACACCCGACCGGCCGCGCATCTGAAGACGAAAGTTTCCCCTCGTGAGTGAGACAACGCAGGACGGTGGAGTCGCGCTGACCGCGCCACCGTCGCCCGACGACGGGCTTTCCCCGGCCGAGCTCGCGGCCAAGTACGGACTGTCCGTCAGCGGTGCCCGTCCGGGCCTCATGGAGTACGTCCGCCAGCTGTGGGGGCGGCGTCACTTCATCCTCGCCTTCTCGCAGGCGAAGCTGACCGCCCAGTACAGCCAGGCCAAGCTCGGCCAGCTCTGGCAGGTCGCGACCCCCCTGCTCAACGCGCTCGTCTACTTCCTGATCTTCGGCCTGATCCTGAAGGCCGACCGGGGCATGGAGCGGGAGGTGTACATCCCGTTCCTCGTGACAGGCGTCTTCGTCTTCACCTTCACGCAGAGCTCGGTGATGGCGGGCGTGCGGGCGATCTCGGGCAACCTCGGCCTGGTGCGCGCGCTGCACTTCCCGCGCGCCTCGCTGCCGGTCTCCTTCTCGCTGCAGCAGCTCCAGCAGCTGCTGTTCTCGATGATCGTGCTGTTCGTCGTCGCGATCGGCTTCGGCAGCTACCCGCGCCTTTCCTGGCTGCTCATCCTGCCGGTCCTCGCGCTGCAGTTCCTCTTCAACACCGGCCTCGCGCTGATCATGGCGAGGCTCGGCAGCAAGACCCCGGACCTCGCGCAGCTGATGCCGTTCGTGATGCGCACCTGGATGTACGCGTCCGGCGTGATGTTCTCCATCCCGGTGATGCTCAAGGAGCACCCGGCGTGGATCGCCGACATCCTCCAGTGGAACCCGGCCGCCATCTACATGGACCTGATGCGCTTCGCGCTCATCGACGGCTATGGCTCCGAGAACCTGCCGCCGCACGTCTGGGCGGTCGCGGCCGGCTGGGCGGCGCTCGTCGCCGTCGGCGGCTTCGTGTACTTCTGGAAGGCGGAGGAGCGGTACGGCCGTGGCTGACGACAAGAGCGCCGACCGGGCGCACATCCCCACCGTCATCGCGGACGAGCTGCACATCGTCTACCGCGTCAACGGCGCCAAGACGGGCAAGGGCAGCGCCACCTCCGCGCTGAGCCGGATCATCAAGCGCGGCGAGGAGCGCGGCGTGCGCAAGGTGCACGCCGTGCGCGGGGTCAGCTTCACCGCCTACCGCGGCGAGGCGATCGGCCTCATCGGGTCGAACGGCTCCGGCAAGTCCACCCTCCTGCGGGCGATCGCGGGGCTGCTGCCCGCCGAGCGGGGCAAGGTGTACACGGACGGCCAGCCCTCGCTGCTCGGGGTGAACGCGGCGCTGATGAACGATCTGACGGGTGAGCGGAACGTGATCCTGGGCGGTCTGGCGATGGGCATGAGCCGGGAGCAGATCCGCGCGCGTTACCAGGACATCGTCGACTTCTCCGGCATCAACGAGAAGGGCGACTTCATCACCCTGCCGATGCGCACGTACTCCTCGGGCATGGCGGCCCGGCTGCGGTTCTCCATCGCGGCGGCGAAGGACCACGACGTGCTGATGATCGACGAGGCGCTCGCGACGGGTGACCGCAAGTTCCAGAAGCGCTCCGAGGCCCGCATCCGCGAGCTGCGCAAGGAGGCGGGCACGGTGTTCCTGGTGAGCCACAACAACAAGTCGATCCGTGACACCTGCGACCGGGTGCTGTGGCTGGAGCGCGGTGAGCTGCGGATGGACGGCCCGACCGACGAGGTCATCAAGGAGTACGAGAAGTTCACCGGCAAGTAGCCGGAGGGCCGCCATCTGGTCGCGGCCGAATGGAGCAGGGTCCCGTCCGTGTCCCCGGGCGGGACCCTGATGCGTTTTCAGACATCACGAATCCCTCAAGTCCCAGGAGCCCAGGGAAGATTGACGTCAATCGGTGCGTTGTTGTGATGTGCGGAACACCCCGACGACTCGCCGTCCGTTGTACAACGTAAGCTGTACCGGTGCTGATTCGCGGCAAGTGGGGCGATATCGCTCCATGAGCGGGTACGAGGGCACGGTCCACCGCATGGAGTCCCGGGCGGCGTGTCCGAAATGGGATGTATTGGGTCGGCAGTGTAGAACGGGAGATGTGACGGCAATGGCTACGGACGATCTCCAGCTACGCGATGCGTCCGCCGTCCTCGCCAAAGCCGCGGACGAGAACTTTCCCGTGGCCCCCTTCTTCCTCCCGCGCGCCTGGCGCGAGGACCTCATGGCCGTCTACGGCTTCGCCCGCCTGGTCGACGACATCGGCGACTCCGACCTGGCCCGCGGCACCGCCCACGCCCGCTACCTGGGCGCCGACCCCGAGGCCGCGGGCGACCCGCTCGCCCTGCTCGACGCCTTCGAGGCCGATCTGGGCCGGGTCTTCGCCACCGGCCAGGAGCCAGGACACCCCCTGCTGCGTGCCCTTGTGCCCACCGTGCGCCGCCGGGAGCTCACCCCCGATCCTTTCCTCGGCCTGATCGCCGCCAACCGCCAGGACCAGCTGGTCACGCGGTACGAGACCTACGCCGACCTCGTTGCGTACTGCGAGCTGTCCGCGAACCCGGTCGGCCGCCTCGTCCTCGCCATCACCGGCACCGAGACGCCCGAGCGCGTCCGCCTCTCCGACTCCGTGTGCACCGCGCTACAGATCGTGGAGCACCTCCAGGACGTGCGCGAGGACCTCGCGCGCGACCGGATCTATCTGCCCGCCGAGGACATGTCGCGCTTCCACGTCCAGGAGGGGGACCTGGCGGTCCCCACGGCAGGCGCGTCGGTGCGCGCCCTGGTTGCATATGAAGCGGAACGCGCCCATCGCCTCCTGAATGAAGGCACCCCCCTGGTGGGTAGCGTCCACGGCAGGCTGAAGCTGCTGCTGGCAGGGTTCGTGGCAGGGGGGAGGGCGGCGGTCGCGGCGATCGCCGCCGCCGGATACGACGTACTTCCAAGGCCGCCGAAGCCCACGAAGACGCGCTTGCTGCGCGAGGTGGGTGCGGTTCTGCGAGGAGAGGGGTGAGCCGGACCGTGGAGTCAGAACCTCGCGTGTCCGCGCCGGTACTCGCCGCATACAGCTATTGCGAGGCCGTGACCGGGCAGCAGGCACGTAATTTCGCGTACGGCATCAGGTTGCTGCCGACGCCCAAGCGGCGCGCGATGTCCGCGCTCTACGCGTTCTCGCGGCGCGTGGACGACATCGGGGACGGCACGCTCGCGCCGGACGTGAAGAAGGAGCGGCTGGACGACACCCGCGCCCTGCTCACCCGGGTCCGCGACGGGGCGGTGGACGAGGACGACACCGACCCCGTGGCGGTGGCGCTCAGCCACGCCGCCCGGCACTTCCCGATCCCGCTCGGCGGCCTCGACGAGCTCATCGACGGCGTCCTGATGGACGTGCGCGGCGAGAGCTACGAGACCTGGGACGACCTCAAGGTCTACTGCCGCTGCGTGGCCGGGGCCATCGGGCGGCTCTCCCTCGGCGTGTTCGGCACAGAGCCGGGGGCGCTGCACGCGGAGCGCGCGCCGGAGTACGCCGACACGCTCGGTCTCGCGCTCCAACTCACCAACATCCTCAGGGACGTTCGCGAGGACGCCCTGGAGGGCCGCACCTATCTGCCCGGCGACGACCTCGCCAAGTTCGGCTGCTCCGCGGGGTTCGCGAGCCCCGAGCCGCCCGCCGGGTCCGACTTCGCGGGCCTCGTCCACTTCGAGGTGCGCCGCGCCCGCGCCCTGTTCGCCGAGGGCTACCGCCTGCTGCCCATGCTCGACCGGCGCAGCGGCGCCTGCGTCGCCGCCATGGCGGGCATCTACCGCCGGCTGCTCGACCGCATCGAGCGCGAACCGGAAGCGGTCCTCCGGGGCCGGGTCTCCCTGCCGGGCCGCGAGAAGGCGTACGTCGCCGTGCGCGGCCTGTCCGGCCTGGACGCGCGCAGCGTCTCGCGGCAGGCCGTCAGGAGGCGTACGTGACCCGCGTCCGCGGCGGCGTCCGCGCCCCGGGGACCGGCCGCCGCAAACGGCGGGCAACCCTCCGCATGACCTTGGCGTCCCAGACTGCAACTGCCCAAAGGGAGGACGCATGAGGCAGCACGACAGCAGGCCCGGTCCCGACGGTGACGCGGATCCCGCGGGCGGACCACGCGCGCGCCGCCCCGCCGAACAGGCCCCGGGCGGCGCTTCGGCGTCCGCCGTCGTGGTGGGCGGCGGACTCGCCGGCGTCACCAGCGCCCTCGCCCTCGCCGACGCGGGCCTGGACGTCACGCTGCTCGAAGGGCGCCCGCGCCTTGGCGGACTCGCCTTCTCCTTCCCGCGCGGCGAGCTGACCGTCGACAACGGCCAGCACGTCTATCTGCGCTGCTGCACCGCCTACCGCTGGTTCCTCGACCGCGTCGAGGGCGCCCACCTGGCACCGCTCCAGGACCGTCTGGACGTCCCCGTGCTCGACGCGGACACCAACCGCCTGGGGCGGCTGCGCCGCACCGCGCTGCCCGTGCCGCTGCACCTGGCCGCGAGCCTCGCCACGTACCCGCATCTGTCGCTCGCCGAGCGCGCCCAGGTGGGCCGCGCGGCGCTCGCCCTCAAGGGGCTCGACCCGGCCGACCCGGCGCTCGACCACCAGGACTTCGGCAGCTGGCTGGCCGCGCACGGGCAGTCGGCGCGCGCCATCGAGGCCCTGTGGGACCTCGTGGGCGTCGCCACCCTGAACGCCGTGGCGGGCGACGCCTCGCTGGGGCTCGCCGCGATGGTGTTCAAGACCGGGCTGCTCTCGGAGCCGGGCGCCGCCGACATCGGCTGGGCACGGGTGCCCCTCGGTGAACTCCATGACCGCCTGGCCCGCAAGGCGCTCGACTCCTCGGGCGTCCGCACCGCACTGCGCACACGTGTCACCTCCATCTCGCCCCATAAGAACGGCGGTTGGCGGGTCGAGGTTCCCGGCGAGAGCATTCAGGCCGACACGGTCGTGCTCGCCGTGCCCCAGGCCGAGGCCCACGACCTGCTCCCGGACGGCGCGCTCGACGAGCCTGACCTGCTGCTCGGCATCGACACGGCGCCGATCGTCAACATCCACGTCGTGTACGACCGCAAGGTCCTCAAGCGGCCCTTCTTCGCCGCGCTCGGCACCCCGGTCCAGTGGGTCTTCGACCGGACCGAGGCCTCGGGCCTGCGCGAGGGCCAGTACCTGGCGCTGTCCCAGTCCGCCGCCCAGGACGAGATCGACGCCCCCGTGGCGGCGCTCAGGGAGCGCTATCTGCCGGAGCTCGAGCGCCTGCTGCCCGCCGCGCACGGCGCGCGCGTCCTGGACTTCTTCGTGACCCGGGAGCGCACCGCGACCTTCGCGCCGACGCCGGGCGTCGGCCGCCTCCGCCCGGGCCCGCGCACCAAGGCGCCCGGGCTCTACCTGGCCGGCGCGTGGACCGCCACCGGCTGGCCCGCGACGATGGAAAGCGCTGTTCGCAGCGGTATCAGCGCCGCGAGGGCGGCGCTGACCGCGCTCGACCGCCCCCGTGACCATCTCTTCGAGGAGGCGGCGTGACGCTCGACCTTCTGGGGCCGTCCCAGAAACCCCGCACCGGAACCACCGGAACTAGAGGAGAGACTGTGCCGACTGTGCCCTCGGCCCAACCGGCCGCTGTGGACGTGACCGCGCTGCTTGAGCGGGGCCGGACACTGGCCACCCCGGTGCTGCGGTCCGCCGTGGACCGCCTCGCGCCGCCCATGGACACCGTCGCCGCCTACCACTTCGGCTGGATCGACGCGGCGGGCAACCCGGCCGACGGCGACGGCGGCAAGGCCGTGCGTCCGGCGCTCGCCCTGCTCTCCGCGGAGGCGGCGGGCGCCGCCCCCGAGGTGGGCGTGCCCGGAGCGGTCGCCGTCGAGCTCGTCCACAACTTCTCGCTGCTCCACGACGACCTGATGGACGGCGACGAGCAGCGCCGCCACCGCGACACCGTGTGGAAGGTGCACGGCCCCGCGCAGGCCATCCTCGTCGGGGACGCGCTGTTCGCCCTCGCCAACGAGGTGCTCCTGGAGCTCGGTACCGTCGAGGCCGGGCGGGCGACACGCCGTCTGACCAGCGCGACCCGCGCCCTCATCGACGGCCAGGCGCAGGACATCTCCTATGAGCACCGCGAGCGGGTCACCGTCGAGGAGTGCCTGGAGATGGAGGGCAACAAGACGGGCGCCCTGCTCGCCTGCGCGGTCTCCATCGGCGCGGTCCTCGGCGGCGCCGACGACGCCACCGCCGACACCCTGGAGAAGTACGGCTACCACCTCGGGCTCGCCTTCCAGGCCGTCGACGACCTGCTCGGCATCTGGGGCGACCCCGAGGCGACCGGCAAGCAGACCTGGAGCGACCTGCGCCAGCGCAAGAAGTCGCTGCCGGTCGTCGCCGCGCTCGCCGCGGGCGGCCCGGCCTCCGAGCGGCTCGGCGAGCTGCTCGCCGCCGACGCCAAGAGCAATGACTTCGACAGCTTCTCCGAGGAGGAGTTCGCCGCGCGCGCCGCGCTCATCGAGGAGGCGGGCGGCCGCGAGTGGACCGCCGAGGAGGCGCGGCGGCAGCACGCCGTCGCTATCGGGGCCCTGGACGCGGTCCAGATGCCTGACCTGGTGCGGGCGCAGCTCACCGCGCTCGCCGACTTCGTCGTCGTACGGAAGAGATGATCACTATCGGGCACACCTGACTCGCAGTCGCCGGACGCGCCGCCCTGGTGAGGGCGGTGTGTCCGACGGCGGACCCAGCAGAGATGAAGCACTGCGTCGAAGGGGAAGCCATGACAGCGACGACCGACGGTTCCACCGGAGCGGCGACGCCCCGCGCGGCCTCGGCCACCAAGACGACCGACATCACCCCCGGGGCGGCCGGGGCACGCGAAGCCGCCGCACGCGCCATACAACGGTCCACGGACTTCCTGCTGTCCCGCCAGGACGCCCAGGGGTGGTGGAAGGGCGACCTGGAAACCAATGTGACCATGGACGCCGAGGACCTGTTGCTCCGTCAGTTCCTGGGCATCCGGGACGAGTCGACCACGCGCGCCGCCGCGCTCTTCATCCGCGGCGAGCAGCGCGACGACGGGACGTGGGCCACCTTCTTCGGCGGACCCGGTGAACTCTCGGCCACCATCGAGGCGTACGTCGCCCTGCGCCTGGCCGGGGACGCCCCGGACGAGCCGCACATGGCGCGCGCCTCCGCCTGGGTCCGTGAGCAGGGCGGCATCGCCGCGGCCCGCGTGTTCACCCGGATCTGGCTCGCCCTCTTCGGCTGGTGGAAGTGGGACGACCTGCCCGAACTCCCGCCGGAGCTCCTGTACTTCCCGAAGTGGTTCCCGCTCAACATCTACGACTTCGGCTGCTGGGCGCGGCAGACGATCGTGCCGCTGACCGTCGTCTCGGCCAAGCGCCCGGTGCGCCCCGCGCCGTTCCCCCTCGACGAGCTGCACACCGATCCCAGCGACCCGAGCCCCGCCCGGCCGCTGGCCCCCGTGGGCAGCTGGGACGGGGTCTTCCAGCGCCTGGACAAGGCGCTGCACCTGTACCACAAGGTCGCCCCGAAGCCGGTGCGGAAGGCGGCGATGAACAGCGCCGCGCGCTGGATCATCGAGCGCCAGGAGAACGACGGCTGCTGGGGCGGCATCCAGCCGCCCGCCGTGTACTCGGTCATCGCGCTGCACCTGCTCGGCTACGACCTCGACCACCCCGTCCTGAAGGCGGGCATCGCCTCGCTCGACCGGTTCGCCGTGTGGCGCGAGGACGGCGCCCGCATGATCGAGGCCTGTCAGTCGCCCGTCTGGGACACCTGCCTCGCCACCATCGCGCTCGCCGACGCCGGGGTGCCCGCCGACCATCCGCAGCTGGTCAAGGCCGCGGACTGGATGCTGGGGGAGGAGATCGCGCGGCCCGGCGACTGGTCCGTGCGCCGCCCCCATCTGGCCCCCGGTGGCTGGGCGTTCGAGTTCCACAACGACAACTACCCCGACATCGACGACACCGCCGAGGTCGTCCTCGCGCTGCGCCGCGTCGCCCACCCCGACCGGCGCCGGATGGAGGGCGCCATCGCCCGCGGCGTGCACTGGAACCTGGGCATGCAGTCGAAGAACGGCGCCTGGGCCGCCTTCGACGTCGACAACACCAGCCCGTTCCCCAACAAGCTGCCGTTCTGCGACTTCGGCGAGGTCATCGACCCGCCGTCCGCGGACGTCACCGCGCACGTCGTGGAGATGCTCGCCTACGAGGGCAAGTCCCACGACCCGCGCACCCGGCGCGGCATCGAGTGGCTGCTGGCCGAACAGGAGGCGAGCGGCGCCTGGTTCGGCCGCTGGGGCGTCAACTACGTATACGGCACCGGCTCGGTGGTGCCCGCCCTCATCGCCGCCGGGCTGCCCGCCGCGCACGCGGCGGTCCGCCGCGCGGTCTCCTGGCTGGAGTCGGTGCAGAACGACGACGGCGGCTGGGGCGAAGACCTGCGCTCCTACCGCGAGGAGAAGTGGATCGGGCACGGCGCGTCCACCGCGTCCCAGACCGCGTGGGCGCTGATCGCGCTGCTCGCCGCCGGGGAGCGGGACTCCAGGGCCGTCGAGCGGGGCGTCGCCTGGCTGGTCCAGACCCAGGGCGAGGACGGCTCCTGGGACGAGCCGTACTTCACCGGCACCGGCTTCCCCTGGGACTTCTCGATCAACTACCACCTGTACCGGCAGGTCTTCCCGCTGACCGCGCTCGGCCGGTACGTCCACGGCGAGCCGTCCATCGGCGGCCTGGGCAAGGGCGGCTGATGGCCACGGCCCCGGCCCGGCCGGGAACCGCACCGCTGCTCGTCGCCTGCGCGCTCGGCATCGAGCACCTCGCCCTGCGCACCGGCGACCGCGGCGGCGCGAGCGGCCCCGTGACCGTGCTGCGCACGGGCATGGGTCCGAGGGCCGCCGAGCGCGCCGTGACCCGGGCGCTCGGCAAGGACTCCCTGCGCGGGGCCGCCGTCGTGGCCACCGGGTTCTGCGCGGGGCTCGCCCCCGGCATGCACCCCGGTGACCTGGTCGTCGCCGAAGAGACCCGCCACGACGGCGGCAGCACGCCCTGCCAGGGCACCGAACTCCTGGTGGAGGAGCTGGTGCGGGCGGTGCCCGGGCGCACCGTGCACACCGGCCCCCTCACCGGCTCCGACCACGTCGTGCGCGGCCACGAGCGCGGCGACCTCCTTGCCACCGGCGCGATCGCGGTGGACATGGAGTCCGCCGTCACTCTGCGCAGCGCGGTCACGGCGGGCCCCCGGCCGGTTGCGGCCGTCCGGGTGGTCGTGGACGCCCCACAGCACGAACTCGTACGCGTCGGCACGGTCCGCGGTGGCATAAAGGCCTTCCGCGTACTCCGTGCCGTGCTTCCCGCTTTTTTCGAATGGCACCGTTCTTCGCCGCTCCCCCGGAGGTGAGCCAGATGGCCATGCCGCTGCGCCAGTCAATCAAGGTCGCTACCTACCTCTTTGAACAGAAGCTGCGCAAGCGTGACAAGTTTCCACTGATCGTCGAATTGGAGCCGTTGTTCGCGTGCAATCTCAAATGTGAGGGCTGCGGCAAGATCCAGCACCCGGCCGGTGTGCTCAAGCAGCGCATGCCGGTGGCCCAGGCCGTGGGAGCCGTCCTCGAGTCGGGGGCGCCGATGGTGTCCATCGCCGGTGGCGAGCCCCTGATGCACCCTCAGATCGATGAGATCGTGCGGCAGTTGGTGGCCAGGAAGAAGTTCGTCTTCCTGTGCACCAACGCGATGCTGATGCGCAAGAAGATGGACAAGTTCACGCCCTCGCCGTATTTCGCGTTCGCCGTGCACATCGACGGCATGCGGGAGCGCCACGACGAGTCCGTGGCGAAGGAGGGCGTGTTCGACGAGGCGGTGGCGGCGATCAAGGAGGCCAAGAAGCGCGGCTTCCGGGTCACCACCAACTCGACCT
Organism: Streptomyces sp. NPDC043996; assembly: GCF_056435225.1. Lineage (NCBI taxonomy): Bacteria > Bacillati > Actinomycetota > Actinomycetes > Kitasatosporales > Streptomycetaceae > Streptomyces > Streptomyces sp. NPDC043996. Next base: position 53,348 of record NZ_JBWKEY010000002.1, on the reverse strand, counting down.
TCTTCAACACCGACACCCCGCAGACCATCATCGAGGTCCTGAACTTCCTCAATGACGACCTGCAGGTCGACGAGATGATGCTGTCGCCCGCCTACGCCTATGAGAAGGCCCCCGACCAGGAGCACTTCCTCGGCGTCGAGCAGACCAGGGAGCTGTTCAAGAAGGCCTTCGCGGGCGGCAACCGGCGCCGCTGGCGGCTGAACCACTCGCCGCTGTTCCTCGACTTCCTCGAGGGCAAGGTCGACTTCCAGTGCACGGCGTGGGCGATCCCGAACTACTCGCTCTTCGGCTGGCAGCGCCCCTGCTATCTGATGAGCGACGGCTACGTACCGACGTACCGGGAGCTGATCGAGGAGACCGACTGGAGCAAGTACGGCCGCGGCAAGGACGACCGGTGCGCCAACTGCATGGCGCACTGCGGGTACGAGCCGACGGCCGTGCTCGCCACCATGGGCTCGCTCAAGGAGTCGCTGCGCGCCATGCGTGAGACCGCCGCCGGGAACCGGTGACGTCATGACCCCCTCGGGGCCCGTTCCCCTGGGCCTGCCCGAGCCACCGGCCCGGCCGATCGCGACGCGCCGCCGCGCGCGGCGCATCCAGGTCGGGTCGGTGGCTGTGGGCGGGGACGCGCCGGTGTCGGTGCAGTCGATGACGACGACGCGTACGTCGGACATCGGGGCGACGTTGCAGCAGATCGCGGAGCTGACGGCCTCGGGCTGTCAGATCGTGCGGGTGGCGTGTCCGACGCAGGACGACGCGGACGCGCTCGCGGTGATCGCGCGGAAGTCGCAGATTCCGGTGATCGCGGACATTCATTTCCAGCCGAAGTACGTGTTCGCGGCGATCGACGCGGGCTGTGCGGCGGTGCGGGTGAACCCGGGCAACATCAAGCAGTTCGACGACAAGGTCAAGGAGATCGCGCGGGCCGCTTCCGCCGCTGGTGTCCCGATCCGCATCGGTGTCAACGCCGGGTCGCTCGACAAGCGGCTGCTGAAGAAGTACGGCAAGGCGACGCCGGAGGCGCTGGTGGAGTCGGCGCTGTGGGAGGCGTCGCTGTTCGAGGAGCACGGCTTTAGGGACATCAAGATCTCGGTGAAGCACAACGACCCGGTGGTGATGGTCAACGCCTACCGTCAGCTGGCGGCGCGGTGCGACTACCCGCTCCACCTGGGCGTCACCGAGGCGGGTCCGGCGTTCCAGGGCACGATCAAGTCGGCCGTCGCGTTCGGCGCGCTGCTGAGCGAGGGCATCGGCGACACCATCCGGGTGTCGTTGTCGGCGCCCCCGGCGGACGAGGTCAAGGTCGGCATCCAGATCCTGGAGTCCCTCAACCTGCGCCAGCGCCGCCTGGAGATCGTCTCGTGTCCGTCGTGCGGCCGGGCACAGGTGGATGTGTACAAGCTGGCGGATGAGGTGACCGCCGGGCTCGAGGGCATGGAGGTCCCGCTGCGCGTGGCCGTCATGGGGTGTGTGGTGAACGGTCCGGGTGAGGCGCGTGAGGCGGACCTGGGGGTCGCTTCGGGCAATGGCAAGGGGCAGATCTTCGTGAAGGGCGAGGTCATCAAGACGGTGCCCGAGTCGAAGATCGTGGAGACCCTGATCGACGAGGCGATGAAGATCGCCGCACAGATGGAGGCCGCAGGCGTCCCGTCCGGGGTGCCCGACGTCACTGTGAGCTGAGGACAACCAGTAAGGGGGCCCGAGCATGACCCTTTTGGAGACCATCCGGGGGCCGCGCGACCTGAAGGCGCTGACCGAGTCCGAGCTGTGCGAACTGGCGGAGGAAGTCCGGGAGTTCCTGGTGCACGCGGTCGCCAGGACCGGCGGACACCTCGGGCCCAACCTGGGGGTGGTGGAGCTCACCGTCGCCCTGCACCGGGTCTTCGAGTCGCCCGTCGACCGCATCGTGTGGGACACCGGCCACCAGACCTATGTGCACAAGCTCCTGACGGGGCGCCAGGACTTCTCCAAGCTGCGCCACAAGGGCGGCCTCTCGGGCTACCCCTCGCGCGAGGAGTCCGAGCACGACATCGTCGAGAACAGCCACGCCTCCACCGCGCTCGGCTGGGCCGACGGGCTCGCCAGGGCGCGGCAGGTCCTCGGCGAGCGCGGCCACGTCGTGGCCGTCATCGGCGACGGGGCGCTGACCGGCGGCATGGCCTGGGAAGCGCTCAACAACATCGCGGCCGCGAAGGACCGGCCGCTGATCATCGTCGTCAACGACAACGAGCGCTCCTACGCCCCCACCATCGGCGGCCTCGCCAACCACCTGGCCACCCTGCGCACCACCGACGGCTACGAACAGGTCCTCGCCTGGGGCAAGGACGTCCTCCAGCGCACGCCCGTCGTCGGCCGCACCCTGTACGAGTCGCTGCACGGCGCCAAGAAGGGCTTCAAGGACGCCTTCGCGCCCCAAGGCCTGTTCGAGGACCTCGGCCTGAAGTACGTCGGCCCCATCGACGGCCACGACATCAGGGCCGTGGAGTCCGCGCTGCGCCGCGCGAAGCGCTTCCACGGCCCGGTCATCGTGCACTGCCTCACCGAGAAGGGCCGCGGCTACGAGCCCGCGCTCGCCGACGAGGCCGACCGCTTCCACACCGTCGGCGTCATGGACCCCCTCACCTGCGAGCCGCTCGCGCCGTCCAACGGCCCCTCCTGGACCTCCGTCTTCGGCGACGAGATCGTCCGCATCGGCGCCGAGCGCGAGGACGTGGTGGCCCTCACCGCGGCCATGCTCCACCCCGTCGGGCTCACCAAGTTCGCGGAGGCCTACCCCGACCGCGTCTGGGATGTGGGCATCGCCGAGCAGCACGCGGCGGTGTCCGCCGCCGGACTCGCCACCGGCGGCCTGCACCCCGTCGTCGCCGTCTACGCCACCTTCCTCAACCGCGCCTTCGACCAGCTCTTGATGGACGTCGCCCTGCACCGGTGCGGCGTCACCTTCGTCCTGGACCGGGCCGGAGTCACCGGACCCGACGGGGCCTCGCACAACGGGATGTGGGACCTGTCGGTCCTCCAGGTCGTCCCGGGCCTGCGCGTCGCCGCGCCCCGCGACGCCGACCAGCTGCGCGCCCAGCTGCGCGAGGCCGTGAACGTCGACGACGCGCCCACGCTGCTGCGCTTCCCCAAGGAGTCGGTGGGCCCCGCGATCCCGGCCGTGGACCGCGTGGGCGCCATGGACGTGCTGCGCGCGGACCCTGACCCGGAGGTGCTGCTCGTCGCCGTCGGCGTGATGGCGCCGGTCTGCCTGCAGGCCGCGGACCTCCTGGGCGAGCGGGGCATCGGCTGCACCGTCGTCGACCCGCGCTGGGTCAAGCCCGTCGACGCGGCCCTGGCGCCGCTCGCCGCGCGCCACCGGCTTGTCGCCGTCGTGGAGGACAACAGCCGCGCGGCGGGCGTCGGCGCGGCCGTCGCGCTCGCCCTCGACGACGCCGACGTGGACGTGCCCGTACGCCGCTTCGGCATCCCGGAGCAGTTCCTCGCGCACGCCAAGCGCGCCGAGGTCCTCGCCGACGTCGGACTGACGCCGGTGGAGATCGCGGGCCGGATCAGCGCGGCGATCGCCCGCGCGGGCGGCGCCGCGCACCCGGCAGGCGTCGGCGCCCCACGGGCGTCCGCCGCCGAGCCGGAGGAGACAGCCGGGGCCACCGGCACGGAGACAACGGAGAAAGCCGGTGCGGCCGGCGGGGAGAACCGAGCATGACAAGCACGAGCAAGGAGTTCGACCTCGGCAGACTGCTCGCCGAGCGCGGCGCCGAGCGGTACGAGCTGCACACCCGGCACCTCAACCACCAGTTGCCGCGCATGCTCCACACCATCGGCTTCGACAAGGTCTACGAACGCGCGGAGGGCGCCTACTTCTGGGACGCCGACGGCGCCGACTACCTCGACATGCTCGCGGGCTTCGGCGTGATGGGCCTCGGCCGCCACCACCCCGTCGTCCGCAAGGCCCTGCACGACGTGCTCGACGCCTCCCTCGCCGACCTGACCCGCTTCGACTGCCAGCCACTGCCAGGACTGCTCGCCGAGCGGCTGCTCGCGCACAGCCCGTATCTGGACCGCGTGTTCTTCGGCAACAGCGGCACCGAGGCCGTCGAGACCGCCCTGAAGTTCGCCCGGTACGCCACCGGCAAGCCGCGGATCCTGTACTGCGCGCACGCCTTCCACGGCCTGACCACCGGGTCCCTGTCGGTGAACGGCGAGGACGGCTTCCGCGACGGCTTCGCGCCGCTGCTCCCGGACACGGCCGTCCCCCTCGGCGACCTCGACGCGCTGCGCCGGGAGCTGAAGCGCGGGGACGTGGCCGCGCTGATCGTCGAGCCGATCCAGGGCAAGGGCGTGCACGCGAGTCCGCCCGGCTATCTGCGCGCCGCCCAGGAGCTCCTGCACCGGCACAAGGCGCTCCTCATCGCCGACGAGGTGCAGACCGGCCTCGGCAGGACCGGGGCCTTCTACGCCCACCAGCACGAGGAGGGCGTCGAACCCGACCTGGTGTGCGTCGCCAAGGCGCTCTCGGGCGGCTACGTCCCGGTCGGCGCGACCCTCGGCAAGGACTGGATCTTCAAGAAGGTCTACTCGGCCATGGACCGCGTCCTGGTCCACTCCGCCAGCTTCGGGTCCAACGCCCAGGCCATGGCGGCCGGGCTCGCGGTCCTCGCCGTCATGGAGGACGAGGGGACGGTGGCCAACGCCCGCGTCACGGGGGAGCTCCTGCAGTCCCGCCTCGCGGCCCTCACCGACCGCTATGAACTGCTCAGCGACGTCCGCGGCCGCGGCCTCATGATCGGCATCGAGTTCGGCAGGCCCACGTCCCTGAAGCTGCGCAGCCGCTGGACGATGCTCCAGGCGGCCCGCAAGGGCCTCTTCGCGCAGATGGTGGTCGTACCGCTGCTCCAGAAGCACCGCATCCTCACCCAGGTCTCCGGCGACCACCTGGAGGTGATCAAGCTCATCCCGCCGCTGACCATCGGCGAGAAGGAGGTGGACCGCTTCGTCACGGCGTTCACCGACGTCATGGACGAGGCGCACGGGGGCGGCGGGCTGATCTGGGACTTCGGCAAGACCCTGGTGAAGCAGGCGGTCGCGAACCGTTAGCACCGCCTGCCCGCCCGCTTTGCCTGTGAGGCAAGAAAATTGCCCGAGAGGTAAAGCTCTGGCTCAATCGACGGTATGAGCCCTGCCACTCCGGACGGCGACGAGGCGGCCGACGCGCTGCCCGTCGTCGCTCCGCACCTGCGTGAGCTGCGCCGCCGTGCCTCGCTGACCCTGGAGGCCGCGGCCCGGACGGCGGGGCTCTCGCCCGCGCACCTGTCCCGGCTGGAGACCGGACAGCGGCAGCCGTCGCTGCCGATGCTCCTGACGCTCGCCCGTACCTACGGTACGACGGTTTCGGAGCTGCTCGGCGAGACGCCCGCCGACCGCGACGCCGTCGTCCGCGCCCCCGACATGGAGCCCACCGCCGCCGGCGGCTGGACCTACTGGCAGGCGGGCTCCCCGGGCCGGGGCATGCAGGCGCTGCGCGTGCACGTGCCCTACGGCGCGCAGGGAGACATCGTGCGGGTGCACCCGGGGGAGGAGTGGCTGTACGTCCTCACCGGGCGGGTGAGCCTGCGTCTCGGCGACACCTCGTACACCCTCGCCCCCGGCGACAGCGCGCACTTCGACTCGCTGACGCCGCACCGGATCGCCGCCGTGGAGCACGGCGGCGCCGACTTCCTGTTCGTCCACACCTTGCTGCAGAGCCCTGCCGCCGCGCTCTGCCTCGGCGGCCCTATGAGGGGAGACCGACATGACGGAATCTGAGTCGCGGGAGTCGGAGCGGCCCGCGCGCCGCATGGTCATGGAGGAGAAGTTCCCGCGTGCCCTGTGGGTGCGGCTGATCATCTACGTCGCCGTGGGCCATGTGTTCGCGGGCTTCATCTACCTGCTGTTCCTCCTGGGCGGCCAGAACCAGTGACCTTGGGCGGCCAGGAACAGTGACCTTGGGCGGCCGGAACCCGTGACCGCCCGCGCCGGTCAGTGCAGCAGGCGCTCGCGCAGCCGCTCGCGCGTCGCCGGGGCCAGGCCGAGCCCCCGGGTGAGATAGGTCTCCGTGTCGCCCCAGGTCTGCTCGATGGTGGCGAAGGCCGCCGCCAGATAGGCCGCGCGCGCGTCGAACAGCGGGCTCAGGAGCTCCATGATCTCGGGGGACATGGCGTCGGGCGCCGTGCTGCTGCGGTTCACCTTGTAGCGGCGGTGGGCGGCGTTCGACTCCAGGTAGTCCGCCTCGATCGCCTCCCGCTCCACGCCGACGGCCAGCAGCGTGACGGCGATCGAGAGGCCCGCGCGGTCCTTGCCCGCCGCGCAGTGCATGAGCGCGGGCACGCTGTCCTCGGCGAGCGCGTGCAGGACCCGGCTGTGCTCGGCCGTGCGCTCGGTGACCATCGTGCGGTACGAGGCCGTCATGCGGTCTGCGGCCTTGCCGTCGGCCAGGATCGCGCGCAGCTGGTCCAGGTCGCCGTCGCGGACCATCTTCCAGAACTCGGCGCCGTCGGCCGGGTCGGACAGCGGCAGGTTCACATTGCGCACGCCCGGCAGCTCGACGTCCGGGCCCTCCAGGCGCTGGTCGGCGGCGTTGCGGAAGTCGAAGACCGTGTGCAGGCCCAGCGAGGCGAGGAACGCGGCGTCGGCGGCCGTGGCGTGCGCGAGGTGTCCGCTGCGGAAGAGGACGCCGTGGCGGACCCGGCGGCCGTCGACGGCCGGAAGGCCGCCCACGTCACGGAAGTTGCGCACACCGGCGAGCTCGGGTTCGGTCGACGGGACCTGCTGTGTCACGGGCTCTCCTTGGGGTCGGGGTCGGCCGGGGCAGGGCGCGGGCGCCTGTGACCGGCCGGGACGCGCACACCGCGCGGCTCGCCGCGGCGGGGCCGTCGGCGGTCGGTGGTCGCGCCTTCGACGATACGACACGGGTTCCTCAGGCAATCAGTGGCGACCGAGCGTGCACGGGCGTTGCCCCGGTGGTCGCACGGGCTCGAAGATGTGCGTACGCCCGCGCGGCTGTTGAGATCTGTCAGAGGACCTGTGGGGGTTTGATGATCGAGGTCGGCGAGGACGGTCGCACGTGGCTCCTCTCGGGTCCCACCAGTAGTTACGCGCTGCACCTGACCGATCGCGACGAGCTGCTGCACCTGCACTGGGGCCCGCGGATCGCGCTCGCCGACGCCGAGGCCCTCGCCGCGGGCCCGCTCCCGCCCGAGCGGCCCTTCGAGTCACGGCTCGACGGGCACGAGGAGTATCCCGTCGAGGGCGGCCCCCGCTTCGTACGGCCCGCCCTGTCGGTGCGCGGCGGCGGGGTGCGGGGCACCGAGTGGCGCTTCAAGGCCGCGGACACCGACGCGGACGAGCTGCGCCTGCGCTTCACCGACCGGACGCACCACCTGGAGGTGCTGCTCGACTACCGCATGCGCGCCGACGTCGTCGAGCGGTACGCGGTGCTCGTCCACGAAGGGCCCGCCGACGCACCCGACCTGGAGCTGCTGCGCGCCGACTCCGCGACCTGGACGCTGCCGCGGCGCGAGCGCTGGCGCCTGTCCCAGCTGCACGGCCGGTGGGCCGCCGAGTCCCGCCTGGCGCGCGCGGACCTCACGTACGGCGAACTGGTCATCGGCAGCAGGCGCGGGCACACCGGGCACCAGCACCTGCCGTGGGTGGCGCTCGACGCGGGCGACGCCACCGAGGAGCACGGCGAGGTGTACGGCTGCGCGCTCGCCTGGTCCGGGTCGTGGCGCGTCGCGGTGCACCGGCTCCCGGACGGCGCCGTGCAGATCACCGGCGGCTGCGGCCACGACGACGCGGGCCAGGACGTGCTCGCGCCCGGCACCGCGATCGTCACGCCGGTGTTCGCCGGGCTGTGGAGCGGCGAGGGCTTCGGCGGCGCGAGCCGCGCCTGGCACGCCTACCAGCGCGCGCACGTCGTGCCGGACGCGGACGAGGTGCGCCCGGTGCTCTACAACTCCTGGGAGGCCACCGGGTTCGACATCCACGAGGACCAGCAGCGCGCGCTCGCCGACCGGGCCGCGGCGGTGGGCGTCGAGCTGTTCGTGGTGGACGACGCCTGGTTCGGGCGGCGCGTCAGCGACCGGGCGGGGCTCGGCGACTGGACGCCGAACCCCGAGCGGTTCCCCGGCGGCCTGAAGCCGCTCGCGGACCATGTGCACGGCCTGGGCATGCGGTTCGGGATCTGGGTGGAGCCGGAGATGGTGAACCCGGACAGCGACCTGTACCGCGCGCACCCCGACTGGGTGCAGCACCACCCGGGCCGCACCCGCACCGAGTTCCGCGGCCAGCTGGTGCTCAACCTCGCGCGCCGCGACGTCCGGGAACACCTGTGGGAGAGCCTCGACGCGCTGCTGACCGGCACCCCGATCGACTATGTGAAGTGGGACTTCAACCGCTGCTTCACGGACGCGGGCTGGCCCGGCGAGAAGTACCCCCAGCGGCTGTGGAGCGGCCATGTGCGCGCGCTGTACGACCTGCTCGACCGGCTGCGGGCCGCGCACCCCGGCGTCGCCTTCGAGTCCTGCTCGGGCGGCGGCGGCCGCGTCGACCTCGGCATCCTGTCCCGCACCGACCAGGTGTGGACGTCCGACAACACCGACCCGGCGGACCGCCTCGCCATCCAGCACGGATTCAGCCAGGTGCACCCCTCGCGCGTGATGGCCGCCTGGGTCACCGACAGCCCCAACAGCCAGCTGAACGGGCGCGTGAGCCCGCTGCGGTTCCGGTTCGTCAGCGCCATGGCCGGGGTGCTCGGCCTCGGCGGCGACCTCGCCCGGTGGAGCGCGGATGAACTGGCCGAGGCCCGCCGGTGGGTGGCGCTGTACAAGGAGATCAGGCCGGTGGTGCAGCTCGGCGACCTCTACCGGCTGCGGCCGCCGGGGCAGGGGCTCAGCGCGGTGAGTTACGTCCGCGGGGACGAGGTCGTCGTCCTCGCCTGGCTGCGGGCGCAGGAGTACGGCGAGGAGCCCGCGCCGGTGCGGCTGCGGGCCCTGGACGCCTCGGCGGCGTACGTGTGCCACGACACGGGCGCGGTGCACCGGGGCGCGGTCCTGCTCCACCACGGGCTGCGCACGGGGCTGCGCGGAGACCTGGACGCGGCGGTGTTCCGGCTGCGGCGGACCCCGGCCTGAGACCGCGCCCAGGGGCACCGCGGCCACCGCGGGCGGCGCGACCACCGTATTCCGGGTTGGTGCAATCTTGACCGGTGGCTTATCTCACGCCACGTCAACCCCTTATTACGGTGGCGTAGGTCACTTGGTGGCAGGAAAGATGTGACGACGTGACAGCAGAGTCGACACCTTTCGTCAGATACGCACCCACCACCCACTTCACCTCCTACGCAGCGGTCGGCGACAGCTTCACCGAGGGCGTGGGGGACCCCGGGCCCGACGGGACCTTCGTCGGCTGGGCCGACCGCCTCGCCGTCCTCCTCGACGACCTGGCGCCGGAGCACACCTTCCGCTACGCCAACCTCGCCGTGCGCGGCAAGCTGCTCGACCAGATCGTGGCCGACCAGGTGCCGCGGGCCAAGGAGCTCGCCCCCGACCTGGTGACGTTCGCCGCGGGCGGCAACGACATCATCCGCCCCGGCACCGACCCCGACGACGTCGCCGAGCGCTTCGAGCGGGCCGTCGCCGACCTCGCGTCGGCCGTGGGCACCGTCGTGGTCACCACCGGCTTCGACACCCGGGGCGTGGCCCTCCTCAAGCATCTGCGCGGCAAGATCGCCACGTACAACGGCCACGTCCGCGCGATCGCCGACCGCTACGGCTGCCCGGTGCTCGACCTGTGGTCCCTGAAGTCCGTCCAGGACCGCAGGGCCTGGGACGACGACCGGCTGCACCTGTCGGCCGACGGCCACACGCGCGTGGCGCTGCGCGCGGGCCAGGTGCTCGGCCTCGACGTGCCCGCCGACCCGGACCAGCCGTGGCCGCCGCTGCCGCCGCGCGGCGCCCTGGAGGAGCGGCGCGACGACATCCACTGGGCGCGCGAGCACCTGGTGCCGTGGATCGGGCGCAGGCTGCGGGGCGAGTCGTCGGGCGACCACGTGGCCGCCAAGCGGCCCGACCTGATGCCGCTGTAGCCGCCCGCCCGGAAGGGACCTGGTCCCGGGCGGCGGGCAAGGGCGGGACCGGTGAGGTGACAGGGCGGGAGTGGCGCACCGGCGCGCGCGTGCGCGCGTGCTGCGATGGCGTATGGCCGTCCCCCGGAAGGGGGCGGAAGGCCGCCCGTGCGGGCGGACCGGCACACCGGAAGGACTCGCCCATGCCCCGCAGCCCGCTCGTGTCCGTACGCCCCCTGGCGGCGGCCGTGGTCGCACTCGCCGCGCTCGGCCTGCCCGCCGCCGTCGCGCCCGCCGCCGCGGCCGAGGCTCCCGCCGCGGCCGCGCGGGCCCAGGCGCCCGCCACCGTCACCGTCACCGGAACGGGGTCCGCGAGCGCCGCCCCGGACCTGGCCGTGATCACCATGGGGGTCGAGGTCACCGCGCCGACGTCCCAGAAGGCGCTCGCCGCGCAGAACCGCGCCGCCAAGGCGCTGATCGACGCCGTGCGCGCGAAGGGCGTCGCGGAGCGGGACGTCCGCACCGAGGGCCTCTCCCTGTCGCCCGTGTACGAGGAGAAGGGCGGGGAGTCCAAGCTGACCGGCTACCGCGCGGCCCAGACGCTCTCGGTCACCGTGCGCGCCCTCGACGACACCGGCCGGGTCGTCCAGGCCGCGATGGACGCCGCCGGGGACGCCGGGCGCGTCCACGGGGTGGCCTTCGACCTCGCCGACAAGCGGGAGCTGCGGGGCAAGGCCCGCGCCGCCGCCCACGACGACGCCCGCGCCAAGGCCGAGCAGTACGCCCACCTCAGCGGCCGCCACCTGGGCCGTCTCGTCTCGCTCAGCGAGAGCGACGGCGGCGGCCCCCGGCCGCTCGCGGTGCCCGCGGAGGCCGTCACCAAGGACCAGGTGCCGGTCGCGCCCGGGGAGATCGAGGACCAGGTGACGCTCGTCGCGGTGTACGAGCTGGACTGACGCCCGGCCCCGCGCCGGGCCCCGGTCAGGCCCGCAGGCGCTCCAGGGACAGGCCGAGCTCACGGGCCAGCGCCTCGTCCGTCCAGGTGCGGGCCCGGGTGCGCGAGAGGGCGCCCGGGTACGCCGTCATCTGGACGGCGAGGCCGTCCAGGAGCGCCGTCAGGCGCAGCGCCGCGGCCATCGGGTCCGGGCAGCGGAACTCGCCCGCGGCCACGCCCTCGGCGATGACCTCGGCGAGCGCCGCCTTCCAGCGCCGGTCGAGGTCGCGCGTGACCGAGCGCAGCGCCGGCTCGCGCACGGCCGACGCCCAGCCCTCGATCCACAGCCGCCAGCCCTTGGCCTGCCCCGTCGGCGCGTACCAGCGCACCGCGGCCCGCAGCCGGCGCACCGCCGACGTACGGCGGCCGAGCAGCTTGCCCAGATGCGCGAGGTCGCCCTCGGCGGCGTGCGCGAACGCGGCGGCGACCAGCTCGTCCTTCGACGAGAAGTGGTAGAGCACGAGCGCGTTGCTCACGCCGAGCGTCGCGGCCACGTCGGCGATGCGCACGGCGGCCACGCCCCGCGCCTCGATCTGCTCGACGGTGGCGGTCAGCAGCTCCACCCGCCGCTCCGCCACGCTCAGCCGCACTCTCACCACGCCCGGCAGCCTACCCAGGGGGAGCGGCGCGCCCGGCGCTGACGGCCGCGGGGGCGAGCTGGCCGAAGCGCGCGGTGATCTCCGGGAGGCGGTCGGCGACCAGGGCGTGGGCCGCGGCACGGGGTGTCGTGCCCTCGCGCTCCGCGCGCGCGAGGACCGCGCCGACCAGGGCGCGCAGGCGGCGGCGCGTGTACGCGAAGGCCTCGGCGGCCGGATCGGCGGCGTCGCCGATGTCGCCGAACAGCGTCCACCACCACCAGGCGTTGGTGGCGGAGTTCACGACGACGTCGGGCAGGACGGTCGTGCCGCGCGCGGCCAGGAGCCGCTCCGCGTCGGCGGTGACGGGCATGTTCGCGGCCTCGGCGATCCAGCGGGCCGTGATCCGCGCCTGCTTGTGCGCGTCGATCGCGTACGACACGGCCGCGGGCACCAGGACCTCCGCCTCGGCGGCGAGCCAGGCGCCGTCGGCCAGCTCGCGGTCGCCGGGGCGCAGGGCCGCGCGGTCGACGGTGCCGTACGCGTCACGGGCCGCGAGCAGCGCCTCCACGTCAAGGCCCTCGGGGTGGGCGATGGTGCCCTTGATGTCGGCGACGGCCACCACCGTGAGCCCCGCGCGGGCCAAGAAGCGCGCGGTCGCCCCGCCCATGGTGCCGAAGCCCTGCACGGCGACGCGGGTCTCTGCGTACGCGACGCCCGCCGTGTCCAGGGCGGTCAGGACGGACTCGGCGACGCCGCAGCCGCCGACGAGCGCGTCCAGGCCGATGCCGTCGACCTCGGTGGCGAAGGCGCCCGCGAGCCGCCGCCGCGCGGCCGCCTCGTCGTCGAGCAGCGGGAAGACGGCCTGCACGGTGGAGCGCAGGCCCGCCTCGGCGGCGGCCCGGTCCACGAGGTCTTGGGTCAGGCCCAGGTCCTCGCCGGTGGTCCAGAAGGCCTCGATGTACGGGCGCGTCGCCCGCAGGTAGCGCACGAGCACGCCGTACGCCTCCGGGGACCGCGGATCGCAGTCGATGCCGCCCTTGGCGCCGCCGAGCGGGACGTAGCGGGCCTCGGGGTCGTAGTGCAGGGCCTCCTTCATCGTCATGCCGCGGGCGAGCCCGGTGACCTCCTGGAGCGTGCAGCCCGGCCGCATCCGCAGACCCCCGCTGCACACCCCGCGCACGAGCCGGTCGACGACGAGGAAGCCCTGGCGCCCGGTGACGTGGTCGGTCCAGGTCAGCGACAGGAAGGGCGCGGGCGGCACGGGCATGCGGGGCTCCTGCGAAGCTACTGAACGGTCGGTCAGCGGGTCAGTACATCACAGGAGTCCACGCGGCCCTGACTCGGCGGACCAGCCGCCCACAGAGTGGGCGGGGGAGCGGATCAGCCCGCCCGCCGGAGTGCGCGGCGTGCCGCGCCGTCTCAACTGATGCGCCTACTGGCGCGTCTACTGATGCGTCTACTTGTGGGTCTCTTCGTGGGTCTCTTCGTGGGTCTCCCTTCGGACGCGGCCCGTTCCGGCCCCCTCCGGCAGGGGCCCCGGCGGTCGATGTCAGCGGCGGCGCACATAATGGGGAGGCCTGAGCAGCCCTGTTTCTGGAGGTGCGCCGTGTCCCGGTCCCTGAGCCCCCTGCTCCGCTCGCTGGTGCCGGACGCCTTCGGCGCGGAGCCCGCCGGTGACCGCCTCGCGCGCATCCGCAGCTCGCCGCACTTCGCGGACGGCTCGTTCCAGAACCCGGTGGGCGCCCGCACCCGCCCCACCGGCTCCTCCCTGGAGTTCGCGAAGGTCTACTTCCGCCGCGAGGAGCGCGTCCGCCGCGCCCCCACGGGCCATGTGCCGGTGCACGCCACCACCCTCGCGGACCTCGCCAGGCCCCCGGCGAGCGGCCTGCGGCTCACCTGGATGGGGCACTCCAGCGTCCTCGCCGAGATCGACGGGCGCCGGGTGCTCTTCGACCCCGTGTGGGGCGAGCGGTGCTCGCCGTTCGCCTTCGCCGGGCCCAAGCGGCTGCACCCCGTGCCGGTGCCGCTGGCCGCGCTCGGCCCGGTCGACGCGGTCGTCATCTCCCACGACCACTACGACCACCTCGACCTGCCCACCATCAAGGCGCTCGCGGGCACCGACACGCTGTTCGTGGTGCCGCTCGGCGTCGGCGCGCACCTGGAGCACTGGGGCGTGCCCGCGGACCGGCTGCGCGAGCTGGACTGGCACGAGTCCACGGACGTCGCGGGCCTGACCCTCACGGCGACCCCCGCCCGGCACTTCTGCGGCCGGGGGCTGCGCAACCAGCAGCACACGCTGTGGGCGTCCTGGTGCGTCACGGGCCCCGAGCACCGCGTGTTCCACAGCGGCGACACCGGCTACTTCCCGGGCTTCAAGGAGATCGGCGCCGCCCACGGCCCCTTCGACGCCACAATGATCCAGATCGGTGCATATTCGGACTTCTGGCCTGATATCCACATGAAGCCCGCGGAAGGCGTGCGCGCCCACCTCGACCTCCAGGGCGGGCGCCCGCACGGCGTGCTGCTCCCGATCCACTGGGGCACGTTCAACCTCGCGCCCCACGCCTGGTCCGAGCCCGGCGAGGGCACACTCGCCGCCGCCCGCGCGGAAGGCGCCCCGGTCGCCCTGCCCATCCCAGGCGAGCCCTTCGAGCCCGCGTCCGACACCGTGCCCGACGCCCCCTGGTGGCGCGAGATCGCCGTCGCGCCCCGGGGCGGCTGGCCCGAGCCCGACAAGGGCCCGGCCCCGGACGCCTCCGGCCACCAGGCCGCCCCGGTCGGCTGACGAAGGCCCCGCCAGGGGGCGCGCGAGTCCGGTCCCGCCCGCCCCGGGCCCCGGTCAACTCCGCGCGCGCGGCGGGGGGTTCCCCGGGGGCGCGGCCCCGGCCGCGCGCCCCACGAGGGTCGCCGCGCACCGCGGGCCCCGGGCGGCCGAGGTCCTGACCGCCCGCGCCCGCCGCCACCACGGCTCCCGCGCCGCGTCGGGAACGGACGTCCGACACAAGCCCGTACCGCCCGACTGACGGTGTTCGCGCTGGCGTACGACGCTTTTCGCGCTGCCGTACGAGGCGTCATACCAGAGCGGGACGCGGTCCGCCGGACTTTGTCAACTGCCCGCCGCCCGCGATGTCTTGACGACTACCGTGTGTGGCCGTCGGGCGACGCAGGGATGACATCTTCGGCCTGCCGGCCGGCACCGCGATGCCATCGACGAGGTGCCGCAGCGGTCCGCCGCGGCACCCGCCGCTACGTACCGAGGACGCTGATGTCTCACCTTCGCGCACCGGCAGCACGCGCAGACCGCCGCGAGGGCGGGCGGCACGGCAGGTCCGGGGGCCGCGCCGCGCCGCCGTCCCCCGAGACGCGCATACGCCCGCAGCTGCTGCGGATCGCCGTGCTGCCCGCCGTCGCCGTGGGTCTGTGCGGCTGCGCCGCCGTGCTCTTCATGATCCGCTCCACCGGGACCCGGCCCGCGCCGCCGCTCCTCGCGCTCCTCGCCGTCGCCGCCCTGCTCGGCCTCACCGGCATCGTGGTCGCCGCGATGGCCGCCGACCGGGCCGCGCGGTCCGTGCGCGACCGGATCGGCGCGCTGCGCCGCACCACCGCACGCGGCCAGGCCGACCTGCGCACCCTCGTCGAGCAACTGCGCCGAGGCGACACCCCGGCGGTGCGCGAGGCCGCCACCAGGACCGCGCCGCCCGGCGACGAGTTCGGGCTGCTCGCCGACGAGCTCGCCCGCGCGCACGACGGCGCCGTCACCGCCGTCGTGCGGGCCTCCCGCCTCTCCAGCCAGGCGGGCAGCGAGCAGAAGGTCGAGGTCTTCGTGAACCTGGCCCGGCGCCTGCAGTCGCTCGTCCACCGCGAGATCTCCCTCCTGGACGAGCTGGAGAACTCCGTGGAGGACCCCGAACTCCTCAAGGGCCTCTTCCACATCGACCACCTGGCCACCCGCATCCGGCGCCACGCCGAGAACCTCGCCGTGCTCGGCGGCGCCATGTCGCGCCGCCAGTGGAGCAGGCCCGTGTCCATGATGGAGGTCCTTCGGTCCTCCATCGCCGAGGTCGAGCAGTACTCACGGGTCAAGCTGGTGCCGCCCGTCGACGGCACCCTGCGCGGCCACGCCGTCGCCGACGTCATCCACCTGCTCGCCGAACTCGTCGAGAACGCCACGGTGTTCTCCGCGCCGCACACCCAAGTCCTGCTCCGGGCCAACCGCGTCACGGCCGGGCTCGCCGTCGAGGTCGAGGACCGCGGCCTCGGCATGCCCGTCGCCGAGCAGAGCCGGATGAACCAACTCCTCGCCGACCCCGACCAGGTGAACGTCGCCAGCCTGCTCCAGGACGGCCGCATCGGCCTGTTCGTGGTCGCCGCGCTCGCCCGCAGACACGGCATCGCGGTGCGCCTGCAGACCAACATCTACGGCGGCGTCCAGGCCGTGCTCATCGTGCCCCAGGGCCTCCTCGGCGCGGAACACGACGACGCGCCCACCGCCCGCGGCGGCGCCCGCGAACCCGCCCCCGCCACCCCGGCCCCGTCCGCGCCCCGGCAGCACACCTCCGGCCACCACGCGCCGTACCAGAGCTCCGCCCCCGCCCCGTCCCACCAGGCCGCCCCCCGCCCCGCGCGACCCGCGAGAACCCCCGCGAACGCGAACGGCACCACCCCGCCCGCCCCGCTCCCCGTCCGCGGCACCCGCGGCGACCGGCCCACCCCCGCCGAAGCGCTGCCGGGCATCCGCCCCGAGGAGCGGCACGCCACCGCCGAGCACACCGCGACGCCGCCGGTGCCCCGGAGCACCGGCGCCGTCCGGGGCCGCGTCGGCAAACCCCTGCTGCCCAGGCGCCGCGCCCAGGAGCACCTCGCGCCCCAGCTGCGCGACGCCCGCGCCCCGCGCGTGGACGACGACAAGGCCGTCGGCCACGACCCCGGCCTGATGGCCGCGTTCCAGCGGGGCATCGGGCTCGCCCAGGCGGCGCAGGCACGGGAGTCCAGCGCCGAGCACGCCCTCGGAGTGCCCCCGGGCCCCGGCGACAGGGCCGCCCCCAGGGACCTGAGCGACCTCAGCGACCAGGGCGGCTGACCCGCACCACCCCCCACCCCGGCTGCCCGGCAGCCCTCGGGACCCTCTCGAACCCGTACCTTTCAAGGAGTCGATCCACCATGGCGAGCGATGTGCCGACCGGCCAGGTATCCGATCTCGACTGGCTGATGAGCGGCCTCGTGCAGCGCGTGCCGCACACCCACAGCGCCGTCCTGCTCTCCTGCGACGGACTCGTGAAGTCGGTCCATGGCCTCGACCCGGACAGCGCCGACCACATGGCGGCGCTCGCCTCGGGCCTGTACTCCCTGGGGCGCAGCGCGGGCGTCCGCTTCGGGGACGGCGGTGACGTGCGCCAGGTGGTCGTGGAGCTCGACTCCACGCTGCTCTTCGTCTCCACCGCGGGCTCCGGCACCTGTCTCGCCGTGCTCGCCGGGCGGGACGCGGACGCCGCCGTGCTCGGGTACGAGATGGCGATGCTCGTCAAGAGCGTCCGCCCGTACCTGGTGACAGCGCCGCGCCAGCCCGCCGGTGAGCCCGCGTCGATGAGGCGCTGAGCGTGGCGGCCCCGCACGACGGGCCATGGCTCGACGACGCCGCCGGGCGCCTGATCCGCCCGTACACCGTCAGCGACGGGCGCACCAGACCGACCGCGCGGCTCGACCTGCTGTCCCAGGTGAGGACGACCGGCACCACTCCCGCCGGCTACCTCGGCCCCGAGCACGCCCAGGCCCTCGGCCTGTGCGAGGCGCCCACGTCCGTCGCCGAGATCGCCGCCCAGCTGAAGCTGCCCGTGGCGGTGACCAAGGTGCTCCTGTCCGACCTCGTCGACTGCGGGGCGATCACCACCAGAGCCCCGGACTTCTACCACAACCCGACCGACCGGTCCCTGTTGGAGGCAGTGCTCGATGGACTACGACGACAGCTCTGACGCCTTCCCCACCGCGCTGAAGATCCTCGTGGCGGGCGGGTTCGGGGTCGGCAAGACCACCTTCGTGGGCGCGGTGAGCGAGATCGCGCCGCTGAGCACGGAGGAGTTGCTCACCACGGTCAGCGAGGCCACCGACGACCTGTCGGGCGTGGAGAACAAGACCACGACGACCGTCGCCATGGACTTCGGCCGGATCACGCTCGACCCGGAGCACGTGCTGTACCTGTTCGGCACGCCGGGGCAGGAACGCTTCTGGTTCATGTGGGACGAGCTCTCCGAAGGGGCGCTCGGCGCGGTCGTGCTCGCCGACACCCGCCGCCTCGAGGACTGCTTCGCCGCCGTCGACTTCTTCGAACAGCGCGGCATGGGATTCATCGTCGCCATCAACGAGTTCGACGGCGCCCACCGCTACGAACCGGATGAGGTCCGCACCGCCATCGACCTCGACCCGCAGGTGCCGGTCGTGCGCTGCGACGCGCGGATCTCGAGCTCCGGCATCCAGACCCTGCTCACCCTCGTCCGCCACCTGCTCGCCCACGCGCCCGCCGCGCCCACATCGGGAGCCCACACATGACCCATGGAGCACGCACATGATGTACGAAGCGACCGGCCGCCTGCTGGTGACCCCGGTCGACAGGGAGGCGCAGGCCCGGGTGCGGCGACTGCGGGAGCTCGACCTGGGGGAGCGGCCCGAGCCCGCGCTCGACGCGTTCGCGGACCGGCTCGCGCGGGTCATGGAAGCCCCGTACTCCATGGTCAACTTCGTGGGCGAGGAACACCAGTTCTTCGCCGGGCTGCACGCGCCCGAGGGCGTTGCCGCGGCCGCCGACGAGGAGTACGAGGAGGGCACCGCGCCGGGCGAGGGGGCGGACGCGCCGGTCGGCGGGGCGCACGGGCGCTACCGGGCGCGGGACCACGGCTACTGCCCGCACGTGATGGCGCGGGGCAAGGCCCTTGTCCTCGAAGACGTGAGCGACTACCCGCGGTTCGCGGGGAACCCGGTGGTCGACGAGCTCGGCGTCCGCTCCTACCTCGGCGCCCCGCTGATCGACCGCACGGGCGTCGCGCTCGGCACGGTCTGCGTGGAGGACGTGGAGCCCCGGCCGTGGGGCAGGAGCGGTCTGGACACGATCAAGTCGATGGCGGCGGAGCTGACCGAGCGCATCCGGCGCCGCGAGGCCGACGGGGAGCTCGGCGGGTCCTGGTGACGGGTGTCCGGCGGGCCGCGAGGAGGCGTCCGTGAGGGATGCCGGGGGGAGGGGGAGAGGGGGGCGAGAAGAGGGGGCGTCGGGTGTGTTGACGGTGGTGGTAAGCGATTACTACGGTGCGAGGCCATGACCGATGACCTTCGCCTCGGCGTCCTCGGATACGGCTTGCGCGGCTCGCTCGCCCGTACCGCCCACCGGCCCGGCGCGGGCTCCCGCGTCACCGCCCTCGCCGACCCCGACGGCGCGGCCCGCGCCCGCGCGGCCGAGGACTTCCCCGCCGCCCGCGTGGCCCCCGACGCCTGCGAGGTCGTCAAGGCCGATGACGTCGACGCCGTCCTCGTCCTCACCCCCGACCACACCCACGCCGCGCTCGCCCGCGCGGCCCTGCGCGCGGGCAAGCCCGTCTTCGTGGAGAAGCCCCTCGACGTCACCGTCGAGGGCTGCGACGCCGTCCTGCGGACCGCGTACGAGACCGGCACCCGCCTGTACGTGGGGCACAACATGCGCCACATGCCGGTCGTGCGGCTGATGCGGGACCTCATCAGGCGGGGCACGATCGGCGAGGTCAAGACGGTCTGGGTGCGGCACTTCGTGGGGTACGGCGGCGACTGGTACTTCAAGGACTGGCACGCCGAGCGGCGCTGCACCACCGGCCTGCTGCTCCAGAAGGCCGCGCACGACCTCGACGTCGTGCACTGGCTCGCGGGCGGCTACACCCGGCACGTCCAGGCGCTCGGCGACCTCATGGTCTACGGCGACATCCCGCACCGCCGCGCCCCCGGCGAGCCCAAGCCCGACGACTGGTACACCCAGGACGGCCACTGGCCCCCGCGCACCCAGCGCGGCCTCAACCCGGTGATCGACGTGGAGGACGTGTCCCTGGTCAACATGCGCCTGGACAACGGCGTGCTCGCCGCCTACCAGCAGTGCCACTTCACCCCCGACTACTGGCGCAACTACACGGTCATCGGCGACGCGGGCCGCCTGGAGAACTTCGGCGACGGACCCGGCGCCACGGTCCGCGTCTGGAACAGCCGCCGCTCGCTCCACCGCCCCGACGCCGACGCGGAGCACCCGGTGGCAGGCGTCCAGGACGAGGGCGGGCACGGCGGGGCGGATCCGCTCCTGATCGAGGAGTTCGTGCGCTTCGCCCGCGAGGGGGGACCCACCGACACCTCGCCGGTGGCCGCGCGCATGGCCGTCGCCGCCGGGGCGGGGGCCACGCGGTCGCTGCGGGACGGCGGCGGGCCCCGCGAGGTGACGCCGCCGGACGCGGAGCTCGCCGCGTACTTCGAACGGGGGCAGCGGCGCTAGACGGGACGGCTGAGACGCACGGGGCCCGCGTTGACGCGAGGGCCCGGTGCGCCTGGGGTCTGAAGGAAAGCTGCGGCCGCGCTTAAGAAATCCTCGATGGACCAGGGGCGCGCGGTACGGAAGATTCTTCAGGCATACCCCCCAGCTTCCCTACGTCAGGAGCCGTCGCGTGAAGGCGCTGGTCAAGGAGAAAGCGGAGCCCGGCCTCCGCCTGATGGACGTCCCGGAGCCGGTCATCGGACCCGGCGACGTCCTGATCAAGGTGCTGCGCACCGGCATCTGCGGCACCGACCTCCACATCAGGGCCTGGGACGGCTGGGCGCAGCAGACGATCCAGGCGCCGCTGGTGGTCGGCCACGAGTTCGTGGGCGAGGTCGTCGAGACCGGCAGGGACGTGGCCGACGTCACGGTGGGCGACCTGGTCAGCGGCGAGGGCCATCTGGTGTGCGGCAAGTGCCGCAACTGTCTGGCCGGGCGGCGCCACCTGTGCCGCGCCACGGTGGGGCTCGGGGTGGGGCGCGACGGCGCGTTCGCGGAGTACGTGGCGCTGCCCGCGTCCAACGTGTGGGTGCACCGGGTGCCGGTCGACCTCGACATAGCGGCGATCTTCGACCCGTTCGGCAACGCCGTGCACACCGCCCTGTCCTTCCCGCTCGTCGGCGAGGACGTGCTGATCACCGGCGCCGGGCCGATCGGCCTGATGGCCGCGGCGGTCGCCCGGCACGCGGGCGCCCGCAACGTCGTCGTCACCGACGTCAGCGAGGACCGGCTGCAGCTGGCCCGCAAGATCGGCGTCAGCCTGGCCCTGAACGTCGCCGAGTCGACCATCGCCGACGGACAGCGTGAGCTCGGCCTGCGCGAGGGCTTCGACGTGGGCCTGGAGATGTCCGGCAACCCGCGCGCGATGCGCGACATGGTCGCCAACATGACCCACGGCGGCAAGATCGCGATGCTCGGCCTGCCGGCCGAGGAGTTCGCGGTCGACTGGGCCCGGATCGTCACCTCCATGATCACCATCAAGGGCATCTACGGCCGCGAGATGTTCGAGACCTGGTACGCGATGTCCGTGCTCCTCGAAGGCGGCCTCGACCTCACGCCCGTGGTCACCGGACGCTACGCCCACCGTGACTTCCAGGCGGCCTTCGACGACGCGGCCAGCGGCCGCGGCGGCAAGGTCATCCTCGACTGGACCCTCTGACCACCCCGGACCTTCCGAACCTTCCCGGCCCCCTTGGAGACTGCCTTCATGTTCGACTCCGTACGCGACGACCTGCGCGCCACCCTCGACGAGATCCGCGCCGCCGGCCTGCACAAGCCCGAGCGCGTCATCGGCACGCCGCAGTCCGCCACGGTCGCCGTCACCGCGGGGGGCCGCCCCGGCGAGGTGCTGAACTTCTGCGCGAACAACTACCTCGGCCTCGCCGACCACCCCGAGGTGATCGCCGCCGCCCACGAGGCGCTCGACCGCTGGGGCTACGGCATGGCGTCCGTACGCTTCATCTGCGGCACCCAGGAGGTCCACAAGGAGCTGGAGGCGCGCCTTTCCGCCTTCCTCGGCCAGGAGGACACGATCCTCTACTCCTCCTGCTTCGACGCCAACGGCGGTGTCTTCGAGACCCTGCTCGGCCCCGAGGACGCGGTCATCTCCGACGCGCTGAACCACGCGTCGATCATCGACGGCATCCGTCTGTCCAAGGCCCGCCGCTTCCGCTACGCCAACCGCGACATGGCCGACCTGGAGAAGCAGCTCAAGGAGGCCACCGAGGGCGGCGCCCGGCGCAAGCTGATCGTCACCGACGGCGTCTTCTCCATGGACGGCTACGTCGCCCCGCTCGCGGACATCTGCGACCTCGCCGAGCGGTACGACGCCATGGTCATGGTCGACGACTCGCACGCCGTCGGCTTCGTCGGCCCCGGCGGGCGCGGCACGCCCGAGCTGCACGGCGTCATGGACCGCGTCGACATCATCACCGGCACCCTCGGCAAGGCCCTCGGCGGCGCCTCCGGCGGCTATGTCGCCGCGCGCGCCGAGATCGTCGCCCTGCTGCGCCAGCGGTCGCGCCCCTACCTGTTCTCCAACACCCTCGCGCCGGTGATCGCGGCGGCGTCCCTGAAGGTCATCGACCTCCTTGAGTCGGCCGGCGACCTGCGCGAACGCCTCGCGGCGAACACCGCGCTCTTCCGGTCCCGGATGACCGCGGAGGGCTTCGACGTCCTGCCCGGGGACCATGCGATCGCGCCCGTCATGATCGGGGACGCGGCGGTGGCCGGGCGCATGGCCGAGCTGCTCCTCGAGCGGGGTGTGTATGTGATCGGCTTCTCGTACCCCGTGGTGCCGCAGGGGCAGGCTCGGATTCGGGTGCAGTTGTCGGCGGCGCACTCCACGGAGGATGTCGACCGGGCTGTGGAGGCGTTTGTGGGGGCGCGGGCGGAGCTGGCCTGATCCCTCGCGGTGCGCCCCAGGCCCGCCCCTTCCCACTCCGGGTGCGGCTGCCCCCGTTCCCCCGCTCAAAGCCAATCGGCGCTGGCGCGCCTCGTCCTCAAACGCCGGACGGGCTGAAATACCCGCGCTTGCGCGCTTGTCCTCAAACGCCGGACGGGCTTGAACTACCGCCGGACGGCTAGATCACCAGGCTGGCGCGGCTGTTAGCCCACCCACCCACCCGCGAGCCGCTAGGTCGGGGAGTGCGGGGGCAGCCGCAGGTGTAAGGGCGGGTGGGTGGGAGGAAAAAGCGCGCCCAGGGGTGCGAGGTGGGCCGCAGCGGGGCCCGCGGCCACACGGTGGGAGAATGGCGGGCATGATCGAAGCCCGGCGGCTGCACATCCTGCGCGCGGTGGCCGACCACCGTACGGTGACCGCCGCTGCCGCCGCCCTCTACCTCACCCCGTCCGCCGTCTCCCAGCAGCTCACCGCCCTGGAGCAGGAGACGGGCCACCGCCTGGTGGACCGCTCGGCGCGCGGCGTGCGGCTCACCCCGGCGGGCGAGATCCTGCTCGCGCACACGAACGCCGTGCTCGCGCAGCTGGAGCGGGCCGAGGCCGAGCTGGCCGCGTACAGCTCGGGCGCGGCGGGCACCGTGACGCTGGCGTCGTTCGCCACCGGCATCGGCCTGGTCGTCGCCCCCGCCCTGACCCGCCTGGCCGAGACCGCGCCCGGCATCCGCGTCCGGGTCCAGGACGCCGAGGGCGACGCGAGCCTGCCGATGGTGCTGGACCGGCAGGTGGACGTCGCCGTCGCCGTCGAGTACCGGGGCGCGCCGGGCGTCGACGACCCCCGCCTGACACGGGTCCCGCTCTACGCCGAGCCCTTCGACGCGGTGCTGCCCGTGGCCCATCCGCTGGCCGGTCTCGGCCGGGTCCCGCTCGGCGGCCTCGCCAAGGACGCGTGGATCGGACCCTTCCCCGGCAACCCCTGCCACGACGTGGTCGTCCTCGCCTGCGAGCAGGCCGGTTTCCAGCCGGTCCTCGAACATACGTCGGATGACTTCCGTGCGGTCGTCGCGCTTGCCTCCGCGGGGGCCGGAGTGGCCCTCGTCCCCCGGTCCGCGCTGCGCGGCATGGACGTGGCGGACGTGGCGATCCGGCCGGTCGACGGGATCGCCCCCACGCGACGGGTGTTCGCGGCCGTACGCTGCGGGGCCGAGGAGCATCCGCTGATCGCCCCGGTGCTCGGCGCGCTGGGCGAGGCCGCGGACGGATAGCGGCTGCTGGGGGCGGCCGGGGCGTACGGCTGAGAGGCCGTCACACGACGGTACGCCGGTAGACCTGTCGCGAGCCGCCCTCCGGGCCCGGGGCGGCGGCTTCGGCGGGCGTGAAGCCGAGGCCCTCGTAGAAGGCGCGGGCGCCGCTGGTGACGGCGCCCGGGTGGTCGGCCCCGAACGTGATCACCTCAAGGGTGCCGGGGCCCGGCAGGAGCCTGCGGGTCGCCTCCGCCATGAGCGCCTGCCCCACGCCCTGCCCGCGTGCCCCCTGCGACACGACGAGCCAGTGCACATGGGCCGCCTCCGCCTCCTCGCCGAACAGCAGCCCGCCGAGCAGGTCAGGGCCCGCGCCGGTCGCGACGAGCGCGGCGGACCGGCGGAGGTGCTCGCGCACCGCCTCGTGGAAGCCGGGTTCCTCGACCATCGGGCCGAACCAGTGCTCCACCTCGGCGGCGAGACGGAGGAAGCCGGGGAAGTCGCTCTCCTGTGCCAGTCGGACGATCATGCGGACAGTGTGTCAGGGGCACGTCGACGCCGGTCGCGCGCACCCTGAGGAAAACCGCCTGGGCGGCCGGACGGGGGATGACGTATGAAGGTCCGATGGGGATGCGAATAGAAGTGCTGGGCCCGGTACAGGTGTTCGGCGACGACGGTGTGCTCGTCGAAGTCTCGGGCGCCCGGCTGCGGATGCTCCTGGCCCGGCTCGCGCTGTCCGTGGGCAAGGCCGTGTCGTCCGAGGCGCTCATCGAGGGCATCTGGGGCGCCGAGTCCCCGGTGGGCAACACCAACACGCTGCACGCGCTGGTGCACCGGCTGCGGCGGGCCCTGCCGGAGTCCGGCGTGATCGAGTCGCTGCCCGTGGGATACCGCCTCGCGCTCCCGGCCGACCGCGTGGACGCGCACCGGTTCGAGGCCCTCGCCGCGCGCGGCAGGCGCGAGCTGAAGACGGGCGACGCCGAGCGGGCGGCGGCGACGCTCGGGGACGCGCTCGCGCTGTGGCACGGCGACGCGTTCGCCGACGTGTCGGCCGCCCCGTTCGCGGAGGCCGCGGGGGCGCGCCTGGAGGAACTGCGCGCCGTGGCCCACGAGGACCGGCTCGACGCGGAACTGCGCCTCGGCCGGCACGCCGAGGCGCTGCCCGACCTGGAGGAGGTCTGCGCGGACCACCCGCTGCGGGAGCGCCCGGCCGCGCTGCGCA
Source organism: Streptomyces sp. NPDC043996 (assembly GCF_056435225.1). Classification (NCBI taxonomy): domain Bacteria; kingdom Bacillati; phylum Actinomycetota; class Actinomycetes; order Kitasatosporales; family Streptomycetaceae; genus Streptomyces; species Streptomyces sp. NPDC043996. The sequence continues at coordinate 28,287 of NZ_JBWKEY010000002.1, read as the reverse complement.
TGCGCGCCCTGTCCGCGACGGGCCGCCAGTCGGACGCGCTCGCCGCGTACGAGGACATCCGGTGCAGGCTCGCCGCCGAGCTCGGCGTCGGCCCCTCCGCCGAACTGCGCCGCACCCATGTCGCGGTGCTGCGCGGCGAGGTGGACCGGCCGGTGCCGCGCACCGAACCCGTGCCCGGCCGGCTGCCGGAGCCCCTGACGTCGTTCGTGGGCCGCGCCGAGGAGCTCAAGCTGCTCGCCGAGCTGATGGAGAGCGCCCGCCTGGTGACCGTGGTCGGCCCCGGCGGCGTCGGCAAGACCCGCCTCGTGGTCGAGGCGGCGTCCCGGCACCCGGCCTACCGCGACGGCAGGCTGTGGCTGGTGCCGCTGGCCGGGGTGGAGAACCCGCAGGAGGTGGCCGCGGCGATCCTCGGGGCCATCGGCTCGGGCACCGCGCAGGCCGCGGGCGGCGGGCAGGGCGAGCCCCTTGACCGCGTCGCCGAACTGCTCGGCGGGGGCGAGTGCGTGGTCGTTCTCGACAACTGCGAACACGTCGTCGCCGAAGCGGCGCGGGCCGCGCGGCAGCTGCTCCAGGCGCGGCCGCGGCTGACCGTCCTCGCCACCAGCAGGGAGTCGCTTGAAGTCATGGGCGAGGCCGTGTGCCGCATCGGCCCGCTGCACGTCCCGGCGAGCGGCACGGCGCCCGCCACCGCCGCCGAAGCGCCCGCCGTACGCCTGTTCCTGGACCGCGCGGCGGCCGTCCGGCCCGGCTTCGCGCTCGAAGAGGCCACCGCCGACGCGGTCGTGGACGTCGTGCGCCGCCTCGACGGGCTGCCGCTCGCCCTGGAACTGGCGGCCGCGCGGCTGCGTACGATGACCATCGGCCAGATCGCCCGGCGGCTCGACGACCGCTTCCGGCTCCTTTCCACGGGCAACCGCGACGCGCAGCCCCGACAGCGCACTCTGAGCGCGGTGTTCGAGTGGAGCTGGGACCTGCTGACCGAGCGCGAGCGGGTCCTCGCGCGGCGGCTCGCGGCCTTCCCCGCCGCCAGCGGCGTCGACGCGATCGAGGCGGTCTGCGCCGACGAGCGGCAGCTCGTTCCCGGTGACGTCGTCTACGTCCTCGGCTCCCTCGTCGACAAGTCGCTCGTGGAGCAGAGCGGCGAGGGATACCGGATGCTGGAGAGCATCCGCGCGTTCGCCGCCGAGGAGCTGGCGCGGGCGGGCGAACGGGAGCGCATCCGGGCCTGCTTCGTCCGCGCCTTCGCCGCGCTGGCCGCCGAGCACGACCCGCTGCTGCGCTCCCACGGGCAGGTGTCGTCACTGCTGCTCCTCGAAGTCGAGTACGACAACCTGGTGTTCGCGCTGCGGTCCGCGCTCGACGACCGGGACGGGGACGCCGTGGCACGGCTGCTCGGCCTGCTGTACCCGTACTGGACCCAGGTGCGCTACGACGCCCGTACGACATCGTTCGTGAGCCAGGCGATCGCGCTCGGGGCCGAACTGCCCGCACCCGCACGGGCCGCGTTCACCGCGATCGACGCCCTGGTCGGCGCCGGCGCCCCGACCACCGACCCCGACGAGGTGCGCGCCCTGATCGCCGACTGCGTCGCTGCCGGTGCGATGGAGCGGTATCCGCTGCTCCTGACCATCACCTTGCACACCGCGCACAACATGGGCCTCGACGACCTGGCCGAGGCCGAGATGGCCCGGGCGCGCCGCCTTCCGGACCCCTGGGTCCGCGCCCATATGTCCCTCCTGGAGGGCACGCTCGCCGGAAGCCGCGGCGAGTGGGCGGCGCACATGCGCATGATCGCCCGCGCGGCCAGCGAGTTCACCGAGATCGGCGACCGGCGGTGGGCGGCGGTCTCGCTGCTCCTGGTGTCCCGGGCCCACTCCGTCAAGGGCGAGCACGGCACGGCCATCGCGATGCTGCGGCGGGCCCTTGGGCTCGTCGCGGGACTCGGCACGCAGGACGAGGTCATCGGCCTGATGGAGCTGGCCGTCGAGCGGACGCGCGCCGGGGACGCGCACGGCGGCGCCCGCGACGCCGACCGGGCCGAACAGCTGATGAGGGTGCACGGCCACTGGCTCATGGAGCTCGCGGTGCTGCGGGGCCGCGTCGAGATCCACCGCCGCGCGGGCGACCTCACCCAGGCCGAGCGAGTACGGGAGCAGATGGACGAGGCCGCGCGCCGACAGGGGCACGCCGAGCCGCAGAACTGGCTCGCCGCGTCCCGCATGGCCCTCAGCCTGGCGGCCGGGGACGTCAAGGGCGCCCGCGAGCTGCTGCCCGCGGTGATCACAGGGGCCCAGACCACCGGCGACCTCGCCCCGGTCGCCGAGCAGCTGGCCCGGCTGCGCTTCCTCGAAGGCGACCCGCGCGGCGCGGCGACCGCGCTCGGCATGAGCGAGGCCCTGCGCGGCGCCTTCGACGAGGGCGACCCCGAGCTGCGCGCCCTGGTCACCGACATCACCCGGGAGCTCGGCGGGCCCGCCTACGCGGCGGCGTACCGCGAGGGCGCGAGGCTGTCGCGCACCGACGTCTTCGCCCGCTGGACGCCCTGAGCGCCCTGTCCGGACCCGGCTCCGCACGTCCGCTGATACGCGCCCAGTCCCGTGTCAGCGACGTGTAAGGCGGTTGTCACCGCCCCCGCGCACCGTGGGGTCGAACGGATGACCGGTGATCGCCCGGCCCTCGGGGGCCGGGCGATCTCCCTGTGGAAGGAACGGCCTTGGCCTACTTCGCGACCCCCAAGCGCGACGCCGTGTGCGAGATCCTCGACTGGGCGGTGAGCGACGGCGGCGCCCCCAGCGTCGCCGTCCAGATCCAGGACGGCGACGGCACCTGGTTCGACTGCGCGGGCCTCGCCGACGCCACGGCGGGCGCCGTGCGCGTCCCCGGCGAGCAGCTGCACATCGGCGGCATCGCCCAGGCGTACACCGCCGCCACCGTGCTGCGGCTCGCCGCCGAGGGGCGGCTGGGCGTCGATGACACCGTGGACCAGTGGCTGCCGGGCGCGATGGCGGAGAACGGCCACGACGGCTCCAAGGTCACCATCAGGCAGCTCCTTTCGCACACCAGCGGCCTGTGCTCCACGGACCTGGCCCTGGAGGCCCAGCGCCGCTACGCCGTGCGCTCCGCGTTCCTGCGGCACCGCTACGACGTGTGGCAGCCCGAGGAGGTCCTTCGGGCCGCCCTGTCACAGCCGCCCGCGTCCCTGCCGGGCGAGGAGTTCCGGTACTCCAACGGCGGCTTCGCGTTCGCCGCCGCGATCGTGGAGGCCGTCACCGGCAACAGCCTGGAGTCCGAGGTCGACCGGGCCGTCGTCCAGCCGCTCGGCCTCACCAGCACCTTCGTGCGGCACCGCGCCGAGACCGGCTACCGCGGCCGCCACCCCCGCCTCTACTCGAAGCTGTTCTTCAGGGAGGGCGTGAGCCCCGACGAGGTCACCCCGGACAACTGGCCCTCCCTCCTTGAGGACCCGAAGGTCCCGCCCCTGGACACCACCGAGGTCAACACGTCCGTCGCGTGGGGCGCGGCCAACGTGGTGGCGCCCCTCGACGAGCTGATCGTGTTCTTCAACGCGTTGCTCACCGGGAGCCTGCTCCCGCACACCCAGCACCGAGACATGTGGACCACCGTGTCCACCGAGGGCGCCCACTGGCTGGCCCACACCGGCTACGGCCTCGGCGTCTTCGAGCTCACCCTGTCCGACGGCCGCAAGCTGCGCTGCGCGACCGGCGCGGGCGTGGGCACCCACACCCTCGTCGCCGGAACCCCCGACGGCGGCCACACCCTCGCCGTCCACGTCGCCAACGACTACTCCGCCTTCCTCGTCTTCAACAAGCTCCTGGAGGCCGAGTTCGGCGCGACGGGCCTCAGGCTCGACCTCTGACACGTCATCCGACCGTGATCCGGACCGCACCGGTCGTCGTGTCGCCCTTGGTGTCGGTGACGGTCAGCCGCACCGTGTACGCGCCCGCACGCGGATAGGTGTGCGTGGCCGCCGGGCCCTCCGGGCCGCCGCCCGGCCGGGAGTTGTCGCCGAAGTCCCAGTGGTACGAGGCGGCCTCGCGCCCGGCGGGCAGCCGGGCGCTGCCGGTGAGCTTCACCGCGAGCGGCGGCGGCCCGCCGCCCGGTGCCGCGGTCACCGTCACGCGCGCGTGGGGGGCCTTCTCCACGCCGGGGCCGTTGAAGTGCAGCCAGTCGACGGCGAACAGGTCGGGCTTGCCGGCGGACCACTCGGGGTTGGTGAAGACGGCGTACAGCGGGAAGGTGCCGTCGTGGCGGGCGAGGTCGGTGGTGGGCGAGACGACGTCGCCCCAGCCGCCGGTGCGCGGCACGGTCACCTTCCCGAGCAGCGGACCGGTCGGCGATCCCGCGCGGAACTCGACGTCCCCGCCGAGGCCGCCCGAGGCCGCGCCGACGGTCACCGAGTCGACGCCCTTGAGGTGCACCGGGTCGAAGGCGATCCAGTCGCCGTCCTCGATCTCGGTGAGGCGCTTGCCGCCGGACGCGTCCGCCCGCGCGGCGGTCTCGGCGCCGCCGTGGGCCCCGCCGGTCGCGCTCCGGTGCTCGGCCTCCCGCGCCGCCGTGCGCAGCGTCAGCGCCGCGGACCCGGTCAGGGCGGGCACGCCCGGGGCGCCCTGGTCCGTGTACTGGGCGGTGATGCCGTAGTACAGGTTCTGACCCGGGCCGTGACTGTCGCCGGTGTCGGTGACGATCTCACCCGCGCAGCCCGTGTAGTTGTCCAGCGGATGCAGATGCGCGTCGTGCCCGAGCTGCGACTGGACCACGACCCGCTCGCAGTCGATCCGCCCGCCCCGACCGGCCCCTCCGGCCCCTCCGACCCCTCCGTCTTCGGGGTCGCTCACCCGCACCGTGAACGGAATCGTGTCGCCGAAGCGGAACATCCCGCCGTTCGGCGGCTGCCGCAGCGTCACGGTGGGCCGGGTGTTGCCGACGGTGATCTCGCGCACGGCGAGCCCGGTGAGCCCGCCGGGGCCGGTCACCGTCAGCCGCGCGGTGAACCGGCCCTTGGCGGTGTAGGTGTGCGTCGGGTTCGCCTCGGTGGAGTCCGTGCCGCCGTCGCCGTCGAAGTCCCAGGCGTACGACACGGGCTTGCCGTCCGGCAGGCCGGAGCCCTCGCTGGAGAAGGCGACCTTCAGGGGTGCCGGGCCGCTGTCCGGCGCGGCGCTCGCGCGGGCGTCGGGCAGGCGCCCGTCGGCCACGTAGTCGATGCGGTAGATGCCCGCGCCCTCGTTGCTCCCGCCCCGGCCCGTGCCGCTGCCGAGGCCGAAGTCGATCACGTACAGGGCGCCGTCGGGGCCGAAGTCGGCGTCGAAGGGCTGGTTCCACCGCATCTTGGGGAAGACCGAGTTGATCGACTGCACGTCGCCCGCCTTCGCGGGCTCGAACCGCGGGTCGGTGAACGTCTGGTCCTTCTCCTGGACCGAGAACGCCTTGAACCACTGCCGCGTCAGCTCGAAGGTCAGCCACTTGCCGTCGAAGTACTCGGGGAACTTGGTGCGGTACGGGTTCGACGCGTCGTAGGCGTAGACGGGGCCGCTCATCGGGCCGCCGCCTCCGGTGCCGAGTTCGGGGAAGCGCTCCGAGGCGGAGTAGGCGTACCAGACGTCGGCGGGCACGGACGGCGGGAGCGCGCGCAGGCCCGTGTTGTGCGGCGAGTCGTTGACCGGCCGCGCGCAGTCGAACCTCGGCCCCGGCTTCTGGGTGGCGAAGTCGTAGTCGTGGAACGGGGTGTTGGCGCCGGTGCAGTACGGCCAGCCGTAGTTCCCCGCCTTGGTGACGCGGTGGAACTCGACCGTGCCCTCCGGGCCCCGGTCCGGCACGGCCTGACGGGCGTCGGGGCCGTAGTCGGCGACGAGGAGTGCGCCGCCGCGCGGGTCCGTGGTGATGCGGAACGGGTTGCGCATCCCCATCGCGTAGATCTCCGGGCGGGTCTTCGCGGTGCCCGGGGCGAAGAGGTTGCCGTCGGGGACGGCGTAGCTCCCGTCGTCCTTCGGCGTGATCCGCAGGATCTTGCCGCGCAGGTCGTCGGTGTTGCCGGAGGTGGCCTGCGCGTCCCAGGCGCGCCGCCCGGGGCGCTCGTCGAGGGGCGCGAAGCCGTCCGAGGCGAACGGGTCGGTGTTGTCGCCCGTCGCGACGTACAGGTCGCCCTTCTTGTCGAACGCGAGCGAGCCCGCCATGTGCGAGTTGGCGCGGCCCTCGCCCCGCCAGGTGGGGATGGTCAGGAGCCGCTTCTCGGAGGCCGGGTCGACCTTGCCGCCCGCCTCCGTGAACCGCGACAGGTTGAGGCGCTTCTCGGTCTTGTCCGAGTGCAGCAGATACAGCCAGTGGTTGTCGGCGAACCGGGGGTCGAGCGCGAGCCCGAGAAGACCGTCCGACTGGCTCGTCATCTCCGGCGTGTACGCGAAGTCGAGCGCCGTGCTGACCTGGAGCGTCTCCTGGTCGATGAGCTTCAGCTCGCCGGTGCGCTGGATGAAGAGCACCCGCCGGTCGGGCGCGATCGCCAGCTCGAAGGGGTCGGCGAGGTCGCTGGTGGCGAGCGGGGTGCGCTGGAAGGCGCCCGTCTTGGTGGCGGTGCAGTCGCCCGCCTTCGCGCCCGCCGCCCACTGGATGCCGCCGAGCAGGTGCTTCAGGAAGCCCTCCTCGGCGAAGGCCGAGGCCGCGTGTCCGCCCGCCGTGTACCAGGAGCGGCCGCCGTCGTAGTTCTGGCACCACGACCAGGGGTGGTCGACGCCTTCGTCCAGGCCGCTCACGCCGTCGCGCACCTTGATCTGCGCGAGCGTGTGCACCTTCCCGGTCGGGTTGGCGCGCCAGTTGTACCACTCCTCCGTGCGCTCCCACAGCTCCGGCAGGCCCTTGGTGGACGGGTGCGCGTGGTCCAGGACCTTGATCCGCCCCGGCTGCACCGGCGGATGCTTGTCGAAGATCGCGCCGACCAGTCCCTCGTACCAGCCCCAGTCGCGCTCGCTCGCCGACGCCGCGTGCAGCCCGACCCAGCCGCCGCCCCCGCGCACGTACCGCTGCAGGGCCGCGCGCTGCGCCGCGTCGAGCAGGTCGCCCTTCTCCGGTGTGGAGTTGGTGTTGTTGAAGACGACCGCCTGGAAGGCGGCGAGCCGCTCGTCGGTGAACACGCCCGCGTCGTCGGTGGCCTCCACCGCGAAGCCGTGGTCGCGGCCCATCTTCTCGATCGCCTCGACGCCCGCGGGGATGGAGTCGTGCGGGTAGTTCGTGACCTTGGAGAAGACGAGGACGCGGAACGCGGCGGCGGCCTCGACGCGCGGGGCGGCGGTCACCCCGAGGCCGAGGACCAGCGCGAGCACGGCGATCACAGCGGTGACGGCGGTCACGGCCGTGCGGGGCGATACGGGAGATAGGGGCGATGCGGGTGATACGGGTGATACGGGCGTGCGAAGCCTTCGCGTGGAACTCATGGCGCTCCCTGGGCTAGGACGGCTGCCGGTCGCCGGGTGTGCGTGAGTCGTCGTACGCGGGGGAGAGCAGGAGCGGGGTCCGGGTCAGGGTCAGGGGCAGAGTCAGGGTGGAAAGCGCTTACTCTCCGGGTGGGTTCAGGGTAGGTTCCGCTTCGGTGAGGGGTCAATGGGCGGGAGGGGACCCGCGTGGCGCGGGGACCGGGCGGGGTTGGGCGGCCGCCGGTGGGGGAGGGTTCGCCAGGACAGCCGAGCCGCGACCGCACAGAGGGACACCCATGCCGGACCATGACGCCATGAACGGAACCCCGGTCACGTACACCGCCAGGCCCCTGACCGCCCCGGACGGCGTCCCCGTCGCCACCTACGCCTGGATGCCGGACGGCGCGCCCCGCGCCCTCGTACAGATCGCGCACGGCGCCGCCGAACACGCCCTGCGCTACGACCGGTTCGCCCGCCACCTCACCGCCCACGGCTACGGCGTCGTCGCCTCCGACCACCGCGGGCACGGGGCCACGGCGGCGGCCACCGGCGGCTACGGCGTGGCGCGCGGCGCGGACGGCACCGGGCCCGCCGACGGCTGGCGGGCGATCGTCGACGACCTCAGGGCCGTCGGCGACCGGGCGCGCGCCGCGCACCCCGGCGTTCCGCTGGTCCTGTTCGGCCACAGCCTCGGCTCGATGCTCGCGCGGGACCACGCCCAGGAGTACGCGGACGGGCTCGCGGGCCTGATCCTGTGCGGCACGTTCCGTTCGCTGCCGGGCGCCGAGGTCGACGCCGCGCTCGCCCGCCTGGAGGGCGAGGTCGCCGCGAAGGGCGCGGCGGCCCGCTCGTCGTTCGTCCCGCGCCTGTTCGCGTCCTTCAACGACCCCTATCCGCACCGCACCGGCTTCGAGTGGCTCTCCCGCGACGAGGCGGAGGTGGACGCCTACGCCGCCGACGCGCGCTGCGGCTTCCCGTTCTCGGCGGGCCTGTCCCTGGACTGGATGCGCGCGGTCCGCAAGGTCAACGACCCGCGGCAGCTGGCCCGCATCCCCGCGGACCTGCCCGTCCACGTCGTCGCGGGCACCGAGGACCCCTGCAACCAGCGGATGACGCTCGTGTACGAACTCCTGGAGGACCTCCGTTACGCGGGCGTCCGCGACCTCACCTGGAAGGGTTACGAGGGCGCCCGGCACGAGATCCTCAACGAGACCAACCGCGACGAGGTCCAGGCGGACCTCACCGGGTGGCTCGACCGGCACGTGGGCTGACCCAGGGGATGACCCGGAGGGTGACCGGGGCTGACCCGGGGGTGGCCCGGCGAGTGGTTGTCAGTGGGCTTGGTTACCGTTTTTCCATGGTCAACGCCGACGACGTACGCCGCACCGCCCTCGCCCTGCCCGACACCACCGAGAAGATCGCCTGGAGCATGCCGACCTTCCGGGTCGCGGGCAAGATGTTCGCCACGCTGCCCGAGGACGAGACGTCCATCGCCGTGCGCTGCCCGAAGCTGGAGCGCGACGAACTGGTGCTCGCCGAGCCGGACAAGTTCTGGATCGCCGACCACGAGGCGAGCTTCGCCTGGGTGCGGGTGCGCCTCAGATCCCTGGACAAGCAGGAGCTGGGGGACATCCTGGCCGACTCCTGGCGCCAGGCCGCCACCCCCCGACTCATCGAGGCCCACCCGGAGTTGGGCGTGGTGGCCCCGGAGTAAAACCCCTGGGCGCCGCCCGCGCCCCGTGGCATGATCCAGCGGTCGTGTCGGCGGGGCCAGCGGAGGGGCGGGTATGCCAGCGGTGTCGGGGGAGGCGCCCTGCCGCGCCGGGGGCGGCCTGTGGACGCGTGACTTCGGCCTGTTCTTCACCGCGCGGGCCATCGCCAAGCTCGGCGACACCATGCTGCCCGTGGCGCTGGCCGTCGGCATGCTGCGCCATGGGTACGGCGCGGGAGCCGTGGGCCTGGTCATGGCCGCGACCGCCGCCTGCTTCGCGGGCCTCGTCGTCTTCGGCGGGGTCGTCGCCGACCGGGTCAGCCCCCGCCTCCTGATGATCGGCGCGGACGCCGTCCGCCTGGTGACCCAGGCCCTGACCGCCGTGTTCTTCTGCACCGGCCACGTCGTGCTCTGGCAGCTGTGCGCGATCGGCGCGGTCAACGGCGCCGCCGCGGCGCTCTTCCAGCCCGGCGTCGCCAGCACGGTGCCGCGGCTCGCGGCCGACGTGCAGCAGGCCAACGGCGCCATCCGCGTCGCGGAGGCCGCCGCCCAGCTCGCGGGCCCCGCCGTCGCCGGGGCCCTGGTCGGCGTCGCGTCGCCCGGTGCCGTCTTCGCCGCGCACGCGGGGACGTACGCCGTCAGCGGCCTGTGCCTGCTGCTGCTCAGGCTGCCCGCGGCCCCGCCCGGCCAGCGCGCGCCGAGCGCCGGGTTCCGGGCCGACCTCGTCACCGGCTGGCGGGAGTTCACCGCCCGCGCCTGGCTGTGGGGCGTCATCGCCATCTGGTGCGTCCTGATGATCACGGTGACGGGACCGCTGATTCCGCTCGTCGCCGTCACCGTCGTCGACGGCCATGGCGCGGGCGCGTACGGCCTGGTCAACTCGGCCCTCGGCGCGGGCACGGTGGTCGGCGGCCTGGTCGCGCTGCGGCTGCGGCCGCACCGCATGCTGCGCGCCGGTGCCTTCGCCCTCATCGGGTTCAGCGCGTTCCCGGCCGCCGTCGGCGCGGGGCTCGGCGTCCCGGCGATGGCGGCGGGCGCGGCCGTCGCGGGCGCGGGGACGTCGTTCTGGGCCGTGATGTGGGCGACGACCGTGCAGACCCAGGTGCCGCCGGACGTCCTCAACCGCATCCATGCCTACGACGTCGCGGGCTCCCTCGCGATGCTCCCCGTCGGCCAGGCCCTCGCGGGCCCGGCCGCCGCCGCCCTCGGCGCCGAGCGCGTGCTGCTCATCAGCGCCGGGATGGCCCTCGCCGTGTGCGCCGCGCTGCTCGCGGCGCCCGCGATCCGGGGCCTGGTACGCGCGGAGGCGCCCCCGGCGGCCGGAGGCGGCCACCCGCCACGACCGCGGCACACGCCCCCCGGCCCCGACGGCCACCCCCACCCGGCGGACCACGCCTGACGACGACGCGAGCCGGGCCGTGCGCCGCGCCTTGGCCCGGCCCAGGGGGCCGGAGCCACGGCTCACCCAGGCGCGGCGCCCGTCGGCCTACGCGTGCACCCGCCCGCCCAGGAAACCGCCGATCCGCTCGCGCAGCGACGCGGGGTCCAGGCCGTGGGCCCGCAGGTGCTCGTCGATCGTTCCGTAGCGGCGCAGCTCCGCGCGCCCCACGCCGAGGCCGAGCACGCGGTGCGGCACGTCGGCGAGCGCGTCGTTCGCGGAGGCCGTCGACGTACCGGCCAGGTACGGCTCGACGAGCACCACGTCGGCGGCGTCCGCGGCCCCCGTCGCCCGGCGCAGGGCGGCGCCGTCGAAGGGCCGCACCGTGGTCGCGTACAGCACGGTCACATCGAGCCCCTCGGTCGCCGCGAGGACGTGGTCGAGCATCGGCCCGACGGCGACCACGACACCGCCCCGCCCTTCGCGCACGGTGAGGAAGCGCTCCCCGTCCACGGCCATCGGCGCCGCGTTGGCCTGCACCGAGAGACGGACGTACGCCTTGTCGTCCTTGGCCTCGCCCGCCCCGACCGCGTGCCGCAGCAGCGTCTCGGCCTCGTCCGGGTGGCCCGGCACGTGCACCGTCCAGCCGTCGAGGGTGTCGAGGACGCCGACGTCGCCCGGCGCCATGTGCGTGAAGCCGCCCTCGGGCCAGTCGAACGACGCCGCCGCGCTCACCAGGACCCCGCCCACGCCCTGGTGCCCGAAGTCCAGCTTGATCTGCTCGAAGGGCCGCTCCACGAGGAAGCTCGCGAAGGTGTGCACCACCGGCCGCAGCCCCGCGAGGGCCAGACCGGCCCCGGCGCCCACGAGCAGCTGCTCCCGGATGCCGACGTTGATCACCCGGTCCGGGTGCGCGTGCGCCGCCTCCTTGAAGGCGTCCTTGCCGATCTCGGCGAGGACGACGGCGACACGCGGATCCTCGTCGAGCAGCCGCGCCATGACGGGGGCGAAGCGGTCACGCATGGTGTCCATGAGGGGGGTCCTTCCGGGAGTGAGGGCTGGAGGGGTGGGAGAGGGGGAGCGGGCGGGGGAGGCGGGGCCAGGGGGGAGCGCGTCAGGCGGACTCGGGCTCGCCCTCGTACTCCTTGGACTCGACGCGCGCCACGACCACGTGCGGCCGCCCGGCGTGCGGCGCCGTGAACGCCGCGTACAGCGCCTCGTGGTCGCGCCCGTCGACGGTGACCGCCGACCAGCCCGCCGCCTCGAAGCGCGCGGCGATGCCGCCGGGCCGCGCGTACGACGCCGAGGCGTTGTCGATCACCAGGGCGTGCAGCCGCTCCAGACCCGCGGGCCCCGCGTAGGCGATCGCCTCGTGGTTGCTGCCCTCGTCCAGCTCGGCGTCCCCCACGAGCACCCACACGGCCGGATCGGTGAGCCCGCGCGCCTTCAGGCCGAGCGCCGTGCCGACCGCGAGCGGCAGGCCGTGCCCGAGCGAGCCGCTGCCGATCTCCACGCCAGGGACGAGCATCCGGTCCGGGTGGTGGCCGAGCGGCGATTCGTACGCCCCGAACGTCTCCAGCCAGTCCACGGGCACGAAGCCCTTGGCGGCGAGGACGGCGTAGTACGCCATCGGCCCGTGCCCCTTGGAGAGCAGGAACCGGTCCCGCTCCGGGGCGTCCATCCGCTCGGGTGTGACCCGCAGCACACGGTCATAGAGCACCCACAGCGCGTCCAGCGTGGACGTCGCCGCCGGGCCGTGCTTCTCGTCGCCCGTCATCAGAGCCATCAGGCCGGGCAGATCCGCGTACGTGGAGGCGCGCTCCGTTGTCGTCGTCATGGCAGCGAGCCTGCAACCTCAAGCGCGGTTGAAGTCAAGCGCGGAAAGGCGGGAGCGATCACCGGCCGGAGTGCGGTATTGTTTCGGTGCGCGTTCGGCCAGGGGAAACCCCAGGTCATACGGGCAACGGGACGTGGCGCAGCTTGGTAGCGCACTTGACTGGGGGTCAAGGGGTCGCAGGTTCAAATCCTGTCGTCCCGACCAGCTTCTTAGCGGGTCGAAGGCCGCTTTCGCGAAACGCGAGAGCGGCCTTTCGTGTGTCCGCGCGGGCCCGGCCCGCCCGGGCGTCCCCGGGCCGTCGGCCCCGCGCCCCTCAGCTCAGGCTCGGCATCTCCCCCTCCGTCGTCGACAGGTCGATGACGGAGAACGCGGCGCCCTGCGGATCACCCACGGTGGCGAACCGGCCGAAGGGCGAGGACATCGGGCCGAAGTGCAGCGCCCCGCCGCTTTGCCGCACCGTCTCCACCGCCGCGTCGCAGTCGTCGACGCCGAAGTACACGTTGACGTACGGCGGCGCCTCGGCCGGGAAGTCCGGCGTCATCTTCAGACGGCCCACCACCGGCTGACCGCCCAGCTGCCACACATGGAAGTCGACCCGCTCGTCCTCCATCCGCTTGACCTCGTACGGGAACACCGCGGGGAAGAAGGCGTCCGCCTTGCCCGCGTCCCGCGTGGTCACCTCCGCCCAGCAGAACGCGCCCGACGCGCCCATCAGCTCGAAACCCTGGTGCGTGTCCGGCTGCCAGGCGCTGAAGTACACGCCGCTCGGATCCTGGGCGGTCAGCATGGAGCCGAAGTCGCCCACCGCCATCGGCTCCATCACGGTGGTGCCGCCGTTGTCACGGACCTTGGCGGCGGTGGCGGCGATGTCCGGCGTCGCGAAGTACAGGTTCCACGCGGGCGGCTGCCCCGCCATGTCGGGCATCTGCGGAACCACCGCCGCGACGACCTTGCCGTCCTTGAACGCCTGCGTATAGCCGCCGAACTCGGCCGACCCCTCCGCGAACGTCCAGCCGAACAGCTCGCCGTAGAAGTCCTTGGCCGCCCCGACGTCGGGAAACATGGCGTCCGCCCAACAGGGGGCGCCCTCAGCGTGTGTGGTCATGGTGGTACGGCCTCCCGCCCCCCTGGATTGGGACGGCACACCCCAGGAGCGGAGTGCCGCGCTCCTTCCACGCTAGGCGCGAACGGCCACCGGTGCCCACCCGGAACCACCCCCGCGGGCGCCGCGTCGAGGTCGGTAACCAGCCAGGGACACCGGGCCTCCGCGATGGGGCTCCGGGCATCGGCGGGCGAGGTCTTTCTGGAGAGCGGCTATTCGAAAGCTTGCGCATGGCGCCATAGTGGTGCGACGATGGTGCCATGGACCTCACGCGGTACGTCGAGCAACTGCGGCAGGAGCTCTCCGTCGCGGTCGAGGCGGGTGACGAGGAAACTCGTGACTTCGCCGAGCGCCTCGTCGCGCCGCTGGCCTCCGCCTTACGGCTCACGCTGCTTGACGCACTGTCGGCTGCCGCGGCCGAGATCACCCGTGACCTCGCGCCTGGTTCCGTGGAGCTGCGCCTGCGCGGCCTCGATCCGACGTTCATCGTCACACCACCCCCACAGGACCACCGGTACGACGATCAGCCGGGCCATGGCTACGCCCCGGTGCGCGGCGGCATGGTGCCATCACTGGCATCACTGGCGCCAACGACGGTGAACGGCGAGGAGGGCACGACATCCCGCATCAACTTCCGGCCGCCGGAGCACCTGAAGGCCCGGATCGAGGAGGCCGCGAGCCGGGAACGGCTCTCGGTCAACGCCTGGCTGGTCCGGGCGGTGTCCGCGATGCTCGAACGTGACGACCGCGGCCGCGGTGCCGCACGGCACGCCGCAGGCGCCACCGCGGGCGGAGCCCAGGGCTACACGGGCTGGGTGAGCTAGCCGCCCGGCACCCGTGCGCGCGGGCGTCACGCCCGCTAGAGCTTCGGCCCGGAGTGCTGCCGCACACCGGACCGATCCAGTGGCCCTGGAGACCGACCTCCCCCGGCGGTCTCCAGGGCCGCGCCCCTTTTGGCGCGGGCCCGCTCCGGCGCTGGCGCCCCGCGCGCCCGGCCTCAGCTCGCCGACGCTCCGCCGCGATTCCAGCTCACGCGTCCTGGCGATAGCGGCTCCGGGAATATGACAGAGCCGTCGCGGAGAATTCGACGAGTCTTTCCCCGGCGGCGGATACCCAGCGGTGGATACCCAGCCGATACCCAGCAGATACCCATGAGTTGACAACCGCGCCGATTTTGACGAAACGTCAATGGTGTCGTGTCAAGGACGGGCCGCGGAAATTGACGCGGGCCTAGCGACCATGGAATTCCGCGGGGCGGTCCGAGATGCGGAGCAAAGCGTCCGGTTCCCGGTCGCGGACATCGGGAACCGGCTCAGCGGTCCACCAAGTGAAGCCGGTCCTGTGCATTGCGCGCATGTGGCGCGGGACAGCACGGGAGATGACGCGGAACCGGACGGTGTGTCAGCCGCTGATAGGTATACGCCGCGGAAACCAAGGTCATGTGGTGATACCAGCCGGGGAAGGACCGGCCTTCGAAGTCGAGAAGTCCGAAATGCCGTTCCATGCCCGCGACGGCGGTAGTGGTTCCTGTGCGGTGAGCGGCCAGTGAGGCAACGTTGTCCAGGCGGCGATGGGTCAGACTCGTGATCCACATGCCCCCTGTGCGGCCCTCCGGCAGCACCTCGGTGAACAGCCGGTACGGATACTCAGGGGTGGCCCCCGCCCGCGGCCCCGGCAGCCTGATCAGCACCGACTGGACCTGAAGGCGCTGCTGCCGCCCGTCCGCGGCGGTCACCAGGAGCATGTCCGTATTGCCGTTGGCGATGTGGGCGCGGGCGCTGACCGGCCCCGGGCAGTTCGCGGCCCGCTCGCCGATGGGCAGCACCTTCACGTGCTGGGGCACGGCGACCACGAAGTCCCGGGCCCGCTGGCTCAGCCCGCGCAGGAAGAGGCCGACGTCCGGGTCGTCGCTCATGTCGGCCACGACCGGGGCGGACGTGGGCCTGGTCCGGGCCTCAAGGGTGTCCACCAGGTCCAGGGCCTGCGACCACAGGGGGCGGTGGCTGACCTCGTCCGGGATGCGCGCGCGCCGCCGCAGCTGCGGGTCCTCGGTCCAGGGCGCGGGCAGCAGCAGCCGCCAGTCGACCGGCACTTGCAGGGACCCCAGGCACAGGAAGGCGCCGAGGCCGAGCTGGCAGTTGAGCGTACGGCCCGACGCGGGGTCGAAGTAGCGGTGCACGCCGACCGAGCGGTCACCGCGCTTGGGCAGCACGGCACGGCCGATCGCCCAGGTGGGAGCGGGGCCGTGGCTCTCGGCCCAGCGGGTCAGCTCCGCCATGACCGGGTCCCAGTCCCAGGGGCTGAGGCTCACGAACTGGCGCAGGGACTGCACCGCGGTGGGAGAGGCCGAGATGGCCCCGGCAAGGCGGCGCACGGACTTCTTGCCGGGAGTGATGAGCAGTCCCGCCAGATACGCGCCGGCCCAACGGCGCTGGTCGGCACGGCGGAGGTGCTGGAAGACCTGGTCGGTGAAATCGCTGAAGGGAGATGCAAGCTGGGCGCCCGGCACCTCGCTGGCCGGAGTCGATATTGGCGATGCGCAGGGCACAACCATGCTGCGGATCCCTTCCGGACGTCCCTGAGCGGCGGCTGCCGAGCGTCGAGTCTAGGATCCGAGAGCCCTTCGCACCATCTTGCTGCGGGCGTGACTGGTGTGGCAACCACGGCAGCAAACCTGCTCGCCGGGATGCCGGAGAAAACCGTGCCGCGCGGACCGCGGCCGCGCTCCGGGCGTGTGCGCCGGGCGCGCACTATAGGGGCCAGGGCGGCCGGGCGTCGACGGCGGGGCGCGAAGGCAGGACACGGTCGCGCGGACACCCGGGGGCATTGCGGAAGTTGGAATTCCGGAGCCGCTCGGCCGGCCGGGCGACTCCGCTACGGCCCGGACCTCGCCCCGCACCTCACCGTCCACCGGCCGCGCCGAACTCCGTATAGACAACCGTCGAGTTGCCGGAACAGATCAGTCCCGCACGATGCCGCCGGAAGTGTGTCGCGCGTGGGTGTTAAAAGATCGTATGGAAACTGCTAGAGTCACGTATCAGCTCAGGGGCTCGGCTAATGCGTACGAATGGTGACGGAGCCTCAGACTTTGCTTCTGCTGGCCCCGTTAACTCCATGATGCGCCCCGTCTGTCTGTGAGTCCCCTTCTCGTCTGCAACCGTTTCGCCAGCCGTCATCATTGGCTCAATGAGGGCCCTGAATGGCGGAAGTTGGCCGACAAAGCCCCCTCTGTTGGGCATGCTGCGAGAGGCACGTCACACCGGGACAGGGATAGCGCCGTTGGGCTATCTTGTTCGAACTTCGAAAAGTCGCGACGAGCGACGTCGCCTTCCTTGAATCTCCAACAGGCCGCGGGTTCTACTCGGGTAGGCCTTTGGAAGAGACCACTTCGAATCCGGGTCGACGGCAACGACGGGGGACGCGTCGGGCCGACGGCAAGGGGGGCGCGGTGGTCCAGGCGAAACGGGGCGAGTAGTTGAACGGGGCGAGTAGTTGATGTACGTATCCGCACACATGCCGACTGAATGCCTTCCGCGCGGTCCTGAGGGACGCGCCGAACGGCCGGACCTGCCCGCGCTCCATGCCGACGGGCGCCTCGACCAGTAGAGGCGTTCCGATGGCTGGGTGTGCGCGCGGCCACGCCGACGGGTCCACCCGTGAGTTGACGGAACTCTGACGACCCGATTCGGCGAGTGGCTCGAAAGAGCTCTCATCCGGCCGATCGGCTGTGATTCATTGGCCAGCCTTGTGCCTCGCGCTGCGCGACGGCGACCGGTCCCCGGGGGGATCCGGACACGGCTGCCATGCCCGCATGGCTTTTTCGCGTTCGGACGCGGCCGGTTGTACCCGCGTTCGTTCGAAGTTCATTCACATGGAGGCATGATGACGAACCAGGTCAGCGACCTCGAGGACTCGAAGGTAGTGCTGTTCCGCAGAAGCGCGCCCGCCGCGGTCCCGCGGCAGCGCCGGGTGGACGAGCGTCGTGGCCAGGTGTTGACGACGAAGGTGGGCCTGCAGATGCCGGCCGGGCTGACCTTCGAGGACTGGGAGCGGGCTGGACGCCAGCTCTCCGGAATCGTTAACTCCTCTTCCTGGTGGCTCGGGGACTGGCTGGTCTACGGCAAGGACCACTACACCGACCGGTACCAGCGCGGCATTCGCGCGGCGGGCCTGCAGTACCAGACCTTGCGCAACTACGCCTGGGTGTCCCGGCGCTTCGACTTCAGCCGTCGGCGCGCGGCGCTCAGCTTCCAGCACCACGCGGAGCTGGCGTCCCTGCCGATCGACGAGCAGGAGCTGTGGCTCGATCGCGCCGAGCAGATGCAGTGGACGACCAAGCAGTTGCGCAGCGCCATCCGCATGGCGCGCGAGGACGAGGTGCGCGACGGCACGCCGACCACGGAGACGATGCGGCGCCTGGCGGTGCCCGGCAGCCGTCTGCAGTGGTGGCACAAGGCCGCCGAGCAGTCGGGCATCGACTTCGAGCAGTGGGTGCTCGCGACGCTCGACAACGCGGCGGAGCGTGCCCTCGTCGAAGACGAGGAGGAAGAGGAGAAGGCGGGTATCAGCGCCTGATCCGGTACGGCCCGGGCTCGCCCGGGTCGTACGCCAGCACACAAAGCCCGTGCGGAGCAGGTGAGTTGTCGCCTCGTTCCACAGCGGTGCCGACGCGGGGCCCGCACCCTCGAGAGGGGGTGCGGGCCCCGCGCGTGCGTCGAGGGTGAGGTCCCGTGCCGACCGCACGGGCGGCGAAGTCCCGTGCGGGGCAAGGGGAGTGACGCCTCGTGCGGTCTGGTCTGAGCGATGCCGGGCGCGGGCGGCGGGGTGTGCTTACGGAAGCTTGTGCATCAGGTCGGCGGCGGCCCGGTACCGGGTGCACTCGCGCTCGCCGAACGAGCGGCGCACCCGCTCCTGCACCGCGTCCGGCTGCTCCTGGCTGAGCTTGAACATGCCCTCGGCGCCGGTCACCTTGAAGTGGAAGGCGCCCACGGCGGGCACGATCTTCCGGAAGTACTCGAGCGACTCCGACATGTCCCAGCCGGCGCCGAACGCTCCCTCGTAGGCACGCACGGTCGCCTTCACGACCTCCAGCGTGTTCTCGATGCCCTCGATCTTCTCCACCACACCGTGCACATGCACAGAGGTGAAGTTCCATGTCGGGGCGGCCGGAGTCGTCTCGTACACCGTCGGCGACACATAGCCGTGCGGGCCGGTGAAGGTAAGGAGGTTCACGGTGCCCGATTCGAGGGCCTTCCAGTGCGGATTCGCACGGTTCATATGGCCGATCAGCCTACCGCCCGAGAGATCGTCGGACCATTCGCCGGACCACTCGGGGTCCCTGATCACCGGCAGATGCGTGGCGAACGGGCCCGCTTCGGTGCTGCCGTTGCTCACGAACAGTGCCAGGGGATTGCCGAGGATCAGGTCGACCATCCATGAACTGTCCGGCTGGCGGTACTGGCTCGGTACGAACATCCGGAGCTCACCCTTTCGTTGATCTCACTCACGGTACGGCGCCAAGTCGCCGGCCCTTGCAACGCGTTGAGAAGCGCGGCCAAAAGCGCGGACGAGCGGCACCGCTGTCCCGTCGACAGGACAGCGGTGCTCGGCCGGTGGCGCGGCTGGACCCCCTTGATAAGGTCCGTACGCCCCTCTAAGTTGGCGTGGCGGTGTTCTCCAGCGCAATACTCAATGCGTATCTCCCGGACCACCGGTCGAGATGTTTTAGACCATAAGGCGGCCCTGCGAGGCAAGAGTTGACGGCATTTCAGGTCGAAGGTCCTCTTGGGTAACCGCAATTGACCCCTTTGATGCTGCGGCATCCCTGTCGAAGCTACACCAGCGGGAGATTATCCATGGGTACTCGTGAACACGAGATAGTCGACATCGTTGGCATCGGGTTCGGCCCGTCCAACCTGTCCCTGGCCATCGCTCTGGAGGAGCACCCGAGCAACGCCACTGATCAGCCCGTTACGGCTGCCTTCTTCGAGCGGCAGCCCGCCTTCGGCTGGCACCGCAACATGCTGCTTCCCCAGGCGACGATGCAGATTTCGTTCCTGAAGGACCTGGCCACCTTCCGGAATCCCCTGTCCCGGTACAGCTTCGTTTCGTACCTGCACGCGTCTGACCGCCTGGTGCAGTTCGTCAACAATCAGGACTTCTTCCCGACCCGCCAGGAATTCCACCAGTATCTGGAATGGGCGGAGTCGAGCTTCAGCGACCTCGTGACCTACAACTCGGAGGTCACCGAGATCCGGCTGCCGCAGGGCGGCGAAAGCGGCGTACACCAGCATCTCGAAATCGAGGTACGGGACACCGCGAGCGGCGCGACGCGCGTCGTGAAGGCCCGCAACGTCGCCGTCTCGACCGGCCTCGTGCCGCGCATGCCGGAAGGCGTGCGGCGCGACGAGCGCGTCTGGCACAGCTCGGAGTTCCTGGCGCGGTACGGCGAGATGAAGCCCGGGGACCTCAAGAACGTGGCCGTGGTCGGCGCGGGCCAGAGCGCCGCCGAGATCACCAAGTACCTGCACGACATGCTGCCGCACGCCCAAGTCTCGGCGATCCTCCCGTCGTACGGCTACTCCGTCGCCGACGACACGCCCTTCGCCAACCAGGTCTTCGACCCGGCCGCGGTGGACCACTACTACTTCGGCACCGAGAACACCCGCGACTCGTTCTGGCGCTACCACAAGAACACGAACTACTCCGTGGTGGACACCGACGTCATCCGCGAGCTGTTCCGGCGCTCGTACGAGGAGGAGGTCGCGGGCGACAAGCGGCTGCACTTCCTGAACCTCACCCGGGTCAAGGAAGTGAAGCGCTCCGGGAACGACACCCGGGTCGTCCTGCACTCGCTGCTCGACGGCGAGACGGAGCACGAGATGGACGTCGACGCGCTCGTCTTCGCCACCGGCTATAGCACCATGGACGCCACCGGCCTGCTCGGCGACGTCGACCGCTTCTGCCTGCGCGACGACGAGGGCCGCCACCGCGTGGAGCGCGACTACCGGGTGCTCACCGCCGACGGCCTCGCCTGCGGCATCTATCTGCAGGGCGGCACCGAGCACACGCACGGCCTCACCTCGTCCCTGCTGTCGAACATCGCCGTCCGCAGCGGCGAGATCGCCGACTCCCTCGTCCAGCGGCGCGCGGAGTCCGGCGCGGTCGCGAGCCGCACGGCCTAGGCCGGTACGGCAGCCCCCAGTGGCCCGTCGGCGCCACGGCCTTCCCGGCCGGGCCGACGGGCCGTTCTGATGCCCGCGCACGTGCCTCGAGGCATGCACGCACCCCCAGGCATGCACGCACCTCCGGGCATAACGGAAGAAAAGCGACAAGGGGTGGTTTCTCCGCCGATCGGCGGAGAAACCACCCCTTGTCCTCATCCCGGCGCCGGTGGGCGCCGGGGCTCAGGCGGCCTTGTCCGCCGCCATCGCGTCGCGGAGGCTCTTGGGGCGCAGGTCGGTCCAGTTCTGCTCCACGTAGTCCAGGCACTCCTGACGGCTGGCCTCGCCGAACGCGATCCGCCAGCCGGCGGGCACCTCGGTGAACGACGGCCACAGCGAGTGCTGCTCCTCGTCGTTCACCAGGACGTAGAACCGGCCGTCGGCGTCGTCGAACGGGTTGCTGCTCATGGTCACTCCAATTCGGAAGGTCACGTCTCCGGCAGGGCAGGTCCTCGGGCTCCGCGGATTCCGCTCGCTGCGGAGCATCGGCGAAAGGAGAGACCGGCCGGCGCGCCGGGGCCAGCGCCGCGGTCACGCGCTCCGCGGGCAAGGCTCCGGCTCCGTCATTGTCGTTGGCCCCGCCCCCGGCGTCCAGGCCGCCTCGAGGTCCCGCAATTCTCGGGTCGCTGCCGTGGCCGGATGCCGCCTGAAATATCGGATCCGTGAAATGTAAGGGGGTGGCGGGGCAAACTCACATGAAAGTACGCTCCGTTACGGTGTGGCCGGCGCCACTGTGGAGGCGGTCACATGAGAGCGTCCTGTGGACAGGACACCTGCCGGTGCCGGAAGCCGGAATTGCCAATGGTTTGTCGCGGGTTGCGGATGTCCCGTCCGATACTCGGCAAACCTCTTCGATGACATCGGACAGGCCCCGGAACCCGACTCCCTCACGCAGGGTGCGCGGCGGGTGTCCACCCGCCGCCGCGCCCTCGTCAGGCGCGCGGTCAGGGCCTCTCGTGGGTAATACCCTGGAGCGGACAGAGAGTTGTTGAGTTACGGCGCTCCGTCGTCAGAATCGAGGCACGGGGCGACTCGAGTCTGCCTTTATCGGTCATGGCCGGTGGTCCCCCTCGGCCTTCCCGGGAAACCGGGAACTTCCCCTGTAGGAGTAGCAGCGCCATGAGCGTCACGGCAGCACAAGGCTTTTCGGCCGCAGGCGTAGCGGCCGGAATCAAAAGCACCGGAAACCCGGATCTGGCCCTCGTCGTGAACCACGGCCCGCGCCGCGCGGCGGCGGGCGTCTTCACCGCGAACCGGGTGAAGGCCGCCCCCGTGGTGTGGAGCGAGCAGGTCATCAGGACCGGCTCCGTGAGCGCCGTCGTCCTGAACTCCGGAGGCGCCAACGCCTGCACCGGACCCGCGGGCTTCCAGGACACGCGGGCCACGGCCGAGAAGGTCGCCGCGGTGCTCGGCCACCGCGCCGGGGAGGTCGCGGTGGCCTCCACCGGGCTCATCGGCACCCGCCTGCCGATGGACAAGCTCCTGCCGGGCGTCGAAGCCGCGGCGGCCGAGCTGTCCGAGGACGGCGGCGAGCGGGCCGCCATCGCGATCAAGACGACGGACAGCGTGCACAAGACGGCCGTCGCCCAGGGCGCGGGCTGGACCGTCGGCGGCATCGCCAAGGGCGCGGGCATGCTCGCCCCCGGCCTCGCCACCATGCTGGTCGTCCTCACCACGGACGCCGACGTCGACAGCAAGGCCCTGGACAAGGCGCTGCGCGCCGCGACCCGCGTGACCTTCGACCGGGTCGACTCCGACGGCTGCATGTCCACCAACGACACCGTGCTCCTGCTCGCCTCCGGCGCCTCCGGCGCGACCCCGGGCCAGGCGGAGTTCGCCGACGCGGTCCGCGCGGTCTGCGAGGACCTGGCCCGCCAGCTCATCGGCGACGCCGAGGGCGCCTCCAAGGACATCCGCATCGACGTGATCAACGCCGCCAGCGAGGACGACGCCGTGGAGGCGGGGCGCTCCATCGCCCGCAACAACCTCCTGAAGTGCGCGATCCACGGCGAGGACCCCAACTGGGGCCGCGTCCTGTCCGCCATCGGCACCACGACGGCCGCCTTCGAGCCGGACCGCCTGAACGTCGCCATCAACGGCGTGTGGGTCTGCAAGGACGGCTCGATCGGCGCGGACCGCGCCGCCGTCGACATGAGCGGCCGCGAGGTCGTCATCACCGCCGACCTCGCCGCCGGGGCCGAGACGGCCACCCTGTGGGCCAACGACCTCACCGCCGACTACGTCCACGAGAACAGCGCGTACTCGTCATGAGGATCGCGACCCACGAACACCCCGCCCTGGTCAAGGCGCAGTCCGTGATGGACGCGCTGCCTTGGCTGAACCGCCACCAAGGCAAGATCTGCGTGATCAAGTTCGGTGGCAACGCCATGATCGACGACGAGCTGAAGGCGGCCTTCGCCCATGACGTCGTCTTCCTGCGGCACGCCGGGCTCAAGCCCGTCGTGGTGCACGGCGGCGGCCCGCAGATCAGCGCCGCGCTGAAGACGCACGCGATAGAGAGCGAGTTCAAGGCCGGCCTGCGCGTCACCTCGCCGGAGGCCATGAACGTCGTACGCATGGTCCTGGCCGGACAGGTGCAGCGCGAGCTCGTCGGGCTCATCAACCAGCACGGGCCGCTCGCGGTCGGCCTGACCGGCGAGGACGCGGACACCATCACCGCCAGGAAGCACTGGCCGGTGGGGGAGAGCGGCGAGAAGATCGACATCGGCCGCGTCGGGGAGATCGCCTCGGTGAACCCCGGTGCCGTGGAGGCCCTGCTCGCCGACGGCCGCATCCCGGTGATCTCGCCGGTGGCCCGCAGCGTCGACGACCACCACGTCTACAACGTGAACGCCGACACCGCGGCCGCCGCGATCGCCGCCGCCCTCGACGCCCACACGCTGGTCTTCCTCACCGACGTCGAGGGCCTGTACCGGGACTGGCCGCACAGCGAGGAGGTCATCAGCAGGCTCAGCGCCAGCGAGCTGGAGTCGATCCTGCCGGGGCTCGCCGACGGCATGGTGCCGAAGATGGCCGGCTGCCTGCACGCCGTCCGCAACGGCGTGGGCAGCGCCCGGGTGATCGACGGCCGCGTCCAGCACTCCGTCCTCCTGGAGATGTTCACGCGGGAGGAGATCGGCACGCTGGTCATGCCCGACTGAGGGCGGCCGCGGCGCGAGCGCCACACCGGGCGGGGCCCCGAGGGCGGGGCCACGGAGCACCGGCCGCGATGAGCGCGGCCGTCGAAGAGGGGATGCGATGAGCGAGGACATGGCCGCCGGGCGCGAGGACGGGCCCGGCGCGGCGGGCGGGAACGCCGCGCTCACCGAGCGCTGGCGGACATCGCTGATGGACAACTACGGCACGCCGCGGGTGCCGCTGGTGCGCGGCGAGGGCGCCGCGTTCTGGGACGCGGACGGAAAGAAGTACCTGGACTTCCTCGGCGGCATCGCCGTGAACTCCCTGGGCACCGCGCACCCCGCCGTCGTCCGCGCCGTCAGCGAGCAGGTCGGGCGCCTCGGCCATGTGTCGAACCTGTTCATCGCCGAACCTCCGGTACGGCTCGCCGAGCGGCTGCTGCGGCTTTCCGGGCGCCCGGGCCGGGTGTTCTTCTCCAACTCGGGGGCCGAGGCCAACGAGGCGGCCTTCAAGCTCGGCAGGCTGACCGGGCGGCACCGCATGGTCGCCGCCGACGGCGGCTTCCACGGCCGCACCATGGGCTCGCTCGCCCTGACCGGACAGCCCGCCAAGCGCGCTCCCTTCGAGCCGCTGCCCGGCGACGTCACACATGTGCCGTACGGCGACAGCGAGGCGCTGCGCGCCGCCGTCGACACCGACACCGCGCTCGTCGTCCTGGAGCCCATCCAGGGCGAGAACGGCGTGGTCGTGCCGCCGCCCGGCTATCTGGCGGCCGCCCGCGCGATCACCCGCGCCGCCGGCGCGCTGCTCGTCGTCGACGAGGTGCAGACCGGCATCGGCCGCACCGGCCACTGGTTCGAGTGCCAGGCGCAGGGCGTCGAGCCGGACGTCCTCACGCTCGCCAAGGGTCTCGGCGGCGGCCTTCCGATCGGCGCGACCCTCGCCTTCGGCCCGGCCGCCGACCTGATGACGCCCGGCGCGCACGGCACCACCTTCGGCGGCAACCCCGTCTCGTGCGCCGCCGCGCTCGCCGTGCTCGACACCGTCCACGGGGACGGGCTCCTCGACCACGTCAAGCGGCAGGGCGAGGCGCTGCGCCGGGGGATCGAGGGCCTCGGGCACCCGCTGGTGGACCGGGTCCGCGGGGCCGGTCTGCTGCTCGGCATCGTGCTGACCGAGCCGCTGGCCCCGCATGTGCAGCGGGCCGCCGAGGACGCGGGGCTCCTCGTGAACGCCGTCGGCCCCGACACCATCCGGCTCGCCCCGCCGCTGGTCGTGGGCGAGGACGAGGTGACGACCTTCCTGCGCACACTGCCCGGAGTGCTGGACCGGGCGCGCCGGGAGGGCGCGGCCAGGCGCTGACCACGCGCCGTCCGCAGGGGCCGTCCACCACAAGTGGGCGGCCTTCCGGCTGTGTGGACGCGGACGGGTCCCGGACCCGTCCGCACCGCCAGAAGGCCGCCCTCGGGCGTGCTGAGCACGGGCCGCGCGACGGGGCGGACGCGCGACCCGTGCGGTCATACGGCGTCGTCCTCGGGTTCGAGGACGCCGGTGAGGGACGAGAAGACGTCGTCCAGGGTGGGGGCGTGCACCGTGAGTCCGGTGGTCTCCACGCCCGCTTCGTCGAGCGCGTCCAGGACGGCGCGCAGTGTGGGGACGCTGCCGTCGGTCGGCAGGCACAGGGCCAGCGCCTCGTGGTCGGGCGTGGCGCGGTGGAACAGGGCGGTGGCCGCGTCGAGGCCGCCCGCGGTGGCGAACCGCAGCCGGATGTAGCCGCCCGCGAGGGTGTCGCTCAGGGCCGCGAGGGAGGTGCGGCCCGTTGGGGGCGGTGCCTTCGCCGCCTTGGGCGGCGGTGCCGGTGTCACCACGAACTCCGGCTCCCGCCCGCGGAGTTGGACGACGACGGAACCCGGCGCCAGCTCCCGGGTGACCTCGCCCATCGCCTCGGACAGCGCGTTGAGCAGCGCGAGGCGGGCGGCGGACTCCAGCGGGGCGGTCAGCCTCCGGGCGAGGGCTCTGGCTTCGTCTCCGCCCGCGTCTGCGGCGACAGCGAGCTCGTGCCGGAAATCGTCGACGTACGGCGTGAGGTCCATGACGCCATCATGGCACAAAGGTGGCGCCATACAAGTGCCATCGATGATCCGGGAAGGGGCTGACCGAATCCGGGTGCCCGCGGGTTTGCTGATGTCCGATGCAGCCCTGGCCATGGATGCGTCATGTCCCCTTCCGGTATTGCCCGGTGTCTCTTCGCCGATGTGAAGGCGGCATCCGGCCTTGCTGGGTTACACGTGGCTGATGGTGGCTGAATATCGCGCTGGGATCAGCGAATGCAACCCCTTGCGCGAGGTGTGGGCAGGGAGGTGGGGGCGAGTCGTGAAGGGCCGGTGGAGTCGGCTCGCGAGCGGAGGGGGCCTTCTCGTTTCTGGCATCACCTATGGCGCCTCATGTCGGGGATCCGGGCTCTCTGGGGGCATCGGGGCAACGATTTCGCTCCGGTGGGGGCGAGGGTGGCACTGGTCGATGGGCCTCGCGGTGCCGTTTGGGTGTCATGAGTGGCTCGCATGAACGCCACTCTGGCGTTGCCGTAGTGCTGGATCTTCTCGGTTCGCCCCTGGATTCCGGTGCGCGTGCGTGTTCTTCCGTGGGTGCGAGCGGAATGCGGGGGCGCGTCGCCGTCAGGCCGCCCGCCGCGGCCGTCGGGTGTGCGCGGTTGGGCCGTGCCCGGCGCGGCGGGTAGTGCGGCCCTCGCGGGCGTGACGCGCGTCGTGGGTCCGGTGGTGGGGTCCGGAGTGGCGGGCGCGGGTGTCCTGGTCCCGCGAAGTTCCTTGGTCCAGGGCCCATTGAAGCGGCTTCGCGCGCCTTTCGCGGCCGGACGGGAGCTGCCGTCGCGTCTCGGCGGCGAGGGCCGTCCTCGAGGTTTTGTCCTGGTGGCCAAGACAAAGGGCGTGGCTGGCGCGGGCGCGTAAGGGCTGTCGCCGGATGCGGACGCGTGGCTACCGTCGGTCTGGAGGCCTCTGGGGGGGGCCGCGCGGAGTACCAGATCGGGACAGAATCGGAAGTAGTGCCACTGTGGCTCGCGGTGGCGCCATGCGTGTGCCATGATGGCAGCATGGATCTGACGCCGTACGTCGCCGTCCTGCGGCGCGGGTGCGTCGTCGCCCCCACGGCGGGCGATGACGGCACGCGCACGCCGGCCGGACGACTCATCGCGACGCTGGACGTGGCCGCCCGCCCCGTCCCGCCGAGCGCGCCGTCGAAGGCCACCCGCGAGACCACCCGTGAGCTCGCGCCGGGGCCTGACGACGTACGGACGCGGGGGGTCGACCTCGACTTCGCGGTGACGGCGGTGCCCGACAGCGGCCGCAGGCAGGTGGCGCCCACCTAGCCGACCCCGGACAGCGCCGCCCACCGGGGCCCTGTCACGCACCACCCACCCCCTCCGGGCACGGGGCGCCCCGGCGACCGCCGCACCCAGAGAACGACCTTGGAACACCAACGGAAGATGAGAAGGGGCACGATGACCGCCACCACCCAAGTGACCGGGGCGACCAAGGGGATCTCCGCCCTTGGCCTGCGCAAGTCCTATGGCGACAAGCTCGTACTCGACGGGATCGACGTGCACGTCGAGCCCGGTACGGTCTTCGCCATGCTCGGCCCGAACGGCGCGGGCAAGACCACCACCGTCCAGATCCTGACCACGCTGATCGCGCACGACGGCGGCTCGGCCCAGGTCGCGGGCCACGACGTGGACAAGGACGCGGACGCGGTGCGCAGGTCCATCGGTGTCACCGGTCAGTTCGCCGCCGTGGACGGTCTGCTCACGGCGGAGGAGAACCTGCTCCTGATCGCGGACCTGCTCCACCTGGACCGCGCCGAGGGCCGCCGCCGCGCGACGGAGCTCCTCGAGCGGTTCGAGATCGCCGACGAGGCGAAGAAGCAGGCGTCCACCTTCTCCGGCGGTATGCGCCGCAAGCTGGACCTGGCGATGACGCTGGTCGGACGGCCGAGCATCATCTTCCTCGACGAGCCGACGACGGGCCTCGACCCGCGCAGCCGCCGCACGATGTGGGAGATGATCCGCAGCCTGGTCGCGGGCGGCACCACCATCTTCCTCACCACGCAGTACCTGGAGGAGGCCGACCAGCTCGCGGACCGGATCGCGGTCCTGGACGGCGGCAAGATCGTCGCCGAGGGCACGGCCGACGAGCTCAAGCGCCGCATCCCCGGCGGCCACATCCGCCTCCAGTTCAACGACCACCAGCACCTGAACGCCGCCGCGCACACGCTTCCGCAGGCCGTGCGCGACGAGGAGAACCTCACGCTGCAGATCCCGAGCGACGGCAGCATCCCCGCCCTGCGCCACACGCTGGACTCCCTTGAGCGCTCCGGCATCCAGGCGGAGGCGCTGACGGTGCACACCCCCGACCTCGACGACGTGTTCCTGGCCCTGACGGGTTCGGGCAGCAAGACCGTCAAG